>CAYQAR010000007.1:39784-64732 GCA_964415505.1 uncultured Chromatiaceae bacterium | reverse complement strand
CAGGACGAAGATCAGCATCGTCATGACCGCTGCCGGATCGCTCACGTCGCCGTGCGTGAAGTACACCAGCACAAGAAAGGACACGAGCATCGCGGCATAGGGGATTCCCTGGCCGAGCGCGTTGTCGACGGTGGTCGTGGGAGCGCGTGCGATGCCGGCACCGCGTACCTGTTCGCGGGCCGCAGCGGCGAGGCCGAAATAGCAGGACAGGTAGATGGCGTCGGAGAGTCCACCGGGCAGGTACTCGCCGGTCACCTTCGACATGGCCCAGACGATGTCGGCGAGGAACATGGTCGAGAAGCCGCCCGTGAGGAAGACGAGCGTGCGCCGCCGCAGGGGGCCGCCGGCACCGTTCATCAGCAGCACGCCGAAAGCCATGACCATCAGGCAGTTGAGACCGATGTAGGCCTGCGTCAGGACGAACTTGAGGAAGTCGGTGTCGTCGCCGGCGGCAGAGGGCCGTATGACGAAGAACCAGAAGAAGGCCCCGAAGCCGAGCACGAGGATGGTGCTGTCGAGAGCCAGCCGGGCCCACGGAACGCGCAAGGCCCCGGCACGGACCGCGGTCAACACGCCGGCGAAGAGCAGTGGGTAGAAAGCGAGGAAAAAGACGTCACCGATCGACGGGAACGGGTCGTGTCCGAAGAACCAGTACGTCGAATTGAGCAGGTTGCCGACGCTGTATACGCCGAGCGCGGTCGCCATCAGCCCCCAGGTGCGCCGCACGGCCGTGTCGCGGCTGCTGCGGGCAGCGGCGCCGGCGAGGATCGCTGTCAGGGCGCTCGGCGGGAAGTCGGAAAACAGGTTGAAGACATCGAGCGCGCCAGCGGGCTTCGCCTCGGGCAGCGTCAGCAGGATCGCGATCAGGATGTAGGCGCCAAGGCCGACGACGGCGGCGCCCGTCCAGCCCGCGGCAAACGGTTCGCGGGGAGCATCGGTGCTGAATAGCTGGCGTGGCGCCATATCGACACGGGCCCATTCGCGCTGTCACGACCCCGCCCCACGACGGGTAGTCGGCCGCACGATATGTAACCTGAAACGGGACCACCGCCGCTGTGAACTGGCTCCGGAAATGGGCCATGGGTGCCGGCCACGAGCGTCACCGATCGACAGGCCAACCGCATGCCATTTCAGTTCACGGGTGACCCCATGGACGGCACCATGAACTCCGCAGGGAATGTCCGGCTCGGGCCGGAGGCCATCGCCGCCAGTCCAGCTGGCTATGGCTTCTTCGCGCAGCGGCCGTAAACGTTGCAGCTGTAGCCGTTCTTGCAGTCGTTGGAGCTCTCGCAGCTCTCCCGACAGACGCCTGCACGACACTTGTAGGGCAGGCAGCTATGCGTCTGCCCATTCGCCGACCTGACGGTCACCGCATCAACGCAGGCAGCCGGCGCCGAGGTGCACATACCGGTGTTGGTGTCGCACTTGGACCCCTGTCCGCACTGCTCATCGCTGGCACAGGAGTAGCGGCACATGCCGCTCTTGGCATCGCATTCATAGGGGTCGCAGGGAACGCGAAACCAAGCCAGGCACTGGCCCTCGGCGTTCTTTCTGTAGACGGTGGAGACGCTGCCCATGCACGCGGAGGGGCAATCGCCGCCCTGCTCGCTCCCCGTCGCGCGTGCGGCCCCGGTCGCGCCGGCTAGCGGCGCTGCGGCACGTACGGCAGGCGCCGGGCTTCTCGTGTCGGCAGCAAGCACCGGTGCGGCCCGGGTGGCACCTGGAGCATCCTGTCGCTCTGTCACAGCCAGCGCCGCCGTCGGGTACAGCCTGATCTGGTCGAGCCCGACCAGGTAACCGCCCGACTGCGCATGCTTGCCGTTGACCTTGAGGCTGAGCGTGTGCGTACCGGCCGCCAGCGGGAAACTGCCTGCCTGATAGGGAGTGGGTGGGGCGACCCGTGGGCCATAGGTATCGAGGATTGTCCTTGATTCCTGATGGTCGATGGCAAACCCGATCTGCGCGTAGTCAGGCGCGCGCGTGAAATAGAGTTCGGCCGCGTAGACGGCCGGCTGGTCCACATCGAAGGAAATGTCGAGCACGGCTCCCGGCGCAGCGCCGCTCCACAGAAGTTGCGCACCGCTGCTCCAGCCGTTGCCAAAGTCCTCCATGCGCTGCGCGCCCACGCCGCGCATGCCGCGTACCGAACCCACCAAGGCCTCGGCTTCGATCACCTGCAACCGCGCGGCCGGTGCGGCCTGGCGGCCCTGCGCCGCGAGGTCGGTCGGCAGCAGAACCACAAGAGCAAGCCACAACAGTGGCCGGGTCCGGTGACGGACTCGGACTGAGACGGGCACATGCATGGCTGCCTTCTCCGTGTCGTGCGTACAGTGATGCCGATCATGCCACAGGACTGGCCGCACATCTGACCCAGACGAGTCGGAGCGCAATATCGATGCGAGGTTCGCCTCGGCCAAAGGCGGTCGTCCATGGTGCCGGGTCGCAGTTTTCGAAGTTGTTTAAGAAAAATTGGCATGCACCGACTGTGGTGTACCAACGGCCGTGGAACCTGTGATGCGGCAACGCCCGAGTATTAACAACTTCGAAAACTGCGACCCGGCACCATCGATCCCCATCGATCCCCGAATTTACTATTTGCGCACTGGAGGGCATCATCAGGCCGCGCTCGAGCCCGATGAAGACGGAGTGGTCGTCATCGACGTCGGCCATGAAGTGCCCGGCGGGGCCAACGGGATGCTGATGCTCGCGGCGAGCAGCACGACGACAACGATGGCGTAGCACCCGCATCGCAGGTTGCATCGATGCGGGTCAGCGTCGGCATGCACCGTCAGGATATCTCGGCGCACCTTTGGAGGAGACCGACGATGACTCGTGGGATGCAGTTCCTGATTTTTGCGCTGGGAGTCTGTGCCGTGGCAGGCGGCGTCAGCGCCGCTGCCGGCGTGGAGCCCGTTCCCGCCGCACAGGTGCCCGCGCCTGAGCCGGTTCCCGCCAATACCAGCCCGGCCCGGGCTGCGGATCCGGCAGCGGCGCGGGAGACGCAGCCGGCCGCCGCCGAGCCGTCCGATCGCGATGGCGGCTGGCCCAGGCTCGTGGAAACCGTAAGCGGCGCCACGCTCATCATGTTCCAGCCGCAGGCCGTCTCCTGGGAACGCCAGCGTGAACTGGTAGCGATGGCGGCCCTCTCGTACCTCCCCAAGAGCGCGACCAACCAGCACATGGGGACGCTCCGGTTCACCGCGCAGACCTCCGTCTCGACCGAGGAACGGATGGTCAAGATGGAGCGCCTCAGGATCACGGAGATGAAGTTCTCCGCGCTGGACCAGGCGCAGTCCCGCGAGGTGCTCGCCGAAATCCAGGAAGCGGTCCCCGCGACAGCTGTGTTCATCGGCCTCGACCGCCTGCTCGCCATGGTCGACAAGAGCACGATCCGCGGCAGCAGCGTGCAGGTGAAGACGGATCCCCCACCGATCTACTACAGCAAGAAGCCGGCTGTGCTCCTCCAGTTCGACGGCACACCGGTCATGGCCACGATCGAGAAGGGGACGGTCAAGTACGTCCTCAACACCAACTGGGACGTGCTCCAGGATCCGGAAACGAACAGGTACTACCTGCGCAACGAGGCCTCGTGGCTCGAGGCCGCGGCCCTCAAGGGACCCTGGAAGCCGACCAAGAAGCTGCCCAAGTCCTTCGCGGAGATCCCGTCCGACGACAACTGGAAGGATGTGAAGGACAACATACCCCCCGGGAAAAAGAACAAGGTCGCCGTCTTCTACAGCGAGCAGCCAGCCGAACTGCTCCTGCTCGATGGCAAACCGAAGTACGAGAAGATCGAAGGCACGCAGCAGGCAGGCAAGAAAGGCAGCGAACTGCTGTGGGTCAGGAATACCGAGAGCGATCTCTTCCGTGTCAAGAAGGGTGACTTCTATTTTCTCGTTGCCGGACGCTGGTTCAGCGCGCCCGAGCTCACGGGGCCGTGGAAGTTCGCCACTTCCGACCTGCCGCCCCAGTTCCTGAACATCCCGACCAGTCACGAGCGCGCGCGTGTGCGCAGTGCCATCCCGGGCACTGATGAGGCCGCCGAGGCGGTCCTGCTCGCGCAGGTGCCGCAGACAGCGCGCGTCGACGCCCGGAACCTGAAGCCAGCGAACGTCGTCTACGACGGCGAGCCGAGGTTCGAGCCGATAGCGGGCACACCCGGCGTGTCGAGCGCCGTGAACACCGCGAGCGACGTGCTGCTGGTCGACGGCACGTACTACCTCTGCCAGTCCGGCGTGTGGTTCAGCTCGAGCGGCCCGAACGGGCCGTGGAAGGTCGCGACCTCGATTCCCGACGCGATCTACAGGATCCCGCCCAGTTCGCCGGCCCATCACGTCACGTATGTCACGGTCGTGGACGACGACGAGGACAACCCGACGTACGGCTACACCGCCGGCTACGTCGGCGTCACCATCGCATTCGGCTGCGCGATGTGGGGCACCGGTTACTACTACCCGCCGTACTGGGGCTACCCGGGAGGCATGCCGATCTACTATCCGCGGCCGATCGCCTACGGCGGCGGCGCGATCTACAACCCGCGCACCGGCGCCTACGGCCACTACCAGAGTGCCTACGGTCCTTATGGAGGCGTGACCCGCGCCTCGACCTACAACCCGACCACCGGAACCTACAAGCGCGGCGCGATGGCCTACGGCCCCGGCGGCACGCGTGGCTATGCCGAGGCCTACAACCCGCGGACCGGGACGTACGCCTCGACGCGTCAGGGCAACAGCCCCTATGGAAGCTGGGGCGCGTCCCAGGTTCAGCGTGGCGACGAGTGGGTACGGAGCCAGCGTGTCACCGACGCGAACGGCAACACGCGCTGGCAGGCACAGGGCAGCGAGGGCGGCACCGCAAAGGGCATCCGCACCGAGCAGGGCGGCGCATTCGTGGGCCAGAAAAACGGCGATCTCTACGCCGGCAAGGACGGCAACGTCTACCGCAAGACCGATGGCGGCTGGCAGTCATGGAACCAGGGCGGATGGAACGACGTGAGCCCGCCCGCGGGTGGCGGCGAGCGCGCGGGCAACCGTCCGTCCGGCGGTGCCGGGGTCTCGCGGCAGCCTGCGATGCAACCGGGCGGCGGAGCCGCGACCCAGCCCTCGATGCAGCCGAGCGCGCCGTCGAACACGATGGGGCAGCTCAACCGCGACGCGTACACCCGTAGTCAGGGAACCCAGCGCACGCGCAGTTCCTACGGGGGCGGCAGCTACGGCGGCTCACGTGGCGGCATGCGCGGAGGCGGCGGTCGGCGGCGGTAGCCACCGTCAAGCGCGCCATCCTGCAACAGTCCGGCAGGATCCGCGGGCCCAGCCCGCCGACACCATCGGGCACCAGCACGGGTCACCTCATGATGGTCACGCCGCCGTCCACATAGACCGTGCTGCCAGAGAGCCTGCGCGCGTAGGGTGTTGCCAGGTAGGCGCAGGTAAAACCCACATCCATGATGTCGACCAGTTCGCCGAGCGGCGCGCGTTCGGTCGCGCCAGCCAGTAGCAGGTCGAAGTCCTTCAGGCCGGGGGCCGCGCGGGTCTTCAACGGCCCGGGCGAGATGGGGTGGACACGGAGGCGAACATGGTGCCGCCATCGGTCATCAGGGGGCAGCGTCAATTGCCGGACGGCTCTAATGCCAGGTTCTACTGAAGCCGGGGGGACGTCGTCAGGACCACTCTCCCCCGCCTGCTGCGATGCGTGCGTGTTGCACTACAGCCAGGTAAGCGTGTGATCCTCGCCGTTCCCTTCGTACCCGGAGTGACTCCAACCGATGACCTGGCCACCGGGTCGGCCACCGACCGGCGGCGGCAGCCCGATGAACGGCGCAGATGTCTTGCTTGGCAATAACAGCCCGCAGGTGTTCAATGGTCTTGCCGTCGCGGCGCCACCGGGCCGGATCGTCGCCGTAGCAGGATCGCAAGCCGCCAGCCACGGCTGGCGGATAATTCCAGGTCGCAACGGAAGAGAACACGCATGACCAAGTCAGCCCCGCAGGGCGCCGAGCAGGAACGACTGGACAAAGCGCGTGAAGGGCAGATCCCCTGGAAAAAATGGGGGCCCTACCTGAGCGAGCGGCAGTGGGGCACCGTCCGTGAGGACTACAGCGAGAACGGGGATGCGTGGAACTTCTTCACCCACGATCATGCCCGCTCGCGTGCCTACCGATGGGGTGAGGACGGCATTGGCGGCATTTCCGACGACAAGCAGCGCTTGTGCTTCGCGCTGGCGCTGTGGAATGGCAGGGATGCCATTCTCAAGGAACGTCTCTTCGGACTGACGAACAGCGAGGGCAACCACGGCGAGGATGTGAAGGAATACTACTTCTACCTCGACAGCACGCCCACCCACTCGTACATGAAGTTTCTCTACAAGTACCCGCAGGCGGCCTATCCCTATGCCGACCTGGTGGAGACGAACCGCCGGCGCAATCGCAACGACATGGAGTACGAGCTCATCGACACCGGCATCTTCAGTGACGACCGCTATTTCGATGTGCTCGTGGAGTACGCGAAGGCGGGTCCGGAAGACCTGCTCGTGCGCATCACGGCGACCAACAGGGGACCCGACGCGGCCGAGCTGCACCTCCTGCCGACGCTCTGGTTCCGCAATGACTGGGCGTCCTGGATCGCTGAATCGAACAGGTCGCTCGTCAAGCCGGCGCTCCGGCAGGTCCCGACACCGGCCGGCATGAGGGCGGTCGAGGCCATGCATCCGGCGCTGGGCAGGTTCGTGCTGAGTTGCGAAGGCGACGCACCGTTGCTGTTCACGGAAAACGAGACGAACAACGAACGGCTGTTCCCCGGACTGAAAAACGAGAGTCCCTGGGTCAAGGACGGCATCAACAACTGCGTGGTCCACGGGAAATCTGCCGCAGTGAATCCCGCCGGCCAGGGAACCAGGGTGGCAGCTCACTATCGTGGGACGATCGCTCCCGGCCAGTCGGCTACCGTGAGGCTGCGCCTGAGCGCTGAACCGGCTGCGGGCGGGTCCGGGCAACCGAAGACCGCCGCGGGCTTCGGTAAGGAAGTCGACGAGATCATGGCATTGCGGTTGCGGGAGGCCGACGAGTTCTATCGTGCTGTGACCCCACCCGCGGTGACCGCAGATGCGGCCGGCGTGATGCGCCAGGCACTCGCCGGAATGCTGTGGAGCAAGCAGTTCTTCTTCTTCGACGGTGACAACTGGCTGGACGAGCACCACTCCAACCCGCTCCATACCGGCTATCGCGCCGCCCGGAACTCCGACTGGTTCCACATGCTGAACGAAGACGTCATCTCGATGCCGGACAAGTGGGAGTACCCCTGGTATGCAGCCTGGGATCTCGCCTTCCACACGCTCCCGCTTTCCATCGTGGATCCCGACTTCGCCAAGCAACAGATGGACCTGATGCTTCAGGGCGCCTACTTGCACCCGAACGGCCAGATGCCTGCCTACGAGTGGAACTTCAGCGACGTGAACCCTCCAGTACACGCGTTTGCCACCCTGTTTCTCCACCGCACGGAGCAGGCGCTGCGGGGTGAAGCGGACGTGGAGTTCCTCAGGTCGACTTTCAACAAGCTGTTGCTGAACTTCACCTGGTGGGTAAACCGCAAGGATCGCTGCGGCAGAAACGTGTTCGAAGGCGGCTTCCTCGGCCTCGACAATATCGGTGTCTTCGACCGCAGTGCACCGCTGCCCACCGGCGGTCACCTGGAGCAGGCGGATGGCACGGCCTGGATGGCCCTCTTCAGCCAGAACATGCTGGAGCTGGCGGTGGAACTCGCCGCCCACGATCCCACCTACCAGGACATGGTCGTCAAGTTCGTGGAGCACTTCTACTTCATCGCCGCAGCGATGAACCGCTCCGGACAGGAAGGCATGTGGGACGAGGAGGACGGCTTCTACTATGACGTGCTGCGACTCCCGGACGGCAGCGCCCGGCGGCTCAAGGTTCGCTCCATGGTGGGTCTGCTGCCCCTGTGCGCCGCAACCGTGATTGAGAAGTGCCAGCGCGATCTCGTGCCGCAGGCCGTCGCCGGGCTGCAGAGGCGCCTGAAACGGATGCCCGAACTCCTGGCGTCCATGCATCCCATGGGCCCTGGCCACCACGGGGTGGCCGAACGCGGGATGATCGCTCTCGTCAACCAGGAGCGCCTGCGGCGCATTCTCTCGAAGATGCTCGACGAGAACGAGTTCCTCGGTCCCTGCGGCATCCGCTCGCTGTCGAAGTTCCACGAGAACAACCCGTTCCTCTTCCACGTGGGAGGCCAGGAGTACCGGGTGAGCTACCTGCCGGCCGAATCGGACACCGGCATGTTCGGCGGCAACTCGAACTGGCGGGGCCCGGTGTGGATGCCGGTGAACGCGCTCATCATCCGGGCGCTGCTGAATTTCCACCAGTACTACGGTGACGATTTCAGGATCGAGTGCCCGACCGGCTCGGGCAGGATGATGAATCTCTTCGAGGTGGCGAAGGAGATCTCCGACCGGCTGATCCGGATCTTCCTGCGTGACGGAGCGGGCCGGCGACCGGTCTACGGGGGGACGGAAAAATTCCAGTCCGACCCCCACTGGCGCGACCACATCCTGTTTTACGAGTACTTCCACGGCGACAACGGCGCGGGGCTGGGTGCGAGCCACCAGACGGGCTGGACTGGTCTGGTGGCGAAGCTTATCCAGCTGTTCGGCATGCTCGATGCCGATACGGTGCTGAAGACCGGCAGACAAGCAGCCTTCGCCCGCGGAAAACAGGCGAGCGCAACGCAGAAGTAAGGACCGTGCCCCGCCAGCCCGCGCTCTACCAGATCAACACGCGCGTGCGGCTGACTGCGCTATCCGCCACCCTCGGCAGGCAGGCGACGCTGGATGACCTTCCGGATGCTGAACTCGACCGTCTGAAGGAGACGGGCATCGACTGGATCTGGTTGCTGAGCGTCTGGCAGACCGGTGCCGCGGCGCAAGCGATCTCGCGGGCGAATCCCGAATGGCGCCGCGAGTTCGCGGCGACCCTGCCTGATCTCACCGACGACGATATCGCCGGCTCCGGGTTTGCCATCCAGGACTACACCGTACATCGCGACCTGGGCGGGCCCGCCGCGCTGGCCCGCCTGCGCCAGCGCCTGCAGCAGCGCGGGCTGAAGCTGATGCTCGACTTCGTTCCCAACCACATGGCGCCGGATCACCCTTGGGTCGAGGAACATCCTGACTACTTCGTCGCCGGCAACGAAGCAGACCTGGCCCGCGCGCCGCAGAACTACTGCCGCGTCGAGACGAAGGGCGGGTCTCGCGTGCTGGCTTACGGCCGGGATCCGTACTTCGCCGGCTGGCCCGACACGCTGCAGCTCGATTACGGCAACCCCCGGCTTCAGCAGGCGATGCTCGGCGAACTGGAGAAAATCGCTGCGCAGTGCGACGGCGTGCGTTGCGACATGGCCATGCTGGTGTTGCCCGAGATCTTCGAGCGCACCTGGGGCATCCGGGCCGAGCCCTTCTGGCCGCAGGCCATCGAGGCCGTGCATCGCAGGCATCCGCAGTTCCTGTTCATGGCCGAGGTCTACTGGGACCTGGAATGGACGATGCAGCAGCAGGGCTTCGACTACGCCTACGACAAGCGGCTCTATGACCGCCTGCGCGAAGGGCACGCCCGGCCGGTGCGCGCGCATTTCCTCGCCGGCCTCGACTACCAGGCCAGGCTCGCCCGATTCCTGGAGAACCACGACGAGCCGCGGGCAGCCGCCACGTTTCCGCCGGACATGCACGAGGCCGCGGCTGTCATCACCTACCTGTCGCCGGGGCTGCGTTTCTTTCACGAGGGACAGTTCACGGGACGCACCCTGCGGATCTCGCCCCATCTGATCCGCGCACCGCAGGAGCCGGTCGACAGGCGGCTGCAGCAGTTCTACGAGCGCCTGCTCGGCGTATTGCGCAAGGCGGTGGTGCGTCACGGGCGCTGGCAACTGCTCGACTGCCAGCCCGCCTGGGAGGGCAACTGGACCCATGATTGCTTCCTCGCCTGCGCGTGGCAGGGACCCGGTGATGAGCGGCTGCTGGTGA
The DNA here is from genome assembly GCA_964415505.1 of uncultured Chromatiaceae bacterium. Taxonomy (GTDB): domain Bacteria; phylum Pseudomonadota; class Gammaproteobacteria; order Steroidobacterales; genus QUBU01. The sequence continues at coordinate 54,706 of CAYQAR010000007.1, read as the reverse complement.
CGGTGAACTACGCCCCCAACCGAAGCCAGTGTTACGTGAAGCTGCCGTTTCCCGGCCTCGGCACCAACACCTGGCGGCTGGCAGACCTCCTGGGTGATACCGTGCATGTGCGCGATGGCGCCGAGCTTCAGGCGAGAGGCCTCTATCTGGACGAATCTCCCTGGAGAGCCTGCGTCTTTCAGGTCACGAGATCTGAGTGACTCCGGGTGACACCACGTGCACCTGGATTTCTGTTGTAGAGCGGCACTCCCGGTACGGCAGGCTGTCCCGCGCAGGCCACTGTCCGATAGACTGCGTCGTCGGAGGACATTGCATGGCGATCCGAATTGCTCTGTTGCTGTTGCTTGCGGTGTCGGCCAACGCCATTGCCGACGCCGGCGCCGGTGAATTCATGGGCTACCGGCTCGGTGGCAGGTATCAACGCGGCCCGGTTACCAGCCTGCAGGTCACGACGACAGGCAACCTGGTCATCATCGCCGAGAGCCCAGTCAAGCCGGCGGACATCGCCGAGGTGGCTGTGGTGACAACACCTGCGACGCTGACGATCGGCAATATCACCGCCTCGCAGTGGTTTCCCACCGAGGACGAAGCGCGCGGTTTTGCACGACGTTACTTTGAGTTGCTGCGCGCCAGGTACCCGGCGTGGCCATTTGGCTGGGAGGTCATGGATGCGCGCATGAGGATCGTCGAGGTCAGTTTCCATCAGCCACCTTACAACCTGCAGTTGCGACTGGCCGCGGATGTGCGCAGCGGCAAGGGTATGTGGCGCTTTTCCATGGCACTCGGCTGGTTGCCCGATAGCGCCGAGGCCAAGGCCTGGCAACAAGCATCAGGCCGGGAGCAGACTGCCGTGAGGAAAGCCGACGATCAGGTACTGCTGAAGCAGTCGGATGTGCGCGGGCTCTGAGGCCGGCACCTGATGCCTCCTCCGCCTCATCGACCAGCAGGACCGGCGAATCACCGATGCCTCGTTACCTGCTACTGCCGTTGATTGTGGCTCTGCTCGGCTCCGGGCCGGAACCGGCGGAGGCATCGCCTGGGGAGATCTTGATCGCGACCGCGGGAGCCCCGTCGCTCGGTGCCGCCGATGCACCGGTCGTGATCGTCGAGTTCGTTGACTACCAGTGCCCGTTCTGCGCGCACCACCTCCGGACTACCTTGCCGTTACTCCGCGAGCAATATGTCGATACGGGAAAGGTGAGATACGTAGTCCGCCACTTTCCGCTCGAGGCGGTGCACGCCAAGGCGTTCAAGGCACATGAGGCTGCACATTGCGCGGACGAGCAGGGGCATTACTGGCCGATGCACAAGCACCTGCTGTCCCATCAGGAAGTCATGGATCGCGGCGGCCTGATCGCGGCAGCGGAGGAGGTTGGGCTCGATCGCAAGGCTTTCGTGGCCTGTCTCGACAGCGGGGAACAGGCCGCTGCAGTCAGGGCCGATATCGCCGCGGGTAATGCTGCCGGTGTGACCGGGACACCCAGTTTCTTTCTGGGCCGTGGCGGCGCCGGCGTGAACGACATCCGGGTGGTGCAGAAGATAAGCGGCGCGCAGGTGTTTTCGGTATTCCAGCGGGAAATCGACGCCCTGCTGGCGCAGCCGAACTAGCACAGGCTGCGCCGCTACGAGCGGCGCCGGATCGTCGAACGGTTACTTGCCTGGATCCAGTGGCAGCGTCGACTCCTCGTGCGGTGGGAAAACCCCCGGCCAACTTCCCCGGCTTCGTGCAGCTTGCGACCCTGCGCATCCTGCTCAAGCAGTTCTGAAATAGGTTCTGGATAATTGTACTTTGCGTCCGCGCGGCTCACTCACGCGCGGTGTAGGCCTTCAACGCCCCGTAATCTCGCGCGTCGATCCGGTCAAGGCGCGCATCGAGCGGCGGGTGCGTCTTGTACAGCGCCGCGAGGCTCGCCGACTCGCTGCCGAGCGCTGCCATCTTCTGCAGCACCGCGTACAACGCCATCGGGTTCATCCCTGCGCGCGCGAGGTAGATCTCGGCGGCCCTGTCGCAACGGAATTCGGCCTGGCGGTCGAGCGAGGTGACGAGGATCGTCGCACCGTGCTGCTCGACGTACTGCTTCGCATAGGTTTCTGCAATGCCGGTACCTACGTTCACCTCGCCGGCCACCATGTCCTTGCCGGCGGTCGTCAGCTCCTGCTTGCGGATCACGTTGTAGTGATCGCGCTCGACGGCATGGCTGATCTCGTGGCCAAGCACCGCCGCGAGTTCCGCGTCGGAGGACAGCAGCTCGTACAGGCCGCGCGTCACAAGCACGTAGCCGCCGGGCGCGGCGAATGCGTTGACTTCCGACGTGTCGATCACGCCGAATGCCCAGGGCAGGTCGGGGCGGCTGGTCTGCGCGGCTACCCAGCTGCCGATCACGCTGACGCGCTTCTGGGCCTCGACGTTGCCCCACAGCGGGCGCGCACCGAGCACGCGACCGGCGATCTGCGGGCCGAGCGCGAGTTCTTCGGCGGACTGCTCAGCTTCGGACTTTGGCGCCACCTTCTCGGCCTTGCCCAGCATCGAACTCGCCTTCGACCCAAACTTGCCCAGCATGCTGCCGAGACCCGCCAGCGCCGATGTGCCGGCCTTGGCGGACGCCACCTTGTCGGACTTGTCTGGCTTCAACTCCCCGTCCCAGGCGACAGCAGTCGCCTGCCAGCCTTGCGTGCCTGCATACGCCGCCGCCGTCACAGGCTCCGCACGGTTCGCGACCATCGCGTCGAGCTGCGCCTGGTTGAAGGCAGCCGCCCTCAGCTCGCTTTCGTCGATGCCGCGCACGCCGGCGGTCTCGGAGATGCGCCCCGCGCCCGCCTTGCCGCCGGTCAGGACGCGCATGTTGGCGCCGCTGTCCTCGACGCTGCCGTAGTTCACGCGCACGTCGTTGATGCGCATGAACCCGACCTGCCCGTCGGGAAGCGTCACCTCGTACCAGAGGCCCTGCTGGGAGGCGATTCCGACCACGTCGTCGTGTTTCAGCTTTTTCAGCCTGTCGGACTCCGGATTCGGTGAAACGTAGACGTTCACCTCAGACTTGCGCACCGTGGCTGTCAGGTCGGTGGCATCGGCAGCGGAAGCTGCGAGCACCGCGGCGGCAAAGCAGGCGGACAGGACGCGCATCATCGTTCTCCTGCGGGAGCCGCCGGCTGCAGCGACTCGACGCTTCGCTGCGCCAGCGGCCATTCGGTGGAAGATGCTAGCACCCGCCCGATCAGCACGTGCAACGGCAGGTCGTCGGCGATCTCGCCGGCGCCGAACGCGAGGCGTACCGTGCCGTCGTCCGGCAGGCGGGCATCCTGCTCGGCGAGGTTGCGTTCGAGCCGCGCGAGATCCGCCGCTGCGGCCGCACGCGCGTCAGCCTCGCTCCCGCCGTGCCACATGAGCACGACCAGATCGCTCAGGGCATCGTGCAGCCAGGTCTTTTCCTCGACGATGCCCTCGAGCATGACGGCGTCCGTGCCCGCGTACAGGAAGCGGCGCAGCCGGCGGCGATACTCGCGCCGTCTGCGCACGACGGCCCGCGCACCGAGGCCCGCATCCGGCACGAAATGCAGGCGTGCGACTGCGAGCCAGCGGTCTTTCCCGGGATCGAAGTCCGGCAGATAGTCGCCGTTGCCGACCGCACGGCCGCGCTGGATCTTGGCGTAGATGCGGCACAGGCCGAAGAACAGGCTCACGAAGCCGATCGCCGCGAACACGTCGAAGAATGAGGCGAAGAACGTGAGACCGACGAAGGCAGCGCCGAGCAGCAGCAGGTTGGTCGCAACGAAGATCGAGTCGATGTCGTTATGCGGCTCACCGCGGAAAAACACGAACGCGGTGAGCAGGATGAGGAGGGCCGCGATCAGATACTTGAGCCCGGCGGGCGGGACGCGGATCGCGCTGCCCGTGACCAGTGCCTCGGTAGCCTCGGCCAGCACTTCGACACCCGGCATCACCGGGTCAACCGGCGTCGGCTTCGCGTCGTTGAGACCGGCGGCGGTGTAGCCAACCAGAACAGCCGTGTCCTTCAACGCTGGTACGGCATCACCCGCTTGGTGACACACCGGCGCACCCTCGACCAGCAGGTCCGCGGCACTCAGGCGCGGCAGGCGGGTGTGCTTGCGCCAGTTTGGTCGCACAGCGTCATCGAGCGCGCCCGGCACGCGGCCGATCGCCACCATCGCAAGGCGCATCGGCAGCGACGGAATGCCGAAATCGCCGGCACGCTCGTAGATCGCCAGGTCGCGCAGCACGCCGTCGTCGTTGCGCGCGACGTTGACTATCCCGCTCGTCGCCGCCATCGCCTCGCCGTAGGGCAGGAGCAGTGCGACGCGCGGGTTATCAGCGGGCGCCTCCCGCAGCGCAAAGGCGCCCGGTGTCTGCGACGCGATGAGCGGCGCGTCGGCGTCGTAGTCCCTGTGCAGGCGCGCGGCGGCGAACAGGAAACGCCCGGCACCGCCTTGTGCCATCGCCTCGAGCGCCTGGTCGCCGCCTGGGTCCGCAGGCGAGGGGTCCGTCAGCAGTACGTCGTAGCCGACCGTGCGCACGCCTTCGCGATCCAGGCGGTCGAGCAGGTCCGCGTGCCGCTGCCGGCTCCAGGGCCAGCCTCCTTCGCCGCGCGCGCGGAAGTGCTCGATCGAACATTCATCGATCTCGACGACGACCACGCGACCCGACGGCTTCGGCTCGACCGGGCGCCAGCGGATGACCTGGTCGAAGATCGCGTTCTCCGCCGTGTTCAGCGTGCGATCGTGCGTCCAGTCCCAGGCGAGCCAGCCGAGTGCGAGCAGCGCCAGCAGCGGGTAGTAGGAGAACTTGAGCCTGAACGCCGCACGCGAGAACGGGCGGCGGTAGCAGCGCTCGACCTTCGACCAGGCGCGCATGAAGCCTTCGCCGAGTGCGGCGAGCGGGGCGTCGAGCCAGGGAAACATGCGTGGCGTCGCCGGAGGTGTTCTACAGGTCCGTTCTGCCGGTTCGGTGATGCATGAATCCATCCCCCCTGATTGGTCGCGATTCTCCGTGCCGCGATTGGCGGACCGCGCCGCGGGTACGCGACACTGGATCCGGCTTACGGAATCCTACGCCTGCCCGGTAGCCCCGCAACCATACCGCCGAAAAAAAGGGGCCGGAGCATCGCGCTCCGGCCCCCGGGTTTCGCCCCTGGCACACCTACCCGATCAGTAGATGTCCTTCGTGGTGTTGTACACGTTGAACTTGCCGGTCGGCGTGATGAGCTTCGGGTCCTTGATGACCTTCTTCAGCTTGCGGGTCTTGTCGTCCACCACGACGATGGCCGACTCCTCTTCCTTGCCGCTCCACACCGAGAACCAGACCTCGTCACCCGCCTTGTTGTACTCGGGCTGCACGACGCGCTTCGGTCCCGGGCCGAGCTTGGCCCACTCGGCGATCGGCAACACCTTGTAGCCGGCGTCGAGGTTGTTGATGTCGAACACCGCGATCGACTGGCTGATGGCCGCTTCGGGATTCAGCGTCGTGTCGACCCAGAGGTTCTTCGACTTCGGGTGCGTCTTGATGAAGAGCGAGCCACCGCCCTGGCCCTTGACGACCTTGACGGCCTTCCAGGCGTACTGCGGGTGCTTCTCGGGATCGGTACCGATCAGCGTGATGGCGTCGTTGCCGAGCGCACTCGTCGACCAGACCGGACCGTACTCGGGATGCACGAAGTTCGCGCCACGGCCCGGGTGCGGGATCTCGTGGACATCGACCAGCGCCGCGAGCCTGCGCTCCTTCGAATCGACCACCGCAATCTTGTTCGAGCTGTTTGCGGCGGTGAGGAAGTAGCGCAGCGTCGAGTCCCAGCCACCGTCATGCAGGAAGGCAGCCGCGTCGATCGTCGTGACACCGAGGTTGTTGATGTCGTTGTAGTTGACCAGCAGGATGCGGCCAGTCTCCTTGACGTTGACGATGAACTCCGGGTGCTGGTGCGAGGCGACGATCGCCGCCACGCGCGGCTCCGGGTGGTACTCCTGCGTGCTCACGGTCATGCCACGGGTGGAGACGATCTTCAGCGGCTCGAGCGTCGCGCCATCCATGATCACGTACTGCGGCGGCCAGTAGGAACCGGCGATCGCGTACTTGTCCTCGAAACCCTTGTACTTCGAGGTCTCGACCGAGCGCGCCTCGAGTCCGATGCGGATCTCGGCCACGGGCTGTGGCGGATCCATCCACAGGTCGATAAGGTCGATCTTGCCGTCGCGACCGATGGTGTAGTTGTAGCGGCCGGAGTGCGACAGGCGCGAGATGTGCACGGCATAACCGGTCTTGACGATGTTGTTGATCGCCTTGCGGTCGCCGTCGATGATCGCCACCTCACCGCTGTCACGCAGGGTGACGGCAAACAGGTTCTCGATGTCGAGCTTGTTCTGCTTGCTCTTCGGTCGCTGGTCGACCGGCACGATCACCTTCCACGAACCCTTCATCTGCGGCATGCCCCACTCGGGCGGCTGCGGTGGCTCGTGCTGCAGGAAACGCGCCATCATGTCGATGTCGGTATCCGAGAGCTGGCCCGAGGTGCCCCAGTTCGGCATGCCTGCGGGCGAGCCGAACTTGATCAGGGCCTTGAGGTATTCCGTGCCCTTCGCCTGGGTGAGGTCTGGCGTCAGCGGCTTGCCGGTGGCGCCCTTGCGCAGCACGCCGTGGCAGCCGGCGCAGCGCTCGAAGAAGATCTGCTTGCTGCGCTCGAACTCGGCCTCGGTCACGTTCGGCGCACCGGGCGTGACGCGCACCTGCGCCTCGGTGACCTGCGAGGGCTGCGACTGGTAGGCCTGTTCGGCCTCACCGGCGCCGGGATGGCGCTGGCCCGCCGCCTGCTTGGCTTCCAGGCCCGAAGCCTTGCGGTACGCTTCGACCTTGCTCATCTGCACCGTGCCACCGGGATTGTCCCAGCTGTTCAGCACGTAGGTGATGATTGCGGCCAGGTCCTTGTCGGACAGGTGGCTCATCGCCGGCATCACGTTGTTGTACTCGACGCCGTTGACGGTCATCTTGCCCTGGCGGCCCTTGAGCGTGACGTCGATCAGCACGCTCGGGTCCTTGGCGATGTAATCAGACTTGGCGAGCGGCGGAAATGCACCCGGCAGGCCGACGCCGGTCGGCTGGTGGCAGGCCGCGCAGTTCTGCTGGTACAGGTCCTGCCCGCGCTTCATCCACTCGTCGCTCGGCTTCTTGCCCTTGGAAATCGCCCCGGCGACTTCCGCCTGGTGCACCAGCGGCTGGCCGCTGTCCGCGGCGCGAGTCACCAGCGCTGGCAATACGCCCAGCGTGACGACCACTGCGGCTGCGACGACATATCCTGAAGTTCTCATTTTGAAGGGACTCCTTGAAAAAACCTGCCCGACCGGCGCAAACGCGCGAGATTGTTGCTGCCGGAATTTTTCAATATATACGGGGAATTACGTACCGGCGCACGGCCAGAGCGTCGGTGGCGGGTCCGCACCTGACGCTGCGCTTGCGCACCGCAAGAAAACTGCATTGAGCCAACGGGTTACGGTAGCGCGCCTGGCCGGTGCCCGCTGCCCTGTTCCACGACTTCGATGACGCCCTGCATCTCCGGGTGTGGGCCGCAACTGTACGGATAGCGGCCGGGCACATCGAATGTGCGCTCCCAGGACTCACCGGGAAAGAAGCGGTCAGACTCGAAGCCGCCGGGGCCGGTGAAGAGGATCGAGTGGCTCACGCGCTGCTCGTGGTTGACCCAGCGCACCGTGGTACCCACGGTGATCGTGAGCGCGGGCGGGTCGTAGCGATACTCCGCGATACCCACCTCCACCGTGTCGGCGCTGGCCCGCAGCGGCATTATGACCGCCGAGGCCAACGCCAGCGTGCAGGCTATCGCGACTCCGCCTGCACGCCCGGCCATCATTTCACGGCCGTGATGTCGGCCGTGGCGCCGATGCCCAGCGTGTAGCCGAGCGAGACGTGGTGGAAGCGCCCATGGGTGTAGTCGTCGTGGATCGCGAAGCCCATGTTGTACACCTTGCCCGGCGCAAGGGCGACGTCACCCTCACCACCGGCGAGCTTGCGGGTGAAGGTCACCACCCATTCGTCGCCCTTCTTCTCACCCTTGGCGTCGACCAAGGCCTTGCCACCATCCATGACACGCTGGTCGGCGACATAACCGTCGTGTTTCGCCCCTTTGCTGGTCCACTGGATCAGGTCGTAGAACTTGCCAGCCTTGACGTTGCCACCGGCGACATATTTCGTCTTCTTGTCGTCCTTCGCGTTGGGCATGGTACGGGCGTCCTGATGGCAGGTCTCCCAGCAGCCGGACAGATTCGCCCGCTCGATCGTGTTGCCCTCGAGCATCACTGCAAGCTTGATCTGGTTGTCGGCATCCATTTTCGGCCCGCCGCCGGGCGGCTGCTTCCAGGTGAAACGCAGGTAGAGATTGGCCGCGTCGTGCGCCGCCTGCACCTTCACCGGAATGGAGCCGGCCTTGCCCTTGATGGGCTTCGGTTCGAGCTTCTCGCCCGAAACCATCTTCTGGCCCATGTCGGCAGCCTCCTCGTCGTGGCAGCCCGCGCAGCCCTCGCCCTTCTTCAGGCCGCGAGCGCCGCCGTGCTCGGTGCCGGTGGTGACCCACTCGATCGGCGACACGCCGGGGTAGAACACCGTGACGGTGCGCGCCGGCACCTTGCTCCAGTCGGGAGCGGCAGCGGCAGCGCCGGCGAGCAGCACGAGCGCTGCGCCGGCGAGGGAGGTGGTGAGGATCGGATTGCGCATGGTCTGTTCCTTCGCGTTCTGTCGTGAACGATTCATTATAGGGGCGATGCCGGCCGTCGGGCCGGTTCCCTCAGGCCTCATCTTCCTCGGTCATGCCCTCCGGGAGCTGGTGGGCTATGCCCTTGTGGCAATCGATGCAGGTGTCACCGTCGCGCTTGCCGAGTTCGTGCATCTTGCGCGCCCGCGGCTTTTGCACCGCGACATTCATGCCCTTGAAGCTGTGGCAATTGCGGCACTCGCGCGAATTCGACTCCTTCATGCGCTTCCACTCGTGGCGTGCCAGCGTCAGGCGCTTGGCCTCGAACTTCTCCTTCGTGTCGATGGTGCCAACCAGCTTGCCGTACAGCTCGTTGGTTGCCTGGATCTTGCGCGCAACCTTGTGAAGCCAGTCGCGCGGCACGTGGCAGTCCGAGCAGACCGCGCGTACTCCGGTGCGGTTGGAGTAGTGGATCGTCTTCTTGTATTCCTGATAAACGTTGTCACGCATCTCGTGGCAGGAGATGCAGAACGCCCGGGTGTTGCTCGCCTCCATCGCCGTGTTGAAACCACCCCAGAAAATGATTCCGGAGAAAAAGCCGACCACGAGCAGGGCCAGGACCGAGTACCGGGCACTAGGCCGACGCAGTCTCTGCCACCATCCACTGGAATCCGGGCTGTTGTCGGACATTGGAATAACCTGTCTTTCTCGCGTAGGACGGGCAGTGCTCAATCCCGGCCCTGTGGCGGACCGCTACCACGGCCCGAAGGAATGACCCGGGGGCTCTCGCCCCCGGGTCCGGTTTTCTCGACGCCGCGCGATCAGTAGATGTCGTGCTGCGTGTTCCAGACGTTGAACTTGCCCGTCGGGGTGATCATCTGCGGATCGGTGATCACCTTCTTGAGCTTCAGCGTCTTGTCGTCGTAGATCACCAGGGCGGACTGGTCGGTCTTGCCGCCCCAGAGCGAGATCCACACCTCGGTACCGTCCTCGCTGAACTCCGGGTGCACGGCGCGGCGCAGCGCCTTGGTGACCGGCAGTCCGGAGTCCTTGGCGACATCGATCTTCACGGGCGCCGTCGATAGGTCGGCGAGATCGAACACGTACACGGACTCGGTGTTTTCGCGCTCCGGGTTCATGGGCAGGTCGGCCCACAGGTGCTTCGACTTCGGGTGCGTCTTCACGAAGAGGTTACCCGCACCCGGCATCGGCAGTTCCTGCACCACCTTCCAGTTGTACTGCTTGTACTGCGCGTTCCCGGGCTTGTCCGACGGCGTGGAGATCAGCGACACCACCGCATCGCCGAGATGCCCCGTGGCCCAGACCGGGCCGTAGGTCGGGTGCACGAAGTTGGCGCCACGGCCCGGGTGGGGAATCTTCTTGGTGTCGACGAGCGCGGCGAGCTTGCCGGTCTGCGTATCGACCGCTGCCACCTTGTGCGAGGCATTCGCCGCCACCAGGAAGTAGCGCTTGGAGGCGTCCCAGCCACCGTCGTGGAGGAACTTCGCCGACTCGATCGTGGTGGTCTTCAGGTTGGCGATGTCGCTGTAGTCCACCAGCAGGATCTGCCCGGTCTCCTTGACGTTGACCACCCACTCCGGCTTGATGTGCGAGGACACGATCGAGGCCACGCGCGGCTCCGGATGGTAGTCGCCGTCCACGGTCATGCCGCGGGTTGAAACGACCTTCAGCGGCTTGAGCGTATCGCCCTCCATGATCGAGTACTGCGGCGGCCAGTAGGTACCACCGATCAGGTACTTGTCCTCGTAGCCCTTGAATTTCGAGGTGTCGACCGAGCGGGCGTCGGAGCCGAGCTTGACTGTCGCGACCGTCGTCGGCTGCTCGTACCACATGTCGATCAGCGTCACCAGGCCGTCGCGGCCCACGGTGTACACGTAGCGGCCCGAGGCCGACAGCCGCGAGATGTGTACGGCATAGCCGGTGTCGAGGATCTGCCAGATCTTCTTGGTATCGCCGTCGATCAGCGCGAGCTTGCCCGTGTCACGCAGCGTGGTGCCGAAGACGTTCTTCAGGTTCACCTTGCTCCGCTGCTTTGTCGGGCGCTGGTCGACGGGCACCAGCAGCTTCCATGAGGCCTGCATGTCCTTCAGGCTGAACTCCGGCGGCACATCGGGCACGTTCTGGATGTACCGCGCCATGATGTTGATCTCTTCCTTGGTCAGGATGTCGTCGTAGTTGACCATCCCGCCTTCGGTTCCCATGGCGATGATCTTCTCGAGGCGCGAGGTGCCGAGCTTGAGCGTCCCACCCTCCTGCTTCGTGCCGTCCGGCAGCTGCTTGCTCCACTGCGGCTCGAGGTTCTTGCCCGTGGCGCCCTTGCGCAGCACCCCGTGGCAGCCGGCGCAGCGCTCGAAGTAGATGCGCTTGCCGATCGCCTTCTCCTCCGGCGTCATGGTCGGTGCCATCGGCGCCGCTGGTGCCGCCTCCTGGCTGAAAGCAGGCCCCGACAGCCCGGCCAGCACAACCGGCAGGGCAGCCAGATACAGCCATTTCGACACGTTTCTGCTCATTCTCATGTCTGCTCTCCCACTGCGAATTTCCCAACTTACCCATCGTGAAAGGTCCCACATTATTGCATCGCAAGAAATAGGGACAAGTCGTAAAAATATTGTTATCAAAGCGACTGGTAATTGCTGTTCTGGCGGCGCAAAATAGCCGTGGTATTGTCGTTAATCCGACACAGCTGCCACATGGCGACCCCTTCGCACCACAGCCGGTGGCCAAGCGCAGCGCCGCGATCGACGAAGTCACGGGGACCTTCCTTCGGAAGGGCAGGGCATGGGCGTGCACGATGCCGTCGGCCAACCTGGTGTTGCTGGTGTGCTCCGGCGCGAGGACCGACCGGTCTCCAGGGCTGGCCGCATGGATGCCGATTCCCCGAATCCTGCCGCTGCAGATTGCGGATTCCCGTCGCCTTTTCCGGCCAGGCGTTGAGCAGAAGATCGCTGATGTCGATCGGGGTGGCCATGGTGCCGGACGCAGGGAGCGGTCCGTCTACAGGCGACGAGTCACGTTCGGGCTGAAATTACGGGTGTCCGCTCCCTGACAACATCGCGAGCATCTCGCTCTGCGCACGCATTTGGAAATACGGAAACCTACCTAGCATCCAGCGACCAGTCTGTCGCGCAACCGCAAGTCATCCCAGCCGCGTCGGCACCAGGTGGCAGGCCACCCACCGGCCGTCGTCGGCGTCGGCAACGGGTTGCAGCATCGGCACTTCCACGCGACAACGCGCCTGCACCAGCGGACAGCGTGGATGGAACGGACAGCCGGGCGGGGGGCGCGCCGGCGAGGGGATCTCACCGGGCAGCAGGAGGCGCGTGCGCCGGCGCACCGGATCGGGTACGGGTACGGCCGCGAGCAGAGCCTGGGTGTACGGATGACGGGGCTCGCGGCAGACCGCAGCCGCCGGCCCGAGTTCGACAATCCGGCCGAGGTACATCACGGCGATCGCATCGCTCACGTGCTGGATCACGGCGAGATCGTGGCTGATGAAGAGAAATGCGATGCCGCGCTCGCGCTGCAGCCGGCTGATCAGGTTCAACACCTGGCTCTGCACCGAGACGTCGAGAGCCGACACCGGCTCGTCGGCGACGATCAGGGCCGGTTCGAGCGCGAGGGCGCGGGCGATGCCGACGCGCTGGCGCTGGCCGCCCGAGAACTCGTGCGGGTATCGGTCCTGCATCTGCGGGTCGAGACCGACCACCTCGAGCAATGCGTCCACTCGCTGCGCGCGTTCGGACGCGGTGCCGACGCGGTGCACGTCGAGCGGCTCGCGGATTGCCTGGCCGACCGTGCGCCGCGGGTTCAGCGACGCGTAGGGATCCTGGAAAACAATCTGCACCTGTCGGCGCCGGGCGGGCAGGTCGCCGCGCGCGACCGCGGTGAGATCCTCGCCCCGCAGCAGGACCTGCCCGGAGGTCGGCTCCTGCAGGCGCAGCAGCGCGCGCGCCAGCGTCGACTTGCCGCATCCGGACTCGCCGACGAGCCCTAGCGTGCGGCCCGCCAAGAGCGTGAAGCTGACACCGTCGACCGCCTTCACCTGGCCGACAACGCGACGGAAGAGCCCGCCACGCACCGGGAAGTACTTGCGCAGCTCGCGCACTTCGAGCAGCGGTACCGTCACGGCGCACCATCCGGCACCGACCATCGCCGCGATCCCCGTAGGAGCGGCTTCAGCCGCGAATCTCCGAGGTACCGCGATGATCGCCACCAAGAATATTCGCGGCTGAAGCCGCTCCTACGGGGATCGGGTCGGGTTGGCTTTGGGCTGGTGCGGGTCATGGATGCGGGTGGTGGCAGGCGACCTGGCCGCCGCCGGGTTGCGGGGTGAGCCGCGGTGCAGTCGCGCCGCACAGCGCGCTCGCGCGCGGGCAGCGCTCGGCGAAGCGGCAGCCGGGTGGCAGCCGGCGCAGGTCGGGAACGCGTCCGGGGATGACGGGCAGCTCGGCAAGCCTCTCGGCACGTACCCGCGGAATCGACTGCAGCAGGCCGACTGTGTACGGATGGCGCGGGCGTGCAAATAGCGCCGCGGTCGTGTTCTCCTCCACGATCACGCCACAGTACATGACGATGGCGCGGGCGCAGGTCTCGGCGATCACGCCGAGATCGTGCGTCACCAAGACCATCGCCATGCCGAGCTCGGCCTGCAGACGTGCGATCTCGGTGAGCACCACGGCCTGGGTCGTGACATCGAGCGCGGTGGTCGGCTCGTCGGCCACCAGCAGTTGCGGCCCGCAGGACAGGGCCATGGCGATCATGACGCGCTGGCGCTGGCCGCCGGAGAGCTGGTGCGGGTATTCGTCGAAGCGTCGCGCCGCCTCGGGAATGTGCACGCGCTCGAGCAGCGCCAGGGCCTGGGCGCGCGCTGCGCGGCGGCCGAGTCGGCGGTGGCGACGCAGCACCTCGGTGAGCTGGCTGCCGATCGTGAACACCGGGTTCAGTGCCGTCATCGGCTCCTGGAAGATCATGGCGATATCGCGGCCGCGCAGGGCGCGTAACTCGGGCTCGGGCAGCGCCAGCAGGTCATGGCCTGAGAACCGGACCGAACCGCCGGCGTAGTGCCCGGGAGGCTCGGGCACCAGGCGCAGCAGCGACAGGCCGGTGACCGTCTTGCCGCAACCACTTTCGCCCACGAGCCCCAGGGTCTCACCGGGCATGACATTGAAGCTCACGCCGTCGACCGCGCGCACGCGCCCGTCGAGCGTGTCGAATTCGACCACGAGGTCGCGCACGGCGATCAGCGGGGCAGCCGCCGTCACGAGGCCACCTGCTTAGGGTCGAGTGCATCCTGCAGTGCATCGGCAAACAGGTTGAAGGCGTACACCAGGCCGAACATGAGCAGTGATGCGGCCACCAGGTTGTTGAAGTGGCCGGCGAGGAATTCGAGGGTGCTCTCGCTGATCATCAGGCCCCAGCTCATGCCGTCCTTGACGCCCAGCCCGAGGAAGGACAGCACCACCTCGGCCTTCACCGCATCGACAAAACACAGCGTCGCCTGCACCAGCACGATGTGCAGTGTGTTCGGCAGGATGTGCCGGAACACGATGACCGCCTGCGGCACACCGATCGCGCGCGCGGCTTCGACGAATTCGAGGTTACGCAGCTTGATCACTTCGCCGCGCACGAAGCGGCCGGTCGTAGTCCAGAACGTGGAGATCATCGCGACGTGCATGGAGTACGGATAGTCGGCGAGCGCGAAGGCGATCGCGGCCACCATCAGGTAGAACGGCACGGCGTCGACCACGCCCATGAGCCAGAGCACCAGTTCGTCGGTCCAGCTGCCGGCGAGGAAGCCGCTCGCGGCGCCGAGCAGGCTGCCGAGCACGACCACCAGCACCGCGACCACCAGGCCGACCTCGAAGGCGGTGGCCGTGCTGTACAACCCGCGCTGGAAGATGTCCTGGCCGATGATGTTGGTGCCGAACCAGTGCTCAGCGGACACCGGCGCCCATTTCGTGCCGGTGATGTCGGCCCAGTCCGTGGCCCACCAGCCGCACCAGACACCGACCGCCGCGAGGAGATAGAGCGCGACCACGGCCAGCCCGCAGAGGCCGGCGCGATCGCGGGCAAACTTGATGCGGGCGGTCTGCCAGAGGGAACGACGGCGGGAGATGGCGGTGGGTGAGGTCGCGGCTGGCGCCCCGCCCCCAGAAAAAGAAGACCAAACCGGCCAGGGTGGAGCAGCCCCCACCGC
>CAYQAR010000007.1:0-39774 GCA_964415505.1 uncultured Chromatiaceae bacterium | reverse complement strand
TCCGAAGACATCTCCGGCCTGGTGGGAGCAGCGCCAGCCGCGACCTCACCGCTCGGTTGATCCGCCCCTCCGCTCATCGCAGTGTCACCCGCGGGTCCACCGCGCGATAAAGCAGGTCGGTGACGAGCAGCGTGAGTACGAACAGCACCGCCGTCAGCCCGACGACCGCCTTGAGTACCGGCTGGTCGCCGCTGACGATGGCCTCGTAGGTCAGCTTGCCGACGCCGGGGATGCCGAAAGCCGTCTCGATCAGCAACGCCCCGCCGATGACGATCGAGGGGATCGTGAACATCACGCGGGTGATGATCGGGATGGCGCAGTTCTTGAGGATGTTGCGCCAGAGCAGCCGCCATGGCGGCGTGCCGAAGGCGCGCGCCGTGCGCACGTGGTCGCGCCCCAGCTCCTCGACGATCACGGCGCGGTAGAAGCGCGTGTTGTAGCCGAGCGCGACGAACACCGTGGCGAGCGTCGGCACCGTGACATGCACGAGGTAATCGCCGAGGTCGGCCACCGCCCAGCCGCGCACCGGAAAGGCGTTGAGACCGTAGCTGGTACAGAACCAGATCTGGAAAGCGAAGATGACGATCAGGTAGCTGACACTCATGCCGATCACCGCCAGCCCCATGATCAGCTTGTCGGGCCAGCGCCCGCGGTGGAAGGCGGCGGCAAGCGCAAGGGCGATGGCGAGCAGGTTGCCCAGCACGAAGCCCGGCAGCTCGAGGACGAGCGATATCGGGATGCTGCGCGCGAGCAGCGTGCTCACCTTCGCGCCGGAGGAATCGGAGTTGCCGAAATCGAGCGTGGCGAGTTCGCGCAGGTACTCACCGTAGCGCACCAGGAACGGCCGGTCGTAGCCAAGCTCGTGGCGCACCTCGGCGATCTGCGCGGGCGTCGGGTTCTTGCCGAGCAGCAGGTAGGTCTTGTCGGGGCCGAAGTACACCATCAGCGTGAAGCTGAGCAGCGTCACGCCGAGGAGCAACGGCAACCCCGCGACGAGCTTGCGCAGCGCGTACTGCAGGATGTCCATCAGGTCGGCGGTCCGGGGTCGGCCGGCCGGGCACGTTCGCCCGGCGGCAGCACGTCGACGTACTTCAGCCAGAAGCCGCCAACGATCTCGCGATCGGGCACCGCGACCACGTTGTCGTGCCACAGGTATATGCGGTTGCGCGCGAGCCCCGTGATGGCGACGCAGTCGTCGATGACGAGCTGGTTCATGCGCCGGTAGAGGGCGGTGCGTTCCGGCGACGGCAGCATCACCGCGGCCTGCTCGTAGAGCCGGTCGAACTCGGGGTTGCGCCAGTTGGCGTCGTTGGAGCCCGGCGAGCCGTTCGGGCCGTAGAAGAGCTGCAGCGTGTCTTCCGCATCGGGGTAGTCGAGCCCCCATCCCTTGACCACGATCGGCAGGCGGCTGTCCTTCCAGGCACGGCTGATGTCGCCGAACGTGGCGAACTGTTTCAGCACCACTTTCTCGGCCGGCCAGCCAATCTGCTTCAGCTCGGCCCGGAACTGCTCGTAGAACATGCGCTGCTTGACGCCGGCGGTCTGACCATAGACCAGCACGGGCAGGTTTTCCGGCGTCCAGCCGGCCTCGCGCAGCAGGCGACGTGCGCCCTCGAGGTCGCGGGTGACGCTGGCGCGGGAGAGCTGCGGGTCGAACTCCGGAACGGCCGGCACGATGACGCCCGGGAACACGGTCGCCAACCCGAAGTACCAGCTCTGGTTGCGCGCTTCCCAGTCGAAGGTCTTGACGATCGCGCAGCGCAGCGCCTTGTTGCGGGACTGACGGACGGGATCGGCGTTGTAACCGAACTCCGGGAACGCGAAGTTGAACGCCTCGAAGATGAAGCCCGCTTCGGGCCCCGAGAAGACCTGGTATTTCGTCGCGTACTCCGGCTGCAGGCGTACAGGCTGGCGCGAGGCCAACACCTCGTCAGCCTTTTCCGGCGGCAGGCTGGAGAGCTGCACCTCGTCGCCCTTCGTGAACGAATTCCAGCGCGAAGCT
This sequence comes from uncultured Chromatiaceae bacterium, assembly GCA_964415505.1. Classification (GTDB taxonomy): domain Bacteria; phylum Pseudomonadota; class Gammaproteobacteria; order Steroidobacterales; genus QUBU01. Next base: position 37,772 of record CAYQAR010000007.1, on the reverse strand, counting down.
TCGCTATCCGCGAAATCGATCACCAGCCGATCGACGAACGGCGGTGAGCGCCCGGCGATGCGCTCGACCCCGGTGTAGCGCTGGGTCGTCGGGTCGTAACCCTCGGCGACGAGGTCGACAGGCTCCTGGCGGTAGCCGCGGTGGCGTTCGAAGACGATGCGCGCGGTGTCGTAGGCGACAACCTTGAACGGACCCGAGCCGACCGGGTGGGTGCCGAGCTCGCGGCCGTAGTACTCGACCGCCTCGCGCGGCACCACCGCCGAAAAGCCCGTGGACAGCGTGTCGAGCAGCTGCGGGTAGGGGCGCACCAGGCGAATTTCCACGGTATGGCTGTCGATGGCGCGCAGGCCAGGGATCTCCCGGGCATAGTCGGAACCGGCCGCCTTCCAGGCATCGATGCCGACGATGCGCCCCTGCCAGAACCAGGCGCCCTGCGGGCGGTTGGCCGGATCGAACTGGCGCTTGAGCGAGTAGACCACGTCCTCGGCGACCAACTCGCGACCCCGGCCACCGGGAAAGCAGGGATCGTCCTGGTACAGCACGCCCCGCTTGAGGCGGATGCGGTATGTGAGCAGGTCGGGCGTGATCTGCGGCCAGCCGTCGGCAAGGTTCGGTTTCAGCTGGTAGGGACGCGCCAGGTACTTGTAGGCGTAGAGCGTGTCGTAGGCGTTGACGACGACGTGGTTGGCGTAGACATTCGCCGCCTGCACCGGGTCGAGGCTCGAAGGCGCCTGTTCGAGCGAATGATGGAACGTCTTGACCGCCGGGTTGCTGCGGCCCGGATCGCGCACCGCGGTTCCCACCTCGCGGCCACAGGCGCTGACGAGCAGCGCCAGCCCGGCCAGCGCGATCCCGCACAGACGGACACCGGGCGGGCTGCGGAACATCGGCAACATCGCCGGCATTCTGCCAGACGCACTTCGCCTTCGAGTCCTCGGTGCGATCTCGACAGACCTCATCCCTCGGGTACCGCGGATATCTGTCGGATCCGCTGTCGGAACGACGTGAGCAGCACCAGCCGCCAACTCGCGACGCAGGTCAGTTCGCCATCACCGTCGGCATGCGGAGCGTTTCCGCTATCGAGGCCGTTTCAACCAGAAGACAGGCGATACTGTCTTGGAACTGTCCATAACTGTTATGTTATAGCATTTTTAATAATGGTCTTTAGTCGATCGTGATTCCCACGCCTGCGCATCTAAATAGAGTTTTAGTGATATCAATCTCCACCCATAGTATTGCAATCGTCTAACTACTTATGGCTAGAGTTCAATTCAGCTGTGATGTTGAGTGGGGCGAGATGCCTTTCGTTGCGGTCATGGGCTGTCGACCGTACCAGTCAAAGCGGTTGCGCCCTATGCTGTCGCCATGATCGGCTTGCTGCAACGCGTGTCCCACGCCAGTGTCCGCGTCGCTGGAGCCGTGGTCGGCGAGATCGGGGCCGGGCTGCTGGTGCTGGTTGCGGTCGAGCGCGGTGACGGTCCGGCACAGGCGCAGCGCCTCGCGGAACGCCTGGTCGCTTACCGGGTGTTCGAGGACGCCACCGGGAAGATGAACCACGACGTCCGCGAGGCTGGCGGGGGGCTGCTGCTGGTGCCGCAATTCACGCTGGCTGCGGACACCGGCAAGGGCAACCGGCCGAGCTTCTCCGGCGCTGCGGTGCCGGCTACCGGTCAGGCACTGTTCGACCAGCTGGTGCAGGCCGTAGCCGAGCGCTGCCCGAGGGTGGCCACCGGCCGGTTCGGCGCCAACATGTCCGTGAGCCTCGTCAACGAGGGGCCGGTCACGTTCTGGCTGCGGGTGCCGCCTGCCGGCCACGGCTGTTGAGCCCCGCCGCCACGCAACAGCGGCGCAACGACGTCGCCGGAATGGGCAGCCGGTAACACGGCCAGCCCGGTGTTTTGCCGTATCATGACCGTCTCTGTTCGCGGGCACGGAGTGCCCCCTGGAGCGACGACATGGGTTCACTGAGCATCTGGCACTGGCTGATCGTGCTGCTGATCGCCGTGCTCATCTTCGGCACCAAGCGGCTCGGCTCCATCGGCACTGACCTCGGCAGCGCGGTGAAGGGATTCCGCAAGGCGATGTCCGAGGCAGACCAGGACGAGGAACCGAAGAAGCTGAAACAGCAAGCGGACGCCGATTTCGCCGATTCCCGCCAGAACGAGGCCGCCGGCAAGAAGTCCAGCTAGCCGGCCATGTTCGACGTCGGCTTCTGGGAACTGGCGGTCATCTTCGTCATCGGCCTGCTGGTCCTCGGACCCGAGCGGCTGCCGAAGGTGGCCCGGCAACTGGGCCAGTGGGCGGGCCGTGCCCGGCAGATGGCGCGCGTGCTCACCACCCAGCTGCAGGACGAGATGAACGCGGTGGACCCACGCCGCATCATGGATCCGCCGGCGGCGCCGCCCGCCTACCAACGCCCCGGGGTCGATGAACTCCGGCCGCACACGGTCGAGGAACCGGTCGCAAGCCGACCGGACCAGGCCACGCCGGGTAGTACCCCCCCGCCCTGAGGCCAACCGCCCGAACCATGGCCGGACCGTCCGGACAGCCTGCCGAGCCCGAGGAACAGCTCGCCGAGGGCACGCTGATGTCGCACCTCGTCGAGCTGCGCAACCGATTGCTGCGCGCGGTCGCGGCGGTGCTGGTGGTGTTCCTGTGCCTCGCGCCCTTCGCGCGGCAGATCTTCACGCTGGTCGCCCGCCCGCTCATGGACCAGCTTCCGGCTGGTTCGCAGATGATCGCCACGCAGGTGGCCTCGCCGTTCGTTACGCCCTTCAAGACCACTTTCTTCGTGGCGCTGTTCCTGGCGATGCCGGTGCTGATCTACCAGGCCTGGGCGTTCGTGGCACCAGGCCTGTACCGGCGCGAAAGGCGCTTCGCGGTGCCGTTGCTGGTGTCGAGCATCATCCTGTTCTACGTCGGAGTGTCGTTTGCCTATTTCCTGGTGTTCCCGACGGTGTTCCGCTTCCTCGCCGCCACCACCCCCGACGGCGTCACCATGATGACCGACATCAACAGCTACCTCGACTTCACGCTGCTCACCTGCTTTTCCTTCGGTGCAGCCTTCGAGGTGCCGGTGGCCACGGTGCTGCTGATCGGTACCGGCCTGGTCTCGGCGGAGACGCTGGCAAGGCAGCGGCCGTACATGTTCCTCGGCGCCTTCGTCGTCGGCGCCGTGCTCACCCCACCAGACGTGCTCTCGCAGGTGATGCTGGCGATCCCGATGTACCTGCTGTTCGAGGGCGGCCTGCTCATGGCCAGGCTGCTGTACCCGGCCGAGGCCAAGGCCGCGGACAAGAGCGCCGCATGATGGCCCCGCCGGCGCGGGCCGGACATCCCGCCGGGCTGCGCACCCTGTTCTTCACGGAGATGTGGGAGCGTTTCAGCTACTACGGGATGCGCGCCATGCTCATCCTGTACATGGTCGACGCGAGCGGCGGGCTGGGCCTCGACGACCAGACCGCGGCGGCGATCTACGGCCTGTACACCGCCGCCGTCTACGTCGTCGCGCTGCCCGGCGGATGGATCGCGGACCGGCTGATCGGTGCGCAGCGCGCGATTTTCATCGGCGGCCTGATCATCGCCAGCGGCCATTTCACGCTGGCCTTTCCCGGACGCGTCCCGTTTTTCCTCGGACTGCTGCTGATCATCTGCGGCACCGGGCTGCTCAAGCCCAACATCAGCGCCGCAGTCGGCGAGCTCTACCCACAAGGCGACGGGCGGCGCGACGCCGGCTTCACCCTGTTCTACATGGGCATCAACATAGGCGCCTTCCTCGGACCGCTCGTGTGCAGCACGCTCGGCGAGAGCGGGCGCTTCGGCTGGCACTGGGGTTTCGCAGCTGCCGGCATCGGCATGGTGGGCGGCCTGTGGTACTTCCAGCGCACGCGCCACCGCCTCGGCGATGCCGGCAGGCTGCCGTCTCTCGACCCCACCCGCCCGGCAGACCGCGCGCGGATCCACGCCGGCTGGCGTGCGGTCGGGACCGCCGTGGCGCTGATCGTGGCCACCAGCACAGCCCTGCTGACCGACCTCGTCGAGGTCGATGCGGTCGCGGCGGCCGAACGCACCGGAATGCTGATCGCAGCCGTCGCCGTGGCCTACTTCGTGTACCTGTTCGTGTTCGCCGGCCTGAGCGGCGAAGAAAAACGCCGCGTGGTCGTGATCGTGATCCTGTTCCTCGCCTGCGCCCTGTTCTGGGCCGGATTCGAGCAGACTGGCTCGTCGTTCAACCTGTTCGCCGAACGCTATACGCAGCGCGTCTTCGCCGGATTCGAGATCCCCGCCGGCTGGTTCCAGTCGATCAACGCTTTCTTCGTCTTCACGCTGGCGCCGGTGATGGCGGCGCTGTGGGTGCGGCTGGCGCAACGCAATCTCGACCCCTCCACGCCGGCCAAATTCGGTCTTGGCCTGATCCTGCTCGGAACCGGGTTCCTGGTCATGATCGGCGCAGCGACGATCGTCATCGCGGGCCAGCAGGTACTGCCGAGCTGGCTGGTGATGACCTACCTGCTGCATACCATCGGCGAACTCGCTCTCAGTCCGGTCGGGCTCTCGGCCACGACCAAGCTCGCACCGCACCGCTTCGCCGGCCAGATGATGGGCGTGTGGTTCCTCGGCACCGCGCTCGGCAACCTGGTGGCCGGGCTGGTGGCCGGGCGCTTCCACGCCGAGGCGGTCACGGATTTCCCCGCCCAGTTCCTACAGATCTCCCTGGTCTGCGCGGGAGCAGGCCTGCTGCTGCTAATCTGCGCCAAGCCGATACGCCGACTCATGGGGAACGTCGGATGAGCGGGCTGGTCCCGTCGACCGCAAGCCAACGCGAACTGACGCTGCGCGCGCTGCTGTTAGGCGGCGCACTCGCCGTGCTGCTCGGTGCTGCGAATGCCTATCTCGGCCTGTTCGCCGGGATGACCGTCTCCGCCTGCATCCCCTCGGCCGTCATCTCGATGGGCGTACTGCGTCTGCTCGGCCACGGCGGCATCCTCGAGAACACCATGGTAATGACGCAGGCCTCGGCCGGCGAAGCGCTGGCGGCAGCGGCGATCTTCACCCTGCCGGCGCTGGTGCTGCTCGGCGTATGGGACAGCTTTCCGTACCTCTGGGTCACGGCTATCGCCGGGATCGGCGGGCTGCTTGGCGTGCTGCTCACCATCCCGCTGCGCCGCGCGCTGATCGTCGAGCAGGGGCTGAGGTTCCCCGAGGGCACGGCCGTCGCCGAGGTGCTGCGCGTCGGCGAGCGCGCCGGTGAGGGCCTGCGCGCACTGGCGGTTGCCGGGGGCATGGGCGCTGTCATCAAGGCCTGCGAAACCGGGCTCAAGCTCTGGCCCGGCACGGCGCAGGCGGCAGGTTACGTCGGCCAGGGGATCGTCTACGTCGGCACCAACCTGTCCCCGGCGCTGCTCGGCATCGGCTACATCGTCGGCCTGAACGTCGCCGTGCTGGTGTTCGCCGGCAGCGTGATCTCCTGGAACATCGCCATCCCGATCTACGCCGCCTGGTTCGTGCCCGGCGACCCGGCCTTCGCCGCGAGCCTCGCTGCGGGCACCCCGGCGGCGGACCTCGCCTACGAGATCTGGTCGAAGAAGATCCGCTACCTCGGCGTCGGCGCGATGCTGGTGGGTGGCCTGTGGGCACTGGTCGCAATCCGCCACTCACTGCTCTCCGGGGTGAAGAGCGGCCTGGAGCAGTTCCGACGCGCCCGCGGTACGGTGATCGCAGCCGCCGAGCGCGACGCACCGATGCCCTGGGTACTCGGCGGCATTGTCGCCTGCGTGGTGCCGATCTTCTTCCTCTACCAGCAGATCGTCGCGAGTTACGGCGTGGCTGCCGCCATGGCGGTCATGATGCTGGTGGCCGGCTTCCTGTTCTCGTCGGTCGCCGCCTACATGGCCGGCCTGGTCGGCTCCTCGAACAACCCGATCTCCGGCGTCACCATGGCGACCATGCTGCTCGCCTCGCTGCTGCTGCTGGCACTGCTCGGCAACGATGCACGCGGGCCGGCCGCTGCGATCATGATCGGTGCGGTGGTGTGTTGCGCCGCCTCGCTCGGCGGTGATCTGCTGCAGGACCTGAAAACCGGCCAGCTCGTCGCTGCCACGCCGTGGAAGCAGCAGGTCGCGCTCGCCGCCGGCGTGCTGGTCTCGGTGTTCGTGATGGCGCCGATCCTGAACCTGCTGCTGAAAGCCTACGGCATCGGCGTGCCGACGGCCGAGCACCCCAATCCGCTGGTCGCCCCGCAGGCGACGCTCATGGCCTCGGTCGCCCAGGGCGTGTTCCGCGGCGGCCTGCCCTGGGGCCTGGTCGGCACGGGTGCCGGCATCGGTGCAGCGATCATCGTGCTCGACGAGTGGCTGCGCCGGAGCGGTGCACGCTGGCGCGCTCCGGTGCTCGCGGTGGCGGTCGGCATCTACCTGCCTCTCGAGGTTGACACGCCGATCTTCATCGGCGGGCTCATCGCCTGGGCCGTGCAGCACCGTCGCGGCCGCGAGGACAGCGGCGCCGGCCACGGCACGCTGTTCGCCGCCGGGCTCATCACCGGTGAAGCACTGGTCGGCATCCTGCTCGCCATCCCGATCGTGGTCACCGGCAGCACCGAGACGTTCGCCGTGCCCGAAGCCTGGCGACCCGGCGCCCTGCTGGGACTCGCGGCCGTGGCGGGCGCCGCCGCCCTGCTCTACCGCACCGCACTCGCCGAGGATGCGCGCCGCTGAGGGGTAGTGCCCGGCTGCGCTATGATGCCGGCCCCGATCGACCCGCCCCAGGAGCGCGCTGCTATGCCCGCCTACATCATTTCGCTCTGCGAGTTCACCCACCGCACGCCGGAACTGAAGAGCTACGCGGAGAAATCCGCTGCGCTCGCGCGCCGCCACGGCGGCCGCTACATCGTGCGCGGCAAGGCGGTCGAGGTGCTCGAGGGCGAGGCGCTTGCCCCCAAGTCGGTGGTTATCCTCGAATTCCCCGACCTGACCACGCTCGAAGGCTACGTCAAGGGCGAGGAGTACCAGAAGACGGTCAAGCCACTGCGCCAGGGCACGGGCATCTACGATATCGGCATCTTCGAGTCCCCACCGCCGAACATGCAGTGAGGCAGCCGGTCCGGTCGTCAGACGACCATGAAGGTGCCCTCGGTCTCGGCCACCACCACGCCGTCGCCGGCCCGACGTGCCGTGCCCGCAAGCACTGCCAGCCGTCCCTTGCGCCGCAGGAGCCGGCCCTCGAGGAGCAGCGTATCGCCGAGCTGCACCGGCTCGCGATAGCGCACCTCGCAGCGCGCCGTGTGGGCCCGTTCGCCGTGCAGGAACAGCCAGTTGGCCATGACGTCGTCGAGCGCGCTGTAGATGATCCCGCCGTGCACCAGTTCGTCGTAGCCGCAGTGGAAAGGACCGGGCGTGAACTCGGCGCGGCAGGCCTCGCCTTCCATGCGGAACGGCAGCCGCAGGCCAAGCGGATTGTCGGGTCCGCAGACGAAGCACTGGTTGGCGTCGGGGCGGGCACGCGGTTCGCTCATCGTCGGACCTCCTGCGCGCCGGCGGCGCGCTTGTCTCGCCCCGGCGGGCGATCCTATGCTACCGGCGAAACGCGGCAGCGGCACGAGGTGGCGGCGTGGGGTACGACCCGAACAACATCTTCGCGAGAATCCTGAAGGGCGAGATCCCGGCCTTCCGGGTCTACGAGGACGAGCACACGCTGGCCTTCATGGACGTGATGCCGCAGGCGGAGGGCCACACGCTGGTGGTGCCGAAAGCACCGGCAGAGAACCTCTTCGACCTCGACCCGGCGATGGCCGCTGCGGTGATGCGCAGCACGCAGACCGTGGCCGCGGCCGTGAAGCAGGCCTTTGCCGCCGACGGCATCATGCTGATGCAGTTCAACGGCCCGGCGGCCGGACAGACGGTATTCCACTTCCACCTGCACATCGTGCCGCGCTACGCGGACCGGCCGCTGCGCCAGCACGGTCGCGAAGCCGCTCCCGCCGCCGTTCTCGAAGAGCATGCCCGACGGGTACGCGAAGCGCTGCAGCGCCGGTGATATCCCTCTGGCGCCGCCTGCCGGGTGGCCGCGGCGACAGCGGTGAATGGCGGGGTCTACGGGCCGACCGGGCGCGTCGGGCTGGCGCGCAGGTTGGCTTCCGAACGTTCCAGCGGCCGGCGGCTCGCCTTGTCCTTGTCGAGATCGCGCGTCGCCGCATTCAGCAGGTCACGCAGCTGGCGGCCGTCTGCCGGGAACACGCCAGCGCCGATGCCCACGGCCACGCGGTGCAGGCTGCCGCCGGACTGCAGTGTCGTGGTCGCCACGCTGTGACGGATGCGGTTGGCGACTGCCCTGGCGATCGCCGGGCCGGCGCCCGAGACGAACACCACGAATTCGTCGCCGCCGTAACGGGCTGCCAGGTCCATCGAACGGCAGCTGCGCGCGAGCGCCTGCCCCACAGCCACGAGCGCCCGGTTCCCGGCTTCGTGGCCATGGCGGTCATTGACCGCCTTCAGGTTCTCGACGTCGACCAGCAGCAGCGCGAAGCCATTGCCGCGGCGGATGGCGCGCTCGCGCTCCTCGTTCACCAGCCGGGTGAACGCCTGCAGGTTGAGCAGGCCGGTGAGACCGTCGCGCTCGGCCATGGCCTGCAGCCGATCGTTGGCGTCCTGGATGTCGGCAGCGAGCGTGCTGGTGAGCAGGGCCACCAGCATCACCGGCACCGCCTCGGCTACCAGTCCAAGCCCGTAGGCCGCCGTGATGACGTCGGTGCCGCCCACGAAATGACTGAGTCCGACGCGGCCGACCAGCACCAGGCCGACGACGAGCACGGTCGGGCCACGGCCCAGCGTGAGCGCCGCGGTCACAATCGGCAGGAGATAGAGGTTGAGCAGTGCCCCGTGGTCACCGCCATCACAGGCGAGCACGGCCGAGATGAACGCCACCATCGCCACCACGGCGGCCGCGAGCTTCTCGCGCGGGCGGTCGTCGAAAGCGGCCGTGAAGCGCAGCGCGATGATCAGCGCGCCGTAGACGGCAAGCGCTGCGAGGTACAGCCGCGGCCACGCCATGGCGCCGGCTGCCACCACGAACCAGGCGGCCGTGAGCACGAGCAGCAGGCCATCGATGAGCGCAACAGTGTTGAGGACGCGGCGCAACGCGCCGCCGCCCGGGCCAGCCTGCGGTGCCGTGGAGATAGCCATGTTCGGTGAAACCGGCGCCGAAAAAACCAGCTGCCTCAACTCTCCCGTGGCGCTTGCGCACTCGACATATGATGCCGCGGGTGCCGTGGGCATATCCGCGAACGGATCGGCAATTTGCCGGGAAACCGTTGCGGGAACGGTGACGGTGGCGCGGCGACGGGAGGGCCTCCGGGCGGGGGCAGGATCCGCTCAGGGCATTGCGACTGAAGCCGCGATGCCGCTCAGCGCAGCTGCGACTGCAGCGGCGGGCCCGCTTCGAGCAGCCTGACCGCCCGCTCGAGCGCCGGGTCGGCGCCCGCGGCGGAGGTCTCGGCCTCGGCGCCGAGATCCACGTCCGGCGCAATCCCCGCGCCGTTGATCGAGGCGCCCGACGGCGTGAAGTAGCGCGACGTCGTAAGCTTGATCGCCCGGCCATGCGACAGTGGCATGACAGTCTGCACCGAGCCCTTGCCGAAGGTGCGGCTGCCGACGATCGTCGCGCGGTGGTGGTCCTGCAGGGCACCGGCGACGATCTCCGAGGCCGACGCCGAACCGCCGTTCACCAGCACGACCATGGGTGCGCCGTCGAGAAGATCACCCGCACGCGCTTCGTGACGGAAATTGGCGTCCGGGCCGCGGCCGCTGGCGGTGACGATGACACCGGCATCGAGGAAGTCGTCGCTGACCTCGACGGCGGCATCGAGCACTCCGCCGGGGTTGTTGCGCAGGTCGAGCACCAGGCCTTTGACGGCGGCAGCACCGGGCTGACGGCGCAGGCCGACCAGCGCCGTACGCAGGTCCGCGCCGGTCGTCTCGCTGAACTGGCTGATCCGCAGGTAGGCGATGCCGGGTTCGAGCAGGCGCGCACGCACGCTGTGCACCTGCACGTGGCTGCGCACCAGGTCGAAGTGCAGCAGCTCCGGCACGTCGGCGCGCGACACGGTCAGCTTCACGCGCGTGCCGGGACGCCCGCGCAGGCGGTTGATGGCGCTGGTGACGTTGTCGCCGCTCACTGCTACGCCATCGATGGCGACGATCACGTCGCCGCTGCGGATGCCGGCCGCATCCGCCGGCGTGCCCTCGATCGGCGCGACGACCAGCACCTTGCCGTCGCGCAGGTTCACCTCGATGCCGACACCGGAGTAATTGCCGCTGGTGCCGATGAGCATCTCCTCGTATTCACTGGCGTCGAGGAACTGCGAGTGCGGGTCGAGGCTCGTGACCATGCCGCGCACCGCGCTCTCGAGCAGCTGCCGATCGTCGACCGGCTCGACGTACTCCTCGCGCACACGGTCGAGCACCTCGGTCAGCAGGCGTACGTCGTCCCAGGGCAGCGTATCGCGCCCGGACTCGCGGCCGGCGAGCACGCTGCCGCCGACGGCACCGGCCAGCCCGGCGACAGCGCCGAGCAGGAAAACCAGTAAGCTGCGAAAACGTGGCGTCCTGCGGTTCATGACGCCGGACGATAGCACAGGGCCGGCGCCGGCTACCGTACCCAGCCGCCTGGATCGACCGGCTTGCCGTTGCGTCGCACTTCGAAGTAGAGACCGGGACTGCCCTGCCCGCCACTGTCGCCGACACGCGCGACCGCTTCGCCCTCGCGGACATCCTGGCCGACTGCCTTGAGGATTTCCTGGTTATGGCCGTACAGGCTCATGTAGCCACCGCCGTGGTCGACGACCAGCAGCTGCCCCATGCCAGGCAGCCAGTCCGCATACACCACGCGACCGGCACGAACAGCACGTACTTCGGTGCCGGACGGGGCAGCGAGCACCATGCCGTCCCAGCGCAGCAGGCCGTCGGCGCGGGGCTGGCCGAAGCTGGCGACCGCGCGACCGCGCAGCGGCAGCTCGCGCACCTCGCGACCGGAGCGCCCGGCGCGCGACGGTGCCGGCGCAGGCGCCGGCTGCCGCGCTGCCTTGGTGCTCTCGCGCGCCAGCCGCCGTGCCAGATCCTCGAGGGCACGTGCATCCTGGCGCAGTCGCGTGAGCTTCTGTTGACGCGAGCCGAGATTGCGTTCGAGCGTGCGCACGGCCTGCGCGCGCGTCTGGCGCGCAGCAGTGACCTCGCGCACCCGTGCCTCCTGGCGGCGGCCGAGTTCGGTGAGCTCGGCAAGTTCACTCTCGAGCTTCGCCACCGCCGCCTGAAGCTCTTCCAGGCCGACGCGGACCTGGGCCAGCAGGGTGCCACGTTCGCGGGTCACGTAGCCGTAGTAGACCACCCGACGCGACAGCGCGACTGGATCCTGCTGGGCCAGTGCGAGCCGCAGCCATTCCTCGCGCCCCGCCACCCAGGCGAGCCGCAGCTGGCGTTCGAGCATCGTACGGTGCCGGTCCAGCTCGCTTTCGGTGCGTGCCACCTCGCCACGCAGGGCACGCTCGCGCGTACGGCCTTCCTCGAGCTGGCGGCGTACGTCGCGCAGCGCGGTGCGGGCCTCGGCCTCGGCGAGTTCCGACTTCTTCAAAGCCTGCGCCGCCGTCGGCTGGCGGGCGGCATCGCGCGAGATTTCCTTCTGGAGCTTGCGGATACGCTCCTGGACGGTGGCCAGCTCACGCTCGGTGCTGGCCTTGCCCGGCGATGCATGCGCGGCAGACGCGGCCAGCAAAGCAACAATGAGCGCGCCTGCAGCGACGCGGTGCCGGATGGGGATCACCGTCATGGGGCTGGCAGTGTAGCGCGACCGCGGCAGCTTCGCCGGGGAGGAGCAGGTATAATCCGCCGCCACCGCGCAACACCGGCCGTCCATGGACAAGCTGCCCGATTTCATCCTGCGTCACCCGCTGCTGGTGAGTGCCACGCTGCTGGCAGTCGTCGCGCTGATCGCGAACGAGCTGCGGCTGCGCATGCAGGCGGGTCTCGCGGTGCCGGCCCAGGAGGCGGTGCGCCTCATCAATCAGGGCGCCACCGTGGTGGACGTGCGCGATGCCGCGCGCTTCGAGTCGGGCCACATCATCGACGCCATCAACGTCCCGGCTGCCGATCTCGCCACGGCTGCGGCCGAGCGCCTGAAGAAGAAGCGCCCGGTACTGGTGGTCTGTGACGGTGGCGGCAGCAGCGCGCGGCTGGTCCCGGTCCTGCGCAAGGCCGGTTTCGAGAAGGCCTGGTCGCTGCAGGGCGGGCTGTCCGCGTGGGAGCGCGAACGCCTGCCCGTCGTCGCCGGCAAGGCACAGGCCTGAGGACGGCTGCATGGGCGCGGCGCCCGACGTGCTGGTCTACACCAGGCCCTTCTGCCCGTACTGCGCAGCGGCCAGGGCACTGCTGCACGAGAAGGGTGTTGCGTTCCGCGAAATCGATGTGTCGCGCGAGGAGTCCCTGCGCGAGGAGATGATCCAGCGCAGCAGCCGGCAGACCGTGCCGCAGATCTTCATCGGTGAGCGTCACGTCGGCGGCTTCGACGACCTTGCCGCACTCGACCAGCAGGGCAGCCTCGATCCGCTGCTCGGCATCCGGGACTGACGAGCATACGAGGCCACCATGGCGAATGAACCGAACGGCGGTAACGGCAACGGCAGCAGCAGTGTTCCGATCCGCGTCTACAACCTGCGCCTGGTCTACCTGCAGGACGTATCCTTCGAAGCGCCGCACGCACCCGCAATCCTCTTCGGCCAGGAACTGCAGCCGGAACTGAAGTTCCAGATCGAGAGCAGCCACCGGCAGCGCGACAAAAACGCCTGGGAGGTGATCCTGCACGCCTCGGTGCACGCCACGGCCGGTGACAAGTCGCTGTTCCTCGTCGAGGTCAAGCAGGGCGGGCTCTTCGAGATCACGGGCTTCACCACCGAGGAGACCATGCTGCTGCTGAAGATCAAGGCACCGGAGGCGCTCTATCCGTACGCCTCCGAACTCATCAGCTCGCTGGTGAGCCGCGGCGGCTTCCCGCGGCTGCAACTGCAGCCGATCAACTTCGAGGCGCTGTACGCCGAAGCCCGCCAGGCCCGCCCCCAGGCCTGATCCGGCACGACGGTGGCCGCACGCCGGTGAACCATCCCGCCAACGATGACACGATCGCGGTGCTCGGGGCCGGATCCTGGGGCACCGCACTCGCCGTGCAACTCGCCCGTGCCAACGGGCCGACCACCCTCTGGGGGCGCGATGCAGCTGCCCTCGGCCGCATGGCCGCCGGGCGCTGCAACGATCACTATCTTCCCGGCGTCACCTTTCCCGCCAATCTCGCCGTCGAGCCCGATCTCACGCGCGCTGCACGCGACCACCGCGATCTGCTGGTCTGCGTGCCGAGCCACGCGCTGCGCGCCACGCTCGCGGCGATCGCCCCGCAGCTCGGTAGCCGCAGCCGCGTCGCCTGGGCCACCAAGGGTTTCGAACAGCACACCGGGCGCCTGCCACACGACATCGCGCGCGAGCTGCTCGGTGCGAATCGGCCGCTGGCGATACTCTCCGGGCCGACGTTCGCGCGCGAGGTTGCCGCCCGGCTGCCCACCGCCCTGACCGTGGCCGCGAACGATCCGGGCTTCGCCGCGGATCTCGCCGCGCGCATTTCCAACGAGCACTTCCGTGCCTATACCTCCACCGATCTCGCCGGCGTCGAGGTCGGTGGCGCGGTGAAGAACGTGCTCGCGATCGCCGCCGGGATATCCGACGGGCTCAAATTCGGTGCCAACGCGCGCATTGCGCTCATCAACCGTGGCCTTGCCGAGATGACGCGCCTCGGCGTGGCGCTTGGCGCACGCGCCGAGACCTTCATGGGGCTCGCCGGCATGGGTGACCTGGTGCTCACCTGCACCGACGACCAGTCGCGCAACCGCCGCGTCGGCCTGCTGCTCGCCGCCGGCCGCAGCCGCGAACAGGCCGTGCACGAGATCGGGTTCGTCTGCGAAGGGGTGTTCGCCGCCGAGGCCGTGCGCGAGGTTGCTCGCCGCGTCGGGGTAGACATGCCGATCTGCGCCCAGGTCTACGGCATCCTCTACGAGGGCATGGCACCACAGGCAGCCGTCATGGCCCTGATGGCCCGCGCCCTGAAGGCCGAGACCGGCACAGCGTTCTGACGCCGGCGGCATCGCGCCCCCGGCATCGCGTAGGAGCGGCTTCCGCCGCGAATATGATTCTGCGGTCGAACGACCGGAATATTCGCGGCGGAAGCCGCTCCTACGATCGATTGATCGTACGGCGGATTGGGCGCATAGGCAGCGGCCTGACGAACGTAATCAGCTGCCGCCGGCAAAGCCCGCCTGGCGCCAGGCCTCGTAGATCACCACCGCTGCGGCGTTGGAGAGATTCAGGCTGCGGTTGCCGGGACGCATCGGGATGCGCAGCCGCCTTGCGGCGGGTATGGCGTCGAGGATGCCGGCCGGCAGCCCGCTGGTCTCGGCTCCCATCAGGAACGTGTCACCCGCCTGGTAGCCAACCCCGGCGTAGGATTGCGTGCCGCGTGTCGACAACGCAAACAGGCGCCGTCCGTCGAGCGCCGCCAGGCAGGTCTCGAGGTCGTCGTGCTCCCGCACCCACGCCATGTCGTGGTAGTCGAGGCCCGCACGGCGCAGATGCCGGTCCTCGAGCGTGAAGCCGAGCGGGCGCACCAGGTGCAGGCGGGTTCCGGTGTTGGCGCACAGGCGTATGATATTGCCGGTATTCGGCGGAATTTCCGGTCGATAGAGAATCAGGTCGAACATTGACGACACCCGCCACACAGGCGCCCGATCCGCGCCTCGCCACCGACTTCTGCGGCCTCGCCTTCGCCTCGCCGATCGTGCTGCTCTCCGGCTGCGTCGGCTTCGGCGAAGAATACACGCGCGTGGCCGGCTTCTCGAACCGCGATGCCGGTGCGATCGTGCTCAAGGGCACCACGCTGGCCCCGCGGCTCGGCAACCCCGTGCATCGCGTGTGCGAGACGCCGGCCGGCATGCTCAACGCCATCGGCCTGCAGAACCCGGGCGTCGACGTCGTGGTGAAGCAGATCCTGCCCACGCTCGATTTCACCGAGACGCGCTTCATCGCCAACGCCTGCGGCTCCACCATCGAGGAGTACGCCGAAGTCTGCCGGCGCTTCGACGACTCGCCGATCGACGCCATCGAGATCAACATCTCCTGCCCGAACGTCAAGGAAGGCGGTGTCTCCTTCGGCAACTACCCGGAGGTTTCCGGGCGCGTCGTGGCTGCCTGTCGCCGCGCGACCACCAAGCCGCTCATTGCCAAACTCTCGCCGAACCAGACCGACATCCAGGCCAATGCCAGCGCCTGCATCGAGGCCGGCGCCAATGCGCTCGCCGTCGTCAATACCGTGATGGGGATGGCCATCGACGTCGAGGCACGCCGCCCGGTGCTGGCCAACGTGCAGGGTGGTCTCTCAGGTCCGGCCATCCGCCCGATCGCGGTCCTCAAGACCTGGCAGGTCTGGCAGGTTGCGAAACGGCACGGTGTGCCCATCATTGGCCAGGGCGGCATCGTCGACGCGCGCGACGCGCTGGAGTTCATCATCGCCGGCGCCACCGCCGTTGGCGTCGGCACCGCGCTGTTCTACGATCCACTGGCCTGCCGCAAGATCAACGCCGGTATCGTCGAGTACCTCGACCGGCACCGGATCGGGCGGCTGTCAGATCTCGTCGGGAGCCTCGGCACCGACTCCGGCCCGCCGCAGTCCTGCGCCTAGCAACCGCACCCGAACATGCGCGCCCATTGCCTGCAGCATGTCCCGTTCGAAGGTCCCGGCAGTATCGAGACCTGGCTGCACCAGCACGGCCACACCCTTACGTACACCCGTTTTTTCGACTCGCCGGGTCTCCCCGATCCCACCGACGTGGATCTCGTCGTGGCCATGGGCGGCCCGATGAGCGTGAACGACGAACAGCAGCTCCCGTGGCTCGTCGCCGAGAAGCGCTTCCTGCGCGAGTGCATCGGCACGGGCAGGATGGTGCTCGGTGTCTGTCTTGGCGCACAGCTCATCGCGAGCGCGCTGGGTGCCCACATCTACCTGAACCGGGAGAGGGAGATCGGCTGGTTTCCGGTCCAGGCGGTCGACGCCGCGGATACCGCGGCATTCCGCTTCCCGCCGACAGCGACCGTGTTCCACTGGCATGGGGAGACCTTCGACCTGCCGCCGGGGGCCATCCACCTGGCGCGCAGCGACGCCTGCGTGAACCAGGCGTTCCAGATCGGTCGCACGGTGATCGGCCTGCAGTTCCACCTCGAGACCACGCCGGCGTCGGCGCGCGAGATCGTTACCCACTGCCGTAACGAGCTGGTCCCGTCGCGCTACGTCCAGACCGAGGCCGCGATCCTCGGTGTCGATGCGGCCCGATACGCTGCCATCAACAGCCTGATGGCCGAGGTCCTCGATTTCCTGGCCGGCGCCCGGGGCTGAGCTGGCCTTGGGACGCGGCGCGCCGCCGGCCCGTCCGCGCACGATCTGCCGCATTCACAGGTCGAGCTGCAGCTCCCGGATCTTGCGCGCCAGGGTGTTGCGTCCCCAGCCGAGCAGTCGCGCTGCTTCCTGACGCTGCCCATGGGCCCGGGCCAGCGCCGTACGGATGAGCACCTTCTCGAATTCCGGCTGGGCACGCGTGAGCAGCGGTTCACGCGCACCGCGCTCAAGCTGCTGCTCGGCCCAGCGGGCGAGCCCCGTGGACCACTCCGGCGAGCCTGCGGGCGTCTCGCCGCGCCCACCGAATTCCGCCGGAATGTCGGTCGCCTGGATCTCCGCACCGGGCGCCGTAACGGTCAGGCGCCGACAGGCGTTGACGAGCTGGCGCACGTTGCCCGGCCACTCGAAGCGCGCGAGGAGTGCGAGCGCGTCACCCGCAAGGACCTTGGGTGCGGTGCCGAGCTCGCGTGCAGCCTCGCGCAGGTAATGCTCGAGGAGCAACGGGATGTCCTCACGGCGCTCGCGCAACGGCGGGGTGACGATGTGGATCACGTTCAGCCGGTGGAACAGGTCCTCGCGGAACCGTCCTGCGTCGACGGCGGCGTCGAGATCCTGATTGGTCGCGGCGATCACGCGCACGTCGACGCGGATCGGCTGCTGGCCGCCGACGCGGTAGAACTCACCCTCGGCCAACACCCGCAGCAGGCGGGTCTGCAGGGCCGGCGACATGTCGCCGATCTCGTCGAGAAAGAGCGTGCCGGTGTGCGCCTGCTCGAAGCGGCCGATACGCCGGCTATCGGCACCGGTGAAGGCACCGCGCTCGTGGCCGAATAGCTCCGACTCGAGCAGCTCGGCAGCAATCGCGGTCGTATTGAGGGCGACAAACGGGCGCGTGGCCCGCGGACTGTGCTGGTGCAGGGCCCGCGCCACCAATTCCTTGCCGGTGCCCGATTCCCCGGTGATGAGCACGTTCATGCTCGCCCGCGACAGCCTGCCGATGGTGCGGAATACCTCCTGCATGGCAGGCGCCTGGCCGATCATCTGCGGGATCACTGCACCCGGCGTGGCAGTACCCGGGCGCGTGCGGCTTGCAGCACGCGCCGCGCGCCAGACCAGCGCCACGGCCTCGTCGACGTCGAATGGCTTCGGCAGGTACTCGAAGGCACCGCCGCGGTAGGCGGCGACTGCACTGTCGAGGTCGGTGTGGGCGGTGATGACGATCACCGGCAGCGTGAGCCCGCGGGCTGCCAGCCGCTGCATCAGCTCCATGCCGTCCGTGCCCGGCATGCGCACGTCGGTGACGACAACATCGGGCTGCTCGACCTCGAGCGCCGCGAGAAAAGCCTCGGCGCGCTCGAAGGTGCGCGTATGCATACCCGCTGCCTGCAGGGCTTTGTCGAGCACCCAGCGGACCGCGGCATCGTCGTCGACGACCCAGACCTCGAGCGGCGCCTCGTTCATGTGTCGGTCCCCGCCGGTCCTTCGAGTGGGAGGCGCAGCATGAACACCGTCTGCCCGGGATGCGAGCGATACTCGATCAGGCCACCGTGGCGGCTGAGGATCTCCTGGGCGAGCGGCAGACCGAGGCCGGTGCCGGTGGCACGGCCCGACACCAGCGGGTAGAAGATCGAGTCGCCGAGCTCCGGCAGCACGCCGGGGCCGTCGTCCTCGATCTCGATGTTGACGATGACCTTGTGGCGCTGGTTGCCGATGGTCCAGCTGGTGAGGGCGCGGGTACGCAGCACGATGCGCCCTGGCCGGTCTGTGTTTGCGCCGGCCGCCTGGACAGCGTTGCGCACGACGTTGAGCACCGCCTGCGTCATCTGGTCGCGATCGACCAGCACTGGTGGCAGGCTCGGATCGTAGTCGCGCTCCAGGGTGACACAACCTGCTGCCTCGCTCGCGACGAGCGTGCGCACGCGTTCGAGGATCTCGTGGATGTTGAGGAGTTCCGGCCGCAGGCTGCGCACCGGGCCGAGCATGCTGTCGGTCAAGGCTGCCAGGCGGTCGGCCTCGCCAATGATCACGCGCGTGTACTCGCGCAGCTCCTCGGTCGTCAGCTGACGCTCGAGCAGCTGCGCCGCACCGCGCAGGCCGCCGAGCGGATTGCGGATCTCGTGGGCGAGCTGGTAGATGACGCGCCGGCTGGCGTCGTGCTGGTGGATCAGCGCGTTCTCGCGCTCGATGTGCCGCCATTGCGTGGCGTCGCTCAGCTCGAGGATCACCACCAGCCCGCGGTCGGTCCGCAGCGGCGTGGCACGCGCGGTCACCTGCATGGTCTCGGCCTGCTGGTACAGGGGCCGCAGGTCGAACTCCTGCCCGGTGGTGCGTGCGGAAGCGACGCAACGCTCGATCAGGGAGCCGAGCGGAGTGAACTCCGGTTGCAGCGATGGCAGGTGGCGGTCGCGCGCCTGGTTGTCGCTCACGCCGAGCAGCGACTCGGCGGCTGCATTCAGGTGGCAGGCGTAGCCATCCGGCGTCACCACGACCACTGCCGTGGTCAGGCTGTCGAGGACTACGGCTGGCGGCGGTGCGCCACCGCTCAGGGGCGGGGTCGCGACGGATTGGCGGTCGAGGTCTGACGTACCACGAAGGTGGTTGGCTGGCTCGTGACCAGCGCCGTGCCCTTCTCGTCGACCACTTCCGCCTTCAGCGTGTGCACGCCGCGGAATACGTTCTGCAGCTGGATCTCGGTATTGCCGGCCGGCAGGTCCTGTGCTGCTCCATCCAGGTACAGTCGAAGGCTGTGCCCCGGCTGCAGGCCCGGGTTGACCTGCACCGACACGCGCAGTTGGCCTTCGATGTTCCACAGCACCTCCTCCTGGGCGGGGCTGGCGATTTCGAGCACCTTGTAGTGCTGCGCAGTGGCCGGTGCGGCCGGGCCCTTGCTACCCGTAACCGCAACCTTTGGCGCACTGAAGACCGCCGACTCCTGGATGCGTATCTTCTCTGCACCGGGCCGCCACTGATCCGAGTAGTGGGTCTGGCCATCGGCGTCGACCCAGCGGTAGACCTCGGTGGCACCGGCCGGGGCCACGGCGATCAGCAGGAGGAGGACCATGGAACGCATGGTCCAAGCATACTCCGCCGACCACGGGGCCAGCCACCGTGCCGCAGGCTTTAAGTCAAGACCTGCGGCACGGCGTCACATTTACAGGCTGTAGTACAGCTCGAACTCGACCGGGTGCGTGGTCATGCGCACACGCGTGACGTCCTGCATCTTGAGCTCGATGTAGCTGTCGATCAGGTCGTCGGTGAACACATCGCCGGCCTTGAGGAAATCGCGGTCCTTGCTCATTTCCAGCAGCGCCTGTTCCAGCGAGAACGCGACCTGCGGGATCTTCTTTTCCTCCTCCGGCGGCAGGTCGTAGAGATCCTTGTCCATGGCCTCGCCCGGGTCGATCTTGTTGCGGATGCCGTCGAGGCCGGCCATCAGCATCGCCGCGAACGCCAGGTACGGGTTGGCGGTGCTGTCCGGGAAACGCACTTCGATGCGGCGTGCCTTCGGGCTCGGTACATGCGGGATGCGGATCGACGCGGAACGGTTGCGGGCGGAGTACGCCAGCATCACCGGGGCCTCGAAGCCAGGCACCAGGCGCTTGTAGCTGTTCGTGCTGGGGTTGGTGAAGGCGTTCAGCGCCTTGGCGTGCTTGAGGATGCCGCCGATGTAATAGAGCGCGAGATCCGACAGTCCGCCGTACTTGTCACCCGAGAACAGGTTCTTGACGGCCTTCGCCAGCGACTGGTGGACGTGCATGCCGCTGCCGTTGTCGCCGACCAGGGGCTTCGGCATGAAGGTCGCGGTCTTGCCGTAGCTGTGCGCGACGTTCTGAACCACGTACTTGAGAATCTGCACCTCGTCGGCCTTCTTCACCAGGTGGCCGAACCTCACGCCGATCTCGCACTGGCCGGCGGTTGCCACCTCGTGGTGATGCACTTCGACGCCGAGGCCCATCTGCTCGAGCGCCAGGCACATGGCGGAACGGATGTCGTGCAACGAATCGACCGGCGGCACCGGGAAGTAGCCGCCCTTGACACCCGGCCGGTGGCCGATGTTGCCGCCGTCCTTTTCCGAACGGCTCGAGTTCCAGGAGGCCTCGGAAGAGTCGACGCTGTAGAAGGCGCCGTTGATGTTCGCGCCATAGCGCACGTCGTCGAACACGAAGTACTCGTTTTCCGGCCCGAAGAACGCCTGGTCGGCGATACCGGTCGACTTCAGGTATTCCTCGGCGCGTCTGGCGACGGCACGCGGGCAGCGCGTGTAGCCCTGCATCGTGGACGGCTCGAGCACGTCGCAGGTCATGTTGACCGTGGCGTCCTCGGTGAAGACGTCGAGCACCGCGGTCGACGGATCCGGCATCAGGACCATGTCGGACTCACTGATGCCTTTCCAGCCGGTGATCGAGGAGCCGTCGAACATCTTGCCGTCCTCGAAGAACGACTCGTCGACCAGCTTGGCCGGGATCGTCACGTGCTGTTCCTTGCCGCGGAAGTCAGTGAACCGCAGGTCGACGAACTTGGCTTCTTTTTCTTTCAACAGATTCAGGACTTCAGCGGGGGTCATGGCGCAATCTCCAGTGTCTTGGTGACGGGTCTTCGTGGTGCGGCCACGAGGCCGCAACCGTACAGTTTCGGGCGCCGCGATCGTCGCGGAGGCCGGGTGCACCCTGATTGCACGAACCGTGCCACGATCGATCATTGCCTAACATGCTGTTTCAGCAAGCAAAAATGTTTTTGTGCACCATCGCGATGCACCATTATAGAGCGAATGCCTGATCGCAAGCACCAAAATAGTGCGACTACCTCCGATTTGGTGCATCCACGCGGAACCTGAAGCATGCGCAAACAGGGCTATACTTGCGCGCCTGATTTTCCATGGGTTTTTGCGTGTGACCGAGACCACGGTACCGGGGACGTTCCAGGACCTCATTCTGGCATTGCAGCATTTCTGGGCCGGTCGCGGCTGTGTCGTGCTGCAGCCCTACGACATGCCCATGGGAGCCGGAACGTTTCACTCCGCCACGTTCCTGCGCGCCATCGGCCCCGAGCCCTGGAGCGCGGCCTACGTGCAGCCGAGCCGGCGACCGACCGACGGCCGCTACGGCGAGAACCCGAACCGCCTGCAGCACTACTACCAGTTCCAGGTGGTGATCAAGCCACCGCCCGACGACATCCAGGACCTTTACCTGGACTCGCTGCGCGCGCTCGGCATCGATCCGCTGGTGCACGACATCCGCTTCGTCGAGGACAACTGGGAGTCGCCGACACTCGGCGCCTGGGGGCTCGGCTGGGAGGTCTGGCTGAACGGCATGGAGGTCACGCAGTTCACCTACTTCCAGCAGGTCGGCGGTATCGACTGCCGGCCCGTGACGGGCGAGATCACCTACGGCCTGGAACGCATCGCCATGTACCTGCAGGGCGTGGCGAGCGTTTTCGACCTGACCTGGACGAATGGCCCCTACGGGCGCGTCAGCTATGGCGACGTCTTCCACCAGAACGAGGTGGAGATGTCACGCTACAACTTCGAGCACGCGGACACGAAGGTGCTCTTCCAGCGCTTCGACGACGCCGAGCGCATATGCAAGACGCTCATCGAGGCGAAGCTCACGCTGCCCGCCTACGAGCAGGTGCTCGAGGCCTCGCATAGTTTCAACCTGCTCGACGCGCGCCAGGCGATCTCGGTGAGCGAACGCCAGCGCTACATCCTGCGCGTGCGCGAACTCGCTCGCGCCGTCGCCCAGGCGTACTACGACAGCCGCCAGGCGCTGGGCTTCCCGATGGGCCGTGCAGCACGGCCAGCCGCCTGACCCGGTACCGACGGAGTTCCACAGATGCCGGCTACGGCTGATTTCCTCGTCGAGATTGGCACCGAAGAGTTGCCACCGAAGGCTCTGCGCGACCTCGAGCACGCCTTCGCGGAGGGCCTGCGTCAGCGCATCGTCGCGGCGGGACTCGGCGGCGGCACGCTGCGCTCCTTCGCGACGCCACGCCGCCTCGCGCTGCTCGTGCCGGCGCTGACCGTCGTGCAGGCCGCGCAGCGCATCGAGAAGCGCGGTCCGCCGCTCAAGGTCGCCTTCGACGCCAATGGCAGGCCGACGCGCGCCGCGCAGGCCTTCGCCGAGGGCTGCGGCGTGGCGGTGGACGCGCTCACGAAGCTCGAGACCCCGCAGGGCAGCTGGCTCGTCCACCGGGGTGAGTCACCGGGGCGGCCCGCCGCGGAGCTCCTGCCGACGATGGTCGCCGAGGCGCTGGCGGAGCTGCCGGTACCACGGCGCATGCGCTGGGGTGCGAGCGAGGTGGAGTTCGTCCGTCCCGTCCACTGGCTGGTGATGCTCCTCGGGCGCGAGGTGGTGCCCTGCGAGATCCTCGGCCTGAAGTCCGGATGCACGACGCGCGGCCACCGCTTCCTCTCGACGGGTGAGCTCGAGCTTGCGCATGCCGACGACTACGAGGAAATCCTGCGCGAGAAGGGCTCCGTGATCGCCGATTTCACCGTGCGCCGCGAGCGCGTGCGCGAAGGTGCCATCGCTGCCGCCCGCTCGCTTGGCGGCGAGGCGGTCATCGACGCAGCCGTGCTCGACGAAGTGACCGCGCTGGTCGAGTGGCCGGTGCCGGTGACCGGGCGCTTCGACGAGGGCTACCTGCGCCTGCCGGAGGAAGTGCTGATGGCCACGCTGCAGGGCCACCAGCGCTACTTTCCGGTGCGCGGTGCCGGCAACCGGCTCCTCGCCCACTTCGTCACGATCGCCAATCTCGCCAGCCGCGACCCGGAACAGGTCCGCCGTGGCAATGAGCGCGTGGTGCGGCCGCGCCTCGCCGACGCCGCCTTCTTCTGGGACCATGACCTGCGTCGCCCGCTCGCCGAACGTGTGCCTGCGCTCGCCGGGATCGTCTTCCAGCGCGGCCTCGGCAGCCTCGCCGACAAGTCCTCGCGCATGGCCGCGCTCGGCCGGCTGATGGCGCCGAAGCTCGGCGCCGACCCCGAAGCCGTCGCTCGTGCCGCCCTGCTCGCCAAGACCGACCTGACGACCGATCTCGTCAAGGAGTTCCCCGAGCTGCAGGGCCGGATGGGCTACTACTACGCGCTGCACGCGGGCGAGTCCGACACGGTCGCCACCGCCATCGAGGAGCAGTACCTGCCGCGCCAGGCGGGCGACCGGCTGGCGGGTTCCGCCGCCGGGCAGTGCCTCGCACTCGCCGATCGGCTCGATACGCTCGCCGGGGTGTTCGCGCTCGGCAAGCGTCCGAGCGGCAACAAGGATCCCTTCGGCCTGCGCCGCGCTGCGCTCGGCCTGGTGCGCACGCTCATCGAGGCGCGGCTCGATGTCGCGCTCCCCGACCTGATCGAGGCGGCCGTGGCGGAGCAGCCGGCCAAAGTGGCCGACCGCGCAGCGCTCGCTGCCGAGCTCTACGACTTCATCGTCGAGCGACTGCGCGCCTATTACCTCGATGGCCAGGCGCCCGGCTTTGCGGCCGGCGAGGTGACGGCCGAGATGTTCGAGGCGGTACGCCTGCGCTCGCCGGCCTCCCCGCTCGACTTCAACGCCCGGCTCGAGGCGGTGCGCGCGTTCATGTCCATGGGCGAAGCACCGAGCCTGGCTGTCGCCAACAAACGCATCGCGAACATCCTGAAGGGTGTCAAGGACGACGTGCCCGAGCGCGTCGATCCGAAGCTCTTCGAGGCGGACGAGGAGCGCCGGCTCCACGACGCCGTCGAGGGCCTGCTGCCCCTGCACCACTCCGGCCTCGCCTCGCGCCGCTACGGCGAGGTGCTGCAGCGGCTCGCCGCACTGCGCGACCCGGTCGACGCTTTCTTCACGGCTGTCATGGTCATGACCGACGATGTCGCGCGGCGCAGCAACCGCATCGCGCTGCTGCGCCGCCTGCGCGGGTTGTTCCTCGACGTCGCCGATCTCTCCTGCCTGAACGCGGGCTGAGTGGGACGCGCCAAGGTGGCGGCAACATACCCCCGGCTCGTGATCCTCGACCGCGACGGCGTCGTGAACCGCGAATCGAAGGACTTCATCAGATCGCCGGCCGAGTGGATCCCGCTGCCGGGCGCGCTGGAGGCAATCGCGGCGCTGACTGCGGGCGGCTTCGCAGTCGTCGTGGCGAGCAACCAGTCGGGCGTCGGGCGCGGCCTGTTTACGGCAGCCACCCTCGCGGCAATCAACACCAGGATGACCGCCGAGGTCGAACAGGCGGGTGGGCGGCTCGCCGGTATCTTCGTCTGCCCCCATGCGCCGGAAGACGGTTGCAGCTGCCGCAAGCCGAAACCAGGGCTGTTGCGCCAGGTGGAGGCCGTTTTCGGCGTCGACCTCGCCGGAGTACCGGCCGTCGGCGACTCCGAGCGCGATCTGCAGGCTGCGCAGGCGGTCGGGGCGCGCGCGATTCTGGTGCGCACCGGCAACGGTCGCGAGACCGAGGCGCGGCTCGCCGGTGCGGCGGGGATCGAGGTGTTCGACAACCTTGCCGCCGTGGCCGGTGCGCTGCTGGAACGCGCCCGATGAGCCGGTGCACACCGCGCAGAGCCGAACCGGCCGGAACTACCTGATGCTCGGCTCGCTGATCTTCACCACGATCATGTTCGTCACGATCCCGCCCTACGCGCTGGTGTGCATCCTCGCGCGCGCCGGCGGGGTACGCGCGGCCTATGCGGTGGCCGTCGCCTGGGCACGGCTGATCGACGGGCTCGCGCAGCGCCTGTGCGGTCTGCGCATGGAGATCATCGGTCGCGAAAACATTCCGGCCAGGGCGAGCGTGATGCTGCTCAAGCACTCCTCGGCCTACGAAACGATCGTGCAGATGCTGCTGGTACCGTGGCAGTGCTGGGTACTGAAGCGCGAACTGATGTGGGCGCCGTTCTTCGGCTGGGCGCTGGCAGCGGTGGACCCGATCGCGATCGACCGCAAGGCCGGCAACAGCGCGGTCAACCAGGTCATCGAGCAGGGCAAGCAGCGGCTCGCTGCCGGGAGCTGGGTCATGATCTTTCCGGAAGGCACGCGCATGCCGCCGGGCGAGACCCGCCGCTACGGCGTGAGCGGTGTGCTGCTCGCTCGCGAGGCCAGCGTGCTGCTTGTGCCCGTGGCGCACGACGCCGGGGACTTCTGGCCGAAGCGCGGCCTGCGCAAATACCCCGGCACCGTGCGTTTCGTCATCGGCAAGCCTGTGGATCCGGCTGGCCGCGATCCACGTGAACTCAACGAAGAGATCCAGCGCTGGATCGAAGGCACCGTAGCGCAGCTACGGCGCGAAAACGGTCGCATCGCAGCTGCATCACAGGAACGATCGCAGGGGTAACAGCCGCCGGCGAGGACAGTCGGGGTCCTTCGCGGCGCGCTCCGCCTACACGTCGAGGTTTGCCACCGTCAGCGCGTTACGCTCGATGAAGTCGCGCCGCGGTTCGACCTGGTCGCCCATCAGCGTGGTGAAGATCTCGTCTGCCGCGACGGCATCCTCGATCCGCACCTGCATCAGCCGGCGGGTCGCCGGATTGACCGTGGTTTCCCAGAGCTGCTCCGGGTTCATCTCGCCGAGGCCCTTGTAACGCTGGATGCTCTGGCCCTTGCGCGCCTCGTCCATCAGCCATTCCATGGCCTGGCGGAAATTCGTCACGTCGTGGCGCTCGTTGCCGCGGGTGGCGCAGGCACCCTCGCCAATCAGTCCCGCCAGGCTCTGGCCGAGCTCGGCGACCTGGCCATACTCGGGTGACTCGAAGAAGCGCACGGACAGTTCGTTGGTCTCGGTCAGGCCGTGGCGGTCACGCTCGATGCGCAGGCCGACGACCGCACCGTCCGTCTCGAGGGGCTTGAGCCGGTAGCTCGCCCCTTCCCCGTTCAGGGTCGCGCGCAGCGAGGCCTCGAGGGCAGCGATCCAGGCAACGAGCCAGTCGCGATCGCCGAGCCGCTCGTGGCTGACGACGGGTGCATAGAGCATCTGCTCGAGGACGTTGCGGTCGTAGCGGCGCGCCAGGCGTTCGATCACCGCCATGGTGCGCACGAAGAGCCCGGCGAGCTCGGCGAGTGCCGCGCCCTGGATCGGTGGCGCATCCGCGTTGACGTGCAGTCCCGCGCCTTCCAGCGCCACGTTGACGAGGTAGGCGCTGAGCTCGGCGTCATCCTTGACGTATTGCTCCTGCTTGCCCCGCTTCACCTTGTAGAGCGGTGGCTGCGCGATGTAGACGTGGCCGCGCGCGATGAGCTCCTGCATCTGGCGGTAGAAGAACGTCAGGAGGAGCGTGCGGATGTGCGAACCGTCCACATCCGCGTCGGTCATGATGATGATGCGGTGGTAGCGCAGCTTTTCGACGTCGAAGTCCTCGCGCCCGATGCCGGTGCCGAGCGCCGTGATCAGCGTGCCGATCTCGTCGCTCGCCAGCATCTTGTCGAAGCGCGCCTTCTCGACGTTGAGGATCTTGCCCTTGAGCGGCAACACGGCCTGCGTGCGCCGGTCACGGCCCTGCTTGGCGGAGCCGCCGGCGGAATCGCCCTCGACGAGGAAGATCTCCGAGAGAGATGGATCCTTTTCCTGGCAGTCGGCCAGCTTGCCGGGAAGACCGGCGATATCGAGGGCGCCCTTGCGGCGCGTGAGTTCGCGGGCCTTGCGGGCCGCCTCGCGTGCCCGTGCCGCGTCGATGATCTTCGCGACGATGACCTTCGCCTCGGCCGGGTGCTCGAGCAGGAAGGCCTCGAGGCGCTCCCCGACGACGGACTCGACGATGCCCTTCACCTCGGAGGAGACGAGCTTGTCCTTGGTCTGGGAGGAGAACTTCGGGTCCGGCAGCTTGACGGAGAGAACGGCGGTCAGGCCCTCGCGGGCGTCGTCACCGGTGGTCGGCACGTCCTTCCTGCCGCTGAGTTCGCGCTCGATGTAGCCGTTGAGCGTGCGCGTCAGCGCGCTGCGGAAGCCGATGAGATGGGTTCCGCCGTCCTTCTGGGGAATGTTGTTGGTGAAGCAGAACATGTTCTCGGCATAGCCGTCGTTCCACTGCAGCGCCACCTCGACCAGCACGCCGTCCTGCTCGCGTGAGATGAAGATCACCGTCGGCTGGATGGGCGTCTTGTTGCGGTTCAGGTGCTCGACGAAGGCCTTGATGCCGCCCTCGAACTGGAACGTCTCCGCACGGCCATCGCGCTCGTCGGTGAGCTGGATGCGGATGCCCGGGTTGAGAAACGAGAGCTCGCGCAGACGCTTCGCGAGGATGTCGTAGTGGAACTCGGTATCGCTGAAGATCTCGCGGCTCGGCTTGAAGCGGATGACGGTGCCGGTCTTTTTCGTCGCTCCCGTCGGCTTGAGCGGTGCCACCGGGTCACCGAGACGGTAGTCCTGTTCGTGAATGGCGCCGTTGCGGAAGATCGTGAGGTGTAACGTCTCCGACAGCGCGTTGACCACGGAGACACCGACGCCGTGCAGGCCGCCGGAAACCTTGTACGAGTTCTGGTCGAATTTGCCGCCGGAGTGCAGCACGGTGAGGATCACTTCCGCTGCGGAGCGGCCCTCTTCCGGGTGAATATCGACCGGAATGCCGCGGCCGTCATCGCCGACCGTGACCGAGCCGTCGGCATGGATGACGATGGTGACTTCCGTGCAATAGCCGGCCAGGGCTTCGTCGATCGAATTGTCGACGACTTCGAACACCATGTGATGCAGGCCGGTGCCATCGTCGGTGTCGCCGATGTACATGCCGGGGCGCTTACGCACTGCATCAAGGCCACGTAACACCTTGATTGTGCTTGAATCGTAGGAGTCTGGTCCGGCCATGATCACGCTCGATCGACAAATTTCATGAATTATAACAAAGCTTTAGCTTGGCCGTGTTCCACGTGGAACATCGCCGTGCCGACAGGTAACGCCAACCCGGCCGTGTCCAGCGCAGCGAGAAAAACCTGACCCGGAACCCGGCCTACCAGATTCATCAGGGCTGCCAAGTGTGACCGATCCAGGTCGGCCGCCGGTTCATCCAGTACCAGAGCGACGCCTTGTCCTAACGCCTCGGCCGCCAACTCGCACTGGGCCAGAACCAACGCTGCTCCCAGTAACTTCTGCTGCCCTTTTGACGCCCGCCACCGGGAACGCTCGTCGTCGATCCGGATCACCAGATCGGCCCGCTGTGGCCCGGACCGGGTGAAACCGGCCTGCCGGTCGCCTTCCCGGCTCGCACCGAGCACGGACCGCAGGTCGCTGTCCACCGGCCAACCGCGGTGATAACTCAAATCCACCTCCCGGCCGAGGAGATGCTCTCCGTGGGACCGGAACCGTGGCGCCAGCGCCTTGAAGTACGCCGCCCGCTGCTGGTCCAGAATGTCAGCTGCACCAGCGAGTTCACCTTCCCAGCTGGCAAGGAGGTCGTCCGGACCGGATCCCTTCAGGGCAGCATTTCGCTGGAGCAGGGCCCGACGAAACCGCCGCCACTGGTCGAGATAGCGATGTTCCACGTGGAACACGCCCCAGTCGAGAATTCTCCGCCGCGCCTCGGGAGGGCCCTGGACCAGCTCGTCGATCTCGGCATGGATAGCCTGGACGGGGAGGGCCGCGACAAGCTCGCCCGTACCGGCGGCAATCCGACCGCCTGCGTGGATCTCGAGACCGTCGGCTGTGATGCCAATACCAAGGGCGAGGGGAGCGCCCGCCTGGTTGACACGTCCAGTGATCCGGGCCCCGCTCGCCCCTGACTGGACGAGAACACGGTTATCTGCCGTCCGGAACGAACGGCCCCGGCCGAGGAAGAAAACAGCTTCGAGCAGCGAGGTCTTCCCGGCGCCGTTGCCACCGGTGAATACATTCAGTCCCGGCGCGAACTCCAGCGATGCCGCAGCGAAGCAGCGGAAGTTGGCCAGCTGGAGGTCTGACAGGACGCTCGAAATGGCGGGTCTGCCGCAGAGCGCGTCGTCAGAGGCGCATCGGCATGACAACGTACTTCGACTGACTGGCCTGCGGCGAACGAATCAGGCAACTGCTTGCCGGATCGACAAAATCGATCTCCACGGTGTCTTCATCCACGGCAGCCAAGGCATCGAGGAGGTAGGTCACGTTGAAGCCGATTTCCATCGCCGGGCCCGCGTAATCGAGTTCGATTTCTTCGCGCGCTTCTTCCTGGTCGGGGTTGTTGGCCTGGATCTTCAACGTGCCTTTCGCGAGCTCCAGTCGTACCCCGCGAAACTTCTCGTTGGCCAGGATCGCTGCTCGCTGCAACGCGGCTCGAAGTACGTCCCGATCCGCCCTGAGCGTCGCCGCCTCGCTGCTCGGGATAACCCGCTCGTAATCCGGGAAACGACCATCGATCAGCTTCGAAGTGAATCGAATTCCGTCGAACTGGGCGCGAATGTGATTCGAGCCGATGGCCAGTTCCACTTCCGGCCCGCTGCCGAGCAGCCGATGGAGTTCCATGACTCCCTTGCGTGGGACGATGACCTGGCCGGCCGCGACGTCCTGTCCGTCGATAGCGAGATCACACAGCGCCAGGCGGTGACCGTCGGTCGCCACCGCGCGGACGCGCTTCTTGCTCGTCTCGAGCAACAGGCCGTTGAGGTAGTAGCGCACGTCCTGTTGCGCCATCGAGAACTGCGTCTTGTCGAGCAATCGCGCGACATCCTTCTGCGCCAGCTTGAGCCGGCTGCTGGCATCGATCGATTCGATGACCGGGAAATCCGCCGTCGGCAATGTCGAGAGAACGAAACGACTGCGTCCGGCCTTGATCACCAGCCGGTCCCCGTCGAGCTGCAACCCAAGTTGCGCCGCCTCCGCGAGTGCGCGCGTGATATCGAGCAGCTTTCTGCCGGGTACCGTGATCTCTCCGGGGACTTCGATTTTCCCCGCCTCCGCATCAGCGACGAGCTCGACCTCAAGGTCGGTTGCCGTCACCGTCAGGCCGCCGTTACGCGCCACCAGCAGCACGTTGGCGAGGATTGGCATCGTCTGACGGCGTTCAACGACGCCGATCACTGCCTGCAGTGCTTTGAGAAGGGCCTCGCGAGAGATGGAAAGCTTCATTGCATGCCCCGTATTAGAAAAAACTCTGAATTAGAAAATGATGATTATTAGCCTGGCTGCCAACACTGGATAAGTGCGGAAACCCCTGCAATTCCAGCCTCTTTGCTACGGTGTCCCCTGTGCGGCAACCCGCCCGCGACTCGCGTGGCGCCTGTGGGCAAGATGTTGAGCAGATCGCACGCTCGTTCCATCCACAGTTGCCTCACACGTTCAGTGGGTCGTCTTCAACTGCAGCCATCGTCAGCTGGTCAGGGTGCGCAACAGGTTCTGATAGTCCTCACGTACCCGTGTATCTGACTCCTTGAGCTCCTGGATCCGCCGGCAGGCATGCAGCACGGTCGTATGATCGCGGCCACCGAAAGCATCGCCGATTTCCGGAAGGCTGTGGCGGGTCAGTTCCTTCGCGAGCGACATCGCGATCTGACGCGGCCTTGCCACCGACCGGCTGCGACGCTGCGACAACACATCGGCAACCCGTATCTTGAAATATTCCGCGACGACCTTCTGGATATTCTCGATAGTGACCAGGCGCTCCTGCAGCGCCAGCAAATCACGCAGCGCCTCGCGCGCAAAGTCCAGGTTGATCGGCCGGCCCGTGAAGGCGGAGTTGGCGATCACCCGCCGCAGGGCACCCTCGAGCTCGCGGATGTTCGAGCGGATCCGCTGCGCCATGAAGAAAGCGACCTCATCCGGCAGGACTACGTTCTCGGCCGCCGCCTTGGCGATGAGGATCGCGGCGCTGGTTTCCATCTCCGGGGGCTCGACGGCCACGGTCAGGCCCCAGCCGAAGCGCGATTTCAGGCGTTCCTCGAGACCAGTCACTTCCTTCGGATACCGGTCGCAGGTCAGGATGACCTGCCGTTGCCCTTCCAATAAGGCATTGAAAGTATGGAAGAATTCTTCCTGGGAGTGGTCTTTGCCGGCGAAGAACTGGATGTCGTCGATGAGCAGCGCATCGAGCGAGCGATAGGCTTTCTTGAACTCGCCGATCGTGTTGTGGCGCAACGCCGTCACCATGTCCTGCACGAACTGCTCGGAGTGGATGTAGGCGACACGCGCCCCCGGCTGCCCGGCGAGGATCGCGTGGCCGACGCTCTGCATCAGGTGAGTCTTGCCGAGGCCGACCCCGCCATAGATGAACAGCGGGTTGTAGGCGCCGCCCGGATTGCGGGCGACCTGCAGCGCCGCCGCCCTGGCCAGCTGGTTGCTCTTGCCCTCGACGAAGCGGTCGAAGGTGTAGTTCGGATTGAGCCGGCTGCCGAGACGTGCGGGCTGCGGCACCACCGCGGGTGCCGACACGGTGCCCGTCGGCATCGGTGCACCTGGCTGGCGGGTTCCGACCTGCAACACGACCGCGTGTGCGCCATCGGGCGTGTCGCGGGCGACGACCTCGCGGATCCGGCCGAGGCAGCGGTCGGTCACCCAGTCGACCACGAACCGGTTCGGCGCCAGGAGCTTCAGCGTGCCGTCTTCCTCGACCGCCTGCAGCGGGAGGATCCAGGTATTGAAATCGGTTTCGGACAGGTCGCTCTGCAGTTGTCGCAGGCATCCCGTCCAAAGCGAAGGCACCACGTACGGACCCCCTTGGGTCTTGATTGTTGTGGTCGGGAATCGAGGGGAGCGGCAGTCTATCGCTCCGTAAAGAAGTTATCCACAGCCGTTTCAGGTTGACACCACGCGGTCGGGTGCGTAACCTTGCGGCCTCTCGAGAGCGGCCCATCGCATTGTTTTCCGAAGGCTTTTTGCAGCCATGAAGCGCACATACCAACCCAGCAAGCTGAAACGCGTCCGCACCCACGGTTTTCGGGCCCGGATGGCGACTCGCGGTGGCCGCCTGATCCTCAAGCGCCGGCGTGCCAAGGGCCGTGCGCGCCTGACGCCCTGAGCGACGCGCCCACGGCCGCGCCCACCACGCGCAGCCACCGCTACAGCTATCCCGCCCGCTTCCGGCTGACGCGCAAAGCGGACTTCGACGCGGTCTTCGACGCGGGCCAGCGCTCGACCGACAGGCTCTTCACCGTGCTCTACCGCCGCTCCAGCCTCGATCACGCACGCCTCGGCATGACCACCGCGGCCCGGCATCTGCGTTCCGCCGTGATCCGTAACCGCGTGCGCCGGCTGATCCGTGAGAGTTTCCGGCACTCGCGCCACACGCTCGGCAACCTCGACATCGTCGTTCTGGCCAAAGCGCCGACGGCGACAGCAACCGCTGGCGAACTGCTGACGAGCCTGGGCGCACACTGGAACCGGCTCGGCCGGGCGGCTGCCCGCACATGAACGTTGGCGCGACAGTGATGGACAACCTGCGCGTCGTGCTCTGGGTGACCGTGATCATCCTCGGCTGGGTCTGTGTCGAGACCTGGCGCATGGACCACGCGCCGCCGCTCTATACGCGCAGCGTCACGACGCCCGACGCTGGCGCAACGGCGCCACCAGCATCCTCGACGGCGCTGCCCGCGCTGCCCGCCGAGGGCGGCGCTGCGCCACCGGCACCGGCGACGACAGCTCCGCCGAGCGCGCCGGCGCCAGCCGCAGTCGTGACGCAGGGCGAGATCGTCACCGTGCGCACGGACGTCCTCGACGTCGAGATCAACACCCTCGGCGGCGACCTGCAGCGCGTACGCCTGCCGCGTTACCCGGTCGACAAGGAACGCCCGGATGTACCGGTCGAACTGTTGAGTCCCGACGCCGAGAAGCTCTACCTGTTCCACACCGGTCTGCGCGCCGGTGACGGCCGGCCGGAACCGAACCATCTGGTCCTGATGCACACCGCGCAGCCGGCCTACACGCTCGCGGAGGGCAGCGACGAACTCCTCGTGACGCTGACCTGGGAGGCACCGGGCGTCGTCGCCGTCGACAAGACCTACCGCTTCCGCCGCGGCCGCTATGACATCGGCTTGGAGTACCGGGTCCGCAACCTCGATACCGAGCCGTACACGGCGGCGAGCTACCTGCAGATCCAGCGGCTGCACAACCCGCCGGAGCAGTCCTACTTCAACGTCGACACCTACTCCTTCACCGGCCCGGTTGCCTACGACGGCGAGAAATACCAGAAGCTCAAGTTCGACGATCTGGTCGAGGAGCCGCTCTCACAACGCGTCACCCACGGCTGGATCGCCTCCATCCAGCATCACTTCCTGGCCGCGGCCGTGCCGCCGGCCGA
This sequence comes from uncultured Chromatiaceae bacterium, assembly GCA_964415505.1. GTDB lineage: Bacteria > Pseudomonadota > Gammaproteobacteria > Steroidobacterales > QUBU01. Next base: position 4,150 of record CAYQAR010000007.1, on the reverse strand, counting down.
CCAGGAATTCGCCTACGACAGCACCATCCGGCAGCAGACGTACACGCTCAACGCGATCGGGCCGCTCACCACGGTCGCGCCCGGCGCGGAGGCCACAGTCGACGCCGCGCTGTTCGTCGGCCCCAAGCTGCAGGCGCAGATGGACGACGTCGCGCAGGGCCTGAAGCTCACCGTCGACTACGGCATGCTGACGATCCTGGCGCAGCCACTGTTCTGGCTGCTGCAGGAGCTCTACGAGATCGTCGGCAACTGGGGCGTGGCCATCATCCTGGCGACCTTCCTCATCAAGCTCGCCTTCTACAAACTCACCGAGACGAGCGGCCGCTCGATGGCGCGCATGCGCAAGCTGCAGCCGCGCCTGCAGGCGCTGCAGGAGCGCTACAAGGACGACCGGCAGAAGCTCAGCGAAGCGCTCATGGAGATGTACAAGCGCGAGAAGATCAACCCGGCGGCCGGCTGCCTGCCGATGCTGATCCAGATCCCGTTCTTCATCGCCTATTACTGGGTGCTGCTCGAAAGCGTCGAGATGCGCCAGGCACCGTTCATGCTCTGGATCACGGACCTCTCGACGCGCGACCCGTATTTCATCCTGCCGCTGCTCATGGCCGCGGCGATGTGGTTCCAGACCTCGCTCAGCCCGGCGCCGCCCGATCCGCTGCAGGCGAAGATCATGAAGTGGATGCCGATGGTCTTCGCCGGCATGTTCGCCTTCTTCCCGGCCGGCCTGGTGCTGTACTGGCTCACCAACTCGGTGCTGTCCATCGCCCAGCAGTGGAACATCAACCGCAAACTCGCGGTCGAGTAGGGCACTGCCAAGCGGTGCCCGCCGCCGGCCATGTCCGGTCCTGAGCCCGCGGCATTTCCAGACACCATCGTGGCCTGCGCCACGCCGGCCGGCCGCGGCGGCGTGGCGGTGGTGCGCATCTCCGGGCCCGCCGTGCCGGAACTCGCGCTGGCCCTGACGGGAACGTTACCCGCCGCGCGCCACGCCACGCTCGCCGGGTTCCTCGACGTCACGGGCGAGGCCCTCGACCTCGGACTCGCGCTCTATTTCCCCGCGCCGCATTCCTACACCGGCGAGCATGTCCTCGAGCTGCACGCCCACGGCGGCCCGTTGCTCGTCGATACGCTCATTGAACGCATCGTCGCGCTCGGTGCCAGGCCCGCGCGGCCGGGCGAGTTCACGGAGCGCGCTTTTCTCAACGACAAGCTCGATCTCGCCCAAGCCGAGGCCATCGCGGATCTCATCGACGCCAGCTCGCGCGCTGCGGCTCGCGCCGCGCAACGCTCGCTGCGCGGGGATTTCTCCGCGGCCGTGCTCGCGCTGAACGAGCAGGTGACGGCGCTGCGTACCTGGGTGGAGGCGGCGATCGACTTTCCCGACGAGGACATCGACTTCCTCGACACCGACGAGCTGCGCACGCGCCTCGCCGAAGTCGCAGCGAGCTTCGATACCCTGCAGGCCACCGCGCGCCAGGGCTGCCTGCTGCGCGACGGGCTGCAGGTGGTCATCGCCGGGCGGCCCAACGCGGGCAAGTCGAGCCTCCTCAACGCGCTCGCCGGCCACGACGCGGCGATCGTCACCGCCGTGCCCGGCACCACCCGCGACGTGCTGCGCGAGCAGATCGAAATCGACGGCCTGCCGCTGCACGTGCTCGACACCGCCGGCCTGCGCGACAGCACCGATCCGGTCGAGCGCGAGGGCGTGCGCCGCGCCCGTGCCGCGCTCGGCACCGCCGACCATGCGCTGGTGGTCGTCGACGCGAGCCAGCCCGACCCGACCGCCCTGGCTGCGACGCTCGCCGAGCTGCCGGCCGGTCTCACGCACACGCTGGTGCGGAACAAGGTCGATCTCACCGGCGAGGCGCCCGGCCAGGCGGCCGGAGACCCGGCCACGATCAACCTCGTGGCCACCACCGGCGCCGGGTTGCCCGATCTGCGCCGGCGGCTGCGCGAGGTCGCCGGCTACCAGCCGGGCGGCGAGGGCACCGTGACCGCGCGGCGCCGGCACCTCGACGCGCTCGCCCGCGCCCGCACCCATTTCGACGCCGCCCGCAGCGCACTCGAGGAACGGCAGGCCGGTGAACTGATGGCCGAAGACCTGCTACAGGTGCAGAACACGCTCGCCAGCATCACCGGCGAGTTCACCAGCGACGATCTGCTGGGCAGGATTTTCGGGTCGTTCTGCATCGGGAAGTAGATGCGCGTCCCGGGGGACCTGGCGTACGCGGCTCGTGCGGCGGGAATGGTGTTCCGCGTCCCTGGAAGTGCCCGGCTCGCCCCCGTGTGCCCAGCGCTCATGCCGCAGTGGCTGTCTGGCGCACCTGTTCGATCACAGCAAGCAGCTCATCCACCTGTGCCGAACTGAAGAGCCCGTCCGGTCCGCGCGGGGTCAAGTCAGTGAACGGGGATTCGTAGAGTATCGCTGCATCCATCACGCCGTGTTCGGTGAGATGGTTCACGATCAGGTTCACGAACTCGATCTGGTTGGCGCCGAGCGACTTGCCGTTGAGGAACCCGGCTAGGGCTTCCTTGGCCGCCTGGCGATCAAGGCCGACCAGCGAGCGGACGAAGAGCCCCAGCCCCTGCGACTCCACAGCAGCGCGCTGGAAGTCTGCCGCACCGCCAACGCCGCTCTCGGCCAGCATGCGTTGCAGTTCAGCGAGATCGGCAGCGGTCAACGCTTTGTTCATCCTCAATTTGTGAATTGCAATGTGGTCCTGACGCGAGCGCAGGAAGGCCCGGGCCTTGGCGCGGAACTTCGCGTAGTCGGTGCCGTGGCCAAAGCCCGGCAGCTCGACCGCAGTCTCCCCGCCCATCTCGTCCTCGAAGTCGGTGTAGATGGGCTTGCGCTTCTGCTTCTCGATGAGCTTGATCAGATCACGCAGGCGCCGGCGCATCGCCTCGAGCATCGGGACGGTCACGTCCTGCCACCACTCGTCCGTCTGCACGTCCTGGATCAACGCCATCTGGTCACGCACCATCGGAATCGCCGACTTCTCTTCCAGCAGACCGGCAAGCGCCTTGACCTGATCGCGCAGGCGAGCGAACCCCGGCTCCGACCGCAACATCGCGAGCTGGAGGTTCAGTACCAGCAGGTCGAAGCGCTTCGCCTCCTCGTTCTCTGGGTTGAGTTCCGACGGCAGGCCCGCGACCTGGTGCGACAGATCCGAGAGCACTTCAGGCAACAGGACAGCCCATGCCTCGGGTCTGGCGTACTGCTCGACGATGCGTCGCTGCGGCCGCACGACGAAGTTGTCGAGGTTCATGCTAGCCACTTCCCGTTGCAGGAGCGCTGCAACCTGCGCGCGCACCTCGGCATCCGATGCCGGATGCCCGTGCGGCGGGGCACGAGTCTCGCGCGCCTTCTCGCCGTCGATCTCGGCCAGCTTCCTGTCCAGCTCGCCGATCAGCTCCAGCCGGGCGCCGAACAGGCGCTTGCCCAGCGACTTACCCAGCGCGCCCTCGATGGCGGGGATGTTCTGGCTGAAGTACTCCAGGTTCTGGCAGTAGTCGAAGACGCAGAAGAACCCCTTGTGCTTTCCCGGTGCGAACAGGTCCGGGCACAGGCGCGTGCCACGGCCGAGCATCTGCCAGAACTTGGTCTTCGAGCGCACCAGCTTGAAGAAGACCAGGTTCACGACCTCGGGAATGTCGATGCCGGTGTCGAGCATGTCCACCGAGATCGCGATGTGGGGCGCTTTGTCCCTGGCCGAGAAATTGTCGATCAGGCTCTGCGCGTACTCGGTGTTGAACGTGATCACGCGCGCGAACTCGCCCTTGTAGTGGGGGTAGTTGGCGTTGAAGCGCTCCGCGATGAAATCGGCGTGGTGCTGGTTCTTGGCGAACAGGATGGTCTTGCCGAGCCGATCGCCGCCGGCCACCGTCAGACCCCGCGTCATGAGATGTTCCAGGACCTTGTCCACCGTGTCCTTGTTGAATAGCCACTTGTTGACCGCCTCGGCCTCCACGCGATTGGGGGCGGTGCCATCCTCGTCCCACTCCAGCGCGTCCCATTGATCCTTGTCGTCTTCTGACAGCTCGTCGTACTTGATTCCCTCGCGCTGGAACTTCAGCGGTACCGAGACGGCCTTGGGCGGCACGAGGAAGCCGTCGCGCACCGCCTCGTCGAGTCCGTAGGCGTCGGTCG
>CAYQAR010000006.1:23607-80555 GCA_964415505.1 uncultured Chromatiaceae bacterium | reverse complement strand
AGCACCCGCTCGGACACGGCGGCGAGGGTCGTCTTGCCCTCCTCGAGGGCGCGCGCGACGAGCGCGTCGATGTCGGCGAGGACGTTCTCCGGGTCCACCCACTCGGGATCGGCCTCGCGCTCGGCGCGGGGCCGGGCCACCGGAGGCCGCTCGACGCGCGCCTCGAGCGCGCGCAAGAGGCGGATCGACGGCGCATGCGCCGTGACGAGGTGGAACGGGCGTCGTGGCCAGCCCGCGAGCTGGTCGCGCAGGCGCTGGCTCAGGGCGCGGTCGGGGTCGAGCCGCACAACATCGCGCAGGTAGCGGTGGACGTACTGGTAGTACTCGGACCACGCCCGCTGCCGCGCGCCGCCCCAGGCCGCGATGCGGTCGACGTGCTCGATGACGCGCTGGACCGTCGCCTCGGCGTCGACGTTCTCCGCAGCCGTGGCGAGCGCCTGGATCTCCTGCAGGAGCGCGACGAAGTGGTGCGTGTCGCGGAGGAGGATCTCGTTCAGCTCGCGCAGCGTGCTCGTCGTCGCGTCGAGGAGCGACTGGCAGCGGTCGACGGCGCTGAACCAGTCGGCCGAGAGCAGCTTGGCGATCTCGGCCTGCACCTCCTCCTGCTGCGCATCGAGACCTCGCTGGCGGCGCTCGATGCCCGCTACGAGGTCGGCCACGGTCACGCGCAGCGGTACCACGACCTTCGTGCGCCAGGCCTCTTCGCCGTCCGCCTTCTTCGCTGCTGCCAGGACCTCTGCGAGCTGTGCGCGCAGAGTCCCAGTGAGGAGCGTCAGGCTCTCACGCGTCAACGCCTCGTCGGCGAGGAAATACTCGACCACCGCAGCGGCGAGCCGCGTCAGGGCGTACTCGCCGGCGCGCACGATGCCGGCGCCGTCGACGCGCGCGAGCATGCGCTGCTCGCGCAGTCGTTGGATCGCGTGGGTCGCCCGCTTGCGCGGGTTCTCGGCGCCGGGGTCGACCACGTCGCAGACCTGCTCGAATAGGTCGATGAGCACATCCTCCTCGAAGGAGGCGAGCGCCGCCTTGTCGGCACGCAGGTAGAGGCCCGCGAGGAAGCAGAGGTCGACCGTCTTCAGGTCGAGGTTGACCTGATCGCGCGCCAGCGACGCGATGACGCGGTTCGGGTCGGCCAAGGGTGAGTCACTCGTCACAACCCGCCTCGCACCCGGCCCCGGCCTGTCTCGGTGGCGCGGTATCGCGGGTTTCGGCTCCGGGGCTTGCCGGGGATGGTCATCTCGACGAGGCTTGCCTCGAGAAGCGAGACAGCGATTTGGTCCCAGAATTTGGTCCTGTTCGTGTGCCCCGAGGGCACCATCGGCTCCAGCAGCGTCCTGACTTCGCTCGCCATTTCGAACACTTGGACTTGGTCCCGGCGGATAGGGCAATCAAAGGCCGGCACTCTCGACCGGTCGATGCAACGCGAGCATGAAGAACGTTCGCCGGTGTGTCAAAGCCAGGCGTCGCGCATGGCCGCTGATTGAGCTACGCAGCCACTTCGTTCAGGCGCACCTGGGAACAGCATGACAGGTCGCTGCCATTAGAATTTCTTCACCCGGCCGCATAGCGCTCACAGCGCTCGATCTCGATACGAAAGATGCCTTCAGCCGCCGCGGGCCGGGCATCGTAGCGGCACAGCCGTTCGCGCTCTTCGGCCGCTTCCTCGGCGACCTCGGCCGCTTCAGCGTGCACGGCTCGATCGCCGCCGTCGTCGCCTTCCTGCTGTGGGTCTACGTGCAGGCGGCGCTGCTGCTCTACGGAGTCGAGTTCACCGCTGCCTGGGCGCGCCTGCGCCGCGCTGCCGATGGTCCGGCACCGGATGCATCAGCGGGTCCATGACTGCCACTCAGGCGAGCGCCTGGCCGATGTTGGCGAGCGAGAGCGCGATGATCACGAGCCAGGTGCCGACGACGCCGATGAACCGCGGCGCCGAACGCCCGGCACTGCGCGTGAGCCCCACGGCATGCAGCAGCCGCGACACCACCAGCACCGTGCCGGCGCCATGCAGCGCCCAGCCCGGCGCACCGCCCGCCTCGTAGAGTGCGAGGAGGATCAGCGCCAGGGGAACGTACTCGGTGAAGTTCGCCTGCACGCGGATCGCGCGCTCGAGCTCCGGCTGGTCGCCGGCGCCGACCCCGACGCGGAACCTGATGCGTCGCTGCGCGACGCGGTAGCTCAGCGCCACCAGCAGCAGCCCGAGCAGGCCCGCGTACAGGGCCGTGTGGTCGATGTTCATCCTGATCCCCCCACCGCCGGCGGCAGTGTCGCCGCACGATCAGGATACCTGCGATCGAGGTCGCAGTCGCGGCGCGTTACTGGTCGTCCGAGCCCCTTGGAAGACCATGCCGGACGGCCTGCCTGCGGGCTACGCTCAGCGTGCTGCCGGCTGCCAGCGGGACACCATCGCGGTGAAGTAACCGCGCTCGTCGATCTGTATGCCGACGTTCCTGGTGACCTCGAATCCGTAGGTAGGCCCGGTGCCGTCGCCCCACAACGACACGACGCAGTCCCGGATCTGGACGGGCGGGGTGTCGGGACTCCGGCAATACCACTCCCGCCACGCAATGATGGCCTGACCGGCTGCCGTGTTCTCGCAAACGACGCCACCCCCGGCGATGCCGATGAACTCAGGCAGGACCATGCTGGTCGTGCTGTCGTCGAGGCCGGCCGCATCGCAGTAGGCAACCGCATATGAGGGGTCCAGGGGGCGCCGCGGCTCATTCACAGCGACGGAACGATGACGTTCGACGCGGGCTTCGAAGTCGGCGCGACGGCGCTCCAGCGCGGCCTCTTCCTCGGCGCGTTCGCGCGCCCTGGCTGCCTCGCGTTCGACGCGCTCGGTTTCGAGTTGAGCCAGTTGCTCCGCCGTGAGTGGCGGCCCAGAGGCGCAGCCCGCGACGACGAGGCAGGCCAGAGCGCCCATGCCGAGCACCGCTTTGCGAATCTCCATGACGCACCTCCACCGACCGGCTGATCTGCCGCAGAGACTAACGCCGTTGGCAGCCCGCCGCGTGATCGATGTCTGCCCCTATCCCACCACCGCCGGCGGCAGTGCCGCCGCCCGGTCAGGATACCCGCGATCGGACACCGCCTCCTCCTCCGCGAAGAAGCGCCGGATCACCGGCCGGAAGCGCTCCATGTCGACGAGGAAGGAGTCGTGACCCTGGATCGAGGGCAACTCCGCGAGCGTCACCTCGCCGCCGCCGGCACGCAGCCCGGCGGCGAGTTCGCGCTGCTGGTGGATCGGGAACAGGATATCGGTGGCCACGCCGATGACTAGGGCACGCTCGACGCGGATACGCGCGAATCCGGCCGCGAGCGAGCCACCGTGCGCGGCAAGGTCGAACAGATCGCTCGCGCGTGACAGGTAGAGATAGCAGTTCGGATCGAACTGCCCGGTGAACTTGCGGGCGTGCGCTTCCAGATAGCTCTCGATCTCGAAGTCCGGGGCAAGGGCATCATCGCTGCGCCGCTCCCCGGGAATGGGCTCGCGGCCGAAGCGCTGCTCCCACTCCTGCGCCGAGCGGTAGGTGATCATGCCGACCTTGCGCGCCAGACGCATGCCACTGATCGGGCCTGCGCCGGGTGCGTAGTGCCCGTCCTGCCAGGCCGGGTCGCGGCGGATCATCTCCCGCTGCAGCGAGCGCAGCGCGATCGAAAACGGCAGCGTGTGCGCGCCGCAGGAGATCAGCAGCAGGCGGCGCGCCATGCCCGGGAACATCGCCGCGAAGCCGAGCGCGGTCATGCCGCCCATCGACGGTCCGACCAGCGTGTGCAGTACGTCGATGCCGAGGTGCCCGAGCACATGCCGCCCGGCCGTGGCGACATCCTCGAGCGTGAGTTCCGGGAAATCGAGCCGGTAGGGCTCACCGCTGCGCGGGTCGATCGAGGCGGGTCCGGTGGAACCGAAGCAGCTGCCGAGCGAGTTCACACAGATCACGAACCAGCGGCGCGTGTCGATTGGCCGCGACGGCCCGACGATCTCTTCCCACCAGCCGGGCGTCGGGTCGGCCGGCGAGGAACTGGCGTGGGCGGAGGGCGACATCCCGGTGAAGATGAGCACCGCGTTGTCACGCCTTGCATTGAGCCGACCCCAGGTCTCGTAGGCGATGACCGGCCGCTCGAGCACGCCGCCGCGGCGCATCTCGAAGCTGCCTGGGATCTCGCAGAACTGTCGTGCGCCGCTCACCGCCGGGGGTCCTTCCGGAGCCTTGCTGGGTGAATTATCGGCGACCCCCGCGCAAGGGGTGACGGGCACGTGGTTATATCGTTATGAGGCTCAGCGGCGCACGTGCGCGCGCAGGCGCCGGCGCTTCTGCACCTGGCGGCTGGTCAGGACATTACGTCGACCCGCGTAGGGGTTGCGCCCGGTACGCAGCTCGAGCCGGACCGGCGTGCCGGTGAGGCGGAAGGCCTTGCGGAAGCAGTTCACGAGGTAGCGCCGATAGCTGTCGGGCAGCAACTCGGTCTGGTTGCCGTGCACGACGATGACGGGCGGGCGGCGCCCACCCTGGTGCGCGTAGGTGAGCCGGATGCGGTGGCGGCGCACCAGCGGCGGCGGATGCGAGGCCACCACCTCCTCGAGGACGCGCGTCAGCTCACTGGTCGGCAGTTCGGCGCGGGCTGCGGCCGCAGCGCGCGCAGCGCTCTTGAAGAGGTCGACGATGTTGCTGCCGTGGAGCGCCGAAATCGGGTGCGTCTCGACAAAATCGAGGAACGGGAGGGTCAGCTCGTAGCCGTGCATGAAGCGGCGGCGACGGCTGTCGCCGATGCCGTCCCACTTGTTGATGCCGACGGTCAGCGCCCGGCCACGTTCGAGCACCAGGCCGATCAGCGAGGCGTCCTGCTCAGTGACTCCCTCGCGCGCATCGAGCAGGACGATCACGGCATCGGCCTCGTCGACGGCCTGCAGCGACTTGGCGATGCTGAACTTCTCGATCGTCTCGGTGACGCGCGCCCGGCGGCGGATGCCGGCGGTGTCCACCAGCGTGTAGGTCACGCCGTCCACCTCGACCGGCACGCGGATGGCATCGCGCGTGGTACCCGGCTCGTCGCGCGTCACGAGCCGCTCCTCGCCGAGCAGCCGGTTGATGAGCGTGGACTTGCCGACATTCGGCCGCCCGACCACGGCGATACGCGCCACGCCGTCGTCGGCCGGCTGTTCGCCACTGCCCGTCGCGGGGGCGACAGCCAGCACAGCGTCGAGCAGATCGCGCACGCCGTCACCATGGCTCGCCGAGACCGCGTGCGGCGTATCGAGGCCGAGTTCCCAGAATTCGGCGACGGCAGCCGCCGCTTCACGGCCTTCGAGCTTGTTCACCGCGAGTACCACGGGCTTGCCGGAGCGGCGCGCGAGCGCGGCGACGTAACGGTCCTCGCGGGTGAGCCCGGCCTGCCCGTCGGCGAGCATGACGAGCACGTCGGCTTCCTCGACCGCGAGCTCGACCTGCCGGTGCATGAGGCGCGCGATCTCGTCACCCGCCTCGGTCAGCCCGCCAGTGTCGATGACGAGTGCCGCAGCCAGGCTGCCGGCAGTGAAGCCGTAGAGCCGGTCGCGCGTCAGCCCGGGGTAGTCAGCCACGAGAGCGTCGCGCGTACCGGTGAGGCGGTTGAACAACGTGGACTTGCCGACGTTGGGCCGCCCGATGAGCGCGACGACCGGGAGCAGCGCTATTTCTCCCGCGGCTTCGTGGCGTCGCGCAGGGCCACGAGGTCGCCGTCGTCGGTGAGCACGTAGAGCAGGTCATTGACCACGAGCGGCGCGGAGGTGATGCGCGCCGAGCCAACGTGCAGACGAGCCTGCAGCGTGCCGGTGGCCGCCTCGTAGAAATGCACCCAGCCCTCGAAGTCGCCCACCACCACCGAGTCGCGGAACGCCGTCGGTGCGGTCAGGTCGCGGGCGTGCAGCTGTGTCTGCCGCCACAGCTCGCGCCCCGAGGCGCGCTCGACGGCGATGATCTCGCCCGCATCACCCGAGGCGTAGAGGTTCTGGGCATCGGCGCCGAGGCCGCTGTAGCTCGAGAACTCGACGGTCCAGAGGAGCTGGCCGGACTCGCGCGCGAGCGCCGCCAGCCGGCCCTGGTAGCCGACGGCGTAGACCTCCTCGCCGAGCACCTGGACGGTGGCATTGATATCGGCGAGCCGCTCGACTTCCGTGCGCCCGGCCGGTGGTTCCACCAGCACGTCCCAGGCGACCGAGCCGTCGGCAGTCGCGTAGGCGGCCACGCGGCCATTGTCGAAACCGCAGATGACGAGATTGCGATCCACCACCGGCGCGCCGGTGCCGCGCACCGACAGGCGTGGCATGGTCTGCTGTACGAACCAGGCCTGGCGCCCGGTGAGGAGGTCGAGCGCGATGAGCTTGCCGTCAACCGTGCGTACGTAGGCGTGCACGCTGCCCACGGCCGGGGCGGCCAGCACCTCGCTCGCCACGTTGGCGCGCCAGCGCTCCTCGCCGGTCACGGCATCGAGGGCGACGACATAGCCGTCGCTTGAGCCCGCGACGACGAAGCCGCTGCCCACGCCCGGTCCGCCGGCGAGCGGCAGTTCGACATCGGTGCGCCACAGGCGCTTGCCCCGCAGGGCATCGAAGGCGGCGATGCGCCCATCGTGATCGGCGGCAAAGACGCGGGTGCCGTCGCTCGCCGGCGTCAGGGCGAGGCGCAGGACCTCGTTGCCGTCGCCGACACCGGAGCGCCAGGCCTTGCGGATGCGCAGCGTCGGCTCGAAGTCGACGAGCTCGGCCGGAGCGCCCGCGTCCTTTTCGTCGTCGCTGCCAAACCAGCTGCAGCCGGGCAGCGCTGCTGCCAGCGCGAGCAGGAGCCAGGTGGATCGGCGCAGCATCGGTTCAGGGCGCCGTCGCTGCGGTCGTCGCCGGCGCGGCAGCGCCCCCGACTTCGTCGAGCTTCGCCTGCAGGAGCGCCGGGTCGATCGGGCTCTCGGCGACCTGCTCGAGGGCAGCCTGGTACTCGCTGCGGGCGTCGTCCCTGCGGCCCATGGCGTAGTAGGCGTCGCCGCGCACCTCGTGGTAGCGGGAGGCGAAGGCCGAGTCCTGCGGAGGCGCCAGCTGCTTGATGGCCTCCTCGTACTTTTCCATCTGGATCAGCACCCGGGCGAGGCGCAGCCGCGCGATGTCGCGCAGCTCCGCACTCGCCCGACCGTCCACCACCTGCTCGAGGTAGCGGGCGGCTTCTTCGGGGAGACTGCTGTCCAGCTTCAGGCGGGCCATCGCCAGGCGGGCCTGGTCCAGGTAGGGGGTCGCGGTGTAGTCGCGCTCGAGTTCGCCAGCGATCTCCTCGGCGCGCACGGAGCGTCCGATCCGGATGGCCGTGAGCATCTCCTCGTAGAGCGCCGAGGCCTGTTCGGCATTCTGGGTGCGCTCTGCGGTCCACTGCCGCCAGCCGAACAGGGCCCCGAGCCCCAGCACCAGGCCGGCGAGCAGGAACCAGAAATTGGCGCCGAACCAGCCACGCACCTGCTCGGCCCGTTGTTGATCAGTCAGGTTGTCGTCCACTTCATCTCACCCGGTTTCCTGGGAATCCTCACTGGCGGCGCAGGTAGGGCGCCACGGCTGGCACCACCCCGGCGACGGCCACATTGACCTGAGCGACGTCGCTGCGCAATGGCTTGATGCCGACCGTGCCGGCTGCGACCTCGTCCTCGCCGATGACGAGCGCCACCGTGGCACCGCTCGCGTCGGCCCGGCGCAGCTGGGCCTTGAAGCCGCCGCCGCCGCAGTTCATCTCGACCGCGACGCCCGGTCGGGCGTCGCGCAGCTGTTCGGCCACACGCAGCGCCAGCGCGGTTGCGCCCTCGCCCACCGCGACGACATAGACCTCGACCGTCGCTGCGGGCGGCGAGCCGCCGCAGACGCGGTACAGCTCGACCAGCCGCTCCAGCCCGATCGCACAGCCGATCGCCGGCGTAGCGCTGCCGCCGAGCTGCTCGACGAGGCCGTCGTAGCGGCCGCCGGCGCACACCGCACCCTGGGTGCCGAGCTGGTCGGTGACCCACTCGAACACGGTGCGGTTGTAGTAGTCGAGCCCGCGCACCAGCCGCGGGTTGACGCGAAACGCGATGCCGGCTGCGCCGAGCAGCTCCTGGACCGCGGCGAAGTGACCCGCCGATTCCGTGTCCAGGTAGTCGCCGATCAAGGGCGCACCGGCGATGAGCGCCTGCATCGCCGGATTCTTGCTGTCGAGGATGCGCAGCGGGTTGCGCTCGAGGCGCCGCTGGCTGTCCTCGTCGAGTGCCGCCAGGTGACCGCGGAAGTAAGCGGTGAGCGCCTCGCGGTAGCGAGCCCGGCCCTCCGGCATGCCGATGGAGTTCAGCTGCAGCTCCAGGTGGCGCAGCCCAACTTCGCGCCAGGCGCGCGCCAGCATGACGATGAGTTCGGCGTCGACGTCGGGACCCTGGAAGCCGAGCGCCTCGATGTCGAACTGGTGGAACTGACGGTAGCGACCCTTCTGCGGCTTCTCGTAGCGGAACATCGCCCCGGTCGACCACAGACGGTGACGCTGGTTGCGCAGCAGGCCATTCTCGATGGCAGCGCGCACGATGCCGGCTGTGGCTTCCGGGCGCAGGGTGAGACTCACCCCATTGCGGTCATCGAAGGTGTACATCTCCTTCTCGACGATGTCGGTGACCTCGCCGATGGAGCGCTGGAAGAGTTCCGTGCGTTCGAGCAGCGGAACCCGGATCTCGCGGTAGCCGTAGGCGCCAAGCACGTCGCGCAACGTGACTTCGATGTGCTGCCAGACGACGGCATCCTCCGGCAGGATGTCGCTCATGCCGCGGATGGCCTGCAGCTGGGCGCTCATCGGCTCAGTCGACCGGTGGCGCCGCGGCCGGCGCTGGCGCGGCGGGGGTCGGCGCCGCGGCTTCGGTCGCTGCGGACGGGGCAGACCCGGTTGGTGCCGGCGGCACCGGTGACGCTGCGGGTGCCATGTCCTGCGACGCCGTGTCGGGCGACAGGCCTGACGGTTCGGTCGCCACCATCCCGTCAGCCGGTTCTGCCACCTGGTCGTCGCCACCGGAACCGAGGACGAGGACGAGCGCCACGAGCGCTGCCCCACCGATCGCCCACCACAACCACGACCCGCTGGGCAGGGCCTCCGGGCGGTTGCGCGGCTGCGCGAGCAGTGGCGGGGCGTCACTGCCCGGCACGGCGGCGCGATAGGCCTCCAGCACCGACTCGGCGCTCAGGCCCACGACGGCCGCGTAGCGCCTGAGATGGCCACGCACGAACACCGGGGCGCCGACGGCCTCGAAGCGGTCCTCCTCGAGAGCGATCACGATCGGCTCCTCGAGCCGCAGTTCTTCGGCGATCTTCGCGACGGAAAGCGCACGCGCCTTGCGCGCCGAACGCAGCCGTTCGCCGAGGCCAAGCCCGGGGGCCTGCACCAGTGCTGCGCCCGCCTGTGCGTCGCTATCCGCCATGGCGCTCGCTCTCGAGCAACTGGCGCGTCTGCTCGGAGGTCGGAAAGTCGCGCTTCAACTGTGCAGCGTAGCGCCCGGCTGCAGCCGAGCCGCCGAGCGCCTGCTCGACGCGCACGCCGAGCCACAGCGCATCGGGCGTCGCGGTGGCGCCGGCGAGGTAACGCTCGAGGAACGCGCGCGACTGCAGGAAGTTGTTGCGCTGGAAGGTCACGTCGGCGAGCTGCAGCAGTGCATCCCGGTAGCCCGGGTCGATGGCGAGGGCAGCCCGCAGATAGCCCTCGGCACGGGCGAGATCCACGCGTCGGGCGCAGACGCCGGCATTGGCATTGAGCATGGCGCGATTGGTGTTGGCCTGCGACAGCGGCACGGCGATGGCCTTGTCGAACAGGCGCAGCGCCTCGGCCGGCTGCTGGCGCTGGGAGCAGAGGAACGCGGCGAGCGCATTCAGCGTGTCGGGGTTCGCCGGCTCGAGACTGGCTGCGCGTCGGTAGCTCTTCTCCGCGCCGGGCATGTCACCGAGCCGCTCCAGCACCACGCCGAGCGCCACGTGCGCCGGAGTCAGGGAACTGTCGTCGGCGATGGCCTTCTCGAGCTTGGCCTGCGCTGTCTTCAGTTCGCCCTTGCGCAGGTAGCCCACGCCGAGCTGCATGTTGTACTCCGCCGCCTCCTTCTTCGAGGTCGGCGCCGGCGGCCGGCTGGAGCTCGAAACGCAGCCGGCAGCGGCGAGCGCCACCAGCAGCCAGACCCCACGCTGCACGCCCGTCATGACCATGTCGTCTCCTGCTGGCGGCTGCCGAGCGGCACGCGCACGCGATTGTCCACGCGCCCGGCGAGCTGGCCACAGGCGGCGGCGATGTCGTCACCGCGCGTGCGCCGGGTCACCGTGACGATGTCGGCGCCGGCCAGGATGCGGCGGAATTCCTCCACCGCTTCCGGCGCCGAGCGCCGGTAGCTGGTGCCGGGAAACGGGTTGAAGGGAATCAGGTTCACCTTCGCAGGTCGGCGGGCGAGCAGTCCGGCGAGGCGACGCGCCTGGGCAGGGCTGTCGTTCACGCCATCGAGCAGCACGTATTCGAAGGTGATCTCGCGCGTGTTGGTGGCGTCGACATAGTCCCAGCAGGCCTCGAGCAGCTCGGCGATCGGATGGCGGCGGTTGATCGGCACCAGCTCGCTGCGCAGCTCGTCGTCCGGTGCGTGCAGCGACACGGCGAGGGCCACGCGCGCCACTTCGGCAAGATTGCGGATCTGCGGCACCAGGCCCGAGGTGCTGATGGTCACCCGCCGGCGCGAGAGCTTGTAGGCAAGGTCGTCGACCAGCACTTCGCAGGCCTGCACGACCGCGCGGAAGTTGGCGAGCGGCTCGCCCATGCCCATGAACACGACGTTGGTCACCGGCGAGCGGCCTTGCGGGTCGCCGAGCTCGCGCCGCGCCAGGGCCACCTGCCCGATGATGTCGGCCGCGGCGAGATTGCGGTTGAAACCCTGGCGGCCCGTGGCGCAGAAACTGCAATCCATGGCGCAGCCGACCTGCGAGGACACGCACAGCGTGCCGCGCCCGGGTTCCGGGATGAACACGGTCTCGATGGCCTGCCCGCCACCCGCCTCAAGGCGCCACTTCACGGTGCCGTCGGCTGACTCCTGCGCCGCGAGGATCTCCGGCAACCTGACCGGCGCACGCGCGGTAAGCTCGCGGCGCAGGTCGGCGCCGAGGTCCGTCATCTGCGCCGGGTCGAGCACGCCACGGCCATAGAGCCATTTCATCAGCTGGCGCGCGCGATAGGGCTTCTCACCCACGCCGACGAAAAACGCCTCGAGGTCGCGCCGTGGCAGGCCGAGCAGGTTGACGTCCGGATCGGTCACGGCGTCTCAGCGCGTGCGCGGACAGAGGTCGCTCTGGCTGAAGAAGAAAGCGATCTCCTGCTTCGCGGTGTCCGGGCCGTCGGAGCCGTGCACGACGTTCTCCTCGATGCTGGTGGCGAAATCTGCCCGGATCGTGCCCTTCGCCGCCTTCTTCGGGTCGGTCGCTCCCATGATCTCGCGGTTGCGCTCGATGGCGTTCTCGCCTTCGAGCACCTGCACGACCACCGGTCCGGAAGTCATGTAGCGCACCAGGTCCTTGTAGAAGGGGCGCTCGCGGTGCACGGCGTAGAAGCCTTCCGCCTGCGCCTGGCCGAGCTGCACCATGCGCGCGGCGACGATGCGCAGTCCGGCCTGCTCGAAGCGGCGGTAGACCTCGCCGATGAGATTCTTCTGCACGCCATCGGGCTTCACGATCGAGAGAGTTCTCTCAATAGACATTTCAACTCCATGAAATACCAGCAAAAAAACTGAGCGCTGCCCGGACTGCAACCAGTGGAAACCGCCCGCGGCGCAGCTGGGTGCCCCTAGCGGGCCCCGGCGGGCTGCGTAGTATCCCAATCCCGAAAGCAGTTCCGCAAGGCATCCTGAAGAATCAGCAGGCTGCCGAGTTTTTCGGTCGGTATGCCGAGCTCGGCCATCAGCCCCGCCGGCTCGAAGGCAGCGAGCGCGCCGACCGGCCCCGGCGCGAGCAGCTCCATCGCGCGGCTGCACGCGGCCACGAGGTACGGACAACCCCGCGCCCGGAATGCGAGCCGGGCAACCCGGTCGCCGTGCACGGCAGCCTCGACCAGGACGCGCACCCCCGCGGTGTCGCTGCCGGCCACACCGCGACACAGGCACTCACCCGACCCGACGACCAGCGGACCGAGGTACTCGGGCTGGAAAAAGAGCCGGCGGACCGCCTCCGGATAATCCATCGTCGCAACGTTCACGCCACCGCGGGCGGCGCGAGCCGGCGCAGGTGCGCCACACCGGCGGCGAAGATCGCCGCGGCCGCCTCGATCTCTGCCGTCGTGGTGCCGCGGCCGAGGCTGAAGCGGATGGAACTCTGCGCCAGCGCATCGCTGCGGCCGAGCCGGCGCAGCACGGGCGATGGCTCGCCGCTCGCCGAGGCGCAGGCCGCACCGCTCGACACCACCAGCGGCTCGAGCGCGAGCAGCAGGCTCTCGCCGTCCACGCCTTCGACGCTGACATTGACGATGTGACAGGAGCGGCGCAGCGGGTGCCCGTTGAGCAGCACGCCCGGCACGCGCGCGAGCGCCGTCCACAGGGCATCGCGCAAGCCTGCCTGCCCGTGCCGATCCGCGGCGAGGCGCGTGCGCGCCAGTTCGGCCGCGAGTCCCATGCCGATCAGCTGGTGCGTGGCCAGCGTACCGGGCCGCAGCCCGCGCTCCTGCCCGCCGCCGTGGAGGAGCGGCTCCACCCGGCGCAGCGTGGTGCCGTTGATGTAGAGCACGCCGACGCCCTTCGGCCCGTACATCTTGTGCGCCGACAGCGACATCAGGTCCACCTGCTGGGCGACCACGTCGAGCGGTTCGCGTCCGGCTGCCTGCACCGCATCGACGTGCAGCAACACGCCGCGCGCCCGGCAGATGGCGCCGATGGCCGCCACGTCCTGCACCACGCCGGTCTCGTTGTTCACGGCCATCACCGCCACCAGCGTGGTATCGGTGCGCAGCGCCGCGGCCACCTGGGCGGGGTCGATCAGCCCGTCACGGTCCGGATCGAGCCAGGTGAGCGTGAAGCCCTCGCGCTCGAGTTGGCGGCAGGCGCCGAGCACCGAGGCATGCTCCACCGGGCTCACCACCAGGTGCCGGCCGCGGCTCGCACGAAAGCGCGCCGCACCGAGCAGCGCGAGATTGTTCGCCTCGGTGGCACCCGA
Source organism: uncultured Chromatiaceae bacterium (assembly GCA_964415505.1). Classification (GTDB taxonomy): domain Bacteria; phylum Pseudomonadota; class Gammaproteobacteria; order Steroidobacterales; genus QUBU01. The sequence goes on along the minus strand of CAYQAR010000006.1, from coordinate 67,375 downwards.
GGTCCACACGATCTCCGCCGGCCGCGCACCGATCAACGCGGCAACCCGCCCGCGCGCCGTCTCGACCTCGGCATGCGCGGCGCGGCCCGGAGCATGACCCGCAGCCGGGTTGGCCTGCAGTGTGGGGTCAGCGAGTGCAGCAGCCATGGCCGCGGCCACGGCGGGGTCGACCGGTGTGGAGGCGGCGTGATCGAAGTAGAGCGTCACGAGGACCCGCCCCCGCTCACCGTAGCGCCGCCGGCACCCGGCGGTGCTGCCGGTCCATCGCCGTCCCAGGCGCGGGCGCCGGAGCCCGGAGCCAGCGCCGCGAGAATGCCGCGCAGGATATTGAGCTCGTTGCGGTCGAGCCGCGCCCGGTTGAACAGCCGGCGCAGGCGCCGCATCAGGTTGCGCGGATTGCCGGGATCGAGAAAGCCGCTGGCGAGCAGGACCCGCTGCAGATGCTCGTAGAACAGCTCCATGTCCTCGATCGTCGCCGGCGGCGCCTCGGGCGGCGGCGTGTCGAGTGCTGGTCCCTGCGCCGCACGCAGCTCCCAGGCGATGAGCTGCACCGCTGCGGCGAGATTCAGCGAGCTGTAGGCCGGATTGGCCGGGATGTAGACCAGGGCGTGGCAGAGGTCGAGTTCGGCGTTGCTGAGCCCGGAACGCTCGGGCCCGAACACGATGGCGACCGGGCCCCCGGCGCTCGCCGCGAGCGCCTCGCGCGCGCAGTCGCGCGGATCGAGTTCGGCGATGCCGAGCCGGCGATGCCGGGCACTCGCACCGATCACCAGACCGCAGCCGGCGACCGCCTCAGGCAGGCTCGTGTGCACGCTGGCGGCCTCGAGTACGTCGAGCGCGCCGGAAGCGCGGGCGCGGGCGGCCTCATCGGCGTGAGAGACGGGATTGACCAGCGCGAGGCGCTCGAAGCCCATGGTCTTGAGCGCCCGCGCCGCCGCACCGACATTGCCGGGGTGGGTCGGTTCGAACAGCACGAAGCGGATGGCGGCAGGATTCATCGGGTCTGGCCGTGGCGGCACCGTGGCCGCGTATTCTAGCCCCGCGCCGGCACCGGGCGGCGCGCGCAGCCGTGGCCGGCCGCCAGCCTGCGCCTTAGAATGGCGCCCCTCCCCGCCACCCGCGCGAACGGCACACGCACCATGCAGGCTCTACTGAACACGGCCGTCAAGGCGGCACGCAAGGGCGGCGATACCGCCCTGCGCTATCTCAGCCGCGTCGCCGACCTCGACGTGCGCAGCAAGGCACGCAACGAGTTCGTCACCCAGGTCGACCACGCTGCCGAGGCGGCGATCATCGCCAGCATCCGCGAGCGCTACCCGCACCACGGCTTTCTCGCCGAGGAGAGCGGTGTGCACCCCGGCGACGAGTTCGTGTGGATCGTCGATCCGCTCGACGGCACCACCAATTTCCTGCACGGCTTCCCGGTGTTCTCGGTGTCGATCGCGCTCAGGGTCCGCGACCAGCTCGAAATCGGCGTGGTCTACGACCCGTGCCGGCAGGAGCTGTTCACGGCGATGCGCGGTGCCGGCGCCCAGCTCGACGGGCGGCGCATCCGCGTCGGCAGCCGGCCGGGGCTCGACGGCGCACTGATCGGCACCGGTTTTCCGTACCGGTGCAACGACGAGTGGCTCGACCGCTACCTCGCCATGCTGCGCGCCGTGATGGAGCAGACCGCCGGCGTGCGCCGCCCGGGCTCCGCCGCCCTCGACCTCTGCTACGTCGCCGCTGGACGCCTCGACGGCTTCTGGGAATTCGGCCTGCAGGCCTGGGACATCGCCGCCGGCACGCTGATGATCCGTGAAGCCGGCGGACTGGTGGCAAGCCTCACGCCGGGGCCGGACGTGCTCGAGACCGGCAACGTGGTGGCCGGCTCACCGAAGGTGTACGAGGCGCTGCGCGCGCTCCTCGCACCGCACCTGTAGCGCCGCCCGCTCAGGGCATCTCGTCGACCGGACCGGACTTCTTCGGTGGGGCGAGGTCGACCGGCTTCACGTCGAGGAAGTACGCGATCGCGGTCGCCACGAATATCGATGAATACGTGCCGAGGACAATGCCGATCGCCAGGGCCAGCGAGAACCCGTGCAGGGTCTCGCCGCCGAAGATGAGCAGCGCGATCACCACCAGCAGCGTCACGACACTGGTGATCACCGTGCGGCTCAGGGTCACGTTGATGGCGTGATCGATGTAATCCACCGCCGTGCCGCCACGCGCGGTGCGGAAGTCATCGCGGATGCGATCGAACACCACCACGGTGTCGTTCAGCGAGTAGCCGACCAGGGCCAGCACGGCGGCCACCACCGACAGGTCGAACGGAATCCAGAAAATCGAGAAGATGCCGACCGTGACCACGGCATCGTGGAAGGTCGAGGCCACCGCCCCGATCGCGAACTTCCACTGGAAGCGGAACAGCACATAGACCAGGATCAGCGCGAGCGCGGCCAGCACCGAGAGCGTACCCTGTGCCGTCAGGTCCTCGCCGACCTGCGGACCGACGAATTCCACGCGCCGCAGCGCCACCGCGGCATCCGACTGGCGCAGCGCCGCGAGGACCGCTGCGCCGAGCTTGCCACCGGCATCGCCGCCGGCCGTCTCCGCCACGGGCGGCAGCCGGATCATGACATCACGCGCGCTGCCGAAATTCTGCACCTGCGCATCCGCATAGCCGGCACCGGCGAGTTGCCCGCGGATCGCGACCAGGTCGGCAGCCTGCGGGTAACCGACTTCGAGCAGCACACCGCCAGTGAAGTCGATGCCGAAGTTCAGGCCACGGAACAGGATGAAGCCGAGGCAGACCAGCGTCAGCGCAAGCGACGTGCCGCTCACCAGACGGGCATGACTCATGAAGCGGAACTTGGTCAGTTTCGGGAACAGCTCCATGGTGCGTCCTCAGACCGGGATGCCGCTGAGCTTGCGGCCGCCCCAGATGGCGTTGACGAGCGTGCGGCTCACCACCACCGCGGTGAACATCGAGGTCAGGATACCGAGGCACAGCACCACCGCGAAGCCCTTGATCGGCCCGGTGCCGAAGGCAAACAGCACGAGGCCGGCGATCAGCGTGGTGATGTTGGAGTCGGCGATGGTCGCGAAGGCCTTCTCGTAGCCGGCATGGATGCTCGCCTGCGGCGAGTTGCCGTTGCGCAGTTCCTCGCGCACGCGCTCGTTGATGAGCACGTTGGCGTCCACGGCCATGCCGAGCGTGAGCACGATGCCGGCGATGCCGGGCAGCGTCAGCGACGCCTGCAGCAGCGACAGCAGCGCCACCAGCAGCACCAGGTTGGCGACCAGCGCCACGTCGGCCACCAAGCCGAAGGCCTTGTAGTAGACGCCCATGAACACGACCACCAGCGCCAGGCCGAGCAGCAGCGCACGCAGGCCCTTGTCGATGTTGTCCTGGCCGAGGCTCGGGCCGATGGTGCGTTCCTCTACCTTGTAGATCGGTGCGGCAAGCGAGCCGGCGCGCAGCAGCAGCGCGAGATCGCGCGCCTCGTTGACCTCCAGGCCGGTGACCTGGAAGTTGTTGGAGAACACGCCACGGATGGTGGCAATGTTGATGACTTCCTTTTCCTCGCGGGCGACGTCGACCATCTGTCCGTCGCGCTCGACCCGCTCGCGCTTCTGCTCGACGAAGACCACGGCCATCGGCTTGTTGAGGTTGGCCTTGGTCGCCTCGAGCATGTCGCGGCCGCCCTTGGCGTCGAGCCGCACGGATACCGCCGGCATGCCCTCGGCAAACGTCTGCGAGGCATCGACGAGCTGGTCGCCGGTGACGATCGTGCGCCGGTTCAGCAATACCGGCGCACCGACGCGGTCCTTGAACAGTTCGCAGCCGACCGGGGCACGGCCGCGCTGGGCGGCATCGAGCGGATTCTCGCCGGCACACACCAGGCGGAATTCGAGCGTCGCCGTGGCCCCGAGCACGCGCTCGGCCTGTCCTGGATCCTGCACGCCCGGCAGCTGCACGACGATCCGGTCGACGCCCTGGCGCTGCACCACGGGCTCCGATACACCGAGCTCGTTGACACGGTTGCGCAGCGTCACCGTGTTCTGCTCGATGGCAAAGTTCTGCCGCTCGATGATGAGCCGCTCGGTCATGCGGGCCGTGAAGGTCACGCCCGTCGCCGCGTCGTCGCGCCGGATGTCGAGGTTCGGATCGACGTCGCGGATCAGCTTCTCGGCTTCGTCGCCATCGGCCACATCGGCGAGCTCGATGCGCACCGCCCTGCCCTCGACCCGCACGTTGCGGCGGATGCGGGCATCGCGCAGCACCTTGCTGAAGTCGGCGGCGTAGCGATCGAGGCGCTGGGCGATCGCCTTGTCCATGTCCACCTGGAACAGGAAGTGCACGCCACCGCGCAGGTCCAGCCCGAGGCTCATGGGCTTGAGGCCGAGGGCAGACAGCCAGCCCGGCATGCGCGGCGCCAGGGTCAGTGCCACGACGTAGGCCTGGCCGAGAACCTCGCGGGCCTTGTCGGCGGCCTTCAGCTGCGTGTCGACCGAATCGAAGCGCAGCATCAGCCGGCCGTCATCCGCGTCGGCTGAAGTGAAGCCGAGACCGGCTGTCTCCAGCGTGCGGCGCACCTCCTGCAACTGCCCGTCGCCGAGCTTGCCGCCTTCCTTGACCGAGACCTGCAGCGCCGGATCCTCGCCGAACAGGTTCGGCAGGGCCACGAGCAGGGCCGTGACCATCACCAGCGCTACCAGCGCGTCCTTCCACCAGGAGTTGCGATTCATGCGGACCCGTCAGGCGCTCTTGAGAGTGCCCTTGGGCAGCACCGTGCCGATGGTGTGGCGCTGGACCTTGATGCGCACCCCGTCGGCTATCTCCACCCCGATGAATTGCTCGCCGATCTCGGTGACCTTGCCGAGCACGCCACCGGCGGTGACCACCTCGTCGCCGACGGCAAGCTTGGCGACCATTTCCTTGTGTTCCTTCTGCCGCTTGCTCTGCGGACGGATCAGGAAGAAATAGAAGACGACGAAAACCAGCACCAGCGGCAGCATCGACATCAGCGGGTCAGCCGGGGGTCCGGCGCCCTGTGCAAAGGCGTCTTGGATGAACAGGCCCATGGTGTCCTCGGGTAGTCCGGCAAAAAAGGCGGCGTATTATTACACAGTTGATTCGCCGGCAGATCCCGCCTGCCCGGCCTGCCGCGCGAGGAATTCCCGGGCAAACCCGGCCAGGTTCCCGGCGGCGATGGCGGTACGCAGCCGCGCCATCAGCTGCAGGTAGAAGTGCAGGTTGTGGATGGTGTTCAGCCGGCAGCCGAGGATTTCCCCGCAGGCGTCGAGGTGGCGCAGGTAGGCGCGGCTGTAATGCCGGCAGGTGTAGCACCCGCAGCCCTCCTGCAGCGGGCGCGGGTCATCGCGGTAGGCGGCGTTGCGGATGCGCACCACGCCATGCTCGGTGAACAGGTGCCCGTTGCGCGCGTTGCGGGTCGGCATCACGCAGTCGAACATGTCGATCCCCCGGCACACGGCCGCGACGATGTCCGCCGGGGTGCCCACCCCCATCAGGTAGCGCGGCTGCCCGGGCGGCATCTGCGGCAGCAGGGCCTCTAGCACCGCCAGGCGCTCGGCTTCGGGCTCGCCGACCGAGAGCCCACCGATGGCCAGGCCATCGAAGCCGAGTGGCAGCAGGCCGGCGAGCGAGGCCGCGCGCAGCGCCGGGTACATGCCGCCCTGGACGATGCCGAACACGGCGTGGCCCGCCTCGTGTCCGCCGCCGCCAGCGAAGGCTTCCCGGCTGGCACGCGCCCAGCGCAGCGACCGCTCCATCGAGGCGCGCGCCACGGCCTCGGTCGCCGGCCAGGGCGTGCAGTCGTCGAAGATCATGTGGATGTCACTGCCGAGCTCGGCCTGCACCTGCATCGAGCGCGCTGGCGTGAGGAAGATGCGGTCGCCGTCGACCGGCGAGTTGAACTCGACGCCCTCCTCGCGGATCTTCGCGCGGGCACCGAGGCTGAATACCTGGAAGCCGCCGGAGTCGGTGAGGATGGGCCGCTCCCAATGCATGAAGCGATGCAGGCCGCCGAGCCTCCCGATCAGTGCGCTGCCCGGGCGCAGCATCAGGTGAAAGGTGTTGCCGAGGACGATGCCGGCACCGAGCGTCACGAGGTCCTCGGGCGTCATCGCCTTGACCGTGCCGTAGGTGCCGACCGGCATGAAGACAGGTGTCTCGATCACGCCGCGGGCAAACGCGAGGCGTCCACAGCGGGCGGGACCGTCGCGCGCCGTCACCTCGAAACCAAAGCCACTGGTCATGGCGTGGCGCCCGCCGGTGCGGTTGCCGCCTCCCGGGACAGGAACATCGCGTCACCATAGCTGAAGAAGCGGTAGCCACGCGCCACGGCGTGGCGATAGGCGGCAAGCACGCGAGCGCTGCCGCCGAAAGCGCACACCAGCATCAGCAGCGAGGAGCGCGGCAGGTGGAAATTGGTGAGCAGCGCATCGGCGACCCGGAACCGGTAACCCGGGCGGATGAACAGCTCGGTCTCGCCCGCAAACGGCGCGAGCGCGCCGCCGGCAGCGGCGCTCTCCAGCGCACGCATCACCGTCGTGCCGACTGCGACCACGCGGCCACCGGCGGCGTGCGTCGCTGCAATCGCGGCGACACACGCCGCGCCGACTTCGACCCGTTCAGGATGCAGGCGGCCGCTGGCGACCTGTGCCTCGCGCAGCGGCGCGAACGTGCCGGCGCCCACGTGCAGCGTGAGGCGGGCGAGCGTCACACCGCGTTCGCGCAGGCGCGCCACGAGCGGCGCATCGAAATGCAGGCCTGCCGTGGGTGCGGCGACCGAACCCGGCTCGCGCGCAAACAGCGTCTGGTAGCGCTCGCGGTCGGCCGGGGCGTCCGCGCGACGGATGTAGGGCGGCAGCGGCATGTGGCCGAGCGCATCGAGCAGATCCACGACCGGGCCCGCGAAGCGCAGCCGGTAGAACGGGCCGCGTCGCTCGATGACCTCGACGGCGTGACCGACACCGAAATCGAGCATGGCGCCTGGTTGCGGCGCATGGCTCGCGCGCAGCTGCACCAGCGCCTCGCACTCGCCGAGCAGGCGCTCGACGAGCATCTCGATCCGCCCGCCGCTCGCCTTGCGGCCGTGCACACGCGCCGGGATGACACGCGACTCGTTGACGACCAGCAGGTCACCCGGGGCGAGCAGCCGGTCGAGATCGCGCACCTGCCGGTCAGCCAGCGCCGCACCCGGACCGAGCACCAGCAGGCGGCTCGCACTGCGCTCGGCGAGCGGTTGCTGCGCGATCAGTTCCTCGGGCAGGTCGTAATCGAACTCGGCCGGTTCCACGGGCGCGGATTGTACGCGCCTGCACGCGTGGCGCTCCCCGGGGGGCAGCGTGTATCCTGACGCCCCACCCGCGCCGGGATGGCGGAACTGGTAGACGCGGCGGACTCAAAATCCGCTGGTGGTGACACCGTGTGGGTTCGATTCCCTCTCCCGGCACCAGCCCCGCCGGCCGACGGGGCGGTTCATTACAATGGCCGCAGGAGCTGGACCAGCAAGTCATGAACTTCTGCAGCCGCTGCGGCCAACCCGTCACCCACGAAGTCCCGCCGGGCGACAACCGGCCGCGGTACGTGTGCCGCGCCTGCGGGCAGGTGCACTACGAGAACCCGCGGCTCGTCGTCGGCTGTGTACCCGAATTCCAGGGGATGATCCTGCTCTGCCGCCGCGCGATCGAGCCGCGGCACGGCTACTGGACGGTGCCAGCCGGGTTCATGGAGATCGGCGAGACCCTCGGCGAGGCGGCGATCCGCGAGACCTGGGAAGAAGCCGAGGCCACGGTCGAACTCGGGACGATGTTCGTCGTGGTCGACGTCGTGCAGGCCCGGCAGGTGCACGTGTTTTTCCGGGGTGCCCTGCGCGACGGTCGCTTCGGTGCCGGTGACGAGACGCTGGAAAGCCGGCTGTTCACCCCGGATGCGATTCCCTGGCAGGAGATCGCCTTCCCGAGCGTGACCATCGCGCTCGAGGAGTACCTGCGCGACCCGAAACGTGGCGAAGGCCCGGTGCATCTCGCCAGCGCACCGCGGCTGCGACTGGCCTGAAGGCACGCGGCGAATCGTCGCAGAAACATGGCGATCCGGAGAAAAATGATTGATTTTCGGCGTGGAATGCCTACATTGAGCGCGGCCCGCCGACCGCCGGCTACAGGGGCCGAGACCAGGAGACCCGCATGACGTTCGTCGTCACTGAAAAGTGCATCCGCTGCAAGTACATGGACTGCGTGGAAGTGTGCCCGGTGGACTGCTTCCACGAAGGCCCGAACATGCTGGTCATCGACCCGGACGAGTGCATCGACTGCACGCTGTGCGAGCCCGAGTGCCCGGTGGAAGCGATCATGTCCGAGGACGAGGTGCCGGCCGCACAGGAGCATTTCAAGCAGCTCAACGCCGAGCTCGCGAAACAATGGCCGGTGATCACCGAGGCGGGCACCCCGCCGGAAGATTCCGACAAGTGGTCGAAGGTCGACGACAAGCTCCAGTACCTGGAGCGCTGACGCCGGCCCGGCGGGTTCAGCCCGCCTGCCCGGTCTCGAGATAGGCCGCGAGTTCACCCGGCGGCACATAGCCGGGCACGAGTTCGCCCGTGTCGGTGACGATGGCCGGCGTGCCCTGCACGCCGAGCGTGAGACCGAGCGAGTAATGCTGCTGCACCGGCGTCGGGCTGCAAGGCTTGACGGTCAGCACCTCGCCACGCTTGGACTTCGTCAGCGCGGCACTGCGGTCCGGTGAGCACCACACCTGTTCAGCCTTGAGCCAGCCTTCGCTGTTCGGGCCGCCACGCGGAAACATCAGGTAGCGCACACGGATGCCCTGCGCGAGGTACTGGTCGATCTCGCGGTGCAGCTTGCGGCAGTATCCGCACTCGACATCGGTGAAGACGTTGATGGTGTGCTTCACCTGCTTCGGCGTGAACACGATCATGTTCGCCTCACCCACGTCTTCGATCGCAGCGAGGCGTGCAGCACTGCGGCGCGCTTCGGTGAGATTGGCGTCGGTGGCGACCTCGATGATGTCGCCGCGCACGATGAAGCGGCCATCGGCCGACACGTAGGCGATCTGCGGCCCGATACGCAACTCGAACAGGCCGGCGACCGGTGCGGGCGTGATCTGTTCGGCACGAACCTCGGGGAAGCGCTCGGCGAGGCGCTTCTGCACCGCTGCGACATCGTCCTGCGCCAGGGCAGCGCCGCTGCAGGCTGCCAGCGTGACGATCAGGATGGAGGTGCGCATGTGGTATTCCTGCCAGCCGGCGCCAGTGCCGGGCGCAACGGATGGTAGCACAGGCCCACGGTGGCGCCCGTCGGTGCGGGTGACGGCTGCAAGGCGGCGAGCGTCACCCGCGCGGGTGATGCTGGGCGTGCATTTCCTTCATGCGCTCGCGGGCCACGTGCGTGTAGATCTGCGTCGTCGACAGGTCGCTGTGGCCGAGCAGCATCTGCACCACGCGCAGGTCCGCACCGTTGTTGAGCAGGTGCGTTGCGAACGCGTGGCGCAGCGTGTGCGGCGAGAGCTTGCCGAGGATGTCGGCCTTGCGTGCGTAGCGCTTGATGATGTGCCAGAAAGCCTGGCGCGTCATGCGGTCACCGCGCCGGGTCGGGAACAGGTACTCGGTCTGGCGCTCGAGCAGGATCTCCACGCGCGGACCGGCGACGAATTCGCGCAGCCAGCGCTGCGCCTCCTCGCCAAGCGGGATCAGGCGCTCACGGTCGCCTTTGCCGCGCACCCGCAGCACCCCCTGGTTGAGGTTGATCTGCCCCTGGCGCAGGTTGATCAGCTCGGAGACGCGCAGGCCCGTGGCATACAGCACCTCGAGCATGGTGCGGTCGCGGTGCCCAATCGGATCGTTGACATCCGGAGCACCGAGCAGCGATTCGACTTCCGGCTCGGTGAGCGACTGCGGCAGCGCCCGGCCGATCTTCGGCATGTCGATCTTCAGCGTCGGGTCCTCGGCGACCACGCCTTCGCGCAGCAGGAAGCGGTAGAAGCGGCGGAAGCTCGACAGCTGGCGTGCGGTGGAACGGGGCTTCGCCCCCTCCTTGGCACGCCAGGCGATGAAAGCGAGCAGGTCGGCACGTGCGGCGTAGATCAGGCTCTTGTCACGCTGGGCCAGCCAGCGCTGCAGCGCCAGCAGGTCGGCGCGGTAGGCGCCGAGCGTGTTGGCCGACAGGCCGCGCTCCATCCAGATGGCATCGAGAAACCGGTCGATGATCGCCTCGGTCGGGTTCGACGGCGTGCTCGCGCCCGCCACGGTGTCTACGGATGTCGGCGACATGAGTTGGCTTCGCTCCGCTCAACAGTTCCTTTGGGCGCCACGCCGGCAGACCCATCCCTGGATCTGCCCCCGGACAATTGCAGTTGCCGGACCCGCGTGCCGATAATCGCCATATGCACTGGCCTCGACTCGCGGCTGCGCCCCGGCTACCTGCGGCACCTGCTCCTGCGGACCAGGCGTCGCCTGCGGGCCACGGCGGGCGGACGTTGAAATCGAGTATGCGCGGCAAGGTTTTGCCTCGACGTGATGACACTCACAAATCCATCAACGGCTTACATAAATTCCTGATTTGACAGAATGGGTAAGCCGGTCGAACGCATCGCCTCCCTGGCACGCGCCGCCTACGGTGTCATCGCCTGGCTGGCTTTCCTCGCCGTAGCCCTGCCACTGGTGGCCCTCGTGGCGATACTGCCCGGGGAAACGCGCCGCCGGGCAGCAACCCGGCAGGCGGCGTGGCTGGTGCTCTCATTGATGGCCTCGCGCCCGCGCGTGGACGGCCTGCAACACCTGCCAGCGGCACCCTGCATCGTCGTCGCCAATCATGCGAGCTACCTCGACGGCATGGTGCTCACCGCGGCATTGCCACCGCGGTTCGGTTTCGTCATCAAACGCGAGATGACACGCGTGCCGCTGGCATATTTCATGCTGCGCCGGCTCGGCTCGCAGTTCGTCGAGCGCTTCGACACACGCCGCGGGGCCGCCGATGCGCGCCGCATCCTCGCGCTGGCCGAATCACGCCACAGCCTCGCCTTCTTTCCCGAAGGCACTTTCAGGCCCGAGCCCGGCCTGCGCCGTTTCCAGAGCGGCGCCTTCGCAGCGGCCGTGCGTGGCGACCTGCCGGTGGTACCCGTGGTCATCCGGGGCACGCGCCACATGCTCGCCGCCGGACAGCTGCTGCCACGGCCCGGCCGGCTCGAGGTTATCGTCAAGCCCGCAGTTCGCCATAACGGTGAAGACAATGCGGTGGAAACGCTGCGCGTCACCTGTCGCGCACGGATCCTCGAGGACCTCGCCGAGCCTGATCTTGCCGTGCAACATCCTTGAGACACCACCCTTCCTGGCCAGCGAAAACGCTTGCAGATCCGGATTTTTGCGTCGCATAATCGGCGGCCTATTGTTTGCGCTGCAACAGCACAGGACACGCCAGTGACCACGGAAGCCATCGTCATCGTCGCCGCTCGCCGTACCCCGATCGGCTCGTTCCAGGGCAGCCTGGCCTCGGTACCGGCGCCACAGCTGGCCGCAACAGCCACCCGCGCGGTGGTGACCGACAGCCGTCTCGAAGGGGGCGACATCGACCGGGCTCTCATCGGCTGCGTCCTGCAGGCCGGTGTCGGCCAGGCGCCGGCACGCCTGGCAGTGCTCGCCGCCGGACTGCCGGTTTCCGTGCCAACCATCACGGTGAACAAGGTCTGTGGCTCGGGCATGACGACGCTCATGCTCGGCCACGCGCTGATCTGCAGCGGCAACGCCCGCGTAGTGCTCGCCGGCGGCATGGAATCGATGAGCAACGCTCCGTACCTGCTGCCGAAGGCGCGCACCGGCTACCGCATGGGCCACCAGGAGGTCCTCGACCACATGTATCGCGACGGGCTGCAGAGTCCGTACGACGGCAACATGATGGGGTACTTCGCCGAACAGACCGTGCGCCGCTACGGCTTCACGCGCGAGGTGCAGGACGCCTTCGCCACCGAGTCGGTGCGGCGTGCACTCGCTGCCTGCGGGAACGGCAGCTTCCAGGCCGAGATCGCCCCCGTGACGGTTGCGGGACGCGGCGGCGAGACCGTCGTGGCGCAGGACGAGGAGCCGTATCGGGCCGACATCGCCCGCATCCCGAAGATGAAGCCCGCCTTCGCGAAGGACGGCACCGTCACCGCAGCGAGTTCGTCGTCGATCTCCGATGGCGCGGCGATGCTGCTGCTGATGGGCGAGGCCGAGGCGGCACGCCGGGGCCTGGCTCCGCTCGCGCGCATCGTGGCGTCGGCGACGCACGCGCACGAGCCGGAGTGGTTCACCATCGCACCGGCCCATGCGATCCGCGCCGCGCTCGGCAAGGCTGGCTGGCGTGCGGGTGACGTCGACCTGTTCGAGATCAACGAGGCCTTCGCCTGCGTCACGCTCGGCGCCATGCAGGATCTCGACCTCGATCCCGCCCGCGTCAACGTCAACGGTGGCGCCTGCGCCCTCGGCCACCCGATCGGCGCCACCGGCGCCCGCCTGGTCGTTTCGCTGGCGCACGCGCTGCGCGCGCGCGGCGTGCGCCGTGGTGTGGCCTCGCTGTGCATCGGCGGTGGCGAAGCCCTCGCCATGGCGATCGAGGCCTGCTAGGCGGCCCTCGTCACATCCCGGTGTAATTCGGTCCGCCGCCGCCCTCGGGCGCGGTCCACTCGATGTTCTGCGGTGGATCCTTGATGTCGCAGGTCTTGCAGTGGACGCAGTTCTGGGCGTTGATCTGGATGCGCGGTCCCGCCGCCGATTCCACCACTTCGTAGACCCCTGCCGGGCAGTAGCGCTGCGCCGGCTCCGCGTACAGCGGCAGCGTGTGGCGCAGTGACACCTGCGGGTCGACGAAGTGCAGGTGGCAGGGCTGGTCTTCCTCGTGGTTGGTGCTCGAGAGGTACACCGACGACAGCCGGTCGAAGCTGACCACGCCGTCGGGCTTCGGGTACTCGATGCGCGGACAGTCCGCAGCGTGCTTCGTCGCTGCGTGGTCGGGCACCCGGTTGTGCAGCGTGAACGGCAGGCGCCCGCCGGCCAGGTTCTGGTCGAACCAGGTGAAGGCCGCACCGGCGAGGGTGCCGAAGTGGTGCTGGGCCGGGCCGAAGTTGCGCGCCTGCTCGAGCTCGCGCCAGACCCAGGAATCGCGCACCCGCTGCTCGAAGTCGGCGAGCAGCGCCGGGGCGCCCTCGCCCTGGCGCAGGGCCGCGAACATCGACTCGGCGGCGAGCATGCCGGTCTTGATCGCCGTGTGCGAGCCCTTGATCTTGGCGCCGTTCAGGAATCCCGCCTCGCAGCCGGCGAGCAGCCCGCCGGGGAACGCCAGGCGCGGCAGCGACTGCAGGCCGCCCTTGTTGACGGCGCGGGCACCGTAGGCCACGCGCTTGCCGCCCACGAGCACCGGGCGTATGCGCGGATGCTGCTTCCAGCGCTGGAACTCCTCGAACGGACTCAGCCAGGGATTCGGATAGTTCAGCGCGACGATCAGGCCGAGATACACCTGGTTGCCGGCGGCGTGGTAGACGAAGCCGCCACCCTCGGTGTCGCCGGAGAGCGGCCAGCCGAGCGTGTGCATGACATGGCCGGCGCGGTGACGCGCGGGATCCACGGTCCAGATTTCCTTCACGCCGAGCCCGTAGTGCTGCGGATCGCAGTCGCGGCGCAGCTCGAAGCGGCGCATCAGGTCCTTGCCGAGGCTGCCGCGGCAGCCCTCGGCGAACAGCGTGTAGCGCGCGCGCAGCTCGTACCCAGCCTGGAAGCCCGCCTTGGGCTGGCCGTTGCGGTCACGGCCCATGTCGCCCGTCACCACGCCGGCGACGCGGCCGTCCTCATAGATGACTTCGGTCGCGGCGAAGCCCGCGAACAGGTTTACGCCTTGCGCCTCCGCGCGCCGGCCGAGCCAGCGACACACATCGCCGAGGCTGACGATGACGTTGCCGTCGTTGCGCGCCGGCTTGGGCACCAGCAGGTGCGGCACCTTCCAGCCGCCGCCGGCCGTCAGGAACCAGAAATCGTCGCCGCTCACCGGTGTCGCCACCGGGGCGTCCTCGCCAGTGCGCCAGCCCGGGTACAGTTCGTCGAGCGCCGTCGGCTCGAGCACCGCACCGGAGATGACGTGCGCGCCGATCTCCGAGCCTTTCTCGACCACGGCCACGCCGAATTCCGTGCCGGCCTCGGCCGCGAGCTGTGTCAGGCGGCATGCTGCCGCCAGGCCGCAGGGCCCCGCGCCGACGATGACCACGTCGAACTCCATGGACTCGCGTTCCGACATTGCGCGCGCCTCGCTGCACCGTCGCGACCGCCGACCGGCCGCAGGCCATTCTACTGTGAGCGCGGAATCGTTACATTGCCCCTGCCGCCGGGCGCCCCGTGCCCGGCACCGATACCCACATGAAACTCGAGCAGCACTATGCGCGGGCGCTCGCCGCCCGGTCGTTCGCGCCCGACGCGGCCCAGCTCGCCGCGGTGGCGGTGCTCGAACGCGTGCGCCGCGAACTCATCGCGCGCCCGGGACGTCGCGCCGGGCTGTTGCCGGCGCTGCAACGACGCCTGCGCGGTCGCGCGGACGAACCCGTGCGCGGCGCCTGGCTCTGGGGTGACGTCGGGCGCGGCAAGACCTTCGTCATGGACGTGTTCTTCGACAGCCTGCCCTTCGCCGACAAGCTGCGGCACCACTTCCACCGCCTGATGTACCGCGTGCACGGACGGCTGATGGCGCTGCGCGGTAGCGAAGATCCGCTGGAGATCGTCGCCGGCGAACTCGCGGCCCAGGCGCGCGTGATCTGCTTCGACGAGTTCTACGTGGCCGACATCGCCGATGCGATGCTCCTCGGCAACCTGCTCGACGCGCTGTTCCGCCGCGGGGTAACGCTGGTCGCCACGGCCAATACCCCGCCGGACGATCTGTACCGCGGCGGCCTGCAGCGCCAGCGTTTCCTGCCGGCAATCGACCTCCTGCACCGCCACACCGAGGTGCTGCGGGTCGACGGCGCCAGCGACTACCGGCTGCGCGCCCTCGAGCAGGCGGAGATCTACCACGCCCCACTCGACGCCGCTGCCGATGCCGGACTGGCGCGCTGGTTCGAGTCGCTGGCACCCGGCGCCGGCACCAGCGGCCAGCCGCTCGAAATCAACGGCCGCGACATTGCCACGCGGCGGAGCGCCGATGGCGTGGCCTGGTTCGATTTCGCGGCCCTGTGTGCGGGCCCGCGCAGCCAGGACGACTACATCGAGATCGCCCGCGCCTTCCAGGCTGTCCTGCTGTCCGCCGTACCGAGGCTCGATGAGACCCGCGAGAACGAAGCCCGCCGTTTCATCGCCCTGGTCGATGAGTTCTACGACCGGCGGGTGAAGCTCATTCTCTCGGCCGCCGTCCCGATCGCCGGGCTGTACACCGGCAGCCGCGTGGCGCGCGAGTTCGAGCGTACCCGCAGCCGGCTGCTGGAGATGCAGTCGCGCGAATACCTGGCCGCCCCGCACCGGCCCTGAGCCGGCCGCCCATCATTCGAATATCAATTATCATGAGCGCCACCCGCACGAAAGGAGCGCGCATGCCCGGCAAGCTCGTCCTCTGCCGCCACGGCCAGAGCATCTGGAACCTCGAGAATCTGTTCACCGGCTGGGTGGACATCGATCTCACCGAGCAGGGCCGTGCCGAGGCCGCCGAGGCCGGACGCCAGCTCAAGGCACTCGACCTGCAGTTCGACTGCGCCTTCACCTCCGTGCTCAAGCGCGCCATCCGCACGCTGTGGATCGTGCTCGACGGGATGGACCTCATGTGGATTCCCGTGGAGCGCAGCTGGAAGTTGAACGAGCGCCACTACGGCGCGCTCCAGGGCCTGAACAAGGCACAAACCGCCGCCCGGCACGGCGAGGACAAGGTCAAGATCTGGCGGCGCAGCTACGACATCCCCCCGCCGCCACTCGCCGACGACGACCCGCGCCACCCGCGCTTCGACCGCCGCTACCACGGCGTCGAGGGCCTCCCGGCCGCCGAATCGCTCAAGGACACGCTCGGGCGCGTACTGCCGTACTGGGAAGCGGCGATCGCACCGCGGCTGCGCGCCGGACAGAACGTGCTCGTCGCCGCGCACGGCAACAGCCTGCGCGCCCTGGTGAAGATGCTCGATGGCATCTCCGACCAGGACATCACCGAGCTGAACATCCCGACCGGCATCCCGCTCCTCTACGAACTCGACGCCGCGTTGCGCCCGCGCGAGCGACGCTACATCGGCGATCCGCAGGCGGTGGCGCAGGCTGCGGCTGCGGTGGCTGCACAGGGCCGGGTCCGATGATCTACGCACTCGGCGCACAGGTGCCGCAGGTCGCCGCCGACGTCTTCGTCGCTGCCAGTGCCGCCGTCATCGGCGACGTGCATCTCGGCGCCGGCGCGAGCGTCTGGTTCGGCGCCGTCCTGCGCGGTGATGTGGAGCGCCTCACGATCGGTCCCGGCACCAACGTCCAGGACAATGCGGTCCTGCACGCCGACCCCGGCGCGCCGCTGGAAATCGGCGCGCGCGTGACCATCGGGCACCTGGCGATGCTGCACGGCTGTCACATCGGCGACGACGCGTTGATCGGCATCGGCGCCACGATCATGAACCACGCGCATATCGGCGCACGCTGCATCGTCGGCGCAGGCGCCCTGGTAACGGAAGGCAAGTCGTTTCCTGACGGCGTGCTGATTGTCGGCTCGCCCGCCCGCGTGGTACGCGAACTCTCACCCGAGGACTTCGCGCGCGTGGCCGCCAACACGCAGCGCTACATTGAAAACGGCGAGACCTATCGCCGGGAGCTACGCCCGCTCTGAGCGCACGCGGATCAGGCCCTCCTGGGCGAGCGAGGCCACCAGCCGCCCATCCTGCGTGAACACGTGGCCGCGCGACAGGCCACGCGCACCGACCGCCGTCGGGCTGTCGAGGTCGAACAGCAGCCACTCGTCGACCCGCAGCGGACGGTGGAACCAGATCGCGTGATCGAGGCTCGCCATCTGCACGCCCTCGCGGCCCGTGTGCAGCCCGTGCGGCAGCATCGCGGTGCCGATCAGCTCGTAGTCGGAGATATAGGCGAACAGCACCAGGTGCAGCAGTTCGTCGTCGGGCAGCCGTTCCACGGCCTTCATCCACACGCGCTTGACCGGTTCCATGGCGGTCGTCGCGAGGAAATGCGCCGACACCACGGGCTTGACGCTGAACGGCCGCCGGTGAGTGAGGAAGCGGGTCACGCGCGCCGGCACCGCTGCGCCACGCTCCCGCGCCAGCTCCTGCAGGTCCTGCAGCGCATCGGGAGGAGTGACCTCGGGCATGGGCGCCTGGTGCTCGAGACCCGTCTCGGGCACCTGGAACGAAGCCGCCATGTTGAAGATCTGCACGCCGCGCTGGACCGCCACCACGCGGCGGCTGGAGAAGGTTGCGCCGTCGCGGGCACGGTCGACCTGGTAGACGACCGGCTCGTCGACAGCGCCCGGCCGCAGGAAATAGGCATGCATCGAGTGCGCGCTGCGACCGCTGACAGTGCGGTGCGCGGCCGCCAGCGCCTGGCCGAGCACCTGGCCGCCGAAGATCTGTGGCGTGCCGATGTCGCGGCTCTGGCCGCGGAAGGTGTTGTCGTCGATCTGCTCGAGGTCGAGCAGCCCGATCATTTCCTGCAGTGCCTGGTTCATGGTGTCCCACCGTCCACGAGCGCCCCATTGTACCGGCACCGCCTGCGCCACCGCTGTGCTAACTTGGTCGCGTCATGACCACCGATCCCGTACGCGAGCTGCTCGAGTACTACCTGGGACTGCTGGTGACGGCCGGCGACTATGCCCGCGCCATCCAGCCGCAGCTCGCGGTCCGCACACCGAAGGATGGCCACAACGCCTGGGTCAGCGCCCTGACCGATGCCGACCTGTCGGTGCAGAACCTGTTCGAGGTGGCCACGCTCGCGCGCTTCCCGCAGGTGCACTTCTTCGGCGAGGAACACGCCCGCTCGCTCAACCAGAAATATTTTCCCGGGCAGGCAGCGCTCGCGGTGCACCTCGACCCGGTCAACGGCACCTTCCTCTACCAGCACCAGCGCGCGAACTGGGACATCCTGCTCAGCATCGCCGAGTATGGCCAGCTCGCCGCGGCGGTGAGCTACATGCCGGCGAGCGGCCGTTTCTTCCTCGCGCTGCGCGGTACCGGGGCACTCACCGGCGAGCGCCGCCACCCACGCCTCGCCGACATGGTGCCGCTCGCCACCCGCCCGGGCAGCCGTCAGTGCCTCACCTACCAGACCCCGGAAGTCAACGAGCGCCTGCGTGGCGAGTTCGAGTGCTTCGACATCGTCGCCGACGACGACCCGGCACGCGGACTCGACAACCTCAACGAGTTCTACAGCGGCCGGCTTGCCGCGTTTGCCTGCCGCGCCGGCGACTGCCTCGACTGGGGTGCCGCAGCCTTCATCGCCGTCGCCGCCGGTGGCCGCGCCACGCGGCTCGACGGCAGCCCGCTCGACATCTTTGCGGACTTCGACCCGCAGCGTACGGTCGACATGCTGGTGGCCGCCGACGCCACCACCCACGCGGCCATCATGGCCCGGCTCGGGAGCTAGCCGGGCGGCGGCCGGAAACCACCCGTGAGCCGCTCGATGAGCGCGGCGAACCCGAGCACCGTGCGGTCCGCGAACGACGGCCCGATGATCTGTATCCCGACCGGCAGTCCCGCCGGATCGAGGCCGGCCGGGATCACCGCCGCGGGCAGGCCGGCGAGCGTGGCGAGCGCACACCAGAACGACTGCTGCATGAAAGCCCGGTCGACGCCGCCCAGACGCACGGTGCGCTCGGGAAACTCGCGCGCATCGTGGGCGAACGCCGTCGTCGGCGCCACCGGCAGCAGCAGCACGTCGTAGCGCGTAAAGAACTCCGTCCATGGCCGGCGCTGACGCTCGCGTTCCTCGCAGGCGGCGAGCCAGTCGCGGTGCGACTGCACCACCGCACGCGGCATGATCGACAGCGGCGTCCACGCCGGTTCCGGCGCGGGCCGGCGCGCGGCGACGGCAAAGGCGCGCATCAGGCTCTCCGGGTAGCTGCCGCTCATCTCCGCGTACATGAGTTCGAGGAAGTTGCGGAAATACGCGTCCGCATCGAGCGCCGGCCGCGCCCCGCGATCGACCGCCACCCCGGCGCCGGCCAGCGCGTCGCAGGCCGCAGCAAGCACGCCAGCCACGCCGGGATCGACCGGACAGAGCGCATCGTCGAGCCAGGCCGCCACGCGCAGCCGCGGCGCCGATGCACACGGTGGCGGCAGCGCCAGCCGCCAGGCCCGTGCCGGCCCCGGCCCCGGGCCAGCCAGCACGTCGAGCAGCAGTTCGAGGTCGCCCACGCTGCGCGCCATCGGCCCGACCGTGACCAGGTCCGGTGTCCGCAGCATGCCCGGCGACGGCGCCATCACGCCGGCGACCGGCACCAGGCCGAAGCTCGGCTTGAGCGAACACACGCCGGTGAAGTGCGCCGGGATGCGCAGCGAGCCGGCGAGGTCGCTGCCGATCTCAGCCGCGGCGATACCCGTGGCGAGGGCCACGGCCGCCCCGCCGCTCGAACCGCCGGGGGTGCGCGCAGGGTCCCAGGGATTGGCGGTGCGGCCGTAGAGCGCGTTGTCGGTCTGCAGGTCGAGCGAGTACGCCGGCACATTGGTCTTGCCGATCACCACGGCACCGGCGTCGACGAGCCGTTGCACCGCTGCGGCGTGGGCCGCCGGGCGATGGTCGCGCCATGCCGGCACCCCATTGGCCGCGGGCAGGCCGGCAACCTCGAAGCAGTCCTTCACGGTGATTGGCAGACCATGCAGCGGCCCGAGCGGGGCCCCGGCGGCAGCGCGCGCATCGAGCTCGCGGGCGCGCGCGAGCGCAGCAGCAGGATCTGTCGCCACCACGGCATTGCAGACGGGATTGACCTCATCACAGCGCGCGAGGGCGCGCGCGACGAGATCGGCGCTGGCAAGACGACCGGCGTGCAGTCCGGCGACCAGGGCCGTGGCCGGGGTAAACTCGGCGTTGTCGCTCATGCGCATGGGCCCCGGTCACCGTAGCCGGCGCGCACCACGCCGCGGCTATCCGGCGGCGAGGAAGTAGAGGGCGATCACCTCAGCGACGCAGGCGGGCTTCACCTGGCCCTCGATCTCGAGCGTGTTCTCGAGCACCACCTGCAGCGCGCCGGCGCGCTTCTGCGCCTGCAGCAGCACGCTCTTCAGGCGCACGCGACTGCCGGCCGGCACGGGATTCTTGAAGCGCACCTTGTTGAGGCCGTAGTTGATGGCGCGCTCGAGCGCCGGCATCTGCACGACCTCCTCCATGAGGGCCGGCATCAGCGACAGCAGCAGGTAGCCGTGTGCGATGGTCTGCCCACCCGGCATCTCACGGGCGGCGCGTGCGGTATCGGTGTGGATCCACTGGTGGTCGTCGGTGGCCGCGGCGAACTGGTCGATGCGCGGTTGGCTCACCTGCACCCACCCGGAGACGCCGATCTCCTGGCCGATGAGGGCCCTGGCGTCATCGATGGTGCGAACGATGCGTGGTGCCATGGCCTGCTCCGCCTTCAGCCGCGGATCGCCGCGAAGAACTCGGCGCGGATGCGGTCGTCGTCCTGGAAGGCGCCGAGCATCTCGCTCGTGGTCATGCGCACGTTGGCGCGCTGCACGCCGCGGGTCGTCATGCACTGGTGCTGCGCCTCGACCACCACGGCAACACCGCGCGGCTCGAGCACGTCGTTCACGCAGCGGGCGATTTCGGCCGTCAGCCGTTCCTGCACCTGCAGGCGACGAGTGTAGGCTTCGACCACGCGCACCAGCTTGCTGATGCCGGCGAGACGACGGTTCGGCAGGTACGCGAGGTGGATGCGGCCGATGATCGGCGCCACGTGGTGCTCGCAATGCGACTCGAAGTCGATGTCGCGCAGCGTGACGATGCGGTCGTAGTGGTTGACCGCCTGGAAAGAGCCGCCGAGCAGCGCGTAGGGATCGACGGCATAGCCCGAGAACCAGTCCTCGAAGGCGCCGACCACGCGCCCCGGCGTCTTGCGCAGCCCGGGACGGTTCGCGTCATCGCCCGTCCAGGCGAGCAGCACCCGTACCGCTGCCTCGGCCTGGGCCCGGGTGGGGCGACGCGCTGCTGGTTTCCTCGCCATCGATTGCGAACCTTCCGTTGACGCCTGCCGTATCGCCGCCCTTGGCCTCAGCGACCGAGCCGCGACAGATCCTCCGGTGTATTGATGCTGTCGAGGGCCCGTGCCGGCGGCGCGTCGAGCAGCCGTGTGTCCTGCGACCCGAGCCAGCGGCGCGGACTCGAGTCGCCGCCCGCTTCCACCAGGGCGCGGAACCGCGCAAGGGTAGCGGGTTCGTAGATGGCACACAACGGCTCCGGCAGGCCGTCGGCGGCGGAGCGAAACGCGGTGGCGTCGCGGCCGGGATCACGGCCGGCGACGAGTTGCCCGAGCAGGCTGCGCGTCACCTGCGGCATGTCGCAGGCGAGCACGAGCCAGGCCGAATGCGGTTGCAGCCGGTGTGCGGCCACGAGCCCAGCCGCAGGCCCGCAGCCGTCGAGTTCGTCGACCACGAGCGCGAACCGGGCGCGCAGCGGTTCATGGCGCTGCCCGTCGCGCACCGAGACGTGGACCGCGACCGTAAACTCGCCGAGCAGGGCCGCCGCGCGCTCGAGCAGGGTGGTCCCGTCGTACGCGACGCCTGCCTTGTCGCGCCCGAGCCGGCTGCTCGCGCCGCCGGCGAGCACCAGGCCACGCAGCACCGGCACGCCGGCTTCAGGCATGCGCCCCCGGGGGCGGCCCGATGTCGCTCGTGCCGCCGGTCTTGGCGATGAGCCGGACTTCGGTGACGACCATGTCGTGCGACAGCGCCTTGCACATGTCGTAGATCGTCAGCGCCGCCACCGCCGCTCCAGTCAGCGCCTCCATCTCCACGCCGGTGCGGTGCTCGACCCGGGTCACGCAGTCGATCACGGCGTGGCCGGCATCGTCCATCGCGATAGTGATGCGGCAGCTGTCGAGGCCGATCGGATGGCAGAACGGGATCAGCTCGGCGGTCTTCTTCGCTGCCATGGTGCCGGCGACGATCGCGGTCTGGAACACGGGTCCCTTGGGCGACTGCAGCTCGCCGCCTGAGAGTCCGCGGCGCACCACCTCGGGAAGCAGCACCTTTGCACGCGCGTGTGCGGTGCGCCGGGTGACCGGCTTGCCGCTCACGTCGACCATGGTCGGCTGGTTCCTGTCGTCGATGTGGGAGAGCATGCCGGCGATTATAGTCGGCCCCGGCCCGACTGCTATGATGCGCGCCTCCACGGCGCGCCGGCACCGGCCGTGGCGCAGCAGGAGCCGCGGGCACCATGGGACGCACGATCATCGACAAGCTCTGGGCCGAGCACCGGGTGGCCGACCTCGGCGACGGCACGAGCCTGCTGTACATCGACCGCGTGTTCCTGCACGAGCGCACCGGGAGCGTGGCGCTGAAGGAACTGGCCGCCGCCCACCGCCGGGTGCGCAACCCCGAGCAGGTGTTCTGCACCATGGACCACATCGTCGACACTTTTCCGGGTCGCGGCGATGCCACGCGCGTGCCGGGCGGCACCGCGTTCATCACGGAGACACGCGCCGCGGCGCGTGCCGCGGGCATCAACCTCTTCGATCTAGGCGACGACCGCCAGGGTATCGTCCACGTGGTCTCGCCCGAGCAGGGCATCGCGCTGCCGGGCGTCACGCTGGTGTGTCCCGACAGCCACACCTGCACCCTCGGCGGCATCGGCGCGCTCGCCTGGGGAATCGGCACCACCGAAGCCGAGCACGCACTCGCCACCAAGACGCTGGTCGTACGCCGGCCGCAATCGATGCGGGTGCGTTTCGAAGGCACGCTCGCCCCGGGCGTCAGCGCCAAGGACATGATCCTGAAACTCATCGCCACCCACACCGCTGCCGGCGGCGTCGGTTACGCGATCGAGTTCGCGGGCGCGGCCGTGCGCAGCCTGCCGGTGGAAGCACGCCTCACTCTCTGCAACATGGGAGTCGAGTTCGGCGCCTGGACGGTCATCGTCGCCCCCGATGAGGCGGTGTTCGACTACGTGCGCGGCCGCCCCTTCGCCCCGCAGGGTGCTGCGCTCGACCAGGCCATCGCCCACTGGCGCACGCTGGCGAGCGATGCCGAGGCGCGCTTCGACCGCGAACTGCTGATCGACTGCGACACGCTCGCGCCGCAGGTCACCTGGGGCACGAGCCCACAGCATGCAACCGGCATCGACGGCGTGGTGCCCGATCCTGCCGTCGAGTCCGATGGCGGGCGGCGCCAGTCGATGGAGCGTGCGCTCGCCTACATGGCGCTCACGCCTGGCACGCCGCTCGCCGGGCTGCCGATCCAGGCCGCGTTCATCGGCTCGTGCACGAACAGCCGCCTTTCCGACCTGCGCGCCGCCGCGGCCCTGCTGCGCGGACAGCGGGTCGCGCCAGGCGTGCGCGCGATCTGCGTACCCGGCTCAACCCCGGTGCGGCTCGCGGCCGAACGCGAGGGCCTGCACGAGGTGTTCCTCGCCGCCGGCTTCGAGTGGCGCGAAGCCGGCTGCTCGATGTGTTTCTTCGCCGGCGGCGAGAGCTTCGGCCTCGAGGAACGCGTGGTGTCGAGCACCAACCGCAACTTCGAGAACCGGCAGGGACCGCGCACGCGCACGCACCTCGCCAGCCCCGTGACGGTGGCAGCTTCGGCGATCGCCGGCCGGCTCGCCGATCCGCGTACCCTGGCGCACTGAGGGCGGCACCATGGAAAAATTCACCACGCTTACCGCCATCGCCGCCCCGCTCCTGCGCATCAACGTCGACACCGACGCCATCATTCCCAGCCGCGAGATGAAAAAGGTCTCGAAGGTCGGGCTCGCCGATGGGCTGTTCGCCGGCTGGCGCTACCTCACGCCGGGCAACCGCGACGAGGACCCCGGCTTCATCCTCAACCAGGAGCCCTACCGGCGCGCGCGCATCCTGCTCTCCGGAGCCAACTTCGGCTGTGGCTCATCGCGCGAGCACGCCGTGTGGGCGCTGGCCGAGTGGGGCATCCGCGCCATCGTCGCGCCGAGCTTCGGCGCGATCTTCCAGGGCAACTGCGTGCGCAACGGCATCCTGCCGGTGGTGCTCGCCGAGGACGTGGTCACCGATCTGGCGCGCCAGGTGAGTGCGGATCCCGAACGGTGTCTGGTGACAGTCGATCTCCTCGCCTGCCGCCTGACGGCACCCGATGGCGCCACTCAGGTGTTCGCGATCGCGCCCGCCGACCGCGAGATGCTGCTTGAGGGACTCGACGCCATTGCGCTCACCATGAAGCGCGACGACGAAATCCTGGCGTTCCAGGCCCGCGACCACCTGCGCCGGCCGTGGATCTACCTGGGGGAATCGGCGAGGAGGTAGGTCGCGACTGGCGTCGCTCCCACAGCTCCAGACAGCCATTCTGGACCCGAGGGAGCGACACCAGTCGCGACCCGTGGTAGCCGGAGAACCTGTGGGAGCGACGCCAGTCGCGACCCTATTTCTTTGCCGGCGCTGCCGGCACGAAACCGCGCTTCGGGAAACCGGCGAGCACCTGGGTCACCGCGATATCCACGGCCGCCGACGGGTTCTCGCGGACTTCCTTGGTGATGCGCCCTTCTGCCACACCCTGCCAGACTAGCTGCCGGCGCGCAGCGTCGACCACGTCGATGGCGAGCGTGCCCTGCTTGTAATTCGTCGTGGTGACGTCCTGGGGGTAACCCGACCAGGAACCGTACATGCCGGCACGGTAGCCGTAGTACCCGTAGCCCGCCGACATGCTCGGCGAGCTGCGCACCTCGGTCTTGTCGATCACGTTGACGTTGAAGTTCACCAGCAGGTCGGGACTGCTCGCGGCGTACTCGTAGCCGTGCGCCTGCATTTCGCGCTTGGCTGTCTCCTTAAGGCGTGACGTCAGCAGCGTCGAATAGCCGGCCTTGTCAGTGGCGAGCGGCTCGAAGAAACCGAAGGTCCGGTAGGCCGAGAAATCAGCGCCCGGGTCGGCATCGACGCGGATCGACGGCCCGGAGGAGCAACCGGACACGATGGCAACGGTGGCGACGGCGAGCACGCGCAGCACGAAACGCATGGAAGATTCCTCCGGACCGGGATGGGTCGCCGCCTAGTCTGAACGTGGCGGGCAGTGCCGGCAAGACGCCGGCACACTATTCGGCCGCGACCACCCCGTCCGCCACCAGCGCTGCTATCTGCTTGGCGTCGTAGCCGGCCTCGGCGAGCACCTCGCGCGTGTGCTGCCCGGCGCGCGGCACGTCGCGGTGGACGCCGAAGCGCTGGCCGTCCATCTCGAGCGGCAGCGCCGGCAGGCGTGTCGACTCGCCGCGGCGCGGCCCGTCGGTGACGGTGACCGGCAGCAGTCCGTTGCCGGCGAGCAGGTGCGGATCGTCGAACAGTTCCTCGGGCCTGGCGATGGGCGCAAACGGCAGCCCGGTCTTCTCGAGCTTGGCCATGAGCTGCGCCTTGCTGTACTTCAGGAAGGTCGCCTTGATGACCGGCAGGATGCGCTCCTTGTGGGCGACGCGGTCGTTGTTTGTGTCGAGCGAGCGGTCGGCGGCGAACGCAGTGAGGTCGAACGCCTCGCAGAGCAGCTTCCACTGCTTGTCGCTCACCACGCCGACGAACACCTGTTCGCCGTCGCCGGTGTCGAACACCTGGTAGATCGCCCAGGCCGAGACGCGCACCGGCATCGGCGCGGCGGCCTTGCCGGTGACCGCGTACTGCGCCATGTGCTGGCCGACGAGGAATACCGTGCTCTCGTAGAGCGAGGCGACAATGTTCTGGCCGCAGCCGGTTGCCTGGCGCTGGTAGAGCGCAGCGATGATGCCGAGCGCGCCGAACATGCCGCCCTGCACGTCGATCACCGAGGTCCCGGCGCGCAGCGGCTTGCCCGGCGGACCGGTCATGTAGGCGAGCCCACCCATCATCTGCGCCACTTCGTCGAGCGCGGTGCGCTCCTCGTACGGCCCGCCGAGGAAACCCTTCTCCGAGCAATAGATCAAGCGCGGATTGCGGGCACTCAGCGCCGCGTAGCCCAGGCCGAGCCGTTCCATGGTGCCGGGACGGAAGTTCTCGATCACCACATCGGCGCGGTCGACGAGGCGCAGCACGGCCTCCTTGCCTGCCGCCGCCTTCAGGTTTACGCAGAAGCTGCGCTTGTTGCGGTTGTACATCGGGAAATAGCCGGCGCCAGAACCAGGCAGGTGTCGCGTGCTGTCGCCTTCTGCCGGCTCGATCTTGATCACGTCGGCGCCGAGGTCGGCGAGCATCAGGCCCGCAGCCGGGCCCATCACCATGTGGGTGAACTCCACGACGCGCACGCCGGAGAGCGGGAGGTCCTGTCGATCGCCCATGCTGAGCCCTTGCCGCCAGTGGTGTTGCCGGGCCGGCCGTTGGCAGCGGCGGCGCGGGGGGCCGGGATTATCGCCGACCGGCCCCATATAGAATAGTAGCCGCGCCCCGGGGCAATCCGGCTCCCGGGGGTCGGACGAGGACGGAACCGACGATGCCGACGACGAGCGGGATAGACGTACTGGTGAGCGAGGTCGGGCCGCGCGACGGCCTGCAGAGCATCAAGGCCATCATGCCCACTGCGGCCAAGAAAGCGTGGATCGCCGCCGAGGCGGCCGCCGGCGTGCGCGAGATCGAGGTCTGCTCGTTCGTGCCCGCGAAACTGCTGCCACAGATGGCCGATGCCGCCGAAGTGGTTGCCTTCGCGCGCACCATCCCGGACCTGACCGTGCTGGCCCTGGTACCGAACTTCCGCGGTGCGGAGAACGCCATCGCCGCCGGCGCCCACAAGATCGCGCTGCCGCTGTCGGCGAGCGAGACTCACAGCCGTGCCAACCTGCGCCGCAGCCACGACGAAGTGATCGAGGAAGTCGGCCGCATCGCCGCACTGGTCAGGTCGTTGCCGGCCGGACGCCGTCCGGGCCTCGAGGGCAACGTCGCCACCGCCTTCGGCTGCACGCTCGAAGGGCCGGTGCCGGAGGGCAAGGTCGTCGAGCTCGCCCGCCGCCTGATCGAGGCCGGCGTCGACGAAGTCGGCCTGTCCGATACCACGGGCTACGCCAACCCCACCCAGCTGCGCCGGCTGATCCGCCTGGTGCGCGCGGAGATCGGCACCGAGAGGCTCTCCAGCGTGCACCTGCACAACACCCGCGGGCTCGGGCTCGCCAACGCGCTCGCCGCCCTCGAGGAAGGCATCACCACCCTCGACAGCTCGCTCGGCGGCCTCGGCGGCTGCCCCTACGCGCCGGGCGCGAGCGGCAACATCGTCACCGAGGACCTCGTGTTCATGCTCGACGCCATGGGCCTGCGCACCGGCATCGATCTCGCGCGCCTGCTCGAGGTGCGCCGCATCCTCGCCGAAGCGCTGCCCGGCGAGGAAATCTACGGGTTCACCCCCGAGGCAGGCCTGCCGAAGGGCTGGGCGACGGGTGGCTGGGGCGTGACGGCGGCCGTCTGAGGAGCGGCTGCGGCGCACCGGGACTGCCAGCATGACCCGCCCGCCCCCGCTCTACCGCCCGGAACTGCTCGCGCCAGCGGACCGCGAGCGGCTGGCTGCGCTGCTGGCACGCATCGACGAGGCGGCCGACCGTTCCCTCGGCTACCCCTGTTCCGGGCGCTTCGACTACAGCGCGCTCTATCCCTTCCTCGGCTACCCGCTCAACAATGTCGGCGACCCGTTCCAGCCGACCATCTTCGCGGTGCACACGCACGAGATCGAGGTCGAGGTGCTCGAGCACTTCCGCGAATTCACGCGTGCGCCGCGCGACGGCTTCTGGGGTTACGTCACCAGCGGCGGCACCGAGGGCAACATGTACGGGATCTACCTCGCCCGGGAGCTGCATCCCGACGGGGTGGTCTACTACTCCGAGGACACGCACTACAGCGTGGCCAAGATCCTCAGGCTCCTGCACGTACGCAACATCATGATCCGCAGCCTGCCGGGCGGCGAGATCGACTACGAGGACCTGCACGCGACGATCCGCGTGCGTCGCGACGTACCGCCGATCATCTTCGCCAACATCGGCACGACCATGACCGGCGCGGTCGACGACCTCGGCAGGATCCGCGCGGTGCTGTCCGACCTGGCGATTCCGGCCGCCTACATCCACGCCGACGCGGCGCTGAGCGGCATGATCCTGCCGTTCGTGGACACCCCGCAGCCCTTCGGCTTCGACGCCGGCATCGACAGCATCTCCATCAGCGGCCACAAGCTGATTGGCGCCCCGATCCCCAGCGGCGTGGTGCTGGCGCGCCGCGCGGCGGTCGAGCGCATCGCCCGCTCAGTCGAATACATCGGTACGCTCGACACCACGCTCTCCGGCTCGCGCAACGCCATCGCGCCCCTGATGCTCTGGTACGCGCTGCGCACCCAGGGAACGGCCGGGTTCCGCACCATCGTGGCACGCTGCATCGAGGTGGCTGACTACGCCATTGCGCGCCTGCGCGCCGCCGGCGTCGAGGCCTGGCGGCACCGCAATTCAATCACCGTCGTCTTCCCGCGGCCAGGTCCCGCGGTGATCGCGCGCTGGCAGCTCGCCGTACACCGCGGCATCGCCCACGTCATCACCATGCCGCACGTGGAGGAACGCCACATCGACGCGCTGGTGGCCGACCTCGTGCGCGAGCGCGAGGCAGGAGACGCCACATGAAGCAGATCACTGTCGTCGCCCGCAACCGCGCCGGGCTCATGGCCGACGTCAGCGGCGCACTCGCTGCCGCCGGCATCAACATCGAGAACGCCGATGCCCAGTCATTCACGGACTCGGCCGTGATCATCCTCACCGTCGACCGCTACGACGACGCCCTGCGCGCCCTGCGCGCCGTGCCGGAGATCACGGCAATGTCCGAGGACGCCTTCCTCGTGCGGCTGCACAACGAGCCCGGGGCCCTGGCGCAGCTCTCGCGTCGGTTCGCCGATGCCGGCATCAACATCCGCAGCATCCGCTTCCTGCACCGCGACGCCGAGCACGCGCTCGTGGCGATCTCGGCGGAACGCCCCGCGGTGGCAGCAGGACTGGTCCGGGACCTGCTGGTGCAGGGGTGACGGATCTTCACATCAGTACCGGAAATTCAGATCGACCTGCGCCCGATCGTAGTCACGCTCGTTGCCGGCGTCCCTGCCGATCTCGTTCAGGAAATACGTCAGCCCCAGGTTCCACTTGTCGCCGAGGCCCCAGGTGCCGCGCAGCAGGTGGCCGCGGGTATCGGTACCGCCACCACCGAAGTCGGAATCCGTGAGCAGGCCGATCACCGCATCGGCTTCGAGATCCTGGTAGGCGTAGGACAGTTCCCAGCTGCCGCGTCCCTTGACCTGCCCCACCGTGAACCCCGCTGCGTAGCCGGTGTCGTTCGCGTCGGCGGCGCCGTTGCGCACATAGTCCACGAAAACGCTGGCCGGCACGCTACCGAGCTCGAAGCCAAGCTCAGCGAAACCCTCGAGTTCGCGGTAGGAACTGGCGTAGACGCAGTCGTCCGGATCACTGCTGTCCGGCGGACTGCAGATGTAGCTGTTGCCGAAGTACTTGAGCTTGTCGTCCACCACGAAAGTAATCGACTCGCCCTGCGTATCGATGTCGTAGTAGCCGATGCCGGCCGTCAGGCGTGCGGCATCGCCGAACGGCAGCCTGACACCGGCCTGGCCACCCCAGGCGAACTGGGTGCCATCGGCGCTGTCGCCATCCAGCCAGCTGCCGAGCGCGTTGGCGAAGAACGTCTCCCCCTGGTAGACGAGGCCGAGGCCTTCCGGGTTCCAGTCGCTGTCCCAGAGCATCTGGTGCCGGCCGGGCCGGTAGAGAAAGTTGCGGAACTTGCCACCTGTCATGTTCAGCCCCGGCATCAGCCCCTTCCTGAAATACGCGAGGTCAAGGTAGATGTCCTTGCGTGACCCGCCGCCACCGAGGGTCTGGTTGGTCGACACCGGGTCACCGTCCGTCCCTGTCGCCAGGCCGAAGCCCGTTTCGAGGTCCGGCTGCAGCTTTGCCACCAGGCCGGCGCGGGCCCGGATGCGGCTGCGGTTGCGCTCATCCTTGTCCTGCTCGTCGATGTTCTCGTAGCGGTAGCGGAAATCGCCCTGCCAGGCGATGGTGTCGCTCCAGGCAGGTCCGGCCGCAGGAGCCGCCGGCGCCACCGCTACCGCCGCAGGCGCCGCCGGCGGTGCACCGGCAGCCCTTTCGGCCGCCAGCTCCTGCTCCATCGCCGCGAGCTGCTGCGTCAGCACCGCGATGCTGTCTTTCAGCGCCTGGAACTCGGCGTCGGACACCGCCGCCATGGCGAGCGGGCTTGCCAGCAGCAGGGTGAGCGCCGGCACCAATCGTCGTGCATTCATGATCGATACACCTTTCGTCGTTGATGGTTGTCGATGGCGCGCAGTGTGGGTGCGCCACGTTACGCGCTCATGACAGGCACAGCGCACCATTGGGCTGGTGCAGGCTGGTACCCCGGGGTACTTGCGCGGACGGGTACCGCGGGCATGCCCTCAGCCGATACGGCCGGTAACGTAGTCTTCCGTCAGGCGGTGGCCCGGATTGGTGAAAATCTTCTCTGTCGGGCCGACCTCGACGAGGCTGCCGAGGTGGAAGTACGCCGTGCGCTGTGAGACGCGGGCTGCCTGCTGCATGGAGTGCGTGACGATCGCGATGGCGTACTTCTCGCGCAGTTCGTCGATGAGGTCCTCGATGCGCGCCGTCGCAATCGGATCGAGCGCCGAACAGGGCTCGTCCATCAGGATCACCTCCGGGTCGACAGCGATGGTGCGCGCAATGCAGAGACGCTGCTGCTGGCCGCCGGACAGTCCCGTACCCGGGTCATCGAGACGGTCCTTGACCTCGGCGAGCAGACCTGCACGCTCGAGGCTGCCGTAGACGATGTCGTCGAGCTCGCGGCGGCTGGCGGCAAGCCCGTGGATGCGCGGCCCGTAGGCGACATTTTCGTAGATGGTCTTCGGAAATGGATTCGGCTTCTGGAAGACCATGCCGACCCGCGCGCGCAGCAGCACGACGTCCATGTCCTTCGCGTAGATGTCCTGCCCGTCGAGGCGGTAGTCACCCGTGACGCGGGCGGCCTCGATGGTGTCGTTCATGCGGTTCAGGCAGCGGATGAAGGTCGACTTGCCGCAGCCGGATGGGCCGATCAGCGCCACCACCTCGTTGCGACCAATGTCGAGGTTCACCTGCCTGAGCGCGTGCTTGTCCCCGTACCACACGTTGCAGTCGCGCACGGTGATCACCGGGTCCCTGGCGCGAATGTCGCCGATTGTCTGGCCGATCGCCTGGAACCCTTCGCCGGCCGGCGGGGAGACTGCCGGCTCTGCGGGCTTTCCCGCGCTGGCGTTGTCCGTGGCCGGGACAGACCTGCTCCCGGGGCTTGCGATCTCGCGTTCCGTTGTTACCACAGGCCTTGGCTCCGCGTCAGGGGCGTGTCGATGGCAGTGGCGCTACCAGCGCCGCTCGAAGCGATTGCGCAGCCATACCGCCAGCAGGTTCATCACCAGCAGGAAGGCCAGCAACACCATGATTGCCGCTGACGTGCGTTCGATGAAGGCCCGCTCCGGACTGTCGGCCCAGAGATAAACCTGTACCGGCAGCGCCGTCGACGGATCGAGCGGCGAACCGGGCACGTCGACGACAAAGGCCACCATGCCCACCATCAGCAGCGGTGCTGACTCGCCCAACGCGCGCGCCAGGCCGATGATGGCGCCGGTCAGCATACCGGGCAACGCCAGCGGCAGTACGTGGTGGAACACCGTCTGCATGGGTGACGCACCAATCCCGAGCGCCGCCTCCCGCACCGAGGGCGGCACCGCCTTGATGGCGGCGCGCGAGGCGATGATGATCACCGGCAGCGTCATGAGCGTCAGCACCAGCCCGCCGACCAGGGGCGCCGAACGGGGCAGCCCGAAGAAGTTGATGAACACCGCCAGCCCGAGCAGGCCGAAGATGACCGACGGCACCGCGGCGAGGTTGTTGATGTTGACCTCGACGAAATCGGTCCAGCGGTTGCGTGGCGCGAACTCCTCCAGGTAGATCGCCGCAGCGACACCGAGCGGGAACGACAGCAGCAGCGTCACGAGCAGCATGAAGAACGAGCCCACGGTGGCGCCCCAGATGCCGGCCATCTCGGGCTCGCGCGAGTCTCCGGCCGTGAAGAACGCCCGGTTGAAGCGCAGCGCCATTCGCCCGTCTGCGCGCAGGCGATCGGTCCAGGCGAGCTGCCTCGCGCTGAGTTGCCCACCCTCCGCCGTCGTGCGTCCGGCATGGCCCTTGACCAGCATGTCGACCGCGTCGTCGGCCGGCAGCCACAGCGTCCTGCGCTGACCGAGCAGCTCCGGATCGGCGAGAACGCGGTCGCGCAGCTCGTAGGATGCCATCGAACTCACCAGCGAGCGCAGTTCCCGACGCGCCCGTCGGTCGTCCGCCTCCGGGACCAGTTCCTCCAGCGCCGCCCTGATCAGAGCCTGGTAATCGGCGGCACCGAGCACAGCGCGGTCGCCGGTGCCGGCGGCATCCAGCAGAGCACGATCGAAGTCGATGTCGAGCCGGATGCAGGTCTGGCGAAACGCCGGGTAGCCGTTGCCGACGATACTGACCAGCAGGAATGCAAGGAATGCGATGCCGAACAAGACCGACACCAGGCCGAAGACCCTGAAGCGGCGCTCGCGGCCGTAGCGGCGCGCCAGGCCCGCTTCCACCTTCCGGCGTGTCGGCGAAAGCGCGCGTGCGGCCTGGCTGTCAGGCCCCGGATCCGCGCGACTCATTCGTACTGCTCCCGGTAGCGGCGCACCACCTGCAGCGCCACGATGTTGAGCACCAGGGTGGCGACGAACAGCATCAGGCCAAGGGCAAATGCCGCCAGCGTCTTCGGGCTGTCGAACTCCTGGTCGCCGACCAGCAACGTGACGATCTGGACCGTCACCGTGGTGACCGCCTCGAGCGGATTCGCCGTGAGCCTGGCCGAGAGGCTGGCGGCCATCACCACAATCATGGTCTCGCCTATCGCGCGCGACACGGCGAGCAATACCCCACCGACTATGCCGGGCAGCGCCGCCGGTATCACCACGCGCCTGATGGTTTCCGAGGACGTGGCACCGAGCGCCAGCGAGCCATCGCGCAGCGACTGCGGCACCGCGTTGATCACGTCATCGGACAGCGAGGAGACGAACGGAATGATCATGACGCCCATCACCAGTCCCGCGCCGAGCGCGCTCTCGGAGGCGACGCCAAGCCCGAGCACGGTGCCGGCCTCACGCAGGAGCGGTGCCACCGTCAGCGCGGCAAAATAGCCGTACACCACCGTCGGGATCCCGGCCAGCACCTCGAGGACGGGCTTTGCCAGCGAGCGCACCCGTGGTGCCGCGTACTCCGACAGGTAGATCGCGGCCATCAGCCCGATCGGTACCGCCACCAGCATGGCGATACCCGAAATCAGCAGGGTACCGGCGAACAGCGGCACGGCACCGAAGGCACCCGAGGATCCGACCTGGTCGGACCGGATCGCCGTCTGTGGACTCCACTCCAGGCCGAACACAAACTCGGCGAGCGGAACCTGCCCGAAGAAGCGTGCGGCCTCGAAGGCCACCGACAGCAGGATTCCCAGGGTCGTGAAGATAGCGATCGTCGAAGCGACGACCAGAAGCAGCCTGACCAGGCCCTCCACGCGATCGCGGGCGCGCAGCCGCGGGTTGATGGAAAACCAGGCAAACATGGCGCCGGCAAGCGCCACCCCCAGCACCAGTGCCGAACCCAGCCAGCGCGATGATGTCTCGAGGGCGGCCAGCAGGTCTGCTGCCGGTTGCAGGTCGATCTGTTCCCCGCCGTGTGGCACCGTGCCGGCGGCGATGCCGCGCACCTGGTTCAGCACCAGGCTCTGCTCGGCCGGCGCCATGGCGGCGTAGTGGCCGGGCAGCGCCGCCGTGACCTGCCCCGTGATGAGCGGCCCAGCCGCAAGCGCCCAGATGGCGAGCACCAGCAGCGCGGGCAGGGCGGCACACAATGCGCTGTAGTGGCCGTAATGGGCAGGGCGCGAGTGCAGGCTGCGGATGCCACGGTAGCCACCTACGCACGCGAGCGCGCGTCGCCGGCCCGCCAGGAAGGCGCCGATCACCACGCCGGCGAAAAGCAGCAGCAGTGTCGTCAGCCGCATGGTCGCGTATTCATGTCATGCCGTCGATCCGTCACAGCAAACCGCCAACCGTCGCCCATGACCCGCGTCACGACCGCCACCGGAACGCAGCTGCTGCCGGCGGGAGTCAATCTACCGGGGCCATCATCGCGAGATCACGGGCGGCTTTCTGAACGGCGGCGAGTTCGGCGGCGGACAGGGGAATCAGCCCCTTGTCGGCCAGGTAGCCATCCTCGCCCATGGCCTGTGCGCCCGTGAACGCGGCCAGGTACTCGCGGATGCCCGGCATCAACGTCGCGTGCACCTTCTTCACGTAGAAATACAGCGGACGCGAGACCGGATAGGCACCCGAGGAAATCG
Source organism: uncultured Chromatiaceae bacterium (assembly GCA_964415505.1). Classification (GTDB taxonomy): domain Bacteria; phylum Pseudomonadota; class Gammaproteobacteria; order Steroidobacterales; genus QUBU01. The sequence goes on along the minus strand of CAYQAR010000006.1, from coordinate 32,833 downwards.
TCTCGAAGGTCGGCGCCTGCCCATCGACCGTTGCACCCTGCACCGTGTCCTCGTTTTGCTCGAGGAAGCTGTAACCGAAGATGCCGAGGGCATTCGGATTGGCCTTCAGCTTCTGCACGATCAGGTTGTCGTTCTCCCCGGCCTCGATGAAGCGGCCGTCCTCCCGGATCGTGTGACAGATCGACTTGTACTTCGCCTCGTCCCTCTCCTTGATCGCGGCGATCCACGGAAACGCCTTGCAGCCACCTTCCATGGCGAGCTCGACGAACGCATCGCGCGTGCCCGAAGTGGGTGGTGGTCCGAGCACCTCGATCGTGCGCGCCGGCAGCGCCGAATCGACGTCTTTCCAGGTGCGGTACGGGTTGGTGACGAGCGCCTGGCTGCCCTTCGGGTCCGGCACCTGGCGGGCGAGCGCCAGGAAGATGGTCTTGCGGGTCAGCGCGAAGCGGGACGAAGCCACCGAATCGGCGAAGACAATGCCGTCGTAGCCGATCTTGACCTCGACGATCTCCTTCACACCGTTCCTGCCACACTCGGCGACCTCGCTCGCCTTGATGCGACGCGAACTGTTGGCGATGTCCGGGTGCTGCACGCCGATGCCGCCGCAGAACAGCTTGATGCCGCCACCGGAGCCGGTGGACTCGACCTTCGGGGTCTTGAATTTCGAAGTCCGTCCGAACTGCTCGGCCACGACCGTGGCGAACGGATAGACGGTCGACGAGCCGACGATGCTGATGTAGTCGCGGGCCGCCTGGCCCCACGCTGCCGATGCAGTCAGGATACCAACGACCAATCCGCCCACCAGGCCGGTTGTGTGAACTCTGTGCTTCAAGGAAGCCTCCGCTTGAGTGTTCCGGGACTGCGGCAGTCTAGGCAGGTGGTGTTACGAAATTGTTTCAGTCAACGCCCATTTCCTGTCTGACGGTGTCGAGGCCGACGTGGCGGATATCCTTGCCGTGCACGAGGTACACCACGTACTCGGAGATGTTCTTGGCGTGATCGCCGATGCGTTCCAGCGCGCGAGCCGCCCAGGTGACGTCTAGGAAGCGGCGGATGGTGCGCGGGTCCTCCATCATCAGCGTGATGCACTGGCGCGCGATCATGTCGTACTGCTCGTCGATGAGCTTGTCCTCCTCGACCACGGCTAGCGCGTCCCTGACATCCATCCGCGAGAACGCATCGAGTGCGTCGCGCACCATTTCCTGCACATGAGCGGCCAGCCGCTCGAGCTCGTGGTACTCGTCGCGCTCGCGTTTCTCGGTGGCGAGATTGGCGGCTAGCATGGCCAGCTTGCGTCCTTCATCACCGATGCGTTCGAGATCTGTGATCGTCTTGATCACCGTCATGATGAGCCGCAGGTCGGCAGCCGCCGGTCCGCGTGTGGCGAGGATGCGCGTGCACTCCTCGTCGATCGCCACCTCCATGCGGTTGATCTTGTGGTCTTCCGCGGCGATGCGCAGGCCCATCTCGCTGTCACCGGATACCAGCGCCTGGACGGCGACATCCAGGTGTTGTTCGACGAGCCCGCCCATGCGCAGCACCTCGCTGCGCACGTGCTCGAGTTCCTCGTTGAAGCGTCGCGAGATGTGCTGGCTGAAGGATTCTGACTCCATGTTTACCTCGTTGCGACCGCGAAGGCCGCTGCAACCGGCGCGTTCACGAGGATACGGCCAGTCTGTGGGGAGGAAAATGGCAGGTAAAGGTACTGCCCTCACCGAGCCGGCTGTGAATCTCGAGCTCCGCATCGTGCCGGCGCAGCGCATGCTTGACGATGGCAAGCCCGAGTCCCGTGCCACCGCTCTGGCGGGCCCGGCCGCGATCGGTGCGGTAGAAGCGCTCGGTGATCCGCGGGATGTCGCTCTCTGCGATCCCTATGCCGGTGTCCGCGACGGCCAGGTGCGCGCCATGCTCGTCGGCCGTCCAGCTGATGCGGATCGAACCCTCCGCGGGCGTGTAGCGCACGGCATTCGCCACCAGATTGAACACCACCGACTCGATCTCGCCGGCATCCCCGAGCAGGCGCGCCGTGCTGCCGATGTCGACCTCGACATGCTGCGGCCGTTCGGGCATGGTGCGCGCCTGCCTGCCCGCTGCCCGCAACATGCCGGCCACGTCGACCGCCAGCTCGTGCGAACACGGTGCGCCCGACTCCAGCCGCGAGAGCTGCAGCAGATCGTCGAGCAGCTGACCCATGCGCTGCGCCTGCAACCGCATGTCGGCGACCGGCTGCCGCCAGGTGCGGTCCAGTTCATCGTCCTCAGCCATGGCCTCGAGATAACCGCTGATCACGGTGAGTGGAGTACGCAGTTCGTGTGAGGCGTTGGCGACGAAATCGCGACGCGCACGCTCCAGACGCGCCGTGGCGGTGATGTCCCGGACCAGCAGCAGGAGCTGCTGCGGGCCATACGGAACCAGCAGGCAGAACAGCCACGTATCGTCGCCAACCGGTGCGGCCAGTTCCACGCCGTCGGCGTAGTGCCCGCCGTCGAGGTAGGCGATGAAATCCGGGTGGCGCAGCAGGTTCTCGATGCGCTGGCCGAGATCCGTAACCCGGCGCAGGCCGAGCAGGCGAGCGGCGGCAGCGTTGTAGTTGACGATCTCGCGCTTCTCGTTGAGGAGTACGCCACCATCCGGAAACACCCCGGCGGAGGCACGCAGTTCGCGCACGAGTCGCCGCCAGCGCTGCCGCCGGCGGCGTGACTTCTGCTGGATGTACTCGATGCGTGCAAACACCGGCGGCCACACCCCACCGCTGTCCGGCATGACGTCGATCGCACCCGTGCGCAGCCAGGTGTCGAAACGGTAGAGGTGGTAGAGATGCCAGCCGAGCGCCCCCAGGGCCGCGACCAGCGCGCCGAGCGCAGGCAGGTGGTACAACCAGCCGATCAGCGCACCGGCAGCGAGCAGCGCCATGAGCCGCACCAGCGAGTTGATCCAGAGCTGCGACATGGCCGACGCGCCTTTGCGCGGCTCACCGCGCGGAGAGGCGATAGCCGGCGCCTCTCACGGTCTGGACGTGGCCATCGGCGCCGAATGCCTCGAGCGCCTGACGCAGGCGGCGCACCTGCACGTCCACGGTGCGCTCTTCGACGTAGACGTTGCGGCCCCAGACCTGGTCCAGCAACTGCTCGCGGGTGAAGACGCGTTCCGGATTCTCCATGAGGAACTTGAGCAGGCGGTATTCGGTCGGCCCGAGGTTCACCTCGGACTCCCCGACGAACACGCGATGGTCCGCGGGATTCAGACGCAGGCTGCCGGTCTCGAGGACCGCATCAGCAGACGGCGCTGCACGCCTCAGCAGCGCATTGATCCGTGCCAGCAACTCACGGGTCGAGAATGGCTTGGTGATGTAATCGTCGGCGCCGCCTTCGAGACCCGTCACCTTGTCGCGCTCTTCGGCTCTGGCCGTCAGCATGATGATCGGCAGGTCCCGGCTCGCCTCATCACGGCGCAGCGAACGGGTGAGTTCCAGGCCGCTGGCATCGGGCAGCATCCAGTCGACCAGCACCAGATCCGGGCGACCGTCGGCAATGCGAATGCGCGCCGTCGAGCAATCAGGGGCCTCGTCGACCTCGAATCCCGCCCGGGACAGGTTGAAGGCGATCATCTGGCGGATCGGTGCCTCGTCCTCTACCACCAGAATCTTAGGGCCACCCATGAAACGCAGACTCACCGACATGGCTGCCAATTGCAGCAGGGTTGTATTACAAACCCGTTACACAGACAACCGGCACGGCACACAGCCACGTTGTTATGATCCACGTCGATCCCAGCCATCAGCACCGATCGGGAGAGCGGATCCGGGTCATGCCGAAGAGCGACGCACACGGCCTGCAACGGCTCCTGAGGGCGACCGCCTTCTCCAGCGCGGGCCTGCGCGCCGCCTGGCGCGGCGAGTCAGCTTTCCGCCAGGAGGTCGTGCTGGCCGTAGCCCTCGCCCCGGCCGCCGTCTGGCTCGGCCGAACCGGCCTGCAGCGGGCACTACTGCTCGGGGTGCTGTTACTCGTGCTGGTGGTCGAGTTGCTGAATTCGGCGATCGAGGCGGTCGTCGATCGCATCGGTCACGAACAGCACGAGCTCTCGGGGCAGGCGAAAGACATGGGCTCGGCTGCGGTGCTCCTGAGCCTGGTGCTGGCACTGACCGTCTGGCTCGGGATTGCCTGGGACCACTTCGGGCCGGGCCGGTAGTGTGCACGAGCAGGCTGCGCAGCCAGCGGGCGACGACGGCGCAAAGCTCGCCTGGCTCGCCCTCGCCACAGGCCTGCTGCCACTCGTCGTGGTGCACGCCTGCTACGTGATCTCCGCGCAGGCGGGTCTCGTACCCGCCTGCATCCCCTACGTCACCGGCTGCACGTCCATCAGCGCCGCCGGGCGCCACGGCGTGGCGTTCTTCCTCTTCAAGGGCGCGATGATCCCGGCGGCGGTGCTGCTGGCCGCGTACTGGTGGCTGGCGCGGCGCTGGCTGCTCACGCTCGGCTGCGCGGATTCACGCGCCGTACGCACGCTGGTCGTGCTCGGCGTGATTTCCGCCGCGTGTCTCGTGCTCTACGTCGTGTACCTCGGCTCGAAGGGCGACTTCTACAACCTCATGCGCCGCTTCGGCGTGAACGTGCACCTGTCCTTCGGTGCGCTGGCGCAGATGTTGCTCGTGCGCGAACTGCTGCGCGCACCGGGCGTCGCCGTGCCGCGCTGGGTCGTACGTGCCCAGGCCGGGTTGCTGGCGCTGCTGCTCGCACTCGGGCTGGCGAGCATCCCGCTCGGCAACTTCGTCGCCGACAAGGACCGGGCAATGAACGTGATCGAGTGGTGGTTCGCGGCGCTGACGAGCGGCTGGTACCTGCTCGGTGCCGCCGCCTGGCAGGCGAGCGGCTTTCACGCGCGGTTCGGGACGCAAAACCGGGCCGGTGCCAGGCGCGGACGCGCCTGACACCGGCCACGGAACTCACGGTGCCGGCTTGGCCGACTCCTGCTGGATGAAGGCGATGACGTTGGCGCGGTCCTGCAGGTTCTTCAGGCCGACGAACACCATCTTGTTGCCCGGCAGGTAGTCGCTCGGACGCTCGAGCCAGTGGCTGATCTCGTCGACCGACCAGGTGATGCCCGACTTGGCGACGACGTCCGAGTAAGCGAAGCCCGCCACGGCACCGGCCTTGCGGCCGACCACGTTGTGCAGCGTCGGGCCGATCTTGCCGGGCTCGGAATCGGGCAGCAGGCTGTGGCAGGCGCGGCACTGCAGGAACAGCACCTTGCCCTTGTTGAGGTCGGCGCCGGCGATCGCCGCGGCGAGTTCGGCATTGCCCGCTGCCGGGGCGGCAGCAGCCGGCGCTGCGCCCTCGGCGGGAGCCGCGCCACCCTCCGGCGCAGCAGCTTCGGCCGGCGCAACGGCATCGGCCGGAGCTTCGGCAGCCGGCGGTGGCGGCGGCGGTGCGCTGCTCTCGGCCGGCGGGGCCGACGGCGTCTGGCCGCCGCCGCAGGCGGCGAGCAGTGCCAGTATGGGAACAAGCGAAAGCCTGCTGATATGCATCATTGAGTCCTTCCGGATTGTGGTTTGTTGGTCTGGGGAGACGACGTGGCCGCCGTGCCCTGCAGCTCCGCCGCCCGGTGTATCGCTCGGCGTATCCGCGGGTAGGTTCCGCAGCGACAGATGTTGGTGATCGAGCGGTCGATGGCCTCGTCGTCGGGGGCCGGATTGTGCTCCAGAAACGCCGCCACCGCCATGATCATGCCCGGCTGGCAGTAGCCGCACTGGGGCACCTGCTCGTCGACCCAGGCCTGCTGTACCGGGTGCAGCCGCTCCGGCGTTCCCATCCCCTCGATGGTCGTGACCGCCAGCCCTTCGACCGACGCGGCGGGCACCGCACAGGCACGCGCCGCCTTGCCGTCGATGTGCACCGTGCAGGCCCCGCAGACCGCGATCCCGCAGCCGTACTTGGTGCCGGTGAAGCCGAGCACGTCGCGCAGCACCCAGAGCAGCGGCATGTCGGGCGGGACATCGGCGCTGACTGCCGTGCCGTTGAGGCGGAAATGGACCATGGCGGCCAAGTCTAGTACGACACCGTTACCGCCACCATTCGCGACCGCGACGAGGTGCCCGACGGAAGCGTCGACGGGGGACCGCGGCTGCTCACATGAGCACCAGCGGCCACCTTGCACAAAGGGCGGGCGTTCGATCAGTCTGGCAGACGTGCGGCAAGGGTATCCGACGGGACCGGCCACGACGGCCACCCGCCCCCGGAACCCCGCCAGAATGTGCATAATTATCGAAATTTTCGTCACAATCGGGGAAGGCTGCACGATGCCCTGGATCGGCGTGACCCTGGAGATTCACCCCCAGCGCGGGCGCCATATTCGCCGGGTAGCCCGTCGATGGACCCGGGCACGACAGCCACCTATCCCCGAAACGTTCGCCAGAATGTACACTATTATCGAAATTTTCTTGTAATCGGGGAGAGCTGCGAGATGAACAGGATCCTGGTACTGGGTGCCGGCAAGATCGGATCGCTGATCGCCGGATTGCTGGCCGAGGTTGGCGACTACGAGGTGCACCTCGCCGACAGCCGGTCGGGCGTGGCCGACGAGGTCGCGCAGGCCCACGGCTCGCCGCGCATCCGGCCGCTGGTGCTCGACGCCACGCGACGCGAGGAACTCGTCCGCTACGCCACCGGCGAGCACATCGCAGCGCTGGTTTCTGGCCTGCCCTACTACGCCAACGAATGCGTGGCCGAGGTGGCGCACGCCACCGGTTGCCACTACTTCGATCTCACCGAGGACGTGAATGTCGCGGCCACCGTGCAGCGGCTGGCGAAGGGTGCGACCAGCGCGTTCGCCCCGCAGTGCGGGCTGGCGCCGGGCTTCGTCAGCATTGCAGCGGCAGAGCTGATCCGCCATTTCGAAGCGCTGCGCTCCGTGAAGCTGCGCGTCGGGGCGCTGCCACAGCATCCGAACAACGTCCTCAAGTACTCGCTCACCTGGTCGACCGACGGACTCATCAACGAGTACGGCAATCCCTGCCAGGCGGTCGTCGATGGCCACCAGCGCGAAGTGCTGCCGCTCGAGGGCCTGGAGGAAATCGAGATCGACGGCCAGCTCTACGAGGCCTTCAACACCTCCGGCGGCCTCGGCTCGCTCGCCACGAGCCACGGCGGGGTCGAGAGCATGGATTACAAGACCATCCGCTATCCCGGCCACTGCGAGCAGATGCGCCTGCTGATGAACGGCCTGAAGCTCAATCACGACCGCGCCACGCTCAAGCGCGTGCTCGAGAACGCGGTGCCACAGACGCTGCAGGACGTGGTGATCATCTATGCCGCCGTGACCGGACTGCAGGACGGCGAACTGCGCGAGGAGAACTACGTCAACAAGGTGTATCCGCAGGTGATCGCCGGCCGGCTCTGGTCGGCGATCCAGGTAACGACCGCGGCCGGCCTGTGCGCAGTGCTCGACCTCGTGTTCGCCGAACCGCAGCGCTACCGCGGCTTCGTACGCCAGGAGCAGTTCCCGCTGCCGCAGGTGCTCGGCAACCGCTTCGGCCGCTACTTCGCCGAGCAGTCGAACAAGGAGGTGTCGCTGCGCCTGGTGGCAACCGGCCGCACCGGCCACCAGCGCACCCGGCAGGAGGGCTGAACCATGGCGCGCATTCCCGCTGTCCTCGGGCTCGCCCGACGCAATCCAGGAGTGTCCTCGGCCGGTGCCTGGCACAGGAGCCGCGGCGCACCGGCTTTCACCTCGGTCAATCCGGCCACCGGCCGTCCGCTCGCCGCGGTGCTGGGCGCGACGGCACGCGACTACGAGGAAGTCATGGGCGCGAGTCGGGAGGCATTCCTCCAGTGGCGCGAGATCCCGGCGCCGCAGCGTGGGGAAACGGTGCGGCGCATCGCCGATGCCCTGCGCAAGCACAAGGACGCGCTCGGCACGCTGGTCAGCCTCGAAACCGGCAAGATCAAGGCCGAAGGCGACGGCGAGGTGCAGGAGATGATCGATATCGCCGATTTCGCCGTCGGCCTGTCGCGCATGCTCTATGGCCTGACCATGCCGTCGGAACGGCCGCGCCACCGGCTCTACGAGCAGTGGCAGCCGCTCGGGCTGGTCGGCATCGTCACCGCCTTCAATTTCCCGATGGCCGTGTGGTCGTGGAACGCGTTCATCGCCGCGGTCTGCGGCAATGCCTGCATCTGGAAGCCATCGCCGAAGACGCCCCTGTGCAGCATCGCGGTGCAGTCGATCTGCAACAAGGTGCTCGCCGACGGCGGCTATCCACAGATATTCAACCTGCTCAACAGCGCCGACGTGGCGCTCGCGGAGCGCTTCGTCGACGACCGGCGCCTCGATCTCGTGTCCTTCACCGGCTCGACTGCGGTCGGACGCCAGGTCGCCCAGCGCGTCGCTGGCCGGCTCGGCCGGTACCTGCTCGAACTCGGCGGTAACAACGCCATTATCGTCGACGAGCACGCCAACCTGGATCTCGCCGTGCCCGCGATCCTGTTCGGCGCCGTGGGCACCGCCGGCCAGCGCTGCACCACCACGCGCCGGCTGCTGGTGCACCGCTCGCGCGTGAAGGAACTCACCGCGCGCCTCACGGCAGCCTACCGCCAGGTGCGCATCGGTGATCCGTTGAAGAAGGGCGTACTGATGGGGCCGCTGATCGACGAAGCCGCGGTGGCGCGCTACCTCGATACCATCGCCGCGCTGCGCAAGCTCGGTGCGAAGATCCTGCACGGTGGACGCAAGCTGCCGGGGCCCGGGTACTTCGTCGAGCCGACGATCGTGGTGGCCGAGAACGACTGGGCGCCAGTGCAGCAGGAGACCTTCGCGCCGATCCTCTACGTGATCGCCTGCGACAACCTCGACAGCGCCATCGCGCGGCAGAACGCGGTGCCACAGGGCCTGTCATCGGCGATCTTCACCGATCGCCTGCAGCACGCCGAACGCTTCCTCGCTGCGGCCGGCAGCGACTGCGGCATCGCCAACGTCAACATCGGTACCTCGGGAGCGGAGATCGGCGGCGCCTTCGGCGGCGAGAAGGACACCGGCGGCGGCCGCGAAGCCGGCTCCGACGCCTGGAAGGCCTACATGCGCCGGCAGACGGTGACGATCAACTGGGGCAGCGACCTGCCGCTGGCGCAGGGGATCGATTTCCGGGTGTGAGGAGCGAAACGGTCGGGGCTGGCGCCCCTCCCACAGTGCGAGACCCGCTGCCGAGAGCTGTGAGAGGGGCGCCAGCCCCGAC
>CAYQAR010000006.1:0-23597 GCA_964415505.1 uncultured Chromatiaceae bacterium | reverse complement strand
TTGCTATCGGGGGGGGGCGGGCGCCCCACCCACCTGGCTCTCCCGGGTTCTTTGTGTTTGGTGGGGGGCGACCGCCCCGACTGGGAGAGCCTTACACTGTGGGAGGGGCGCAAGCCCCGACCGGGAGTTTCGCGGCTGAAGCCGCTCCTACGGAAATTGCCGCTCCTACGGAACCGGCCGCTCCTACAGTTGCAGGGCCCCCGGGTTCATGATCCCCTGCGGATCGAGCACGCGCTTCAGTTCGCGCAGCACCCGGGCTGCTTCAGCCTGGCGGCCGGTCATGTAGGGGTAGCACTTGCCCACCTGCATGTGGATCGCGCCTACCGAAGCGAAGATCTTCTGGATCTCGCCGCGCAGTTCGCGCACCAGTGCGCGCCCGTCGGGATTGGCCGGATACTCGGGCAGCATCCGCAGGTACTCCGTCGGCAGGTAGCGCTTGTGGAACGCGGTGCGGTCGTCCTGCCAGTAGAACACCGGCTCGTAGAGGAAGCCGTGCGTGGTGGCGGTCATGAACATCGCGCCGTTCTCGACTTTCAGCCGCTGCATGCGCTCGGCGTTGTCGGCGTACAGGCGCTGCAGCTTGCCGTGGAACTCGACCACCTTCGAGAACGGCATGATGCCGTGCATCGGCACCCAGCGTTCGCCCTTCGGCCCGAGGATCGGGTACAGCGGAATGAAGGGCATGGCGCGGATCACCGTCGGCACGGTGTTGGCGACCTCGTTACCGCTGCCGGCCATGGCCCGGCGCAGCACCGCGAGTTTGCCGTTGACCTCGGCTCGCGACACACCCTCGACCGTGTAGTGCGCCGAGTAGGGATGGGCGGCGAGGAAGCGCTTGCCGGCCGCTGCCATGCGCAGCAGCTTGACGGCGCCCTCGGCCGGGTTGCGCGCGGTCTTCGCCACTGCCATGGCGGCGGTCAGCGCACCCTTGGCGTCGGTCTTGCTGAGCTGGCCCTGCTGCAGCCGCGGGTCGAGCCCGAAGTTCTCGGCATTGACGTTCTCGCGCGCCGCGGCCGCCATGCCGGCCGCCATCTGCTCGAAGCTCGCGAAACCGAAGGAGGCTGCACCGTCGAAGGGCGGCAGCCGGATCAGCCGCAGGCTGATGCTCGCCTTCACGCCGAGCGCGCCGGCATCGCCACAGAAGAATCCGGTCAGATCGGGGCCGTACCAGCGGAAGAACGGCCGGCCGTTGGCGGCCGCATGCGCGCCGGTGCGCAGGATCTCTCCGTTCGCCAGCACGATCTCGAAGCCGAGGATGGCGTCGGCCGACACGCCGTAGTTGCCCGAGCCGAGGCTCGCGCTGTTCTGCGAGGCCGAGCCGCCGACGGTGGCCTTCAGGCCCGAGAACGGGCCCCAGAACGAAGTGCGCAGCTGCTTTGCCTTCAGGGCCTGCCACAGGTCGTGCCAGGTCACGCCAGGCTCCACGGTGACGAACATGTCCTGCTCGTTGATCTCGAGGATGCGGTTCAGCCGGCAGGTATCGATAAGTACCGATTCCGGCGTGGCCGGCAGGTAACCGTCGGTGTAGGACGCGCCACCGCCGCGGGCCACCACCGCGATGCCCGCCTCCGCCGCGATACGCACGATCGCCTGCAGGTCCGCCGTCGAGCCGGGCCGCACGACCGCCAGCGGCAGCTCGCGGGCGCGGTAGACGTCCATGGCGTGAAACTCGCGTTCGGCGGGATCGGTGAGCACGTGCTCGCGGCCGATGGCAGCGGCGAACCGCGCGGCGACATCGTGGGCGGATGAGGGGTTTGCTGACATGGCAGGAGCACCCGTTGTTGGCGGAGTTGATCTGGGCGGCGGCCATGTTAGTTGGCGGCGGCTGGAAATTGAAGAATTGCCGGGGGGCAGATCGCGGGTGAATCCGCTCCTCGGCGCCGTCGCCGGCGCACCAGGCAGCCCTGTGGGAGCGGTGCCAGCCGCAACTCCCCACCTTGCCTGGTGCCACGGCTGATGCCGGGCCGCTGGCGGCGGGACGCTCGCTCCGGCCATCCATGGCCTGCGCTCGCTCGTCTCGGGCTGGCGCTGCGCATCCTGCTCCGCTGGCCCTCTACGCCCGCCGCCAGCGGCCCGGCAACAGCCTCGTCATCGTCGGCAGGTCACGGTCTCGTTTCCCTTCGCCTCTGTGGGAGCGAGGCCAGTCGCGACTCCCCCGGTCGGGGCGGATCCGGCCGGCTCTGTGACCGCCGTCAACGCCGCGGGCGCCAACATAATCCACACTGCCGGTCACACCCTGGTCCGGGCAACCGGCCGATGACGGCGAGCGAGGCAGCACCGTGTACCGCGAGCATTTCGACCTGAAGGACCGCCCCTTCACGCAGGCCCCGGGCCAGCGCTTCTTCGCCCCGAACGCCACCGTAACCGATGCGGTCGCGCACCTGCGCCACGTGATGACCGCCCGCGATTCGGTGGCCCTCGTGACCGGCGGTCCGGGTGTCGGCAAGAGCACGCTCGCCGAGGTGGCGCTGGCGGAGATCACCGATCCGGCGCCGCGCGTGGCGCGCGTCGACCTGCGCTACGGCGAACCCGAGGAGATCTACGCGGCCATCCTCGCCGCACTCGGCGAGGACCCGGGGGAACTGCGCCCGGCGCGCGCCCAGCAGGAACTGCGCCGTACGCTGGGACGGCTGGTCCGGGACGGCCAGCCGCTGGTGGTGTGTCTGGACATCGGCAGTATCACCACCGAGGTGGCACGCCACCTGCTGCGGTTGGTGAACCTCGCCGGCGAGGTCGACGGCCGCCTGAACCTCGTGCTCATGGGCCCGCACCCGCTGCACCAGCAGATCGATGTGCCGGCGCTGATCCAGTTGCGCCAACGCATCGCCTTCCGCTACCGGGTCAGGCCGCTGACGCTCGCCGAGACCGAACGCTACGTGCGCCACCAGGTCGCCGAAGTCGGCGGCGACGCGACGGCGCTGCTCTCGAGCAGCGTGTCGGCAGCCGTTTACTGCTACGTCGCCGGTGTACCGCGCCTGATCAACACGCTGATCGACGCGAGCCTGACCGAAGCCAGCCTGCAGGAGCAGCCGCGGCCCGACGGCAGTCTCGTCAAGCGCACCGCCGAAAGTCTGGGCTGGAAGCCGATGACCCCGCCACAGGCAGGCGACGGCAGCGCGCGTCCGGCCGCGGCCGTCGCCCGCCCGGCACCGCCGCGCAGCACTCCGCCCAGGGTCGCGATCGTCGCCTCGGGCAACCCCGCCGAGCGGACACGCCCGGCGGAGGCTCCCGCGGCGAAGCCGGTCGACCTGCCACCGCCGAGCGAGATGACCATGCAGCTGCGCAGCGAGGCCGTCGGTGCCCGTGCCGGCAACGTCACGCTGGCAAGCGATGCGCGCTCACCGACAGCGGCCATGTTCGGTGGCGACGACGCCGCCCCGCGCAAGAGCGCGGCAACGGACAGCGGCCTCGCCGAACCGCCCGTGGCGATGGACGAGGTGGACACCAGCGCCACCGGCATGCTGCGCCTGCAGGACCTCGACGACCGCTTCGCCGAGACCATCTTCGGCAAGGAAGCAGACACCGCCCGCGGCGGCGACTGAGTCCGCCTCAGTTGCGGTGTGTGCCCCCGGGCAGCACCAGGCGCTCGCGCTCGGCACGCAGCAGTACATTGCGCGCCGACCACTCCTCGCGCGGGCCGAGCGCCGTCAGCCACTGCACCTCGCCGGCAATGGCCACCGCGACCGGCACGCCGCCGCGGTAGAGCACGCGGTTGCGCGGCCCCGCGGGTACGCGCGGCCCGGGCGTGATGATGCCGCAGAGATTGAGCGGATCGGCGGCAGCGATCGCGATCTCCTCGTCGCGATGTGCTCCGTGGCGCAGCGCCCGCAGCCCTTCCACCGCCTCCGGCCGCGCGAACTGCTCGCCGCCGAAGCCGCTCACGTAGCGCCCGCCGCGCACCTCGCCACGCGCCTCGAGCCGGCGCAGCACGCGGACGAGGTCACGCCAGGGCGGCAGGTACCAGGCCTCCCGCTGCAACAGGGCGCGGAAGACCACGCCATAGCGGTCGAGCAGCGCCCAGGCGATCGTCTGCAGCGCCTCGTCGTCGGCACGCGCGTCTGCCACTGGCACCGCGTGCCCGACCAGACACCAGCGGCCGGCGGCATCCAGGCTCACCGCACCCGGGCGCAGCGGGCGAGCGAAGCTTGCGCGACGCGCCGGCGGCGTGAGCAGCGCCCGCAGCCCGCCGAAGCCATCCGAACTCGCCAGCCCCCAGGCGACGAGTTCGGCGAGTGCCTGCTCGACCTGCGTGCGCAGCAGGCGCGTGGCGCGCACCAGATCGGCGAAGAACATCGCCCCGTGCGCGGCGAGCACCGTGCGCACCGTGCGCGCGCCGGCCGACAGCGGCAGCTCACCCTCCCCGGCCCCCACCAGCCGCGCCAGCCAGGTCGCGGCGGTGCCGCGCTCGAGGAACACGATCGGCGTGGCGCGTACCGGTGCGGCGCGGCGCTGCCCGGCGGGACGCTCGTTGAGCGCACGCAGCCAGGTGAACTCGCCGGAGGCGAGCACCGCGTCGAGGTCTCCCGGCAGGTAACGCTCCACGCGGGGGGCGAGCAGCGCCGGCTCCCAGGCAGCGGCCGGCGCCGGGAAACCGCGCAGCCGGTGCAGTGCCTGGCGCACCGCCTCGGCGCCGGTGGCACGTTCGACGCCGAGCCCGTGCCAGGCCAGCAGGAAACGCATCAGCACGGCCGGGCTCACGGGCTCGATCTCGGCGCGCAGCCGCTGCAGCGTCTGGCGATGGATGCGCGCGAGCAGGCGACGGTCGCACCACTCCTCCTGCGCGTGGGGCGGACTGCGGTACTGCCCGCGCATGGCGACGCCCTCGGCCTCGAGCGCGAGCAGGGCCATCAGCACCTCGCCGGCGGCAAGCCCGAGCGGCGCCGCCAGTTCCTCGACCGTTACCGGGCCGAGGGTTTCGAGGCGCCCACGCATCAGCTCGCGCAGCGCGTCGCTGCGTGACGCAGCGGCACCACGCGCCCCGGCGCGCACCGGCGCGAGCGGCGGCAGCAGCGTCAGCGCCGGCAGTACCTCGAGAAGCTGCGCGAGTCGCTCGGCGGCCACCCAGAGCCGGCGGCCGACGGCGGTGACGGCGACCGTCGCGCGGCGTGCCGCCACCAAGGCCTCGAGCAGCGCGAGCCAGCCGTCGCCCGCGCTGCCGGCTTCGAGACCCGCCTCCTCCTCGGTGATGAAACCGCACAGCACCAGCGCATCGTGCAGCTCGTCGGCATTGCGCGGCTCGGGCCAGGCCTCCAGGCAGACGCGCGCGATCGCCGCCGGATCAAGGCGTGCGAGGTCGGTGGCCGTGGCGTGGTCGAGCAGGTGGCGCGTGCGTACCGCCTGCGTGCGCCGTTCCTCGGCCGGGGCATCGTCGAGGAAAGCGTAGGGTCGCGCGCTGAGGATCTCCTGCGCCAGCGGCGAGGGTGTCGTGACGTCGCGCGCCTCCACGCGAACCGTGCCGTCCTCGATGCGCGCGAGCAGCGCTTCCAGCCCCTCGATGTCCATCACCTCGTGGAGGCAGTCGTGCACAGCCTGTGCGACCAGCGGGTGATCGGGCACCTGGCGGTCGCCGACGATGTTCTCGGCGCAGGCGATCTGGTCGGGAAACACGACCGCGAGCAGGTCCTCGGCGTCGCTGCGCTGGAACTGCGGCGGCACCTTGCGGCCGTTGCGAAAGCGGCGCAGTGCGAGCGCAGTGGTCGCCACCCAGCGCCAGCGCGTCGGGAACATCGGTGCGGCGAGCAGCGCCTGCACCAGCACCTGGCGCACGCTGGCCGCCTTCAGGTACCCGGCGACCTCGGCCAGCGGAAAGCTGTGCACCGGGCCGAGCGAGATGACGATGCTGTCTTCGAGCGCTGCCGCCTGCAGTTCGTAGTTGAATTTGCGGCAAAAGCGCTTGCGCAGCGCCAGTCCCCAGGCGCGGTTGATGCGCGAACCGTACACCGAGTGGATCACCAGGTGGCAGTCGCCGATTTCGTCGAAGAAGCGCTCGAGGATGATGGTGTCGCGGGTCGGCAGCTCACCGAGCGCGACCCGGGCGGTGCCGAGATAGTCGACGAGTTGCGCAGCCGCGGCCGGGGCCAGGCCGAGTTCGCGTTCGAGCCAGGCCGTGCCGCGCCCGGCACCGAAGTCGAGCTCCCCCGCTACCGCATCGCGTAGCCGCGATACCGCCTGCGACAGCTCGTCGCTGCGCCCGGGTGCCTCGCCGAACCAGAACGGGATGTTCGGCGGCTGGCCATGGGCGTCTTCCACCAGCACGCGACCGGTTTCGACCCTGGCAATGCGGTAGGAGGCGTTGCCGAGCTGGAAGATGTCGCCCGGCAGGCTCTCGAAGGCGAAATCCTCGTTGACCGAGCCGATGCGCAGCTCCTCCGGCTGCAGCATCACGTCGTAGTCGAACTGGTCGGGGATCGCCCCGCCGTTGGTGATAGCGGTGAGCCTGGCACCGGCGCGGCCGCGCAGCAGGCCGTTGACGGCGTCGTGATGCACATGCAGCGCCGCGCGGCCGCGGCGCGTGCTGAAGCCATCGGCGAGCATCGCCACGACCTGGTCGAAGACGGCGCGTGGCAGCCCGCGATAGGGTGCTGCCCGGCGCACCAGTTCGTACAGGGCATCGACCGGCCACTCCCGCGCCGCTACCTCGGCGACCAGCTGCTGGGCCAGCACGTCGAGCGGCATGCCCGGATCGCGGCTGGCGTCGAGTTCCTCGCGGCGCACGGCGTCGAGGAGCGCGGCGCACTCGACGAGATCGTCGCGCGACAGCGGGAACAGGCGCCCTTTCGGCACCCGGCCGACCCCGTGCCCGGAACGGCCGACACGCTGCAGGAACGTGGCAATCGCGCGCGGGCTGCCGAGCTGGCAGCACAGGTCGACGTCGCCGATGTCGATGCCGAGTTCGAGCGAGGCGGTGGCGACCAGCGCCCGCAGGCGGCCGGCCTTCAGGCGCTGCTCGGCATCGAGCCGGTGCTCGCGCGCGAGGCTGCCGTGGTGCGCACTGACCGTACCCTCCTCCAGCCGCTCGGCGAGGTGGCGCGCCACGCGCTCGGCGAGCCGGCGCGTGTTGACGAAGATCAGGGTCGAGCGGTGCGTACGCACCAGGTCGGCCAGGCGGTCGTAGATCTCGGCCCAGACTTCCGCGGCCATCACCGGCGCGAGCGCCGAGGACGGCAGCTCGACGGCGAGATCGCGCGCGCGCACGAAGCCGGCATCGACCACCGTGCAGGGTTCGGTGCGGCCGCCGAGCAGGAAACGCACCATGCGCTCGAGCGGCTTCTGCGTTGCCGAGATGCCGATGCGCAGCGGCGCGCGGGCGCACAACGCTTCGAGGCGTTCGAGCGAGAGCACGAGGTGCGCGCCGCGCTTGTTGCCGGCGAGCGCGTGCAGTTCGTCGACGATCACGGTGCGCACCGTCGCCAGCATGTGCCGGCCGGACGCCGAGGTCAGCAGGATGTACAGCGACTCCGGCGTGGTGACCAGGATGTGCGGCGGCTGGCGACGCATGCGGGCACGCTCGACGGCCGGCGTATCGCCGGTGCGTACCGCGGCGCGGATGCCGGGCGCGCGCACCAGGTCCGCCCCGATGCTGGCGAGCGGCTCCTCGAGATTCTGGCGGATGTCGTTCGACAGCGCCTTGAGCGGCGAGACGTAGAGCACCCGCACCTCGTCGGGCAGCGGACCCGCCGCGCTCTCGCGCACGAGGTCGTCGATCGCCGCGAGGAAGGCAGCGAACGTCTTGCCGGAGCCGGTCGGCGCGGCGAGCAGCGTGTGGCGGGCGCCACGGATCGCCGGCCAGGCGCGCTCCTGCACCGGCGTCGGCGCAGCGAAGCGGCTGCGGAACCAGTGCGCTACCACCGGATGAAAGATGTCGTCGGGCATCGACAGGCTGGCGGTGGATACAGGCGCTCTCTTATACGCTGCGCAACCGGCCAGGCGCCAGCCGATATACTGCCGGGATGCGCGCCGTCGAGATCACCAGGCCCGGTCCGCCGGAGGTCCTCGCCATCACGGAGCGGCCCGTGCCGGTGCCCGGCGCGGGCGAACTGCTGCTGCGGGTGGCTGCGGCCGGCGTGAACCGTCCCGATTGCCTGCAGCGGCGCGGCGTCTACCCGCCCCCGCCGGGCGCGTCGGACCTGCCGGGTCTCGAAGTCGCCGGCCATGTCGCTGCGCTCGGCCCGGGTGTGACCGGCTGGCGCGAGGGCGAGCGCGCCTGTGCCCTGCTCGCCGGCGGCGGTTACGCCGAATACTGCGCCGTCCCGGTCGAGCAATGCCTGCCGGTGCCCGCGGCGCTGTCGCTCACCGAAGCGGCGGCGGTACCCGAGACCTTCTTCACCGTGTGGACCAACGTCTTCGAACGCGGCGCCCTCAAGCCCGGTGAGCGGCTGCTGGTGCACGGCGGCGCGAGCGGCATCGGCACCACCGCGATCCAGCTCGGCCAGGCCTGCGGTGCCGAGGTCCTTGCCACGGCCGGTGGACCGGCCAAGACGGCGCTCTGTCGCCAGCTCGGCGCGGCGCGCGCCATCGATTACCGCACCGAGGACTTCGCCGCAGCCGTGCGCACGTTCACGGGCGGGCGCGGCGTCGACGTGATCCTCGACATCGTCGGCGGCAGCTATTTCGAGGCCAATCTCGCCACGCTCGCCACCGACGGGCGCCTGGTGGTGATCGGCGTACTCGGCGGCGCCAGCGGCCGTCTCGATCTCGGCCGGCTGCTCACGCGCCGGCTGACCGTGACCGCCTCGACGCTGCGCCCGCGCAGTCCGGTGGAAAAGGGCCGGATCGCGGCGGCACTGCGTGAGCGCGTGTGGCCACTGCTGGAGGCGCGCCGTGTGGTGCCGGTGATCCAGCAGGTGCTCCCGCTCGAGCAGGCCGCCAGCGCCCACCAGATCCTCGAAGCCAACCAGGCCATGGGCAAGGTCGTGCTCCTCGTCGACCCGGCCGCCTGATCAGCCGCGGAGAATCAACGGCCCGATGAGTACGCGACGCATCCTCGAAGCCTTCGAACGCTGGCGCAGCGAACAGGCGCCGCTGGTGCTGGTCACGGTGGTCGACACCGAGGGCTCGACCTACACCAAAGCCGGCCACCGCATCCTCATCAATGCCGCCGGCGGTTTCCAGGGCCTCGTGAGCGGCGGCTGCCTGGAGGGCGACCTCGCCGAGCACGCGCGCGAGGTGCTGCGGAGCGGCCGCGCACAGCTGCTCACCTACGACCTGCGCGACGAGCACGAAGGCATCTTCGGCCTCGGCATCGGTTGCAACGGCCTGTTCCGCGTGCTGCTGCAGCCGGTCGGCCCCGAGCAGGGGTACGCGCCCTTTGCCGCCATCGCCGCAGGGCTCCTCGGCGAAGCGCCGGGCTGCGTGGCCACCGTGGTCGAGAGCACCGACCCGGCGCTGCTGCCCGGGGCGACACTCGTGACCGGCGCCGACACCGAGTCGGCCCGCGACCTGCCGGGGGGCTGGCGCGCAGTCCTGCGCCACGGTTGCAGCGCCCACCGCGAGGCGCCACGCGCGCTCACGGTCACCGAGGCCGACGCGGGTCTCAGTGCGCGCGTGCTCTACGCACCGCTGCGTCCCCTGCCGCGACTGCTCGTGCTCGGCGCGGGCCTCGATGCCGTGGCCCTGGTGGAGATCGCCCGCCAGCTCGGCTGGCGCGTCACGGTGGCCGACCACCGCCCGGCCTACCTCGCCCGCGGCGATCTCGGTGCCGCCGACCATGTGCAGCAACTGGTACCGGCCGAGCTCGCGCGCAGCGTCGAGCTCGCGCGCTACACTGCCGTGGTCGTCATGAGCCACCACCTGGTCACCGATCGCAGCTATCTCGCCGCGCTGGCGGCAACGTCGGTACCCTACATCGGGCTGCTCGGGCCGCGCGCCCGTCGCGACCGGCTGCTCGCCGACCTCGGCGCCTCGGCCACAGGGCTCGGCCGCCGGCTTCACGCGCCGATCGGCCTGCCGATCGGCGCGGACTCGCCGGAGACCATCGCACTCGCGATCCTCGCCGAGATCCACGCCACGCTCGCCGGGCGGCTGGACCTCGTCGCTGCGGGGCGCTGAGGTGTCCGCCATGCGCCAGCGCATCGACGTCGAGGAAGCCGCGGCGTTGGTCCTCGCCACCATGCCGCGCTGGGAACCGATTCGCGTGCCGCTCGCCGGCGCGCTCGGCACCGTGCTGCGCGAGCCGCTCGTCGCCGAACGCGACCAGCCACCGTTCGACCGCGTCACCATGGATGGCATCGCCTTCGCGGGCGCGGCCTTCGCGGCCGGGCAGCGCCGCTTTCGCGTCGCCGGCACGCAGGGTGCCGGCAGTGCGGCGCTGACGCTGGCCGCCGCCGGGGACTGCATCGAGGTCATGACCGGCTGCGTGCTCCCGACCGGCACCGACACGGTCGTGCCGGTCGAACGCATCCGCCGCGAGGGCGATGCGGTCGTGATCGAGGACGGCTACCAGGCCGTGCCACGGCAGTTCGTGCACCCGCTGGGTTCGGACCATCGCCAGGGCGCGCTGCTCCTCGGGCCCGGCACGCGCATCGGTCCGGCGGAGATGGCGATCCTCACCATCGGCGGCAGCGCCGAGGTGGCGGTCACGCGCCGGCCGCGCATCGCCGTGATCTCCACCGGTGACGAACTGATCGACGCCGGGCAGCCGATCGCGAGCTACCAGATCCGCTCCTCCAACGACCGCGCGCTCGAGGCCGCGCTGCGCCAGCGCGGATTCGGCGACGTCAGCCGCTGCACCCTGCGCGACGACCCGGCGCTGCTCGGCGCGGAGATAGGCCGCCTGCATCGCGACAGCGACCTCGTCATCCTCTCGGGTGGCGTGTCGATGGGCCAGTTCGACCACGTGCCCGCCACACTCGTGCAGCTCGGCGTCGAGCCGGTATTCCACAAGGTGCTGCAGCGGCCCGGGCTGCCGCTCTGGTTCGGCCGCAGTGCCGGCGGCAAGGTCGTGTTCGCCCTGCCCGGCAATCCGATATCGAGCCTCGTCTGCCTGGTGCGCTACGTCCTGCCGGGCATCGACGCAGCGATGGGCGCGGCGGCGCGGCCGGTGCCGCGCGTGCGGCTTGCCGAGGCGCTCGAGTTCCGCGCCGATCTCACCGCCTTCGTGCCGGTCACGCTCGCCTGGAGCGAGTCGGGTGACGCCAGCGCGCGGCCGAAGCCGACCAACACCTCGGGCGATTTCGTCGCGCTCGGTGGTACCGACGGTTTCGTCGAACTGCCGCGCGGGCAGCAGCTGTTCCCGGCGGGTTACCCCGCGCGCTTCTACGCCTGGTAGCGCCGATGTCCACCCCGCTGCCGCGCCTGCCTACGCATGCCCAGGGTATCGCGCACACCGCGGCGCCGGCGCGCGGCTGGCGCGAGGCGCTGCTGCGCAACGCCGCCGTGTTCGGCTACACCAGCCGCGCGATCGCGCTCGTCTGGGCCACCAACGCGCGCCTCGCGCTGCTGCTTGGCGCGCTGACGCTCGTCGCCGGCATGCTGCCCGCCGGCGCCGCCTGGGTCGGCAAGCTGGTGATCGATGTGGTGGTCGCCCAGGTCGCTGCCGTGAAATCGGGAGCAGCACCGGCCTACGGCAGCGTCCTGCAGCTGGTCGCCCTCGAGGGCCTGATCATGGCGCTGCTCGGCGCCGCCCAGCGCGGCATCAACGCCTGCCAGTCGCTGCTGCGCGCGCAGCTCGGCTACCGCGTCAACGAGCTGATCCTGCAGAAGGCGCTCACGCTCGACCTGACGCAGTTCGAGGACGCGGAGTTCTACGACAAGCTGCAGCGTGCGCGCCGCGAGGCCTCGATCCGGCCGCTGTCGCTGGTCATGCGCACCTTCGCGCTGCTGCAGCAGCTGGTGATGCTCGCGAGCTTCAGCGTGCTGATCGCGCAGTTCTCGCTGTGGGCGCTGGTCCTGCTGCTGGCCGCGGGGCTGCCCGCCTTCGCCGCCGAGACCAAGTTCTCCGGCGACGCCTTCCGGCTGTTCCGCATGCGGGCGCCCGAAGCGCGCATGCAGAACTACCTCGAGATCGTGCTGGCCCGCGAGGACCACGCCAAGGAGGTGCAGCTGTTCGGGCTCGGCCCGCTGCTGCTCGGTCGCTACCGGGCCATCTTCGACAAGGTCTACCGCGAGGACCGCGCCCTCACCCTGCGCCGCGAGACCTGGGGCATGCTGCTCGCCCTCGTCGGCACCGCGGCACTCTATGGCGCCTATGTCTGGGTGGTGATCGCCGCCGTCACCACCACCATCACGATCGGTGCGATGACCATGTACCTGCTGCTGTTCCGCCAGGGCCAGGGCGCGGTCTCGGCGAGCCTCGGCTCGATCGGCGGCATGTACGAGGACAACCTCTACCTCACCAATCTCTACGAGTATCTCGAGCAGGCGCCGGTCTACCAGCGGGGCAGCGCGCCGCGCGGTCCACACCCCGCAGACGGCGTGCGCTTCGAGGGCGTCAGCTTCACCTACCCCGGGGCAAAGACCCCGGCGTTGCAGGATGTCACGCTGCAGATCCGCCCGGGCGAGAGCCTCGCGCTGGTCGGCGAGAACGGCGCCGGCAAGTCGACGCTGATCAGGCTCCTCTGCGGGCTCTACCAGCCCGACGGCGGCCGCGTGCTCGTACATGGGCTCGACGTGCGCGAGTGGGACCCGCAGGCCCTGCGCCGGCAGATCGGCGTGATCTTCCAGGACTTCAACCGCTACCAGTTCACTGTCGGCGAAAACATCGGCGCCGGCGACGTCAGTGCCTTCACCGACGAGGAGCGCTGGAGCGACTCGGCGCGCAAGGGCATGGCGATGCCGTTCATCGAGCGGCTGGAGAAGAAGTTCGCCACGCAGCTCGGCAGCTGGTTCAAGGACGGCAAGGAACTGTCGACCGGTCAGTGGCAGAAAATGGCGCTGTCGCGCGCCTTCATGCGCCGCGCCGCCGACGTGCTGGTGCTCGACGAGCCGACCGCCTCGATGGATGCGGCGGCGGAGGCGGAACTGTTCGCCTATTTCAAGGAGCACACCAGGGGGCGTACCTCGATCCTGATCTCGCACCGCTTCTCCACCGTGCGCCAGGCCGACCGCATCGCCGTGATCGAGCACGGGCGCATCAGCGAATACGGCACGCACGAGGAACTGCTCGCCCGCAACGGGCTGTATGCGCGGCTGTTCAGGCTTCAGGCGGAGGGGTATCGGTGAGCGCCTCGGGATCGAGACCCGGGAGGCCATCGATGCTGCGCAGGTTCTGGCGCAGTGCCTGCGCGCGTAGCTGGTCAAGCGTCTTGCCGGCCACCGCACGCGCGATGTCGTCGCGTTCGCCACGGTACCCGTAGAACGGCACGCCCCAGCCGCAGGATTCCGACACCCGCTGCACCGCGACGCGCACGATGGCACGGCACACGGGCGGTGGCGGAAACAGCGCCAGGAGACGGCGGAACTCCGCATGGTTGCGCTCGATGACCTCGCCCCGCCCGTGGAAGCGCACCACACGCGGTGCGCCCTCGAAGGCGCAGAACATGAGGACGACCCGGCCGTTCTCCTTCAGGTGCGCCACGGTCTCGATGCCGCTGCCGCCGACATCGAGCCAGACCACTTCCCGTGGCCCGACGATGCGCAGCGTGTCGAGCCCCTTGGGCGAGCAGTTGACGCAGCCACCGGCCGCGAGCGGCGCGGTGGCGATGAAGTAGAGCCGCTGCTGCGCGACCCAGGCGGCCAGCGCAGCATCGATCTCCGGCCAGGTCCTGCCCATGCGTACCCTCCCCGCACCCGGCCCCGACGGCCGTGTCCCGGCCCGGCCCCGGGGGCCTAGTTGCGGCTCTTGTCGATGATCTTGTTGGCCGCGATCCAGGGCATCATCGCGCGCAGCTGCGCGCCAACGACCTCGATCGGATGTGCCGCGTTGGCAGCGCGCGCCTGCGTCATCTCGGGATAGCCGGCAGCGCCCTCGGCGACGAAGCGCTTCGCGTAGGAGCCGTTCTGGATGTTGGCGAGCGCCGCGCGCATGGCCTGGCGCGACTGCTCGTTGATCACCTTCGGGCCGGTGACGTACTCGCCGAACTCGGCGTTGTTCGAGATCGAGTAGTTCATGTCGGCGATGCCGCCCTGGTACATCAGGTCGACAATGAGTTTCAGCTCGTGCAGGCACTCGAAGTAGGCCATCTCGGCTGGGTAACCCGCTTCCACCAGCGTCTCGAAGCCCGCCTTGACCAGTTCGACACAGCCGCCGCAGAGCACGGCCTGCTCACCGAAGAGGTCGGTCTCGCACTCGTCCTTGAAGGTGGTGCCGATGATGCCGGTGCGCCCGCCGCCGATCGCCGCGGCATAGGACAGCGCCGTGGCGAGCGCGCGGCCCGACGCGTCCTGCGCCACCGCGACGAGGTCGGGAATGCCGCGACCGGCCTGGAACTCGGAGCGCACCGTGTGACCGGGCGCCTTCGGCGCGATCATGATGACGTCGAGATCGGCCCGCGGCTCGATGGTGCGGAAATGGATCGAAAAACCGTGCGCAAAGGCGAGCGTCGCACCCTTGCGGATATTCGGCTCGATCTCGCGGCGATAGAGATCGGCCTGGAACTCGTCGGGGGTGAGGATCATGACGAGATCGGCGCCGGCCACGGCCGCCGGCACATCGGCGACCTTCACGCCGTGGGCCTCGGCCTTGCGGCGCGAGGCCGAGCCCGGCTTCAGGCCGACCGTGACATCGACGCCGGAGTCCTTCAGGTTGCAGGCGTGGGCATGGCCCTGGGAGCCGTAGCCGATGATGGCGATCTTGCGGCCGCGGATGAGGGCGAGATCGCAGTCCTTGTCGTAGTAAACCTTCATGGTGCCTGCCTCCGGCGGTGGGCCCGGGCTTCCTGCCGGGCCAGTTGCGATGCGGGCGTCACTCTAACGCCGTACGCTCGTTGCGTAAAACGATATATTTGCAATGTCACATCTCTGTTTGTGCAACACTAACCCGCCATGGACCTGCGGGCACTGCGCCAGTTCGTGCACCTCGCCGAAGCCCTGCACTTCGGGCGCGCCGCCGCGGCCGGCCACGTCAGCGCCTCGGCGCTGAGCCGCGCCATCCGCCAGCTCGAGGCCGAACTCGGTGCGCGGCTGTTCGACCGCGACAACCGCTCGGTCACCCTCACGCGCCAGGGCGAGACGCTGCTCGCCTGGGCCCGCGAGGTACTCAGCGGCTGGGACATGGTCCGCCACCGGTTGCAGGCACAGTCCGGTGAACTGCAGGGCGAGGTCAGCCTGTACTGCTCGGTGACCGCGAGCTACAGCTTCCTGTTCGAACTGCTCGGGCGGCTGCGCCGCGACCACCCGCGCATCGAGCTCAAGCTGCACACCGGCGACCCGGAGCACGCCATCGCCCGCGTGCTGGCGGGCAGCGAGGACATCGCCATCGGCGCGCGTCCGGATGCGCTGCCCGCCGGACTCGCCTTCCGGCCGATCACGCGCTCGCGCCTCGTGTTCATCGCCCCGGTGCACCATCCGCAGCGGCGCGAGCTCGCGCGGCGACAGCCCGATCCGCGGCTGTGGGCCGCCACACCGATGATCCTCCCGGAGAGCGGCCTCGCCCGCCAGCGTACCGACCGCTGGTTCCGCGAGCTCGGCCTGCGGCCACGGATCTACGCTCAGGTCGCTGGCAACGAAGCCATCGTCAGCATGGTGAGCCTCGGTTTCGGCGTCGGCGTAGTGCCCCGGATCGTGCTCGACGCGAGCCCGCTCGCCGGCGAAGTCGCGGTGCTCGGCCCACGCCCGGCGCTGGCGCCCTACGAGGTGGGCCTGTTCACGCTGGAGAAAAAGCTGCGTAGCCCGCTGGTCGGCGCATTCTGGGCGCAGCCACTGGCGGGTGGGGGCTGACGCCGCTCCTACGCTGCCCGCGCCTTTGTGGGAGCGGCTTCAGCCGCGACCAATCGCGCCCGCCATCGACCCCACGCTACGCCAGCGCCCGCTCCGGGGCCAGGAACTGCAGCTGCTGCGCCTGTGCCACGGCCTCGCAGGTCACGGCACCACGGTGCACGTTGAGGCCGGCGAGCAGGTGCGGATCCTCGAGCAGGGCGCGGCGGTAGCCTTTCTCGGCGAGCGCCAGGACAAAGGGCAGCGTCGCGTTGTTGAGCGCGAAGGTCGAGGTGCGCGGCACCGCGCCCGGCATGTTGGTCACGCAGTAGTGGACCACGCGCTCCTCGACGTAGGTCGGGTTCGAGTGCGTGGTCGGGCGGCTGGTCTCGAAGCAGCCGCCCTGGTCGATGGCGACGTCGACCAGGGCCGAACCGGCCCTCATCCCGCGCAGCATCGCGCGGGTGACGACCCGCGGCGCCGCGGCCCCGGGCACCAGCACTGCGCCGACCACCAGATCGGCGTCGGCCACGTACTGCTCGACCGCCCCGACGGTGGAATAGATCGTGTTCAGCCGCCCGCCGAACTGCGTGTCGAGTTCCTTCAACCGCGGCAGCGAGCGGTCCAGGACGGTCACCTGCGCCTCCATGCCCATGGCGACGCGGATCGCGTTGGTGCCGACGACGCCGCCGCCGATCACCAGCACGTTGGCCGCCGCCACGCCGGGCACGCCACCGAGCAGGATGCCGCAACCGCCTGAGGCGCGCTCCAGGCAGTGCGCACCGGCCTGCAGGGCCATGCGCCCGGCCACTTCGCTCATCGGCGAGAGCAGCGGCAGCGAATTGGCCGGCCCGGTCACCGTTTCGTAGGCGATGCCGACCACGTCGGCAGCGAGCAGGCTGTGCAGCTGTGCGGGATCGGGCGCGAGGTGCAGGTAGGTGAACAGCACCAGGCCGGGGTGCATGCGCGGGAACTCGGCCGGCTGCGGCTCCTTGACCTTGACGACCATCCCGGCCGCAGCCCAGGTCGCCTCGGCATCGCTGCCGATGGTGGCGCCGGCACGCCGGTAGTGGTCGTCGTCCATGCCGATGCCGGCACCGGCGCCGGTCTCGACCACGACCTCGTGACCGCGTGCGGTCAGCTCGCGCACGCTCGTCGGCGTCAGTCCGACGCGGTATTCATCGTCCTTGATCTCCCTCGGCACCCCGATGCGCATGGATCACTCCCGTGCCGGTCGCCGGCACCAGACTCAATGTCCCGGCGTCGGCATGCTGAAGCCGCCGACCTCGTCGCTGCCAGCCGGCCAGCGCGACGTGATGGTCCTGATCCGCGTGTAGAAACGCACGCCTTCGTTGCCGTGCATGTTGCTGTCGCCGAACAGCGAGTGCTTGTTGCCGCCGAAGCTGAAGAACGCCATCGGCACCGGGATCGGCACGTTGACGCCGACCATGCCGGCATCCACGCGGGCGGCGAACTCGCGCGCCGCGCGCCCGCTCGCGGTGAAGATCGCCGCGCCATTGGCGTACTCGTGGCTGTTGACCAGGGCGAGCGCCTGCGCCGCGTCCGCCACCCGCACCAGACACAGCACCGGCCCGAAGATCTCCTCGCGCCACACGCGCATCGCCGGCTGCACGTGGTCGAACAGCGTCGGCCCGACGAAGAAGCCCTGCTCGTGGCCGGCCACGCGGCAGCCGCGGCCGTCGGTGACGAGTTCGGCACCCTCGGCGATCCCTGCCTCGATGTAGCCGAGCACGCGCGCCCGGTGCTCCGCACTGACCAGCGGACCCATGTCGGTCGCCCGATCGACGCCGGGCCCGACCCGCAACTGCGCGATACGCCGGAGCAGGGCCGCGCGCAGCGGGTCGGCGGCCGCGCCCACCGCCACGGCCACCGCGATCGCCATGCAGCGCTCGCCGGCCGAGCCGTAGGCCGCTCCCACCAGCGCACCGGCCGCCTGCGCCATGTCCGCATCCGGCATCACCACCATGTGGTTCTTGGCGCCGCCGAGGGCCTGCACGCGCTTGGCGTTCG
Organism: uncultured Chromatiaceae bacterium; assembly: GCA_964415505.1. GTDB lineage: Bacteria > Pseudomonadota > Gammaproteobacteria > Steroidobacterales > QUBU01. The sequence continues at coordinate 5,777 of CAYQAR010000006.1, read as the reverse complement.
CGGCACCACGCTGGTAAACGTGGCGCGCGACGGGTGTGGAGCCGACGAAGCTCACCGCGGCCACTGCCGGGTCGTCGAGCAGCGCGTCGACGGCCTCGCGATCGCCGTGCACGACATTGAACACGCCATCCGGCAATCCCGCCTCGGTCAGGAGCTGCGCCAGGCGCAGCACGCACGAGGGGACCTTCTCCGCGGGCTTCATGACGAAGGTGTTGCCGCAGGCGATGGCGAGCGGAAACATCCACAGCGGCACCATCGCCGGGAAATTGAACGGCGCGATTCCGGCACACACGCCGAGCGGCTCGCGCACCGAGGTGCAGTCGATGCCGGCGCCGACATCACGGCTCGACTCGCCCTTGAGCAGCTGAGGAATGCCGCAGGCGAACTCGACGACCTCGAGCCCGCGCTGCAGCGAGCCCGCGGCATCGGCGCGCGTCTTGCCGTGCTCGGCCGTGATGAGGGCGGCGAGTTCGTCCCGGTGCGCCTCGACGAGATCCCTGAAACGGAACAGGATGCGCGCCCGCTGCAGCGCCGGGGTGTCCCGCCACGCCGGAAACGCGGCCCGTGCCGCCGCCACCGCACGCGCCACCAGCGCGGCGCCGGCGAACGGCACACCGCCGGTCACCCGGCCCGTGGCCGGATCGAACACCTCGCCGCGGCGCACGCCATCGAAGACCGCACGCCCGCCGATCCAGTGGGGGATGGTCACCGCGGCACCTTCCGGCCTGGCGGGAGCGCGCGTACCGCTCGTCATGCCGTGGCCTGGATCGCCGCGCGCAACGTGGCGGTGATCTGCGCGATTTCGCTCTCCGTGACGATCAGCGGTGGCGTGAGCGCGATCGCCTCGCCCGCCGCGCGCACCAGTACGCCGGCGTCGTAGCAGCGACGAAAGACATCCATCGCGCGCTGTGTCGGCGCGCCGGGGCGCGGCGCCAGCTCGACGGCACCCATCAACCCGGCATTGCGGATGTCGACCACGTGCCGACAGCCGTGCAGCGCGTGCAGCGCATCCTCGAACACGGGCGCCAGCGCCTGCGCACGCTCGAACAACCCCTCCTCGCGATACACCGCCAGCGCTGCGAGGCCCGCGGCTGCGGCGAGCGGGTGCCCTGAGTAGGTATAGCCGTGAAAGAACTCCACGGCGAAGTCGGGACCTGTCATGAAGGTATCGTAGATTCGCCGGTCGACCAGCACCGCACCCATCGGCACCACGCCGCTGGTAATGCCCTTGGCGACTGTCATGAGGTCCGGCTGCACGCCGTAGCGCTGCGCGGCGAAGTTCGCACCCGTACGGCCGAAGCCGGTGATCACTTCGTCGAGGATCAGCAGGATGCCGTGGCGGTCGCAGATCGCGCGCAGCCGTTCGAGATAACCGACCGGCGGCGGCAGCACGCCGGTGGAGCCAGCTACCGGCTCGACGATCACCGCGGCTATGGTCGAGGGGTCGTGCAGCGCCACCAGGCGCTCGAGTTCGTCGGCGAGGTGCGCGCCCCAGGCCGGCTGGCCGCGGCTGAAAGCGTTGTGCTCCAGGTCGTGGGTATGCGGCAGGTGATCCACACCCGGGACCATGCTGGCTGCGAACATGCGCCGGTTGGCGACGATGCCGCCGACCGACATGCCGCCGAAACCCACGCCGTGGTAGCTGCGCTCGCGGCCGATGAGGCGCGTGCGCTGCGCCTCGCCGCGCACGCGGTGGTAGCCGAGCGCCATCTTGAGCGCGGTGTCGACCGCCTCGGAGCCCGAGTTGACGAAGAACACGTGGTCGAGGCTGCCGGGTGCGAGCGCCGCCACCTGTGCGGCGAGTTCGAAGGCAGCGGGGTGGCCGAGGTTGAATGCAGTGGCATAGTCGAGCCGCGCGGCCTGTTCACGCACGGCCTCGACGATCTTCGGGTGGCAGTGCCCCGCGTTGCAGCACCACAGGCCGGCGATGCCGTCGAGGATGCGCCGGCCGTCGTGGGTCGTGTAGTACATGCCCTGCGCAGCGACCAGCAGGCGCGGGTCCTTCTTGAACTGCCGGTTGGCGGTGAACGGCATCCACAGCGGATCGAGATCCGGCAATGGGACGGGTGCAGCGGGATTCATCGACCTGGCCTTTCGCGTGCGCAGTGGCACCGGGCGTCGCTGTACCGTAGCGCCTTTTCCGGTGGCGAACAATATTGGGCGCCGGGGCGATGGCGCTAGAATGGCGTGTCGATTCGCCCACCCATGCACCGCCACTCACGGAGGCCCCCTTGGCCCACGACGACCACGCCACGCCGGCTTTCCGGCCGCTCAACATCGCCGTGCTCACGGTCTCGGACACGCGCACGGCTGCGAACGACAAGTCCGGCGACCTGCTCGCCGCGCGCATCACCGCCGCGGGTCACCGGGTTGCCGCACGCGCCCTCGAGAAGGACGACCGTTACCGCATCCGCGCAGTGCTCTCCGCCTGGATCGCCGATCCGGCAGTCGATGCGGTCATCACCACCGGCGGCACGGGACTGACCGGCCGCGACGGCACGCCGGAGGCGGTCGCGCCGCTGCTCGACAAGGAAGTCCAGGGGTTCGGCGAGCTGTTCCGCACCTTCTCGCTCGAGGATATCGGCACCTCGACGCTGCAGTCGCGCGCGCTCGGCGGTGTCGCCAACGGCACCTTCGTCTTCTGCCTGCCCGGCTCGAGCGGCGCCTGCGCCACGGGCTGGGACCGCATCCTCCTGCAGCAGCTCGACGCGCGCACGCGGCCCTGCAACTTCGTCGAGCTGATCCCGCGCCTGCTGGAGAAGTGACCGCATGCCCGCCACCGGCCACGACACCGCTGCCCTCGAGGTCCACCAGTTCCCCTGCCTCGAGGACAACTACGGCTACCTGCTGCGCGATGCCGCGACAGGGATCACCGCGGCGATCGACACCCCCGACGCGACAGCGATCAGGCGCGAACTGGAGCGCCTCGGCTGGCGCCTCGACTTCATCCTCAACACGCACCACCACGGCGACCACGCCGGCGGCAATCTCGAGCTGAAGGAACGCACGGGCTGCCGCATCGTCGGTGCACGCGCCGACGCGGCACGCATCCCCGGCATCGACCTCGGCCTCGGCGAGGGCGACGTCTTCGAACTCGGCACGCGCCGCGCACGCGTCGTTGAGACTCCGGGCCACACGCTCGGGCACATTGCCTGGATCTTCGACGCCGACAGTGTGGCCTTCGTCGGCGACACGCTGTTCGCCATGGGCTGCGGCAGGCTGTTCGAGGGCACGCCTGCGCAGATGTGGCACTCGCTCGGCAAGCTGCGCGCGCTGCCCGCGGCAACGCGCGTGTTCTGCGCCCACGAGTACACGCAAAAGAACGCGCGCTTCGCCCTCACCCTCGAACCGGGCAACGCCGCGCTCGTTGCGCGCGCCGCGGCCGTCGACCGGCTGCGCGACCAAGGCCGACCCACGGTGCCAACCACCATCGGCGAAGAGCAGGCCACCAATCCGTTCCTGCGGGCCGACAGCACCGCGATCCAGGCCACGCTCGGCCTCTCCGGCGCCGGTCCCGTCGAGGTCTTCGCCGAGATGCGCCAGCGGCGCAACACCTTCTGACGGCATCAGGGGGCATAGGCAGCGCCGGACGGAACGGTTACACTTCCGCGCCCTGCCGGCGGCCAGCGCTCCCTTTCCGGGAACCTCACCGCCAACCACCGCAAAACGCGCGCCCGTAGCTCAGCTGGATAGAGCACCAGGCTACGAACTTGGGGGTCGGGAGTTCGAATCTCTCCGGGCGCGCCACTCCTTCCACCGCCGGCGACACACGCCGTAGCCGCTACTGTAAAAAAGCGCTGTAAGTTACTAAGCTGCCAGACTATATTGGTGGCAGGCCGTCGGCACCTACGCCCGCCGGCCACGGCACAACAACGACAACGGAGGGCCCCATGCAGGCGGCACCCCGCACGACGATGAACCGACCGGCACGGCTTACCGCTCCCGGACTGCGACGCGATTACGCCCGGCGCCTGGCCCGGGCCCGCCACGACGTACGGCGTATCCTCGCGCGCTTGCGCAACGGCGTCGGACTGATTCCTTAGCCACCGACGGTGACCGCTGCACTCAGCGCTTGCGGGCGAGCGTGAGCCCGTCGCCGACCGGCAGGAGCACCATGTCGACGCGCGGATCGTCGCGCAGTTTGAGGTTGAGCGCGCGGATCGCCACCGTGTCGGCGTCCTGGCGGGTCGGGTCGATCACGGCCCCGCTCCAGAGCGTGTTGTCGATGGCCACCAGTGCACCGGTGCGCACGAGCACGAGCGCGCGCTCGTAGTAGGCGTCGTAGTTCGCTTTGTCGGCGTCGATGAACGCAAAGTCAAAGCGGCCGGCAGCGCCCTGCGCGAGCAGTGCATCGAGCGTGTCGAGTGCCGGCGCGAGGCGCAGGTCGATCCGCCCGACCACGCCGGCCTCTTCCCAGAACCGGCGGCCGATTGCTGTCCACTCCACCGACACGTCGCAGGCGAGCACGCTGCCGTCCGGTGGCAGCGCTTCGGCGACCACGAGTGCCGAATAGCCGGTAAACGTACCGACCTCGAGCGTGTGGCGGGCACCGGTCAGCCGCACCAGCAGCTGCATCAGTGCACCCTGTTCCGGGGAGATCTGCATGCGGGCCATCGGCAGCGCTGCGGTCGCTGCGCGCAGGCGTCGCGCCACATCGGACTCACGCAGGCCCGTGGCGAGCAGGTAGGCATGCAGATCGTCGCCGAGCCCGAGGGTGCGCGAGGACATGGGATGGCAGCCCTGCTCAGACCTTGCGTGGCGGGCCGTCCTCGGGACAGTACACCTCGACCGCCAGGTTGAAGGTGCGCTGCTCGAGCGGCTGCAGGGCGCCGACGCCGACGACCTGCCGGCTGACTTCCTCACCACGCTCGTTGCGCACCGTGAGCACCACGGAATACTCCCAGGCGCCACCGCGATCGGGATGCTGGATGGTCGCCGACACGCGCAGCGGCGAGAGCTCCGGTACCGGCTGCGGCACCGACGTCGGGTCGTAGCGCAGGTATCCCTGGCAGGCCGGGCAGATCGCGGCACTGTCGAGGATCGTGGTCTTGCAATGCGGGCACGCGCGGGTCTTGCCGGCCGCGGACCTCGCGGCCGGCCCCCTGCCGAACAACGTCGGGCGGGTGCCCTGGGACATGGCGTGAACCGCCGCCGTCAGCCGGCGGCCAGCGACTTGACGCTCTTCTCTTCCCAGCCGAATTCGACGTGGCCCCGCATGCGCGAGCCCGCGGCCACGGTGAGCGTGCCGGCCTTGACGTCGCCCGCGAGCACGCCCGACTCGAGCAGTTCCACGCGCGCTGCGCCATTGATGTTGCCGTGCAGTTCACCGGCGATGATCACGGTCTTCGCGTAGACCTGCCCGGTGAGGTGCGCGCCGTGCTCGACGGTGAGGTTGCCGTCGACGTGCACATCGCCCTTGAAGCGTCCGGCGATACGCACGTGCCCGGAACCCTCGATCTTGCCCTCGATGGCCAGGTCGGCGGCGATCACCGATTCCTTCGCCGGGGCACGTTCGGCGCGACGGGCATCGGCGGGCACGGCCACAGGCGCCGGACGTTCGGCATCGCGCGCCGGAGGGACTGCGACAGCCGGGGCTGCCGGTGGCTGATTCTGTATGGGGGAGACCTGTTCTTTCCAGAGTGCCATGACTTGAGCCCTCGATCTTCTTGTTATCAGAAGATGCTGTTTACACTGAAAATGTGCCTTACGTCAAACCGGGATGAGGGGTCGCGGCTGAAGCCGCTTGTGTCTGCCCGCTCGGCTAAGGTGTGAGGTGA
>CAYQAR010000005.1:0-80595 GCA_964415505.1 uncultured Chromatiaceae bacterium | reverse complement strand
GGGGGGGGCTTCGCGGCCCGGGGCCCCGGCCGGCGGCCCCCCAGCCCTCGCGCCCCGGGCCCGCCCCAGCCCGGCCCCCCCCGCGCGCCCCCCCCCCAGGACTCCGGCGGCAGACCTGCGCGCCGAGGTTGAGAGTCGCGGCTGAAGCCGCTCCTACAGGCAGACCTCCCGATAAGTCGCGGCTGAAGCCGCTCCTACGGGTCCAGACAGGTCATCTGGAGCTGTGGGAGCAGCGCCAGCCGCGACCATTCCTCACTGTTGATCCTTCCGGTATTGCGCGAGGAATCCGGAAAAAAGAACGGCGCCCGCAGGCGCCGTTCCAGTCGTCTCTTGTGTGCCGGTGTCAGCGACGGGCGCCCTGCGGGATGCGGCGCGTGGCCCACAGCAGGCCGAACAGGCCGATGACCGCCAAGCCGATGCTGCCGGGCTCGTCCACCGCCGTCGGGCGGAACTTGAGACCGATGATCAGGTCGTCGTGGTTGTCGTCGTTCTTGGCACCCGAGTCGTCCCAGAAGGCCATCCAGCTGTTGAGATCGTCGCCGGACCCGCTGGTGAACGTGCGGGCACCCGTGGCCGGATCGTAGTTGGAGAGGCCGGCGTACCCGATGCTGCGATATCCGCCGACGAGCCCGTAGTTGTACTGGCTGATGATCGAAGTAGCGCTGTCGTTCCAGACGCAGCGCGAGCCGGCCACGGCGCTGCCGCCGTCGGTGCAGAACCCGAAATCCAGCAGATCACCCGCGGAAACGGCCAGGGAACCGACCAGTTCGTGCGGTGCATTGAACGTGTCGGACAGGCCGCTCGTCGTGAGCACCGCGCTGTCGCCAACGATCAGCCGGTTGGTGTAGGCGGCCTCGTTACCCACATAGAAGAAGTCCACGAACCCGGATGAGGTCGCGCGCAGCTGGCCGAAGTACAGAGTGCTCGGCAGCGGGGCCGGCAGGTCGTTGCCGACGGTATTGGTCGTTGTCGCACCCGGAATGAAGGCAGCGGTGACCGCCGTGTCGAGGATCAGGCCCGCCTGGGCGACGCTGGTCGTTGCGGCCAGAGCCAAGGTCCCGAGGATCTTCAGCGGAGTCAAGGTCATCCATGCACCCTTCATATTGCTTTTGCTCAGCATAGCGTTCCGGCTGTTCTGCTGCAAATCACGTGCCAATACTGTTGAAACAGGGAGTTAGGCGACCTCGAGGCACATCTAGCGGCTATTGTTGTAAATACAACCGACACCCCGTTCCGGAGGGGGTATCCCGCCATGCGGTTCACTGGGACCGACAGCCCGAAATAGCCGGGAAAAAGCCTGCTGCGTGAATCGCGCTGCGCACAGCTATCTTCTTCCAGGGTGGTCGACGTGTCGAGTCTCTTTACAAAGAATCCGCCCGCAAGGCGGTGAAGCCCTGTCGCCAGGCAACCACTGGCACCGCTTCATCCTCGACAACCTCGAACGTCTTGCCGACCGCCGCCGGCTGGTCGAGGGTCGCGATGACGACCCGGGCGGTATCGGCCCTCGTGATGCGCCCGAAACCCGTATCGCCCTGCATCAGCCTCAAGCCTGTGCGATCGCCCGGCCCGTCACGCAGGCCGCCGGGGCGGACGATGACATAAGGCACGCCACTTGCCCGGAGGTGGCGCTCGCCGCGGGCTTTCCAGACGAGGACGTCACCACCGATGGTGTTGAGGATCCAGCGGGTCAAGCCGCCCTCGCCTCCAGCTCCAATCGACGACACCAGCACGAACCGGCGCACACCGGCACGGCGTGCCGAATCGACCAGATTGCGCACACCGCCGTAGTCGACGAATTCCGGGCCGTTCGGCCCCGAGCGGGCCGTGGCCCCAATGGCGCAGATCACGAAGGCCGCACCGCGCAGCGGTCCGGCCAGCGTGTCCGGACGCGTCACGTCGGCCGTGAGCCAGGTGTAGCCGGCACCGATTTCCCGGCGCGCCTTGCCCGGATCGCGGGCGAGCGCACGGACTTCGTAACGCCCTAGCGCCTGCAACTGCTCGATCACCAGTCGGCCGGTGCGCCCGGTCGCCCCGGCGACGACGACGATGGCGCGGGCCGGCCGTACCGTCGGGCCGGACAGTTCGCCGGTGAGTTCGTGCTGGGCCGAGGCGGTGCCGCCGACGCAGCTGAGTACCGCGAGCATGGCAAGGACGACGACCGGCGAACGCATCTTCAGGCTCCGGGAAAAGCCTGGATTCTAGCGCGGCACTGTCCGGATCGGCCGCAGGCGGGTCACGACCGGCAGGGCGACGCCGCTGCCTGTTTCGCGACAGTCGCGACAAAGCGTGCGCGGCCGATGACGCGGCGAGATGACCTGCGGGACGCTCGTGCGCCGGCCGTGTCGCAGGCAGCCGCTGCACAGGACGAGCGCGGAGAACCGCTCGAGGAGGCCAAGCTCGAGACGCGCGGCATCGGGATCGGTCCGGCAGTCGCTCACACCGGCCATGTCGGCAGGCAGCAGGCTGCGGCTTGACGACGGGGTGCACAGAATCGGCAGGTTGGCTGGAAAAAAATCGCGGCTGAAGCCGCTCCTACCGCGCATTTTGCTGGTGGGAAAATCGCGGCTGAAGCCGCTCCTACGGCCGCTCTGGAGCCGTAGGAGCGGCTTCAGCCGCGAAATCCCCGGCGCCGGAACGATCGCACCGTAGGAGCAACTTCAGCCGCGATCCGATTTCCTGGCCGACACCTCAACCCCGTCCGCCTCGGCATCGACCGGAACCGTCAGCACTCCCTCGGCCGCGCAGGCAGCTGCGAACTGCGCGATCGGCCCGGGCGAGGCCGCCAGCGCCAGGCCGAAATCGCCGCCACCCGCGCCCGATGTCTTGTAGAACGCGCCAGCCATCCGGGCCATCCCGGCAAGGCGTTCGTGCGCCGGCGTCCAGATGCCGATATCACCGGCCACGTCGAAGGCCCGCAGGTGGCTTGCGAAGTCCTCCACGCTGGCGAGCACGGCCGGGACATCCGCAGCCTCCCATGCCACGAGCACGGCGCGGGCCGCCACGTCGAGCGGTACCAGTGCGCGGGCGCAGGCCCGTGGTTCGCGTTCGCGGAATGCCGCCACGCGCGCCAGCAGTCCGGGAGTCGAGGCGGCGGTGCCAGTCCATGCGGCCAGGACATGCAGGCCCGCCGGCCAACCGGGACAACGCACCCGTGAGGCGCCGCCGTCCGGCACCAGCGCAACCACACCGCCCAGGACCGCCGCGGCGACGTCGATCCCGCTGCCGCCGCCCTGGAAGTCCCGGTGTGCGGCGGTCGCGAGTTCGAGAACGCGCCCCGGCGACACCGCGCCGGTCTGCGCCAGCAGCGCACCCGTCAGTGCCGCGACGACTGCCGCGCTCGAGCCGAGGCCGAGCTTGACCGCAGCAGCGGCACCGGCAACCTGCCGTGAAAACGCGCGGGTATCGAGCGTGACGGCCCGGGGTTCGGCTGGCGCGGCACCAGCCGCAGCGAGCGTGGCCCAGACGGCTGCCAGCACCCGGCCCTGACCTGCCGGCGGTACGACCGGCCAGTGCAGGCAGCCCGTACTGTCGATGTCGAACGCCCACGCGCCATCACCCGCCACGATGAGCTGCCCGCGATCCGCCGCCCGAACCCGCGCGCTGGCGCGTATGTCCATGGCCACGGCGATACCGGGCGCCCCGTCGAGCACGGCGTACTCGCCGCTGATCACCAGCTTGCCCGGAGCGCTCGCCTCGATCATCGATGCGCCGGTCGCTGCGCCGGGTCGATGCGCCGGGCACCGTCACCGAGCCCGCTGTCGATGATGCGCGTAACGCCCGGCACGACGGCGAGAGCAGCCATCACCGCCGGTGCCGCCGCCGCCGTGCACACGGCCTTCACCTGCGGACCGGCATCGATGGTGAAGAATACGTCGGTGCCGGCACGGCGCAGGGCACGCACCGCCTCGATGGCCGCCACCGTGGCGGCGGTCCAGTACAACAGCGGCGGGCGGCTGCTCATCATGACGGCGTGCATCTTCAGGCAGCTCGCTTCGGCGACGGTGGCAAGCGCGGTGAAGTCGCGCCGGCGCACGGCGTCCTCGGCTGCGGCGAGGTCGGGCGGGTGGCTGCTTACCCAGGCCTCGTAGTAGGGCGAAGTCCCGCGGCTCAGGCGCATGCCATCGCGCGAGCCGACGTCCTTCGGCAATGATGATGTCACCGCCACGATCACGCGCAGCGGCCACGCCCCGGCGGCGAGCAGCGGTTCGCACACGACACCGCCGGACGGCAGGTTGCGCAGCACCGCAAAGCCGCCGTGGAGCGAGCGCGGCGCCGAACCCGAACCAATCCGGGCCACCCCGGCGAGATCGTCCGCAGGCAGATCGAGCCCCAGGGCTGCCGCCCCGGCGACCACCAGCGCGGCGAATCCCGAGGCCGACGAAGCCAGCCCGGCACCGGTCGGGAAGTCGTTCTGCGTCGAAACCTGGGCCCGCATCGCATGGCCAGCGCGCTCGCGCAGCAGGTCGAGGCAACGGGTCACGCGCCGGCGCGTCGGCTCGTCGGGTTTCCCATCGAGGAGCAGTTCGTCGGCAGCGAGACCGGGATCGAAACGCACCGTGGTGCGCGTGGCCAGGGCATCGAGCGTGAGCGACAGCGAACCGACGGCCGGGAGGTTGGCCGCATCGTCACGCTTGCCCCAGTACTTGACCAGGGCAATGTTCGGGTGGGCGATCGCGGTGGCGCTGGCGGCAGCACGCATGGCGGGGCGGCATTATATAGGTGCCGCGTGCCTGAGCCGGCACTCTCCCGTTCGCCGGGGCGCCGGACTATGCTGTGTCGCCTCGTGACCCAGGACCCAGCACGCGTGCCTTTCCCCGACCGCATTCCTGCCTATCTCGAACGCACCGAACACGCGCTCGGGCAGGCCCTGCCGGATGCCGCACTGGCACCGCAGCGGCTGCACGCCGCGATGCGCTACGCGGTGCTCGGCGGCGGCAAGCGGCTGCGGCCGTTGCTGGTCTATGCCACGGGCGAGGCCCTCGGCGTGGCGGTGGAGCGGCTCGACGCACCGGCGGTGGCCATCGAGCTGATGCACGCCTTCTCGCTGATCCACGACGACCTGCCGGCGATGGACGACGACGACCTGCGCCGCGGCCGGCCCGCAACCCACCGCGCCTTCGACGAGGCGACCGCGATCCTCGCCGCCGATGCCCTGCAGCCGCTGGCCTTCGAGGTACTCGCCGCTGCCCCGGTGATGGCCGACGAGCCCGACGTGCAACTGCGCCTGGTAGCGCTGCTCGCCGCGGCCTGCGGTCCGAACGGCATTGCCGGCGGGCAGGCGCTCGACCTCGCCTCCGAACACCGGCGCCTCGACCAGGCCGAGGTCGAGCACATGTACCGCCTGAAGACCGGGCGGCTGCTGCGCGCAAGCGTGCTCGGCGCCGCCCACTGCCTGCCGGGCATCACGCTCGAGCGCCTGCATCGACTGGAAATCTTCGTCGATGCCCTCGGCATCGCCTACCAGATCCGCGACGACATCCTCGAATTCACCGCTCCCGATCACGCCGGCAGTTCCGATGTCGTCAAGGAGAAAGCCACGTACCCCGCCCTGTTCGGGCTGGAACCCGCTGACCGGCGGACCGACGAGCTTCTCGGCCGGGCGCTGGCGAGTCTCGACGATCTCGGCGTTCAGGCCGACGGCCTGCGCTGGATGGCCCGCTACACCATGCAGCGCAGCCAGTAGGCCGGCGTCAGGCAGGTGGGCAACCCGGTAAGATAGTCGCGGCGTATGTACACCAGCTTTTTCGGCCTGCACGAGAAGCCGTTCTCGATCACGCCCGATCCGCGCTATCTCTTCATGAGCGAGCGCCACGCGGAGGCCTTGGCGCACCTGCTCTATGGCGTGAAGGAGGCTGGCGGCTTCATCCAGCTCACCGGCGAGGTGGGCACGGGCAAGACCACGCTGGTGCGCAGCCTGCTGCAGCAGCTGCCCGATACGGCCGACGTCGCCCTGATCCTCAACCCGCAGATCTCGCGGGTGGAGTTCCTCTGCGCCATCTGCGAGGAGCTCGGCGTGCCGCTGCCGGAGGCCCGCGGCAGCATCAAGGCACTGATCGATGCGCTCAACCGTTTCCTGCTCGAGAACCACAGCCGCGGGCGGCGCACCGTCCTGATCGTCGACGAAGCGCAGAACCTGCGTCCTGACGTACTCGAGCAGGTGCGCCTGCTCACCAATCTCGAAACCACCAAGCAGAAGCTGCTGCAGATCATCCTGATCGGCCAGCCGGAGCTGCGCGAACTGCTCGCGCGCAACGACATGCGCCAGCTCGCCCAGCGCATCACCGGGCGCTACCACCTCGAGCCGCTGTCGCGCGAGGAGACCGAGGCCTACATCGACCACCGCGTCAAGGTGGCCGGCGGCGTCGGCCGCATCTTTGCCGACGGCTCGCGCCGCGAGATCTACCGGCTCGCACGCGGCATCCCGCGCATGATCAACGTGATCGCCGACCGCGCCCTGCTCGGTGCCTTCACCGCCGAAGTGAGCCAGGTGACGCCGCTGATCGTGCGCCGCGCCGCTGCCGAGGTGTACGACCAGCCCACGGCGGCGCGCGGGCCCTGGCAACGCTGGCTGCGGCTCATGGCCGGCCCGGCCGTGCTGGCGCTCGCCGCGGCGGGCGCAGCCTGGTACCTGTCGGCACGCCCACCGGCACCGGCCGCGGACCTGCCCGCGACGACTGCGCCGACGGCAGCGGGCGCGATCGACCGGTCCCAGCAGCTCGACCAGCTCGGTGCGCTCCTCGATGGCCTGACCGATGCCGCCGACGCCGATGCCGCCTTCGTGGCGCTGTTCACGCTCTGGGGCGAGCGCTACACGCCCGGCAACGACGGCGCCTGCCAGCAGGCCGAGGTGCTCGGGCTGCGCTGCCTGTTCCAGCGCGGGACGCTCGAGGAGATCCAGACGCTCGACACACCGGTGATCCTCACCCTGCGCAACCACCGCGGTGTCGAGCACCAGGCGCTGCTCGCCGGACTCGGCGACGGCGTGGGCCGCGTGGCGCTGGCCGGACGCGAGTACCGCGTGGCCGCCACCGGGATCGCCGACTACTGGCAGGGCGAGTACCTGCTGCTCTGGCGGCCGCAGACCGCCGACGTCAAGGCGCTGGTACCCGGCATGCGCGACCCGGACGTGCGCTGGCTGCGCTCGAGTCTCGCGACGATCCAGGGCGAACCGATCGCACCGATGCAGTCCGATCTCTACGACGCCGCGCTCGAGGAGCGCGTGCGCCAGTACCAGCGCGAGCGCCGGCTCACCGCCGACGGCCTCGTCAGCCACCAGACCCAGGTGGCTATCACCGCCGACCTCGGCAGCGCCGACACGCCGCGCCTGGCGCGGCCCAACTGAGGGCCGGACCCGATGTCGTTCATCCTCGATGCCCTGCGCAAGAGCGAGACCGAGCGCCAGCGCCAGGCCGGGACGGGGCTCGTCGATGCCGGCCACCGGCCGCCGGCGCGACGGCGCAGCCTCTGGCTGCCGCTGCTCGTGGTCGTGCTCGTCGCCAACCTGGTGCTCGTGGCCTGGTTGTGGTGGCGCGAGCCGGCTGCGCCCGCCAGCGCCGCGACGGCGTCACCGGCACCGATAACACCCGCCGCAGTGCCCACCGCGGGCGCCACCCCGCCACCGGTAGGGCGCTCGCTCGCCGAGATCGCCGGCGCCGGGGACGCGTCCGGCGATTACGCCGACGTCGCCGACCTGCCCGCCATCGAACCCGCGCCGGTCACCGAAACGCTCGAGCCCCCCGCGGCCACCGCGGCAGCCGGTGAGGCACCTCCAACAGCCACGACCGGAACGATCCGCGACGACCTGCCCACCGCCGCGCAGCTGGTGGCTACCGGTGCCCTCGCAGGGCCGGTGCTGCACCTCGACCTGCACGTCTTCAGCGACGATCCGGCAGAGCGCTTCGTCTTCATCAACATGCGCAAGTACACCGAAGGCATGCAGCTGCCCGAAGGGTCCCGCCTGGAGGAGATCACCCGCGATGGCGCCATCTTCAGCCACGACGGCCAACGCTTCCTGCTGCCGCGCGACTGACGCTGCGCCGCGCCCGGGCGGCTCATCGCCTGCTGCATGCCGGCCCGCCTGACCCGCATCGACGGCCAGCACCTGCGCTTTGCCCTGCGCGCCGGCATCGCGCGGGTGCTCGAGGCGACGGGGCTTCTCAACCGCATCAACGTCTACCCGGTTCCCGACGGCGACACCGGCACCAACCTGTCGATGACGCTCGGCGCGGTCGACCACGCGCTGGCGCGCCTCGCCAGCCGCAGCGCCGGCGAGGTGCTGGCGGTGGCCGCCGACGCGGCGGTCGACGGCGCCCGCGGCAATTCCGGGGCAATCATGGCGGAGTTCCTGCAGGGGCTCGCCGATGCCGTCGGCGAGCGCCGGCGGGTGAACGCTGCCGACCTCGCCCATGCCTTCGCCAGCGCCGACCGCTACGCGCGCGGCGCACTCGACACGCCGCAGGAGGGCACGATCCTCACGGCGATCACCGCGGTATCGGGCAGTTTCGCCCAGCAGGTGCGCGCGCACGCGCGCGACCTGCGCGCCATCCTGCCGGCTGCCGCGCAGGTCGCACGGGTCGCGGTCGCCACCACGCGCGAGACGCTGCCGGTCCTGCGCAAGGCCGGCGTGGAGGACGCCGGTGCAAAGGGCTTCCTGCTGCTGATCGAAGGTATGGTGGACGCGGCGCTCGAGCGACCCGGGGCCGGCGCAGCCGTTGCCGCCGATGCTGGGGTCGCCGCGCCAGCCGCCGCGGTGGAGGTGAGCCACGACCACGGCAGCCTGCGCTTCTGTACCGAGTGCATCATCGGCGGCAGCGGCATCGATCGGCGCCGGCTGCGCGATGAACTCGCCGCCCTCGGCAACAGCCTCGTCGTCGCCGGCAGCCGCGACAAGGTCAAGGTCCACATCCACACCGACGATCCGGCCGCCGTGTTCGCACTCGCCACCCGTTACGGCGCGGTCGGTGGCCAGAAGGCCGAGGACATGACGCGCCAGTCCCGCGCGCGCAGCGCCACCGCGCGTCACGCGGTCGTCGTGACAGACACCGGCGCCGATCTGCCCGAGGAACTGCTGGAGGATCTCGGCATCCACACCGTGCCGCTGCGCATCCACTTCGCCGACCGCACCTACCTCGACAAGGTCGGCCTGACGCCGGCCGAGTTCCTGCGCGAGATCGCCACGAGCGATCACCACCCGAAGACCTCGCAGCCGGCGCCGGGCGACCTGCGTCGCGTGTACGACTTCCTCGCCAGCCACTACGAGCACGTCATCGCCGTGAGCCTGCTCGGACGGGTCAGCGGCACGCTGCAGGCCTCGCGCATGGCCGCCCGGCACAGCGCCGACCCGCAGCGCGTCACCGTGATCGACAGCCAGAGTGTCTCGGTCGGCCAGGGCCTGGTGGCGCTGTATGCCGCCGAGTGCGCCCGCGCAGGGCTCACCGTACCCGCGCTGGTGGCCGCGGTCGAACGCGCGATAGCCGACACGCGGCTCTATGGCGCGGTATCGACCCTCGACTACGCCACGCGTGGCGGCCGCCTGCCACGCCTCGCAACCTGGCTCGCACACATCCTGCCCGTGCTGCCGGTGTTGCGCATCGGCGGGGGTGTCGGGGTAGCTGGCGTGTTCCGTCGCGGCACGAGCCCGGTGGCCGCGCTCACGCGCCTCGCCACGCGCCGTCTCGAGCCCGGCGCACGCTATCGCTTCGCCGTCGCCCACGCCGGACTGCCGGAGGAGGCGGCCGAACTCGCCGCCGCGATCGCCGGTGCCGTGCCGGAGGCCGCTGGCGTCTACGTCACCGAGCTGGGGCCAGCGGCGAGCGCGCACGGCGGGCCCGGTACGCTTGGCGTCGCCGTGCAGCGCTATGTCGATCCGGCACTGCTCGCAGGTGCCACCACGGAGCCAGCGGAGTCGCCATCCTCATGAACCTCTACGGCACCGCCCTGTTCTGCCATGTCATCGTCGTGGTCTACCTGCTCGGCGCCGATCTCGGCCGCGCCTATCTCGCCCGCAGTGGCGCAGTGGCGGACGCGGCCGCGCCGGCGCGTGCGCTCGCCGCGCGGGCGACGCTCTGGCTCGGCTCGGTCACCAATGCAGCACTGATCCTCATCCTGCCGGCGGGAATCAGCGTGGGCGTTGCCCTCGGGGCCTTCCACACCAGTACCCGCTGGTGGTTCGCCGTCACCATGCTGGTCGCGCTCGCCTGGCTTGCGCTGTCGATCGCAGCGGACCGCGCGGCAGCAGCACCGGGCGGCGGCCGTGGACTCGCGCGCGCCGACACGATCGCGCGCGTGGTCATGGGAGCCGGAAATATCCTCGACGGTGCCCTGGTGTTCGCCGGGACCAGCCGCACGGTGGACGCCTGGTGGCTCGGCGGCAAGCTCGTCGCCTACGGCCTGCTCATCCTCCTCGGAACCCCGGCGCGGCTTCGCGGGTTTCACCTCAGGCGCGAACTCGCCCGGCTCGAGGCGGCACCGGGCGATGCTGCCGCCAGCGCGCGCCTCGGCGAGGCGCTGGCGCGCCTGCCGCTGGCGCTCGTCGTTCCCTGGCTGGTGATCGGCGTCGCCGCGTGGCTGGGTGCGACCAAGCCATTCTGAACGCAAGCGGCGCCAGATCGGTTTATGTCGTCCGGTCCACCCGCCATCGCGGGGATGTGGCAGATTGAGCGCCGACGGGGTCGCCAGAATGCCCCGCGGAGCCTGTGCATGCCGACGATCGCCCGACGATTCCTGATCCTCACGACCACAGCGTTGCTCGCTGCCTGCGGTGGCGGCGGCGGGGGTTCCGACTTCTCCAGCTCGACGCCGGCCCGACAGGTGCCCATCACCGCCGCCAATGCCGCGGCCGTGGCCAGCATCACGCTCGGCACACTCGATGGCGTGGCAGTACTTTCCGACTTTGCGCTCAACCTCGCCTTCGACCTTCTCGCGCCGCTCGACGGCTACGCCAACGCTGCAGCGGCCGGCCGTTCCGCACCCGGACCCCGGCTGGTCGAGACGATGGACTGCCTGGTCGCCGGCGACGTCACCATCGACAGCCGCATCGCCACGGCCGGCACGCTCGAGATGGACGACCGCATCGAGATCGACTTCGACGGCTGCAACGACGGCGATGGCATCATCATCGACGGCAGCCTCGCCCTGAAGGTCGAGGCCGATCTCACCGGGGACCTCGGCACAGGGTTCTTCCTGCTGCAGACAGATGCCACCCTCGACCGCCTGCTGATCACCGCCGACGGCACCTCGCTGGAACTCGACGGGACCACCGAGCTCGACATCGACACCCGCGAGGACGACATGCTCCACGTCGCGGTACAGGCCACCACGCTCGACGTCGAGATCGACGCCGAGCCAGCCACGCTCGCGGACTTCCTCCTGACCGTCGACACGGACATCACCGATCCGGACGACTGGGAGTACACCACCGCCGCCGGCGGCACCCTGACCGCCGAGGCGCTCGGCGACGCCAGCGCCGACGGCGAAGTCAGCTTCGAGACCATCGACCCGCTGGTGGAGCGCGATTCCGCACCCTACCCTCTGCTCGGCCAGTTCGAGATCCGCGGCGACGACGACAGCAGCGTGCTGGTGAGCGACGCCCCCGGCGACGAGGTGTTGCTCGACGTCGATGCCGACGGCAACGGCACGGTCGAGGTCACGCTCACCACCACCTGGTCCGCCCTGGTGCCCTGAACGGGCCCGAGCCACCCGCCACACGCCGCCCGCGCGACGCTGGACCCGGACGGCCCGGCGCAGGCACCATGGCGGCCCCGCCGCCGGTCAGCCTGTCCGCGTGAGAACCACCGACCTCCTGCGCTTCCTGTCGCTGGCAGCCCTGTTCGGCAGCTCGTTCCTGTTCATGCGCCTGGCGGCACCCCATTTCGGCGCCATCGCCATGGCCGAAACGCGCGTGCTCCTCGCCGGCACCGTGCTCGCCGCTTGGGCGCTGGCAACCGGCCGGCCGCTGCTGACGCGTCGGCACTGGCGCGGCTATCTCGTCGTCGGCGCATTCAATACCGGGCTCCCGTTCGCGCTGTTCGCCTACGCCGCGATCCACATTCCGGCAGGCTACTCGGCGATCCTCAATGCGCTCATGCCGCTCTGGGCGGCGCTGTTCTCGGCATACATGCTGGGCGAGCGGCTCAGCTGGCGTGTCTTCGCCGGTGTCGCCGCCGGGATGGCCGGGACCGGCATGCTGGTCCGGCTCGGGCCGGTGGTCATCGACCGCGAGGTCCTGCTCGCTGCCCTCGCCTGCATCCTCGCCACGGTGAGCTACGGGTTCGCGGGCGCCTACACCAAGAAATACCTCGCCGGCCTGCCCGCCCACGGCGCAGCCGCCAACACCATGCTGTTCGCCGCCGCGGTGCTGGCGCCGTTCGCCGTCGCGAACCTGCCCGGGACCGTGCCGCCCGTCGGCGCCTGGCTCGCGGTAGCCGCACTGGCGCTGTTCTGCTCGGCGCTCGCCTTCTTCATCTACTACCAGCTCATCGCCCGCATCGGCGCCACGCAGATTGCGGCCGTGACCTTCCTGCTGCCGGCCTTCGGCATTTTCTGGGGCTGGCTCTTCCTCGACGAGCCGGTGACGCTGGCGATGCTCGGCGGTTTCGCGCTGGTCGCGGCCGGCGCCGGACTCGTGCTCGGCATCGGCCCGTTCCGCGCCCTTACCTGACCGCCTGCGGCAGGACCAGTTCCGGCCCATCGTGGGCCGGGCTGTTCACCGCACGACCAACCTCGTACCAGGCGAGTCGGTCCTCGGCAGCCGGTGCCAGCAGCGCGGTGAGCGCCGCATCTGGCGGACCCGGCGCGAGCCAGCTACGCACGGCCGCGGGCGCGAGAACGACCGGCATGCGTTCGTGGATGTCGCGCAGGTTGCGATTGGCCGCCGTGGTGATCAGCGCGCAGGTTTCGAGCGGCGCCTCGCCCCGGTCCCAGTGTTCCCACAACGCGGCGAAGGCCAGGGGCCGGCCATCGACCGGTGCGATGTAGCACGGGGTGCGGCCACCGGCATCACGCCGCCACTCGTAGAACCCGCTCGCCAGCACCACGCAGCGACGCCGGCGGAAAGCCTCGCGGAAGGCAGGTTTCTCGCCGAGCGTCTCGGCGCGCGCATTGATGAGGCGGTTGCCGATGCCTGACTCGCGCGCCCAGAACGGCACCAGGCCCCAGCGCAGCTGCACCCCCTCGGTCGTGCCATCGGCTGCGGCACGCAGCGCGACCACGAGCTGCGAGGGCGCGACGTTGTAGCGCGGCACCAGGTCGAACGGCAGATCGACGCCGAACGTATCGAGTACCGCCTGCCGCGGTGCGTAGAAGGCGAATCGCCCACACATGGGGCGATGGTAACCCGGCGCGCGGGGGCTCAGCTGCGGATGCCGGTACCGCGGCCGATGAGCACCATGCAGGTGGCGAACAGCACGCCGGCAAAGCCGAGCATCACCGCAAAGGCGGTCCCCAGGCCGACGTCGGCGACGCCGAGCATGCCGTAGCGGAAGGCGTTCACCATGTAGAGGATCGGATTGAAGAGCGACAAGCGCTGCGCGAACTCCGGCAGCAGTGCGATCGAGTAGAACACCCCGCCGAGGTAGCTGAGCGGGGTCAGCACGAAGGACGGGATGATCGACACGTCGTCGAAATTGTCGGCGAGGATGGCGTTGATCAACCCGCCCAGCGAGAACACAAAGGCCGTGAGCACGATCACCGAGGCGGTGACCAGCAGGTGTGCCACGTGCAGCCGGGTGAACACCAGCGCCACGGCCGTCACCGTCGCGGCCACGCCGAGGCCGCGCAACACGCCACCGAGCGTGTAGCCGAGCACGATGGTCCAGGTGGCCATGGGCGCGACCAGCATCTCCTCGAGGTGGCGCTGCATCTTCGCCGAGAAAAACGACGAAACCACGTTGCCGTAGGCGTTGGTGATCACCTGCATCATGATCAGGCCGGGCGCGATGAACTCCGCGTACGCGAAGCCGCCCATGGGACCGATGCGCTGGCCGATCAGGTGGCCGAAGATGAGGAAGTACAGCGCCGTGGTCACCGCCGGCGGCACCAGCGTCTGCACCCAGATGCGCAGCACCCGGGTGGCCTCCTTGCGCACCAGGGTATAGAGCGCGACCAGTTGCACGCGCAGGTTCACGTGCCCTGCCCCTCGCCGCCATCGGCGCCGTCGCGGGTCGTGAGCTGCATGAACAGCTCCTCCAGGCGGTTGGCCTTGTTGCGCATGCTGACCACGTGCAGGCCTGCTGCACCGAGTCCGGCGAACACCCCGTTGAGATCCTGGTCCCGGGTCACCTCGACCTCGAGTTCGTGTTCGCTGGCGAGCACGATCCGGTACCCAGGGATCACCGGCGCGACCCGGACCGGATCGCGCAGGTCGAGCACGAACACCTCGGCCTGGCGCTTGCGCAGCACGCGGGCCATCGCGTCGCGCTCGACGATGCGCCCGCTGTCGATGATGGCGACGTGGCGACAGAGGCACTCGGCCTCCTCCAGGTAGTGCGTGGTGAGGATGATCGTCGTCCCGGCCGCATTGATCTCGCGCAGGAACTCCCACATGGAGCGGCGGATCTCGATGTCCACGCCCGCGGTCGGCTCATCCAGGATCAGCAGCCCCGGCTGGTGCATCAGCGCCCGGGCGATCATCAGCCGGCGCTTCATGCCGCCCGACAGGCTGCGGCCGCTGTCCTGGCGGCGGTCCCAGAGCTGCAGCTGCTTCAGGCAGATCTCGGCGCGCGCGCGCGCCTGCCACGGCGTCATGCCATAGAAGCCCGCCTGGGTGGTGACGATGTTCTGCACCGAGTCCCAGTAGTTGATGTTGATTTCCTGGGGCACGACGCCGACGCAGGCCCTGGCGTCATCGCGCGCCGTGTCGATATCGTGGCCGAAGACGCGCACCTCGCCCGCGGTCTTGTTGACGAGCGCGGTGACGATGCCGATGAGCGTGGTCTTGCCGGCACCGTTCGGGCCGAGCAGCGCGAAGAAATCGCCCTGCGGCACATCGAGATCGAGGCCGCGCAGCGCCTGCGTGCCGTTGGGATAGGTCTTGACGAGGTTGCGCACTGCGAGCGCGAGCATGGCGCGCCATTGTGCACAGGCGCCGCGCCCCGGCCAACCGCTACGCTAGCGCAAGGTGGCCAGTATCGGCGGTGCGAGAGCCGGTGCGGGCCCTGGCGATACGCCGGCCCCGATCGTGGCGAGCTGGATGGCGGCGAGCCGCGCGAGCTGCAGCCGCTGCGCGTGGCCGTCGCGCGCCGCCCGCACCAGCTCGGGCCAGAAGCGCGGGCTGTCGCGAAAGCGCGCCTGCAGGTGCTGCAGGGCGCGATCAGCCTCGCTGCGGATGTCGCGATAGCCGGCCCCGTCCGGCAGCCGCTCGGTCGCGCCGACCACGAGTGCGGCGCGCAATTCGTCGCGCCGGCTCGCCTGCCGCGCGTAGGCCAGCAGGCCCGCGGCGAACAGGCGTGCCTGCTCGACCCAGTCAGCGTCATCTCCCGGCGGTGGCTCGGCCACCTGCCGGGCGAGGCGCGTCGGTCGCGGTGCAAATGCCACCAGCAGGCAGGGCACGAGTGCCGCGGCTTCGAGCTGCGCTGTGGTCAGCCGCACGAGCGCTTCCAGCACTGCGTCATCGAGCCCGAACACCGGGCCGTAGCCACGCTGGCGACCAGCAACAGCGAGTGCGAGAAAGGCAAGGTTCAGGTCGCGCAGCTCGGCGAAGAACTGCGAATCCGGCGCTTCACACCGCATTTGAATCCTCCCCGAACCTTGGCGTCTCTGAGACTATAATTGCCATATATGGGAAATTTTTCCCACATATGGCATAAAAACACCAAGAAAGTGTCTGACTGAGCAAAATTTCACAAACATGAAGGATAAGCGATGCGCGTCACCGATCAGCGCTACAGCGCCGAACTCGACAAGTTCGACCTCGCCATCCGCATGATCCGGCACGAGGCCCGGACCGGCACGATCCGTGCCTGCACCGGCTTCAGCGAAGACCGCATCCGCAAGATCTACGGCACCTATTTCCGGGATGGCGGGCTCACGACCGTGCGCCGTCAGCGCGGCAAGTCACCCCGGCGCATCACCCGGTTCGTCGACTCGCCACCGCGCCAGCTCGAAGCCACCGTGCTCGCCGCGCTGTTCGTGCTCTGCCATGCCGGGGAACTCGGCCGCGAAGGCCGCCTGCAGCGCACCGCCGGCACCGACCGCGTGGCCCTCGGCCAGCGGCTCTGCCAGGCGTACGAGGCCTACCGCGGCCTGCACCCCGAGCCGCGGCTGTCGTTCGAATGGGCTTGGAATCTGTACCATTCGCTGGTGGACAGCCGCGAACTGTACCTGGCGAGCTGCAGCTGCTGCAGCGGACACTACGTCCAGGACAGCTTCGCCCTCGACTACCACCACTGCCCGTTCTGCGAGATCGCCGATCAGCAGCGCGGGCCACGGACCTGAGCGGCACGCGACCCGGATGATCCCGTACCCGACGTTCTTCTCCGGCGACTACATCGACCGCGCCACCACGAGGCGCAGCGATGCCGCGGCCCTCGCCGCCGCCTGGCACAGCGCCGAGAGCCGCTTCCTGCCCGTCTGGGACTCGCTCTGCCTGGTGCGCGACGGGGCGGCGGCCCGACTCACGCGCAGCGAACTCGGCGCCCTGCTGCCTGAGCGCGGCATCTTCCTCGGAGTCGACGACGGGCGGGCCCTGTTCGCCGTGGCACTGGCCACGCCCGAGCCGCCGGCGAGCCTCGGCACCTTCGGCGGCCTGCGTGAACTCACGAACTGCCTCGAGGCACGCGACGCCGGCCTGCTGGCCTACGCCCGCGCCATGGTCCACTGGCAGCGCCAGCACCGGTACTGCAGCGCCTGCGGCAGTCCCTGCGAAGCCGCCGACGGCGGCTTCGTGCTCGCCTGCAGCAGTGCCGGCTGCGGGCAACGCAACTTCCCGCGCCTCGACCCGGCCATCATCGTGCTGGTACACCGCGACCAGCACTGCCTGCTCGGCCGCCAGGCGAGCTGGCCGGAGCAGCGCTTCTCGACCATCGCCGGCTTCGTCGAGCCCGGTGAATCGCTGGAGGACGCGGTGCGCCGCGAGGTCGCCGAGGAGACCAACGTCACCGTGACCGGCTGCGCCTACCAGGCCTCGCAGCCCTGGCCGTTCCCTGCCTCGCTCATGGTCGGCTTCCACGCGCTGGCGGCGGGCGACGATATCCGCCTCAACGACGCCGAACTCGCCGAGGCACGCTGGTTCTCACGCCAGGAACTCGCTGGCGGCACCATCGTGCTGCCGCCGCGCGCATCGGTCGCCTTCCGTCTCATCGAGGCCTGGTTCGATGCCGTGCCGGGCCCGGGGCTCGCCAGCCTGCACCGCGACGGGGCCTTCCTGCGCCCGACCCCCGGCACACCGGCCGCGCGACGCTGAGCCATGTGTCTCGTCGCCATTGCCTGGCAGGCCGACCCGCGCCATCCGCTGGTCATCGCCGGCAACCGCGACGAGTTCCACGCGCGACCGGCAGCCGCAGCCGGCTGGTGGAATGAACCCGGCGGCGTACTCGGCGGACGCGATCTCGTCGCCGGCGGCAGCTGGCTCGCCATCGGCCGCAGCGGCCGCTGCGCGGTGATCGTCAACGATCCGCGGCGCCCGCCGGATCCGGCCCGCACCGGCAGCCGCGGGCACCTGGTGCGCGACTACGTCGCCGGCACAGAGCCTGCCGGCCGCTATCTCGACGCCGTGTCGGTCGACGCCGAACGCTACGCCGGGTTCTGCCTGGTCGTCGGCACGCCAGTGCAACTGCGGGTGCTGCGCTCGCCGCGCGGCAACCATCGTGCCCGCTGGACCCTGCCACGCGGTGTCTCGGTGATCGGCAACTCACCGCCGGAGGCACCGGCTCCGAAGGTGCCCTATCTGCGCGATGCCGTGGCCGGGGTGCTGGCCAGTGGGGCGGACCCGGAGGCACTGCTCGACGTCCTGGCACACCGGGGTCCGGTCGGTGCCGATGACGGCTCGGGCCACCCGACGGGGCTCACCCCCTTCATCGTCGGCGCGGAGTACGGCACCCGCGCCAGTACGGTCATCACCATCGATACGCAGGGTACCTGCACGTTCGTCGAGCGCCGCTTCGGCCCCGACGGCAGGCCGGCCGGCATCGTGCGCGAGCAGTTCACGCTCGGCTGACGGCGGGGCGGTGCCCGCACACGGGCCATGGCACCGCACCTGCCGTGGCGCGCCGCTCAGTCGTCGTGGTGCTGGTGCCGCCCGCCGCCGTGGCGATCACGGTCCCGGTGATGGCGCGGGCCACGATGGTCGCGGCGGTTGTCGTGGCGGTAATCGTGGCGATCCTGCCAGTAGCCGGCCTGCCAGTTGCCAGGCGGCGCCTGGTAGGTCCAGTACCCCGGCACGTAGACCGGGACCGGCGGCGGGGCCCAGGCGTAGTAACCACCGGGTGCGTAGGCCGGGTAGGGATAGCGCGGCCCGGTGGCAAAGCGCGTATACATTCCGGGCGTGGCGATGGTGATGTCGACACTCGAGCGGCCATGGTCGGCCTGCGCAATGTCGGTCATACCGAGCAGCAGCACGCCACCGGCGGCCAGTGCAGTCTTCATCGATGACGGATTCACGTGTGTTCCCCTCTTGATGAGCACAGTCCTCGCCCCCGGGCGAAGACAATTCGTGTGACCGGGGCCGGCAGCGGCGGTTCCCGGGACTGCGTCACGCCGTGCGCTGCGGCAGGCGGTCCTGCACGGCCCGACCCGCCACGGCGCGTCGCGGCGTACCCGGCCCGGTGATCCCCGATCCGGATCTGTTCCCTGCCCCGGCCTGACCCGCCCGTGCGCCTCTAACGACCGGCCGAACGCGGCTGGCGCGGACAACCTTCGCGCCGGCAGCCCGGTCCTGCGACGCCGGTCGGAGCGGCGCCACGCAGCCCTTGACATTTCCCTGCTGATGCATAATATGCGCATCCATTTTTGGTTATGCGCATGCGCTGGCGATGCCCGTAGACACGGAATCGATGGAGAAGCGCCGCAAGGCGATCCTCGCGATCCTGCGCGGCCGGCGCGTGGCGCGCCAGTCGGAACTGGTGCGCCTGCTGAAGGAGCGCGGCATCCGCGTGACGCAGTCGAGCGTGAGCCGCGACCTGCAGCAGCTCGGCATCACCAAGCTCGACAGCGGCTACCAGCCGCTCGAGCAGCCGGACCCCGAAGGCGACCGGGATACGGCGGTGGTGGCGGAGCTGCTGCGCGACGTGCGCACGGCCGGCGCCAACCTCACGGTGGTGAAGACCGTGGAGGGCGCGGCCCAGCGCGTGGCGCTGTACCTCGACCGCAGCGGCTGGGCCGAGATCGTCGGCACCGTGTCCGGCGACGACACGATCTTCGTCGCCACCCGCGGCGGCGGCGACCAGCGGCGCCTGCTAGTGCGGCTGCGCGCACTGCTGCACCGCGAAGGCGGCTGACGGAACGACCTGTTCGACCGATGACTTGCTGAAGGACCCATATTCATGACCAGCCAGGCCAACACCTCCCCGATCATCCTCGGCTTCTCCGGGGGGCTCGATACCTCGTTCTGCGTGCCCTGGATGAAGGAGCACTACGGCCGCCCGGTCGTCACCGTGACCATCGACACCGGCGGCATCGACGCGCAGGCCGCCCGCGACCTCGGGGAGCGCTCGCGCGCCCTCGGCGCGATCGAGCACGTGCTGGTCGAGGCGCGGCCGGTGTTCTTCGAGCGCGTGCTGAAGTACCTCGTCTTCGGCAACGTGCGTCGCGGCCACCTCTATCCGCTCTGCGTCGGCGCTGAACGCGGTATCCAGGCGACGCTGCTCGCCGAGCTCGCCCGCGAGCGCGGCAGCAGCACGGTTGCCCACGGCTGCACCGCCGCCGGCAACGACCAGGTGCGCTTCGAGGTCGCCCTGCGCACGATAGCGCCCGGCCTCGAGGTGCTCGCCCCGGTGCGCGACCAGGGCTTCGTGCGCACCGAGCAGCAGCAGTACCTCGAGGAGCGCGGCTTCCCGGTGCCGGTGCGCGGCTCCTCGTATTCGATCAACCGCGGCCTGTGGGGCGTGACCATCGGCGGGCGCGAAACGCTCGACTCGAAGGAGTCGATCCCGGAGAGCGCCTGGGTGCTCTCGGCCAACGCCTTCGAGAAGAACCTGCCCGCCGCACGCCACACCATCGGCTTCACCCAGGGCGTACCGACCGCGCTCGATGGCAAGCCGATGGACCCGGTGCAGCTGATCGAGACGCTCGAGAAGCTCGCCGGCCCCTATGGCATCGGCCGCGGCATCCACGTCGGCGACACCGTGCTCGGCACCAAGGGCCGGGTGGCCTTCGAGGCGCCGGCTGCCGAGGTGCTGCTGGTCGCCCACCGCGAGCTCGAGAAGCTCACGCTCTCCGGGCTGCAGCAGCGCATCAAGGACCAGGTCGCTGCGCCATATGGAGATTTCGTGCACGAGGGCAAGCAGCTCGATCCGGTGTGCCGCGACATCGAGGCGCTGCTCGCCTCCTCCCAGCAGCGCGTGACGGGCGAGGTCCGCGTGATCTTCCGCCCGGGCAACCTGTTCGTCGAAGGCGTGGTCTCGCCGCACTCGCTGATGGCCGCCACCAAGGGCGTCTACGGCGAGAAGGCTGGCGAGTGGACCCCGGCGGATGCGCTCGGCTACTCGCGCATCCTCTCGCTGCCCGGCATCCTGCAGACGCGGGCGGCTGGCGGAGGCAAGGCCAAGTGAAGACCGTCATCGCCGACAAGATCGGCTCCGTGGCCCAGCACGCGCAGCTGTCGCGCGAGCTGCGCGTCGGCGCGGACATCCCCTGCGAGGAAGGGGTGCTGATCGCCGTGGAAATCCTCAACAACAAGGGCACTTACAACACGCTCGAGCTGACCAGCGGACGGCAGGCGCAGGTCAAGCGCGGCGACGTCATCGTCGGCGCACTCGGCCACCGCAAGGCGCTGTTCGGCTACTCCGGCCACCTGCCGGAGAAGGTCGTCCCGGGCGACGTGCTGCAGGTGCTGAACATGGGCGGCGTGATCGGCGTGTGCGACTCGATCAACGCGAGCTTCGGCCAGCCGTTCGACGCCCGCGTCCTCGGCGCTGTGCTCGACTTCCCCTACCTCGGCGAACGCATCGGCGTGCCGGCCCGCGCCGGCGCCGAGAAGCTCGACTACGCTGCCCCGCTCGACACCCGCGGCGTACCCGTCGTGGCGCTCGCCGGTACCTGCATGAACGCCGGCAAGACCGCCGCCGCCTGCGCCATCGTCAGCCGCCTGCGCCATCTCGGTTACACCGTCGATGCCTTCAAGTCGACCGGCGTGGCGCTGCGCCGGGACATCCTCGCCATGGAGGATGCCGGTGCGCGCAAAACCATGATCTTCACCGACCTCGGCGTGGTCTGCACCACGGCGAAGACCGGCCCCGCCGTGACCCGCACCATGCTCACGCGGCTCGCCGCGAACCGGCCCGATGTCATCGTGTTCGAACTCGGCGACGGGATCCTCGGCGCCTACGGTGTGGAAGCCATCCTGCGCGAGGCCAACATCCGCGCCGCACTCACCTGCGTCGTGCTCTCCGCCAACGATCCGGTCGCCGCCTGGGGCGGCGTCGAACTGCTGCGCCGAGAGTTCGACATCGATCCGCAGGTCGTCACCGGCCCGTCCACCGACAACCAGGTGGGCCGCGACATCATCCGCGAGCGCACCGGCGTGATGGCGCTCAACGCCATCACCGATGCCGCCGAGCTCGGCAATGCCGTGGCGCGTTCCCTCGGCTTCGAGGTGAACGCATGAACGCCGCGGCCACCGCGCCAGTGCCGACCGTCATCCTCGGTGGCAGCGGCTATGTCGCCGGCGAATTCCTACGCCTGGTGCTCGGCCACCCGCAGCTCGCACTGGCCGGCGTCATGTCGGAGAGCCAGGCGGGGGCGCCCATCGTCGGTGCCTTCCCGCACCTGCGCGCGAGCCTCGGCGATCTCAGGTTCCAGGCCCGCGAACAGGTGCTCGAGCACTTCGGCCCGGGCCGGCTCGCGCTGCTCTCCGCCGCCCCGCACGGGGCGAGCGCAGCACTGCTCGCCGGCTTCATCGCCTGGGCGCGCGAGCGCGGCACCGCACTCACCGTGGTCGATGCCTCGGCAGACTTCCGCTTCGCGAGCGCCGGCGCCTACGAGGCCGTCTACAAGCACCCGCACGGCGCCCCGCAGCTGCTCGGCGAATTCGCCTGTGCCGTGCCCGAGCACCTGCCGGCCACCGACCGGGCGCACATCGCGCACCCGGGCTGCTTCGCCACGGCCATGCTGCTCGCCGCGGTGCCGCTGCTGAAGCTCGGCCTCGCCGGGCCGGATCTCTTCGCCGCCGGCATCACCGGCAGCACCGGTGCCGGACGCTCGCCGATCGCCACCACGCATCACCCGGAGCGCCAGTCGAACCTGTTCGCCTACCAGCCGCTCGCCCACCGCCACGCCCCGGAAGTCGCCGGCATCTGCGAGCAACTCACCGGCACGCGCCCGCGCCTGCACTTCGTGCCGCACTCCGGACCGTTCGCGCGCGGCATCCACATGACCCTGCAGGCGACCCTGCAGCGGCCGCTCGGTGCCGATGTGCTGCGCGAGGCCCTGCGCGGGTTCTACGTTGGCGCCGAATTCGTCAGCGTCGTCGACGGCATGCCGCGGGTGAAGGACATCGTCGGCAGCAACTACGCCCAGATCGGCGTCACCGTGGACGCTGGCAGCGTCGCCGTGATGGTGGTCGAGGACAACCTCGTCAAGGGGGCGGCCGGCGGCGCCATCCAGTGGCTGAACCGCAAGCTCGGCTTTGACGAGAGTGCCGGCCTGACCACGCCGGCCATGGGCTGGGCCTGAGGAGCGTCATGAACGCCACGACTGCCCCCGCTGGCCTGCCCGCCGCGAGCCACCTGCTCGACGTCTATCCCTACCTGCCGTTCCGGCCCGAGGCCGCCGAGGGCGTGTACCTGCTCGGCGGCGGCCGGCGCATCATCGATTTCTACGGCGGACACGCCGTCGCCGGACTCGGCTACGGGCACCCGGACGTGGTGCGCGCCCTCGAGACCCAGGGCCGCAGGCTCTTCTTCCAGAGCAACGCCGTGGCGCTCGAAGTGCGCGAGCAGGCCGCGCGCCAGCTGGTGGAGTTCGCCCCGGCCGGCCTCGACCACGTGTTCTTCGGCAACAGCGGCGCGGAGGCGAACGAGAACGCCCTGCGCCTCGCCTGCCGCGTGACCGGGCGCGAACGGATACTCGCCATCGAGCACGGCTTCCACGGTCGCACGGCCGCAGCCGCCGCTGTCACCTGGTCGGCGGTCGGCAAGTGGTACGGCTTCCCGCGCACGCCGTTCGACACCGGCTTCATCCCGCGCAACGACGTGGCTGCGGCCGGCCGCATGATCGACGCCACGGTCGCCGGCGTCATCCTCGAGCCCGTGCAGGGCCAGGCCGGCGCCTTCGACCTCGATCCGGCCTTCGTGCAGGCGATCGCTGCCGCCTGCGAGCGGCACGGCGCCCTGCTCATCGCCGACGAGATCCAGAGCGGCATGGGCCGCTGCGGAGCGCCGTTCGCCATCGAACTCGCTGGGGTGCGCCCGGACATGCTCACCGTCGCCAAGGCGCTCGGTGCCGGCTTCCCCTGCAGCGCGCTGCTGGTGACCGACCGCATCGCCGCAGGCCTGAAGCACGGCGACCTCGGCACCACCTTCGGCGGCGGGCCGCTCGCCAGCGCGCTCATGGCGACCGTGATCGAGGTCATCCGCCGCGACCGCCTCATCGACAACGTGCGCACGCTGTCGCAGGAAATCGTCGACGCCATGCCGCTCGGCCCGGTCGAGGCCGTCCAGGGCAAGGGCTTCCTGCTCGGCCTGCGCTGCCGCCGGCCGGCGCGCGAGATGCTGCAGGAACTGCTCGCGCGCGACATCCTGGTCGGCACCAGCGCCGACCCCCAGGTGATGCGCCTGCTGCCGCCGCTGGTGCTCGAGCGCCGCCACGTGCACGCGCTGCTCGACGCGCTCGCCGACATCCGCTGAACGCTCCGCCGGATTGCCCGGCGCCATTGCAGGAACCGAGAAGGAAAAGACATGGCTCTGAAGGAATTCAACGATCTCGCCGATTTCCGCATCGCCGACGTGGAGGCCCTGCTCGCGCTCGCCACGCGCCTGCAGCGCCAGCCCGAGCCCCGGGCGCTCGCCGGCAAGGTGCTGGCGCTGCTGTTCCTGTCGCCGTCACTGCGCACGCTGTCTTCGTTCCAGGCAGCGATGGTGCGCCTCGGCGGCGGCTCCTTCGTGATCTCGCCGGAGATGTCGATCCACGGCCTGGAGACGCGCTCCGGCATCGTCATGGACGGCGCGGCTGCCGAGCACATGCGCGAAGGCGTACCGGTTATCGCTTCCTACGGCGATGCGGTCGGCATCCGCGTGTTCGCCAACCGCACCAGCCTCGCCGACGACCTGGCGGACAAGGAGTACAAGGCGATGCGCGCGCTGGTGAAGAAGCCGCTCATCAACATGGAGTCGGCGATCCAGCACCCCTGCCAGAGCCTTGCCGACTGGAAGACCATGGACGAGCTGGCGATCCCGCGCAGCGGCGGCAAGTTCGTGCTCTCCTGGGCCTGGCACCCGAAGGCTTTGCCGCTCGCGGTGCCCTCGGCGACGCTGCACATGGCCGCCATGCGCGGCATGGACGTCACGGTGGTGCGCCCCGAAGGCTTCGAGCTGCCACCGGCGGTGATGGACAAGGCACGCCAGGCCGCCACGCTTTCCGGCGGCTCGGTGCGCGAGACCAGCGACCGGCGCGAGGCGCTCGAGGGCGCGCACGTGATCTATGCCAAGGAGTGGTCCTCGACCCGCCACTACGGCGACCGCGTCGCCGATGCCAAGCTGCGCGAGGAGCTGCAGGACTGGCGCGTCGACGACCCGTGGTTCGCGACGACGCGACCCGACTGCCGCTTCATGCACTGCCTGCCCGTGCGCCGCGGCGTGGCCGTGACCGACCGCGTGCTCGACGGGCCACGCAGCGTCGTGATCCACGAGGCCGAGAACCGCATGTGGGGCCAGATGGCCGTGCTCTACCAGATTATGGGACCGGGAGCCTGAACACCATGCTGCAGAATCCTTCCAACCGCGACATCGTCGTCGCCGCCCTGCGCCACGCGGCGCCCTATGTGCGCCTGTACCGGCGCAAGACCTTCGTCATCAAGGCCGGTGGCGAGGTGTTCGCCGACCCGGCGAGCACGCGCGCGCTGATCGAGCAGGTCGCGATCCTGCACCAGGTCGGCATCCGCACCGTGCTCGTGCACGGCGGCGGGCCGCAGAACACCAGGCTCGCCGAATCGCTCGGCGTCGAGACGCGCATGGTCGAGGGCCGGCGCGTCACCGACGAGCGCACGCTCGAGGTGGCGACCATGGTGCTCAACGGCCAGATCAACACCCAGATCGTCGCCGCCTGCCGGGAGCTCGAACTGCCGGCGATCGGTGTCAGCGGCGTCGATGCCGGCCTGATCCGCGCCCGCCGGCGCGCCCCGGTGCGCGTGGCCGGCCAGGCTGCGCCGGTCGACTATGGCTTCGTCGGTGACATCGAGAGCGTCGATACCAGCGTGCTGACCACGCAGCTCGAAAACGGGCTGCTGCCGGTCGTCAGTCCACTCTCAGCCGACGCGGGCGGCACGCTCCTCAACATCAACGCCGACACGGTCGCCGCAGCGCTCGCCTCGGCCCTCGGCGCGGCGAAGATGGTGCTGACCACCGGCGCACCCGGCATCCTCGAGGATCGCAGCAATCCGGCTTCGCTCATCTCCTATGTCGACCTCGCCGGACTGAAGAAGCTCGAGCAGGCCGGAGCGCTTGCCGACGGCATGCTGCCCAAGGCCCGGGCCATCGAGGCTGCCATCCGCGGCGGCGTGTCGCGCGTGCACGTGATCTCGTACAAGGTCCCCGACAGCCTGCTGCTCGAGGTCTTCACCAACGAGGGCACCGGCACGCTCGTCGTCGAGAACATCGCCACGCTGTCCAAAGAGGAACAGACCCCCGGCCCATGACGGCAGGAATGGCACAAGCCGCGAATCTCCTGTGGGAGGGGCGCCAGCCCCGACTCCCGGTATTGCGCGGCCAGTCAAAGGAGCAGTCGCGGCTGGCGCCGCTCCCACAGGATGGCCGCGCCAGGCAGCGGAACCAGCCCGAGACACCGAGGTAACGCCATGAGCAGACTCTGGGACAAGGGTGAGGCGCTCGACGCGCGGGTGCTGCGCTACACGGCGGGCGAGGACCACTCGCTCGACGAACGGCTCGTGCCCTACGACGTGCGCGGCTCGCTCGCGCACGCCACCATGCTGCACCAGCAGAAGCTGCTGTCCGACGCCGACTTCGGTGCGATCTGCACCGGCCTCGAGGCCCTCGCCGTGGCCCACGCGGCGGGCGAGTGGCGCATCGGCCTCGAGGACGAGGACGCACACACCGCGCTCGAGCGGCGCCTGACGGAGCGTATCGGTGAGGCCGGCCGGCGCGTCCACCTCGGCCGCTCGCGCAACGACCAGCTCCTCACCGCGCTGCGCCTGTACCTGCTCGACGCCGCCACCGACCTGCACCGCGCTGCGCTCGGCGTAGCCGACACGCTCACCGCACTCGCCGCCCGCGAGGCCGACACGGCCCTGCCCGGCTACACCCACATGCAGCAGGCCATGCCGAGCTCGGTGCCGCTCTGGGCCGAGGGCTTCGCCGCGGAGCTGCGTGACGACGCCGCCGGCATCGCCGCTGCGCGCCGGCGCATCAGCCGCAACCCGCTCGGCAGCGCCGCCGGCTACGGCGTGCCGGGGCTGCCGATCGACCGCGAGGCCACCCGCCGCCTGCTCGGCTTCGACGCCGTGCACGAGCCGGTGACCGCGGTGCAGATCTCGCGCGGCAAGGCCGAAGCCACGCTGGTGTTCGAACTCTGCCTGCTGATGCAGGACCTCGGCCGGCTCGCCGCCGACCTGCTTCTCTTCTATACGCAGGAGTTCGCCTTCGTGCAGCTGCCCGCTGGCATGACCACCGGTTCCTCGATCATGCCGCAGAAGCGCAACCCCGATGTCCTCGAGCTGGTGCGCGGCGCCACCGCGACGCTGCACGGCGCGCTCACCGAGATCCTGGCGCTGCCGGCAAAGCTCCCCTCCGGCTACCAGCGCGACCTGCAGCGCATGAAGGGGCCGCTGTTCCGCGCCATCGACATCACCGCCGAAAGCTGCGCCGTGATGGCCCATCTCGTCGGCGGCATCGAGTTCCGCCCGGAGAACATCGAGCTCGACGCGGGCATCTACGCCGCCGGCCGTGCCAACCGCCTGGTGCTCGAGGAAGGCATCAGCTTCCGCGAGGCCTACCAGCGCATCGCGGCGGAGCTGAAGAAGGGGCGGTAGGAGCGACCGAGCGATTCAGCCGGCTGTTGCGCTGCCGGGAATGGCTGCGTAAGGGTCAGATTCCCGCACTGCGCGAGGCAGCAGACGCAGGCAGCTCCGTGGCCCCTGCGATCTTGCTGCTCACTGCGGTTTGCTGGCACCCGGCGCAGGCCCGGGTGACACGGTCACGCTGACTGTCACGACCAGTGCCGGATCCTCGCGTGCCGGGAGGTTGATCAGGTAGGTGTCGCGATACGGCTCCGAGAAGGATGTGAAGATCGGGCCGGACGATTGGAACGTGATGCCGGCGAGGCGCTTGCCGAGGGTCTCGCCGATCCTGGGAAGCATCATATCCGGGCCGATTGTCTCGCTCCTGCCTTGGTCGCCTGGATAGCTGGACTTCTCTGCGATGGTCACAAGGTCGGTGCCATCGGTGTACCCACTATAGAGAAGCCCGACAATGTCGCAGATCTTCCTCTTCAGATCACAGACGACTGAGCCATCCTTGTTGACGTAGGCTTTGCCACGACCCTTGATTGTCCGATCGCTTGTCGTTCCAAAAGGCTCGGACGGAAAGTCGCGGCTGCGATGATGCTCCTCGTCGTCGATACTGAATTCAACTTGAGCAAACAGCGGGTTTCTGGCAGCGTCCAAATTCCCCGTCGTCATCTTCTCCAGGTAGGCCGGGTCGTCGGGAGGCGCGGCCATCCAGCCGATGTAGCGGCCTTCCTCCAGCATTTCCATCGAATCATCAGAGGCAATACTGGGTGGAACGGATCCCGGCAGGGGCATGTCGAGCACCATTTCCCCTTTCACACTGCGGTTGACCCGCCAGGCCATGTCCGAGAGCTGATCGGCCGGTACCCTCTCCCCGAACTTCCTCTCTCCCTTCACCGCGACCTCGAACGAGAGGTACATCTTCTGCTGCGCCAGCAGTGAGCTCGAGTCCGCCGACATCTCCTGCTGCGCCCGAGCGGCGCCATCGTCCGGCGACTTCGAATCGACACCACACGCGCTACATACCGCCATGATGAGGGGCGCAGTCGCCACCAGTCGGAAGGGAGAGGGCGAGGTCACAAATTACCTTCGGCTAACCATGACTGCGCACGGAAATGACTGTATGCGTCACCCATGCCAGTCGCAAGGTTCCGGGCACGATCGGGAGCGAGCCTCACGACCGACTCTGCGACCACTCAGCCGGCCTCATCCCGATTTCTGTTCCGCCTCCTGATTACGGGCCGGTCACGGGCCGTTGACCATGCGCTGATACCGGCGCTATCGTCCCTCGCCGCGAGTGACAATGTCAGCCACCCAGGAGGGGATCGATGCTTTCAAGGACACAGACCGAGTAGGCATCGGAGGCAATGCCGACGAACGACCGGCTCAGAACATCAGAGCGGAGACCACGACCATGCAGATTGCGATATTGCTGTACGACGGCGTGACGGCCCTCGATGCCATCGGGCCCTACGAGGTACTGCAGGCACCGCCGCTCGGCACCGAGGTACGCTTCGTCGCGCGGGAGAAGGGGCTGAAGCGGACCGATTTTGGCCGGCTCGGCCTGATGGCGGACTACACGCTCGACGAAACGCCGCAACCGGATATCCTGCTCGTGCCCGGCACACCCAGGCCGGAGGCGCTCCTCGGCGACCAGCCGGTACTCGACTGGATCGCACGTGTGCACCAGACGACGAAATGGACGACATCGGTGTGCACCGGCGCACTCGGGCTTGCCGCAGCCGGCGTGCTGCGCGGGATCGAGGCGACAACACACTGGCTCGCGCTCGATGCGCTACAGCAATACGGTGCCAGGCCAGTAAAGGCGCGTGTCGTGCGCCGGGGCAAGGTCATCACCGCGGCTGGCGTATCGTCCGGGATCGACATGGCGCTCACGCTCGTCGCCGAGGAGTTCGGCATCACCGCCGCGCAGAGCGTGCAGCTCGTCATCGAATACGATCCGCAGCCGCCGTTCGACGCGGGCAGTCCGGACAAGGCGCCCGCGGCGATCGTCAGCGCGCTGCGCGAGCAGTTTGGCGCCCTGATGTGACGCGGCCGGAACGCTACGCGTTATTGTGACCGCGCACCGATCAGCGGATAGTACGGCTACGGAGCGGAAAGCAGGCATGGACGAAAACCGGCAGGTCGAACTCGAAGCAGCCGCCTTCCGCCGGTTGCTGGAGCATCTCGGCGCACGCAACGACGTCCAGAACATCGATCTCATGAACCTCGCCGGTTTCTGCCGCAATTGCCTGGCGCGCTGGTACCGCGAAGGGGCCGCGGAGCGCGGCATCGAAATGAGCGACGCGGCCGCCCGCGAGCGTATCTACGGCATGCCTTACCCGGAGTGGAAGCTGAAGCATCAGCGTTGAAATGCACGCCGCAGCCTGGTGCGGCCAGGCGTATCAGTAACTTCGAGCAGAGCCGGGAGTGAACCGGCCGGGAGATACGACATGAACGCGCAATTCATCTTCACTGCCATCCTGCTGTCGCTGGCATGTCTGGAAACCGCCGTGGGCGCCTGGGACCCGCGTGCGCTGGCGATCGACCCGGCGACCGCCACCGAGCCGGTTGCGCCCCTGCTCGACGGCCTCGGCGACTTGCATCATCCCGTCACCACCGACGTGCCACGCTCACAGGCCTTCTTCGACCAGGGGCTGCGGCTCGCCTACGCCTTCAATCACTCCGAAGCGCTGCGCGCCTTCAAGGAGGCCGCACGCCTCGACCCGGACAACGCGATGGCGTATTGGGGCTGGGCCTACGTGCTCGGCCCGAACCTGAATCTGCCGATGGTGCCCGAGGTGGCCGGGCAGGCCTACGCGGCCGCGCAGAAGGCGATGAGCCGGCGCGAACGGGTGTCACCTGCCGAGCGCGCCTACATCGAGGCGATGGCGCAACGCTATGCCGATCCGGCTCCTGCCGACCGGGCGGCACTCGACCGCGCATTCGCCGACGCCATGCGCGACGTGGCGGCGCAGTTCCCGCTGGATCCTGACGCGGCAACGATCTACGTCGAGGCGCTGATGGACCTCTCACCCTGGAACTACTGGTACGCCGACGGCTCGGGCAACGAGCAGGCCGGAGTCATCCTGGACACGCTCGAGAACACGCTGCGCCGCCATCCCGACCACATCGGCGCCCTGCACCTGCACCTCCATGCACTGGAAGCCGTCGACGGCAAACGCGCCGAGGTCAGTGCCGACCGCTTGCTGAAGCGCGCCCCGGCAGCCGGGCACCTGGTGCACATGCCCTCGCACATTTATATGCGCGTCGGCCGCTACGCCGACGCCTATGACGCCAACGTGCTCGCCAACGAGGCGGACAACCGCTACGTCGCCCAGTGCCAGGCGCAGGGGATCTACCCCCTCTTCTACCACCGCCACAACCAACATTTCCTCACCTGGGCGGCCATGCTCCAGGGCCGCAGCGAGGCAGCGATGGCTGCCAGCAGGCTCATCGCGCAGGGCCTCGAGCCCGCGATGATCGAGGGGCCGATGTCAGAAACGCTCCAGCACCTGGTGAGCCAGCCGCTGTACGTGATGGTGCGTTTCGGTCGCTGGGACGAAGCGCTGCAGGAACCCCGCCCCGACGAGGCCTACGGCTTTGTCACGGCGGTGTGGCACTACGCCCGCGGCATGGCCTATCGCAACACCGGCAAGCTCGGCGAGGCACGCCGGGAATTGCGCACGCTGGAGAAAATCAGCGCCAGCACACAGATGAAGGACAAGCTGGTCGGTTTCGCACCGGCGCCGGCCGTGCTCGGCGTCGCCGCACGGGTCCTGGCGGCGGATATCGCCACCGCCGAGGGCAAGCGCGAGCAGGCGATCGCGCTGCTCGACGCTGCCGTACGCATCCAGGACGGATTCGTCTACAACGAGCCGCCCGACTGGTACTTCCCGGTGCGTCACTATCTCGGGGCGGCGCTGCTCGAGGCCGGGCGCGCGGACGAAGCGGAAACTGTTTACTGGCAGGACCTCGCGCGCAATCCCGCGAACGGCTACGCTCTGTTCGGGCTGCAGCGCGCGCTTGCGGCCCAGGGCAAGCAGCCTCTCGCGGCACACGCCCAGGAGCAGTTCGCCACCGCCTGGAGTGCAGCCGACGTGAAGCTCACCTCGTCGCGGTTCTGAACCGCGGGATGCACCCCCCGTCTTTGACCCCAGGCACAAACAGGAAATTTCCGGAGATTCGTCATGCGCCAGTTGTCGGACATCGTTTTCAATCAGAACCCCTTGACCATGGCGGCATCGAGTACGGTGGTGGTGGCCTGCCGCGAGATGTGTGACCGACGCATCGGGTCCGTGCTCGTGACCGACAATGGATCGCTCGTCGGAATCTTCACCGGCCGGGATGCCGTCGGCCGCGTGCTGGCAGCCGGGAAGAGCGCCAGCACCACGACGCTCGCCGAGGTCATGACCCGCAATCCGCAGACGATGTCGCCCGATCAGACCGCCATCGAGGCATTGCGCATGATGTGGTCCGGGGGGTACCGGCACGTGCCGGTGGTCAAAGCCGGCAAGATCCTCGGAGTCGTGTCACGCGGCGATTTCAGCGGCATGGAGCATGACCGCCTCGACGAGGAGCGACAGCTCTGGGAGCACCTGCGGTAACGCGGGGTCCGCGGCGGGGTCCGCGGTGCCGGGTCGCAGTTCTCGCAGTTGTCGCCGGAGCAGCAGCGGCCTGACAACTGCGAGAACTGCGACCCGGCACCGTCCTGGCAAGAACTGCGACCCGGCACCGTCCTGGCACCGTCCTGGCAGGCACCGTCCTGGCACCGTCCTGAACACCTGCGGTAGCTGGCCAGCGCGCTGGCCGGGCACGGCTGCTGATCGTCAGAAGTGGACGGCCTCGAGCAGGGCTAGGATGTTGCCGTCCTGGTCCTTCAGCATGAGAGTGCTGCCGAGGATCTGCCACTGCCGCGCAGCCTCGAGGATCTCACCGAGGTTCTTCTCCATCTCATCGAGTGGCGGCGGACAGGCCATCAGGGTCGTGGCGATCTGGCCAAACGACAACCCGCCGTCGGTGGAGGTAAAGGATCCGACGAACTGGTTGCAGCCGACGGTGGCGGCAAAACCGGGGCGCTCGCCGGTCTGTCGCAGCAGCAGGTGCGGTTCGCGCCGCTCCGGAGCGACTTCGACCGCCTTGCCCTGCATCTGCACGAAGCGCCAGTAGGTATTCAACAGCGAGACATCCGCCCTGGCCCGCTCGCAGCTCTGGTTCGGCCAGGCGCCCACGAACCGGTCGACCGTCACCGCGTCCTCGATGCGGTTGCCCTCCATCGCCGGCCGCTGCGTGATCGTGCCCTCGAACGTCACGTAGAGCGGCGCACCCGGGCTTGCGACATTGGCCAGATAGGCGCGTTCCAGGCGTAACGCTTCCTCGCCCGGCACGATCGGGTAGTCGCGCCCGGTGAGGCACTCGGTGAACCGCGCGGCATCGGCCATATAGGTCATCTCACCGCCCAGCAGCCTGGGCACATCGGCGCGCTCGGATGCAGTCGTGCTGCAAGCCGCGACCAGCAGGATGACGAGCGCCGTGGCCAGCCTTGTCCCGACACACAACATTGGATGACTCCCGGACCGGTGCGGATTCGCCGCTGCGACGACCGGCCCACTATAATCGCCCCGTGATCCGCCTCACCACCCTCGTTGCCCTTGCCCTGCTGCTCGCCGCCTGCGGGCTGAAGGGCGATCTCTACCTGCCGGCACCGGAACCCGCGACCTCCGCTCCTGAGGCCGAAGCGCCGGCAACGACGAACGACGAGGAGCAGGAACAACCGCGCGTGCCGGCGACGCCGACGCCGGAGCAACGACGCTAAGGAGGATCGCGGCTGAAGCCGCTCCAACAGGGAGGCGTGCCGGCAACGCCGGCTCCGGAGCAACGGCGCTAGCCCGCGCGCCGGCCGGCGCGGAACTTCGAGCGGTGTCGATGCGCCGGACCCAGGCGGCACGGTCTTCCATGCGGCAGGTTGCCTGTTGACAGCCCCGCGGCAGAAGCCTATTCAATAGCGCGGTCATACCGAGGGGATCCCACCATGTTCCACGCCATCACACCGGTGCTCGTCACCGCCATCGCCATCGCTTTCGCGCAGGGCGTCCAGGCCGCCGATGCGCCGGCGGGCAGCACCGAGACCGCCGAAGAGGGTCCGCGCAAGCTCAAGTTCTACAAGATCCCGAACATCCCCGAGGCGGCCGAAGCGTACTACGCGACCGATAACCTCCATGTCATCGCCCAGGTACAGGATCCGCAGGCCCTCAAGGCCAAGGAAGGCGCCGCGGGCGGTGCGCTCACCTGGACCTTCACCGACCGCGGCACCGACATCCGCCGCATCAACACCATCGGCCAGGACGCCTGCTCGTACTTCTTCCCCGACATGAAGACGCTGGCGTGGACCTCGATCCGCGACAACCTCGATAAGCCGCTCGGCAACTGGTCGGACCCGCGCGACTACCCGCAGGGCGCCGAGCTCTACCTGTCTGATGCCGAAGGCGGCAACGTCCGCCGGCTCACCAACAACCCGTGGTACGACGCCGAGATCTCGGTGTCGCCGAACGGCAAGTGGCTCGTCTTCGGCCGCCAGGCCAACGGCAATATGGACCTCTGGCGCATGCGTGCCGATGGCACCGGCGAGGAGCAGATCACCTTCACGAAGGACTGGGACGAGGGCCGGCCCATGTACCTGCCGGACAGTGAGACGGTGATGTTCCGCGCCTGGAAGTACGCGGACTACGGCAAGATCCGGCCCACCCCGATGACGGTATTCACCATCCGTCACGACGGCACGGAACTCACCCCACGCACGCCGCCCGACACGGGCATGAACTGGGGCAGCTACCCGGCTCCGGACGGCCGACATTTCATCGCGGTGCGCGTGATCGAGAATAACAACTGGGAGATCTTCCTGTTCGAC
The DNA here is from genome assembly GCA_964415505.1 of uncultured Chromatiaceae bacterium. Classification (GTDB taxonomy): domain Bacteria; phylum Pseudomonadota; class Gammaproteobacteria; order Steroidobacterales; genus QUBU01. Next base: position 46,360 of record CAYQAR010000005.1, on the reverse strand, counting down.
ATGGAGAAGTTCGGCGCCGAGCCCGAGCGGCTCACTTGGAACCCGAGCTTCGACGGCCTCGCCTCGATCTCGCCGGACGGCACGAAGATGCTCTTCACGCGCAGCCTCGGGGCGCGCTTCATGAGCGACCTGTACACGCACGTCATGGACATCACCCCGCTCGGCATCGGGCCGGAGCATTACAAGGGCAAGCGCTGAGGAACGGGGCAGCGACAGTTCAGCAGATGACGGTGACGTCCGCAGGGGTCGGGGCTGGCGCCCCTCCCACAGATCCAAGTGCGCTGGCTGGAGCTGTGGGAGGGGCGCCAGCCCCGACAGCCCCACTACGCGCCCAAGCCAGACCCCTCCCCAGTATCACCCTCGCCTGCCTGCTCGCCGCGCTCGCCACCGCCTGTACCTCGTGGCCCGCCGAGCGGCGCGACGCGGATCTCGTCGTCGTCGGTGCCGGCATCGCGGGTCTCGCCGCGGCGCTGGAAGCGGCCGAAGGCGGCGCCAGCGTGATCGTGCTCGACAGCAACTCGGTCGGCGGCGGCCACGCGGTGCTGGCCGGCGGGTTCTCGCTGGTCGGCACGCCGCTGCAAGCGGCGCGCGGTTACCGCGACGACCCGGAACTGGCGATCCGCGACATCCTCGCCTGGGGCGAGGATGCCGACCCCTGGTGGGTACGCCGCTACGTCGAGGGCTCGCGCACCGAGGTCCACGACTGGCTGGTCGCGAAGGGCGTCGAGTTTGCGATGATCCTGCCGAGCGTCGAGGACTCGGTGCCGCGCTTCCACTTCCCGCGCGGTGCCGCCGCCAGCGCGGTGCTGCCGATGTTGCGCGAAGCCCTGGCGCACGAGCGGATCGCCTTTGCCTGGAACCAGGAAGTCACCCGCCTGCGGCGCAGATCCAATGGCGCCATCGCCGGTGTCGAGGCGCGCGACCTGCGCAGCGGCCGCCGGCTCGTGCTGCGCGCGCCAGCGGTGGTCATCGCCACCGGCGGCTTCGAGAGCAACGATGAGATGGTCCGCGCCAACTGGCCCACCGGGCAGGCCGTGCCCAGGCCGCTCTACGTCGGCTCGGGCGAGTTCGCCACCGGCACCGGCATCGGCCTGGCGACGGCTGCCGGCGCCGCGCTGACGCGCATGGACCGCCAGCTCGTCTACGTCACCGGAATGCCGAACCCGCGCGACCCGACCGGGCGCCGTGGCCTGCTGGTGCAGAACGCCGCCGGGATCATGGTCGGTGTGGACGGACGCCGCTTCGTCGACGAGACTGCGGCATCCAAGGCAATCGAGTCACTGGTGCTGTCGCGTTCGCCGCCGAGCTACTGGCTGGTGTTCGACACGCCCGGCCGGGCACAGCTCATGATCCGCGGCGGTCCATGGGTCGACGCCCGCACGGTGGCCGGCGAGATCATGAACAACCCCGCGCTGGTGAAGAGCGCCGCGAGCATCAGGGAACTGGCGCAGGCCACCCGGCTGCCCGAGGCCGCGCTCGCCGCGACCATCGCGCGCTGGAATGACGCCGTCGCCGCCGGCGCGGACGTGGACTTCGGCCGCTTCGGCCCGGGCGTAGCCGCCCGCACGCCGGCACCACTCGCCACGCCGCCCTACTACGCCATCGAACTCTTCCCGATGACGCGCAAGAGCATGGGCGGCATCGCCATCGACCACGAAGCCCGCGCGCTCGATGCGGGCGGGCAGCCCGTTCCCGGCCTGTACGCCGCAGGCGAAGTCACGGGCGTTGCCGGCATCAACGGCAGCCACGGCGGTTCCGGCACCTTCCTCGGGCCGTCGCTGCTCATCGGACGGATCGCCGGCCGGACGGCCTCGGCTGCGGTGGCCACTCCGGGAAGTCCGCCGCCCGACTCACCGGACGTGGTCGCCACCGCCGATCCGCGCCCGCTCGCGGAACGCGTCGCACAACCGCGGCCGGGGTTCTGGCATTTCGCGCAGGTACACCGCCTCGTGCAGGAACGCGCCACGGCCTGCACCGAATGCCACGACGACACCTGGCCCGCCGCACCGGCCCAGACACGCACGCAGCGGCTGGCACAGCTCGGGAGTTGCCGGCGCTGCCATTGAGGGGACGCCAGTCGTAACCGTCGGGGTTTGCGCCCTACCGATACCTTTCTGTGGGAGCGACGCCAGTCGCGACTCCCCACATCGTTGCCTGCCCCCTCACGCCTGCTTCGCCTGAACCTCGACAGCACCGGCGGCAACCAGCGGCACCGATGGCAGCACCCAGCCCTTGTGCTCGCGCCGTGCCGGGCTCGGGATAGCGTAGGCCACGCTGTCCTCGTCTGAGCGCAACTGCCGCACGTCGATGCGCCAGCCGCGCTGTTCCCACTCCCGGCAGTACTCGCGATAGCGGGTGATGCAGCGGTCGGCCGGCACCATGAACTCGTGATGGTTGTGCCGCGGCGTCAGCTTCGGATGCAGCGGCTCGAGCACATAGCGGTCCTGCTCGGCGATGAACTGTCCGCGCTGCTCGAACGTCTGGTCGTACTTCGCGTCGGCGAGGAAGTTGCGGCCGAACATGACGTAGATGCGATCGCACTTTTCGTGCAGCGGCGTGTGGAAGGCGTAGCCGTGCATCTGCGCACGATCGGACGGGTGGATCCAGGTCCAGGTGCAGTGCGGCCCGTGGTGGCCAGCGCCGTTGCGGGTCCATTGCTCGCCGGTGCGTCCGGCCGCCTGGTTCATGTCGCGCTGTGCCAGCGTTGGTGCGAGCATGTCGGCGAGGAAACCGGTGCCCCAGGCCTGGTCGCGCAGGTCGAAGTCCCTGACGACGTAGTCCTCCTTCACGCCGAGGAAGCCGTGCGTCGGGTGCGTGAACTCGTTGTGACCCGGATCCATGGTGTTCTCGATGGCGCGCTTGTAGTCGATCTGCCATTCGAGCGTCAGCATGATGAAGCGCCAGGCCGGGTCGTCGTACTCCGGGATGTCGATGACAGGCGGGCGTTCGGCCTCCGGCAGGTCGCCGAGGAACACGTGCACGAGCCCGTACTTCTCCTGCACCGGGTAGGAATCCACGCGCGTGCGTCCCGGGATCGACGCTTGCGGCCCGAGCGAGGGCAGGCGCACGCAGTTGCCGGCGCCGTCGAAAGTCCAGCCGTGATAGGGACACTCGACGCAGTCGCCGCGGATGCGCCCGTCGGCGAGCGCGCCGCCGCGATGGCTGCAGGTGTCGCTGATGCACTGCACCTGTCCCTTGCGGTCGCGCCACAGCGCGAAATGGTGCCCGAGCATCTGCACCTTGACCGGCCGGTCGGCGCCGAAGGTGATGTCGCCGCTCTTCGCGGCCACGTACCAGAAATTGATGTACATGAGCTGGCCCCCTTGCTGTCCGCAGGATGCGGCGATGCCGCGCCCTGGCCGAGTCTAGGCCTGGCCTGCCGGGCGGACTTGATCCAGGTCAGGCCCGATCCACCGGCAAGGAGGGGGGATCGCGGCTGGCGTCGCTTGTGTCTCCCACAGTAGGAGGGGCGCAGGCCACGACCGGCGGGATCGCGGCTGAAGCCGCTCCTACGGGGAGGCTCAGCGCTCGCGGGAATGGCTCGTGCCGGTGGCGCGCAGGTAGGCGGAGTAGCGCGGGTTGTCGATCGCGAGCTTGCCGAGCGTCGTCTGCCGCAGGTGTGCAAGCAGGGCCGGCGCGGCGATGTCGAGCCTGCGGCTGCGGATGCGCTCGCACAGCGCCACGCTCAGCGCGGCTGCGTCACCCTCGCAGCCGAGCAGCGCCGTGAGCCGGGCGCACTCCTCGGCCGCAAGGCCCTCGGCGAGGGCGAGTTCGCGGCGCAGAATCGCGAGCAGACTGAGCGCGATCCGCGACTTGTAGGCCGACATCGCTTCGCCGCCGGCGGAGCTGTCCTGGCCGAGCACCTCGATGACGGCGTCGAGCAGGCGCAGCCTGTCGGGCGGATTGACCGGCATCACTCCACTCCTTCGATGAGATCGAGCAGGTCGAGCTCGACTTCCGCCACGCGCCGGCCGATCGCCGCCCGCTCGATCTCGGGCACCTCGCCGGTGATGAACTGGTTGCCGAACCACTGGCAGATGACGCCCCACTTGAGCGTGCCGTACACCTCCCAGAAGCGCACGCGCCCGGCGTCCACCGGCGCCCCGCTGGCTGCGGCATAGGCGGCGAACAACTCGTCGCGCTGGCCGAATCCGCCGACGGGCTTGTCGATGCCGCCGAAGCGCCAGGCGTTGAGGCAGAACCAGCCAAGGTCCTCGAGCGGATCGCCGAGGTGCGCCGCCTCCCAGTCGAGCACGGCAACCAGGCCGCGGGCATCGACGATGAAGTTGCCGTTGCGGAAGTCGCCGTGGACCAGCCGTGGCGGCCGGGCGGGGGGTGTCCGATCGTCGAGCCACGCAAAGGCGAGCTCGAACACGGGCAGGCGCACGCCGAAGCTGTCGTGCGCGTCGCGCAGCCGCGCGACCATCTCCGCCGGCGACTGGTCCGGCAGCTGTGGCAGCCCGGCGAGGTCGACGCGATGGATGTCGGCGAGCGCCGCGGCACACTGCGCCGTCAGGACCTCGCGTGCCGCGGCGAGTTCCGGGCTGCGCGCAATGCGCTGGCCGAGCGTCTCGCCGGCGACAAACTCCGAGACGAAACCCTCGCCGAGGCCATCCCCGGCGTCGAACACGAGATCGATGCGCGGCGTCGCAATGCCGGCGCCATGCGCGGCCTGCTGCACCAGTCCCTGCGTGCGCTTGTCGAGCGCCACCGCAAACTGCTTCTCGCCGGTGAAGATCTGGACGATCAGCGCCTGGCTGGCGCCGTCGATCACGCGGTCGAGGCGCCAGGTCTCGGCAGAGGCGCCCGCGGAAAGCCGCTGCAGGCCGGCGATGGTGACTTCCCCGAAGCCACGCCGCCGGTAGGCGGCGGCGAGGCGCGTCGCAAGGTCAGCGTGGTCCACGGCTCACAGGCTGCTCAGGACGTGGCCGCCATCGGCGACCAGCACCGCACCGGTCATGAAGCTGCCTGCATCGCTCGCCAGCAGCAGCAGCGGCCCGATGAGCTCGGTCGGGTCGCCGACGCGACCCAGCGGGATGTTGGCGACGATCTTCTGCCCCGCTTCGGCGTCGAGGAAGTCATCGGTGATGTCGGTGCGAAAGTACCCCGGCAGCAGGGCATTGACGCGGATGTTCATGCGCGCCCACTCGAGCGCCAGCCCGCGGGTGAGGTGGATCAGGCCCGCCTTGGAGGCCATGTACGCGGTGACCGCCTTCTGCCCGCGCAGGCCGAGGATCGAGGCGACATTGATGATGCTGCCCCCCTGGCGCGCACGACCGGGCTGCATGGCGAACGCCTGCGACAACAGGAAGGCACCCTTCAGGTTGGTGTCGACGATCGCATCCCAGTCCTCTTCCGTGAGCTGCGTGGCGAACATGGGACGGTTGACGCCGGCGTTGTTGACCAGGATGTCGGGCGACCCGAGCAGCGCCGTGACCGCCTCGAGGCCGGCGGTGATACTGGCGCCACTGGTGACGTCCATCGCCACGCAGGCCGCCCGCCGCCCGGTGCCCTCGACCAGCCGGGCGGTCTCGACCAGCTTCTCCTGGCGACGGGCGCACAGCGCGATGTCGGCGCCGGCCTTGGCGAGCGCCAGCGCGAACTGGCGGCCGAGGCCGGTGCCCCCGCCGGTGACCATGGCGATGCGCCCAGCGAGGCTGAAGCGCTGGAGATCCGGGTTTGCTGTTGTCGTCACGCTGCCCTGCCTCGTCGATGTTGTCCGTGCCGTGCTGGACTAGTAGAAGGGAGCCGGGCTAGCATGTCAATGTCATTGACTATCAGCCGGCGCAATCCCGCGGGCCGTCCGCGGCAGGAACCCGATGGCCGATCTCACGACCCAACCCGGCGGCGCGCTGCGCTTCGACGGCCGCACCGTCATCGTCACCGGGGCCGGCTCGGGCCTCGGGCGCGAGTATGCGCTGGAGTTCGCCCGCCGTGGCGCCAGCGTCGTCGTCAACGGCCGGGGCGTGGCGCTCGACGGCAAGGGCACCGACCAGCCTGCCGCGGCCCTCGTCGCCGACGAGATCAGGGCCGCGGGCGGGCAGGCGATCGCCAGCGCCGTCTCGGTGGTCGACGGTGCGCTGATCGTCGAGGCGGCCATCGCAGCCTTCGGCAGAGTCGACGTCCTCGTCAACAATGCCGGCATCCTCCGCGACCGCAGCTTCGCGAAGATGACCGACGAGGACTGGTGCGCGGTCCAGGACGTGCACCTGCTCGGTGCCTGGCGCACCACCCGGGCGGCCTGGCCGCACCTGCTGGAGCGGGGCTGCGGGCGCATCCTGTTCACGGCCTCGGCCGCCGGCCTGTACGGCAATTTCGGACAGGCCAACTACGCCGCGGCCAAGCTGGGCCTGGTCGGCCTGATGCGTACGCTAGCCCGCGAGGGTGCCGCGAAGAACGTCTGCAGCAATGCCATCGCGCCGCTCGCCGCCACACGCTTCACGCGTACCGTGATGCCGCCCGAACTGGTCGACCGGCTGAAACCGCAGCAGGTGGTGCCGCTGGTCGTGGCCCTCTGCCACGAGAGTTCGCGGGAGAATGGCGGGCTGTTCGAGGTTGGGGCCGGATGGATGGCGCGCCTGCGCTGGCAGCGCAGCGCCGGCCTGCGCTTCGACGCCGATGCGGGCTTCAGCGCGGAGGACGTCGCCAGCCGCTGGCCGGAGCTGGCGGATTTCGGTGCGGGGGTCGACTATCCTGACGCCGTGGAAGACACCCTGCGCAAGGCCCTGGAGGCGCCGCCGCGATGAGTTCCAGCCACCCGCTCACGCTCACGGTCGATGGTGCAGTCGCCGTGCTGCTGCTCGACCGCCCGGCATCGTTGAATGCCCTGAACCGCGAGTTGCGCCGCGAGCTGCGCACCGCACTCGAACAGGCCGGCGCGGACGACCGGATCCGCGCCGTTGTCATCGGCGGCAACGGCCCGACCTTCTGCGCCGGCGCCGACCTCTGGGAGGCCGGCGGTGACGGTGGCGTGGCCGCCGAACTGCTCGGGGAGTATTGGCCCTGCTTCGCCGCCATCGCGGCGATGGACAAGCCCGTGATCGCCGCGGTCGGCGGCACCGCGGCCGGGATCGGCATGTCCCTCGCCCTGCATTGCGACCTGCTGGTCATGGCCGAGGACGCCGTCCTGTGGCCGGCGTTCGGCGGCATCGGGCTGGTACCCGACGGTGGCGCGAGCTACCTGCTGGTGCGCCAGCTCGGCGCGCGCCTGGCCTTCCAGATCCTGGCGGAAGCCGAGCGCATCGGCGCCGCCCGCGCCCTGCAGCTCGGGCTGGCCAACCAGGTGGTGCCCGGCGCCACCCTGCTCGATGCCGCACGCGAGCGGGCCCGGCGCCTTGCATCCCTGTCGCCGGTGGCCGTGGCCGGCACCAGGAAGCTGGTGCGCCTCGCCATGGAGGAGGACTTCGCGACGGTGTTTCGCAGCGAAGCGCAATGGCAGGCACGCTGCACCGGCAGCGAATATTTCCAGGAGCGGCTCCGGGAGTTCCAGCGCAAGCGCGCCGGGAACCGGGGCAGTGCCCGCAGCCCCGAGGATGGAGAAGCGAGATGAGACCAGAACACTTCGAGGAAGAGCACGAGATGTTTCGCGAGTCCGTGCGCCGGTTCTTCATCAACGAGGTCGGCCCGCATCGGGAGGCCTGGCACGCCCAGTGCCAGGTGGACCGGGAGATCTACCTCAAGGCCGGCGCCCAGGGCCTGCTCTGCATGTACGTCGACCCGGCCTACGGCGGCGCCGGGGTCGAGGATTTCCGCTACGAGCAGATCCTGATCGAGGAGAACCAGCGCCACGGCGATCCGGGGTTCTTCATCCACCTGCACAACCGGCTGGTGGCGCCCTACATCACCGTGCTCGGCACGGAGGAGCAGAAGCGCCGCTTCATGCCGGGCTGCGTGCGCGGCGACACGATCCTCGGCATCGCCATGACGGAAGCCGGTGCCGGCAGCGACCTCGCCGGCATGAAGTGCCGGGCCGAGGACCGTGGCGACCACTTCCTGCTCAACGGCCAGAAGACCTACATCTCCAACGGCATCATCGGCGACCTGTTCGTGGTCGCGGCGCGCACCGACCCGCAGTCGCCGCGCAGCATCGGCCTGTTCCTGGTCGAGCGCGGCATGGAGGGCTTCGCGCGCGGGCGGCGCCTGAAGAAGATGGGACTCGAGTCGCAGGACACGGCGGAGCTGTACTTCGAGAACGTACGCGTGCCGAAGGCGAACGTGCTCGGCGACCCGACGCAGGGTTTTTACTACCTCATGCGCTTCCTCGCCGAGGAGCGCCTGCTCGGCGCCTGCAGCTACGTCGCCAACGCGCAGGCGGCCTTCGACATCACGCTCGACTTCATCCGCGAACGGCGCATGTTCGGCCAGACGGTCGCCGACTTCCAGGTCAACCGCTTCAAGATGGCGGACATGCGCACCGAGATCGACATCTCGCAGGTGTTCGTCGACAGCTGCGTGCGCCAGCACAACCAGGGCAAGCTGACCGCGGACATGGCCGCGCGCGCCAAGCTCTTCACCAGCGAGATGGAGGGCCGCGTCATGGACGAGTGCGTGCAGCTGCACGGCGGAGCCGGCTACATGGACGAGTACCCGATCTCGCGCATGTACCGCAATGCGCGCATCTCGCGCATCTACGCCGGCACCTCCGAAATCATGCGCGAGATCATCGCGCGCTCGATCGGCCTCGACCCACGCAAGAGCGGCGCCGGCCGCAAGGGGAGCTGACGATGGGGCCGCTCGCGGGCGTACGCGTCATCGAGGTGGCCGGGATGGGCCCCGGCCCGTTCTGCGGCATGATGCTCGGCGACATGGGCGCGGAGATCATCCGCATCGACCGTCCCGGCACCAGCGAGGCGCAGCAGCAGGTCGATCCGCTCTGCCGCAACCGCCGCTCCATCGTCCTCGACCTGAAGTCCCCGCAAGGGGTTGCCGTGCTGCTGCGGCTGGTCGAGGGCGTGGATGCGCTCTACGAGGGCTTTCGCCCGGGCGTGGCCGAGCGGCTCGGCTTCGGGCCCGAGGCCTGCCTCGCGCGCAATGCGCGTCTGGTCTACGGCCGGGTGACCGGCTGGGGGCAGGACGGGCCGCTCGCCAATGTCGCCGGACACGACATCAACTACATCGCGCTCGCCGGCGCCCTGGTCGGCATCGGCCGTCCCGGCGAAAAGCCGGCCATCCCGCTGAACCTGGTCGGCGACTTCGGCGGCGGCGGCATGCTGCTCGCCTTCGGCATGGTGTGTGCGCTGCTCGAAGCGCAGCGCTCCGGCAGGGGCCAGGTCATCGACGCGGCGATGATCGACGGCACCAACGCGCTGATGGCGACCTTCCACGGCTTCCGGGCGCTCGGGCTGTACGACGACCGGCCGGGCAGGCATTTCCTCGGCGGTGCGGCGCACTTTTACGATACCTACGAGACCCGCGACGGCAAGTACGTCTCGATCGGATCGCTCGAACCGAAATTCTACGAGCTGCTGATCGAGAAGGCCGGCCTCGACCGCGAACGGTTCGCGTCCTGCGGTTTCAGCCTGGAGCCGGGGGCGATGCGGCCGGAAGACTGGCCGGCGCTCAAGGCAGAACTCGCTGCGGTGTTTCGCAGCCGCACCCGCGCCGAGTGGTGCGAGCTGCTCGAAGGCAGCGACGCCTGCTTCGCACCCGTCCTCACCGGTGCCGAAGCCAGCCGCCACCCGCACCACCAGGCGCGGCGCTCGTTCGTGGAGGTCGGCGGCGTGCTCCAGAACGCCCCGGCGCCGCGCTTCAGCCGCACCCAGGCCGACGATCCCACGCCACCACCGCGCCCGGGGGCCGATACGGACGCTGTCCTCGGCGCTGCGCGCTTCGGCGCCGGCGAAATCGCTGCATTGAGGAAGGCCGGCATCGTCGGCGGCTGAATGTCTCCGCCGACAACACCCGCACAGGACAACTCCCCATGACCACCCCCGACTGGAAAGACAAGCGCCGCGCCGTGATCCGGTTCGTCGAGGACCGCATCTATCCGGTCGAGCACGAGATGGACCAAGGCTCGCGCACGGAGCGCAACCTCATCATGGCGCGCCTCATCGAGGAGGCAAAGGGCGCCGGGCTCTGGGCGCTCGGCCACCCGCGCGAGCTCGGCGGCCAGGGCATGCCGTTCATGGACTACGTGCACGTGAACGAGGTCATCGGGCGTTCCTTCTATGCCATGCAGGCGCTCGGCACCCTGTCGCTGCAGGACTCCCTGATGCTGCACCGCTATGCCGCACCGGAGTGGCGCGCACGCTATCTCGGCCCGCTGGTGGCCGGCGAGACCATCCCGAGCTTCGCCATGACCGAGCCCGACGTGGCGAGCTCGGATCCGACGCAGCTGCGGACCACGGCGCGACTCGAGGACGGCCACTGGATCATCAACGGACGCAAGTGGTTCACCACCGGGGCCGGCGATGCCGACTACACCACGGTGATGTGCCGGACCGAGACCGATGCCCCGCCGCACGAGTCCTTCAGCATGATCGTCGTGCCGACCAACACGCGCGGCTACCGCATCGTGCGCGATACCCCCGTGCTCGGCATCGACGGCGGCCACTGGGAGGTCGAGTACGACAACGTGCGGGTGCCGGAGGGCAACCTGCTCGGTCCGCGCGGCCGCGGCTTCGCCATCGCCCAGCAGCGGCTCGGCCCGGGGCGGATCTTCCACTGCATGCGCTGGCTCGGCCAGGCGCAGCGCGCCTTCGACCTCATGTGCCGGCGCCTCAACGAGCGGGTCGCTTTCGGCGAACCGCTCGCGAACAAACAGCTGATGCAGAGCCACGTCTTCGAAAGCGCCGCGGCGATCCAGGCCTGCCGGATGCTGACGCTGGAGGCTGCCCGCCAGCTCGACGCCGGCCAGGAGGCGCGCGAAATGATCGGCATCATCAAGGTCGTCGGCGCCCGCATGCTGCACGATGTGGTCGACCGCGCCATCCAGGTGCACGGTGCGCTGGGACTCACCGACGACACCCCGCTCGGGCGCATGTACCGCCACGCCCGCGAGGCGCGCATCTACGACGGCCCCGACGAGGTCCACATCCAGTCCGTGGCGCGGCGCTACCTGAAGCGCTACCGGGCCGGTGGCCCCGGCGTGGACTTTGGCGAGCCGCCAGCAGGCTGAGAGCGGTTCGCCGGCCCCCCCCGATCGTCAATGGCCTTGATTATCGTTCAGCGCGATGGGATGCTGACGCCAGCCAGTGATGTGGGGACAACCCCGAGTAGCCAGTCAGGCAACCGCTATCGTCGGCGCCTGACCGCAGAATCCGGGGCTCGGTCGAGAAGAATCAACCTCCAGCGGGAAATTCTGCATGCCGGTACCTGACAAGTCCGTGATGAGGGGACTTCTGCGCGCCTTCTACTGGTGCGACGAGTCCCTGCAGCGCAGCCTCGCCGCCGCCGGCTGGCCAGCGCTGTCGCGTACGCAGTCGATCATCATGGTCACCCTCTCCGACCGCATCACGCGGCCCTCCGACCTGGCGCGGGCGATCGGCGTCAGCCGGCAGGCCATCCAGCGCACGCTGGTGGAGATGGAGCAGGAAGGGCTGATCCACATGGTGCCCGACCCCAAGGACGGGCGCGCGAAGATCGTCCAGCCGAGCACGGACGGGCGCGGGATCTACCAGGCAGCGCTGCGCACGATCGCCCTGATGGAGCGGGAACTCGAACGCCGCTTTGGCAAGAAGGCGATGAACGACCTGCGCCAGATCCTCTATGCGGACTGGGGTCCGATCGCCGTGCAGACGAGGGTACGCAAACGTCCGCCGCGGGCGGCCGGGGAATCCGGCAAGAGCTCGCGCTGGCGCAAGAGCAACCTCTGAACCGTTCCCGGCCGGGCTCACCGGCCGGGCCGCCTGTCATCCTGACGGATCCGCTGGACCCCTCGGGTCCAGCGCGGCGAAGCGGACGCTTCGCCGGCACCATGCGCGGTGTTCACCAGGCGGAGGTAGCCGGCCCGCGCCGGTGCCGACGAAGCATCTCACCCTGGAGGTCATGATCACCCGCGCGGGCAGCGCCCGTGCGGTGTCCCCTCTCCCATAATTTGTCAACGTAATTGAATAACTCTGGATTGTCAACAATCCTGACGTTATTTGCCCGGCGGGTGGTGCCCGGCCAGGATCCGCACGACCTCCGGCTTGCGCACCTTGCCCATCGAGTTGCGCGGCAGTTCCCCGGCAAAGACCATGCGGCGGGGAACCTTGTAGCCGGCCAGCCGCTCGCGGCAGTGGACCAGCAGCGCCTCGTGGCTGGTGGTGCTGGCGGGATCGAGCACCAGCAGCGCCGCGACCGTCTCGCCCCACCTGGCATCGGGCACGCCGACGACGGCACATTCGCGCACCGCGGGGTGCTCCATCAGGACCCGCTCGACCTCCATGGTGTAGACGTTCTCGCCGCCGGTGATGACCATGTCCTTCTTGCGGTCGACGATGCACAGCCGTCCGTCGTCCAGGAAGTGCCCGATGTCCCCCGACATCAGGTAGCCGCGGTGCAGGTATTGCGCCGTGTCCGGAGCCTGGCCGAGGTAGCCGGCGAACGGCAGCCCGGCCCGGATGCCGATCTCACCCGGCACACCGGTGCCGCAGGGCTCGCCATCCTCGCCGAACACCGCGACATCCGCGCCGATCGCCGGCCAGCCGACGCTGCCCGGATGCAGGGTGTCGGCCTGCTTCACCTCGTAAGTGGCGAGCGTGCCCTCGGTCCAGCCGTACATCTCGGCGAACCGTGCCGAGGCGAACATCCGCATCCCCTCGCGCAACTGCTCGAAACGCAGCGGCGCCCCGGCGCTGACGATATGGCGGGCCGCCGCGACCGGCGGCTCGCCGCGCCGCTGCCACTCGTCGACGATCTCCTTGACCATGGTCGGCACCAGGAAGGCGAAGCTGCAGTGGCGACTGAGTTCGTCGAGCGCCACGGCCGGCGAGAACGCCGGCATGATGCGCACGCGGGCGCCGATCATCAGCCCGGCGAGCGCGAAACCGGCATACGACAGGTGGAACATGGGCCCGGCGATCAGCACGACGTGGTCGCCGGTGAGGCCGAATTCCCAGCCCCACCGGTAGTTGTTCATCGTGTAGTAGTCGTTCGTGTAGATCGCTCCCTTCGGAAAGCCGGTTGTCCCGGAGGTGTAGCCGATCACGCAGGGCTCGCCGCCACAATCGCGGCTGCCGACTTCGGGCCGCGGCGCCTCGGCCGGTGTCGGGAGGCCGTCGGCATCGATGACCTCGAGCGGCAGGCCGGCAGCGGCAAGCCGCGCTGTCTCGACGAACTGACCCGCCGTCAGCAGCAGCCGGCAGTCAGCGTCGCGCAGGATGTGCTGCATTTCGGGGCGTGTCAGCCGGCCGTTGACCGGGACTGCGACGACCCCGGCAAGCTGGCAGGCCGCGATGGCGAGCGCCGCATCGGCCCCGTTCGGCAGCAGCAGGCCGGCCATGCGGCCGTGCCGCCCGCTGCCGCAGCCGGCGAGCGCGGTGCGCAGCGCATGGGTGCGCCGCCAGACCTCGCCGTAGCTCATCGCGCCGCCGCGCCCGACCACCTCGAGCGCCGGCCGGTCCGCGAATGCGCGGCAGTGCATGGCGATGATGTCTGCGATCGAGAAATACACGGACCTAGTCCCGGCGACACTCGTGGCGCGGATGTCGCCCGACCACCAGCGAGGTGTTCTGCCCGCCGAAACCGAAGGCATTGACCTGCAGCACCTCGACGGTGAGCGGCCGCGGCCGGCCCATGACCAGGTCGAACTCGATCTCCGGATCGGGATTGCTGGTGTTGGCCGTGTTGACGACGACGCCATCGGCCATGCCGAGCAGCGCCGCGATCAGCGACAGGCCACCCGAGGCCGCAGCGGCGTGGCCGAAGTGGCCCTTGATCGAGGTCACCGCGAGCGTGCCGGCACGGGGCCGGAATACGTCGTTGATGGCGCGGATCTCCGGCGTGTCGCCGACCGGCGTGCCGGTGGCGTGGGCGTAGAGACAGTCGACGGCGCCTGGTGCGAGACCCGCATCGGCGAGCGCCACGCGCATGGCCTCGGCCTCCCAGCGTCCGGAGGGCTCCGGTGCGGACGGGTGGTAGGCATCGGCGACGGATCCGTAGCCGTACAGGTGCCCGAAGGCGTGCGCACCGCGCGCCGCGGCGAGATCCGCGCGTTCGAGCACGAAGGCCGCCGCACCCTCGCTGGTAACGATTCCGCTGCGCCCGGCGTCGAATGGCAGGCAGGCGCGCCGCGGGTCGGCGCTCGCCGACTGCATGCCGAACATCGCCGGGGCGTACACCATTGCCGGGGTGTAATCCGCGTCGGCCCCGCCGGAGACGAGGCTGTGACCGGCCTCGGTGCCACCAACGATGACCGCATCGGCACGCCCGGCGGCGATCAGGGCCGCGCCGAGCCCGAGCGCGTCAATGGTCGATGCGCAGGCTGTGGACACCGTCAGGCTCGGCCCGTGCAGCCCGTAGAGCAGGGTGATCTGCGCGGCACCCATGTTGCTGAGGGTCCTCAGCATGGTCTTGCGGGGAAAGGCCGCCGGACCGCGGGTGTCGATCTCGTGCTGGGCGCGCATCAGCGAGGCGACCCCCGACATGCTGGTGCCCTGCACCACCCCGGTCCGCAGCGGATCGGGTGTGAGGCCGGCCTGGCGCAGCGCCTGCATGGCGGCGGCGATGGCCCACTGCGCCACCACGTCGGTACCGTCGATCACCTTCGCATCGAGCCAGGCGCCGGCATCGAAGCCGCGCACCATCGACCACCAGGCGCAGCGCCCCTGCGGGTCTCCCGGCAGTTGCACGGCCTCGATGACGGGGCGCCCGGCGCTGAGGCCGTCGTAGAAAACATCGGCACCGCTGCCGTAGGCGGTTACCGCGCCGAGGCCGGTGATGGCGATCCCGGGCCGGGCAACGTTGGTCGAGGTCGGCATCGTCCCCCCTCGCGGAAAACTGGCCGGAAAAGATGGCCGGAAATGCCTGCCTCCGGCCACCGGGGACGCTACCCGCGCTCCCGCAGCTTGTCAACAAGGTTTACGAGCTGGTAGGCTCCTGCCGTGGCCAATGTCGATCCGTACGCGAACCAGGCGGCCACCCGGGGAGGCCCGTGGCGATCATCGTCGACCGCAGTCAGCTCGAGGGATTCGTCGGCCGGCGCCTCGAAGCCGCGTCGTGGCGGCGGATCGACCAGCCGCTCATCGACGCCTTCGCGCAACTCACCGGCGCACACGAATTCATCCACGTCGACCCCGTCGCCGCGCAGGGCACGACCTACGGCACGACCATCGCCCACGGCTATCTGACGCTGGCACTGCTGCCGCATCTGCTCGAGTCCATCCGGCTGCAACCGAAGGGAACCGCCTGGGGCATCAACTACGGCGTCGATCGGCTGCGGTTCCTGAACCCGGTACGTTGCGGAGCCGAGATCCGCGCTGCTTCGACGCTGCTCGCCATCGAGGACCGCGAAGCGGACCGCATGCTGCTGCGCTCGGCCGTATCGGTCGACATCCGCGGCGAGGACAAGCCGGCCCTCTCCGTGGAGACCCTCGTCATGTGGGTCCTGGCACCGGGGCCGGCTGGTAGTTCCTGAACCATGACCACGACGATGCGCGCCCTCGTCTGCCACAAGCACGGATCCCCGCGCGACCTCGTGCCCGGCACCGCCCCCGTCCCGGTGGCCGGCCCGGGCCAGGTCCGCATCCGTGTCACCGCCTGCGGCATCAACTTCCCCGACCTGCTGCTGGTCGAAGGCAAGTACCAGGACAAGCCGCCGTTTCCTTTCATACCCGGCGGTGAGATCGCCGGGATCGTCGAGCAGCTTGGCTCAGGTGCCACGCGGTTTGCGGTCGGCCAGCGCGTCATGGGAGCCACCATGCTCGGCGGCCTCGCCGAGTTCGTGGTCGTGCGGGAAACGGATGTCGAACTGGTTCCGGCAGGCGTGTCGCTCGAAGCAGCGGCCGCCTTTGCCGGCGCCTGGGGCACCGCCTGGCATGCGCTCGCGCAGCGCGGACACCTCGCCGCCGGCGAGACCCTGCTCGTGCTCGGTGCCGCGGGCGGTACCGGCATCGCCGCGGTACAGATCGGCAAGGTGATGGGTGCGCGCGTAATCGCCGCCGCCGGTACCGACGCCAAGCTCGCATTCCTGTCGGCCCAGGGTGCCGACGACGTGGTGAACTACCGGAGCACGAAGCTGCGCGACGCGGTGAAGCTCCTGACCGCCGGTCGCGGTGCCGACGTGGTATTCGATCCCGTCGGTGGCACGGCCTTCGACGAAGCGACGCGCTGCGTGAACTGGAACGGCCGCCTCCTCGTGGTCGGCTTCGCGAGCGGGGTGATCCCGCAGTTTCCGGTCAACCTCGCGCTGCTGAAGGGCTACTCCGTGGTCGGCGTCTACTATGGCCGGTTCCGCGAGCGCGAACCCGCTGCCGCGGCGGCCAACATGGCCACGCTCCTCGAACTGCTTGCCGGCGGCCGCCTCGCACCGCCGGTCCATGCGGTGTTCCCGCTGACGCAGGCCGGCGCCGCCCTCGGCTGCCTCGCCGACCGCACCGTCATGGGCAAGATCGTCGTCAGGATCGACAGCTAGCGCCGCACGGGGCGAGGCCCCGGACAACCCAAAGGAGAACACAGACCATGACCAATACCATCAGGAAGCGCCTGGGCTCGATGCACCGCATCGGCTGGTTCCTCGGCCAGCAGTACGTCACCACGCTGATCGACCGCTACGTGCACCGCCAGCGCCGCGAGGAAGCCGTCATGGAGTTCGTGCTGCAGAACGCGACCGCGGGCTCGCCGGACTCCGTGCTGGCGACGATGGACAACTTCGCCCGCCAGCGCCGCTGGCTGCAGAATGTCGGGCCGACCAAGGGCGCCGTGCTGGTGCGGGCCCTGCGCGAGAGCGACGCGCGGCGCGTGCTCGAGATCGGCAGCTACTGCGGCTACTCAGCGACGCTGATCGGCCGCGAGCTGGCAGCTCGTGGCGGGCACCTTACCGCGATCGAGATCAGCCGGCGCAATGCCGAGGTGGCACGCCGGATCGTGGACCACGCGGGCCTTGCGTCGGTGGTGACATTCCGGCGCGGCACCCTCGAAAGCGAGATCGGGCACCTCACCGAGCCCTTCGACGCAGTCTTCCTCGATCACTGGAAGGACGTCTACCTCGCCGACCTGAAGCGGCTCGAGGAACGCCGGCTGCTGCGTGCGGGCACGGTTGTCGTCGCCGACAACGTCGGCTTCTTCGACGTGCCGGACTACCTCACCTATGTGCGCGAGAGCGGGCGCTACCGCAGCCGCTACGAGCGCGCCACCGTCGAGTACCAGGAAGGCCTCGAGGATGGTGTGGAGGTTTCGGTCTTCAACGGCTGAACGCGCTCAGACCTGCCGCTGGCGTGCCTGCCAGTAGGGCGCACGCAGTTCGCGCTTGAGGATCTTGCTGATGCCGCTCAGTGGAAACGGCTCGGTGCGGAAATCGACGCTGCGGATGCACTTGTACGGTGCGAGGTGCTGCCGGCAGTGCGCGATCAGTTCGTCGCGCTCGACGCTGCAGCCTTCCCGCAGGCGCACCACCGCGTGGATGCGCTCGCCCCAGCGCTCGTCCGGGATCCCGAAGACCGCGCACTCGAACACGGCCGGGTGGGCGCAGAGGACGTTCTCGACCTCCTGCGGATAGACGTTCTCGCCGCCCGTGATGATCATGTCCTTGACCCGGTCGACGATGTAGAGGAAGCCGTCGGCGTCGAGGTAGCCGGCGTCGCCCGTGTGCAGCCAGCCGCCACGCTGCGCCTGCCGGGTTTCCTCCGGCAGGTTCCAGTAGCCGTGCGCCACCGTCAGGCCGCGCACGCAGATCTCGCCGGCCACGCCATGGCCGACCGGCTGGTCGTCGGCATCGACGATCCTGATCTCGGTGCCGACGATCATCTGGCCCGCGGAATTCAGGCGCCCCGCGGTCGGCCCGGACGTCTGGTGATCCACGGGCTTCAGGACCGAGATGATCGGCCCACCCTCGGTCTGCCCGTACACCTGGAACAGCTGCACGTGCGGCAGCGCCTCGAGTGCGCGCCGCAGCAGGGTTTCCGAGATCGGCGAGCCGCCGTAGGTGATGCGCCGCAGGCTGGAGAGGTCGAACGATGCGAAATCCGGATGCGACAGGATCGCGTTCAGCATGGTCGGCACCCACGCGGCCTTGGTCACCCGCTCGCTCGCCATTGTCTGCAGCATCAGGCGCGGATCGAACCGCGACATGATGCAGGCGCTGGCGGCAAGCACCGCCGCGGCGAACGCGTTGATGGCACCAGCCAGGTGGAACATGGGTGCGACGACCAGGATCACGTCGTCACGCCCCACGCCGATCTCGAAGGCCCACTGTAGCGTGCTGACGATGAGGTGGTCGTGGGTCAGCATCACGCCCTTGGAACGCCCGGAAGTCCCGCCGGTGAAGCAGATGGAGGCGAGATCGTCACCGCCACGTCCCGCATCGGGCACCGGCGCCGAACGCGCCAGCAGGTCCCGCAACAGCACGCAGCCCGGGGCGGCGGCCCGGTCGCTGATGTGGATCACGTGTTCGATGCTGCCGACCTCGCCGCGGATCTGCGCGACCAGCCCGCTGTAGGTGTCGTCCACGATCAGCACCCGGCTGCCCGACTGGTTCAGGCAGTAGACGATCTCCTCGGGCGCCAGCCGCGTGTTGACCGGGACGAACACGCCGCCCGCCCATGGGATGGCGAACAGCCACTGGAAATACTCGTCGCTGTTCACTCCCAGGATCGCCACGCGGTCGCCGCTGTCGAGGCCGAGCGTGCGCAGGGCGCCGGCGAGCTGCGGCACGCGCGCGCTGGTCTGCGCCCAGGTCGTGTTGCGACCTTGATATCGCGTGGCGACTCCATCGCCGTTGACCAGAGCGGCACGGCGCAGTACCTGCGAGAACGAGTACATGAGACTTCCCTGGCGCCGGAGGGCGCAGCAGTGGACGTGCGGGCTATTTATCTTTACAGTCTGGAGAAAGTCAACATGGTCGACAAATTCGCCGGGGACGCGCACCGATGATCAGCTTCCTGCAGGGACTGCTGGCGCCGTATTACCTGTACATCAAGGCGATCCACATGCTTGCCATGGCGGTGTGGCTGGCGAGCACGGCCGTCGGCTACGCGTTCTACCTGGTGCCCGTGTTCAAGGCCTGGCGGCGCAATCCGCGCGATCCGGAAATCGTCGCGCTGCGCAACTGGGTGATGGAGCGCTTCGACCACGGCGTCATCTACGAGCACCTCGCCTTTCCCACCATCATCATCACCGGACCGCTGCTGTGGATCGCCGGCGGCTGGGACCTCTCGGCCGGATGGTTCCTGCTCAAGCTGCTGATCGTGATCTCCGTATTCGTGCCGATGGAGATCGCCGACTTCTGGTACTCGCACTTCGGCGGCAGCAAGGCACACCTGCGCGCGCAAGGCGATCCGCAGCGCTACGAGCAGGGCATGCACCGGCACTGGTGGTTCTTCCTCCTGACCAGCGCGCCGGTCGTCGTGTTCGGTGTGCTGGTCCTGGCCCTGGCCATCACCAAGCCCTTCTGACGGCGGTAACGGCAATGAATGCTCCCACGAACACACCGGATCCGATGAGCGACCTGACCCGGGAATTCTCCGGCAACCCGCAGCGTTACCGGCGCATTGCCACCTGGTCGACGATTGGACTCGCCGCCTGGCTCTACGGCGCCTTCGCCGCAATCCAGTACTTCGGCTATGGCCAGACCTGGCCGCTCGGCTGGAAGCCGCTGCTCGTCACCCTGATCTTCGCCGTCTGGTACGGGCGCTACTTCTACCGCTCGATGATGCGGCTCGACGCGCAGTACGGTGGCGGCGGCAGCTGGCTGCTGCAGTCGCGCAGCGTGAAGCTGCCGGAACTGCGCCCGCGCAAGCGGTCCACGCCAGCGGCCTGAGCGCCACGGCCGCGCCGGGCGTCAGGCCCGGCGATAGCGCTGCACGCCGTGCGCATCGGTCGAGCGCTCGAGCATGCCGTCTCCGCAGAGATAGTTCAGGTGGGCGATGGTCTCGCCCAGGGCGAACACGATCTGGTGGACGTCGAGGCGGCGGCGAAACAACACGTCGAGTACCTCGGTCGCCGTACACGGAACCGTGCAGGCATTCGCCACGATATCCAGGCGCCGTGCGTGGTGCGCTGCCACCGCTTCGAGCCGCGGTGCAAGCCCGGTGAAGGGCAGCCCGTGGGCCGGCAGCACCAGCGTGTCGGCGGGCAGACCCGCGAAGCGCGCAAACGAGTGCAGGTAGCTGCGCACCGGGTCGGCGTCGGGTTGCGTGTGCCACACACCGATGTGCGGCGTGATCGTCGGCAGCACGTGGTCACCTGAGATGAGCAGCCCGAGCGCCGGGCAATGCAGCGTGACGTGATCCGGCGAGTGGCCTGCCCCCGTGATGACGTGCCAGTCGTGCGCGCCGATCCGCAGGTCCTGCTGGTCAGCGATGGCCACGAAGTGCTCCGGTACGGCGGGTACGCCGTCGCGGTAGCTGCCGCCCCAGGAGGCGGTCAGGTCGAGGCGCGCCTGGTCGAGCCCGTGACGGCGAAAGAATTCCTGCCGGGCGGCAAGGCTGTCGGCATCGTCGGCCAGGGCCTGGCAGGCGACCGCGTGCTCCGCCGGTGCCATCCACAGCTCGCAGCTGCAGCGCTCCACGAGCCAGTCCGCCAGCCCGAAGTGATCCGGGTGGAAGTGGGTCACGAGGAGACGGCGCACCGGCCGGCCACCCATGAATCCGGCGCGCACGACCTCCCACAGCCCGCGTGCCGGTGCCGTGGCGAGTCCGGTGTCGACGATCGTCCAGCCGCCGTCGTCTTCGAGGAGCCAGAGATTGATATGATCGAGCCGGAACGGCAGCGGCATGCGCAGCCAGTGGACGCCGGGGGCGACCATGGTGGCGGCAGCCGGTGCCGGCCCGACCAGGTACGGGTACGACAGCTGGCCGCTCGTCCGGCGGGGTACTACGGTGGACATCTCAATCGGCCAGTGGCGAGGAACGGGTCCCGGAACCGCCCGCGGGGCGCGGGACGCCGCCATCCTAGTCAGTTTGATTGACATTCTCAATCGGGCCGACGCGATCCGCCCGGGCGATTACTGGACGCCCCGGGTCCGGCTCGGCTAGCATGTCAATGTTGTTGACTACCACCACTGGTGGCAGCCACCCCAGAACACGCCGGCAAACCGGCCCGGAGAAACCAGCATGACCGAGGCCTTCATCTTCGACCACGTGCGCACGCCGCGGGGTCGCGGCAAGCCGAACGGCAGCCTGCACGAGATCACCTCCATCGAACTCGCCACGCAGGCCCTGCGTGCGATCCGTGACCGCAACCAGCTCGACACCAGCGTCGTCGACGACGTCGTCCTCGGCTGCGTCACGCCGATCGGCGAACAGGGCGCGAACATCGCGCGCGTGGCGGTCCTCAACGCCGACTACGCCCAGTGCGTGCCCGGCAAGCAGCTCAACCGCTTCTGCGCCTCGGGACTCGAAGCCGTCAATACCGCGGCCGCGCAGGTGATGTCCGGACAATCCGCCATGTGCATCGGCGGCGGCGTCGAAGCACTGTCGCGAGTCGCGATGGGCTCCGACGGCGGGGCCTGGTCCACCGACCCAGCCGTGGCGCACAAGACCCGCTTCATCCCGCAGGGCATCAGCGCCGACCTGATGGCGACGCTCTACGGCATCTCGCGCGACGCCGTCGACCGCTTCGCGCTGGAGAGCCAGCGGCGCGCGGCGCAGGCCTGGCAGAACCGCTTGTTCGACCGTTCCGTCGTGCCGGTGGTCGACCAGGTCGGCATGACGGTGCTCGACCACGACGAGCACATGCGCCCGGGCACGACCATCGAAGAACTCGCCGCACTCAAGCCGTCGTTCGAGAAGCCCGGCGAGGAATTCGGCTTCAACGCCATCGCGCTGCAGCGCTACCCGGAAGTCGAGCGCATCAACCACGTGCATCACGCCGGCAACTCGAGCGGCATCGTCGATGGCGCCGCGGCCGTACTGGTCGGCACGCGCGAGATCGGCAAGGCCCTCGGCCTGAAGCCACGCGCGCGGATCGTCGGCTTCGCCTCGACCGGCACCGAGCCGACCATCATGCTGACGGGGCCGGCCCCGTCGGCCGAGAAGGCGCTGAAGCGCTGCGGCATGAGCGTGCGCGACATCGATCTCTTCGAGGTCAACGAGGCCTTCGCCGCCGTCGTCATCCGCTTCATGCAGCTGCTCGACATCGACCCGGCCAGGGTCAACGTCAACGGCGGCGCCATCGCGCTCGGGCACCCGCTCGGCGCGACCGGCGCGATGATCCTCGGCACCGCCCTCGACGAACTCGAGCGCCGTGGCAAGTCCACCGCACTGATCACGCTCTGCGTGGGTGCGGGCATGGGCACCGCCACCATCATCGAACGCGTCTGATCCACCGCCGCAGCACCGAGTACCCCGCATGAACGAAATCATCCGAGTCGACATCGATGCCGCCGGCATCGCGATCGTCACCATCGACGTGCCCGGCAAGTCGATGAACGTCCTCGACCCCACCTGCATCGCCCGCATGGACGAGGTCGTGAACACCATCGCCACCGACAGCCGCATCCGCGGCGCCGTCATCACCTCGAGCAAGCCGGACTTCGTCGCCGGCGCCGACCTGATGTGGATGCTGCAGGACATGGGCCAGAAGCGCCCGGCCCGCGATCTCGTCGCCACGCACTCGAGCCTGAGCCGCACCCTGCGCCGCATGGAAACCTGCGGCAAGCCGGTGGTCGCCGCCATCAACGGCACCGCGCTCGGCGGCGGACTCGAAATCTGCCTCGCCTGCCACCATCGCGTCGCGGCGCGCTCGGCGAAGGCGCGCCTGGGACTGCCCGAAGTCACGCTCGGCCTGCTGCCCGGCGCCGGCGGCACGCAGCGGCTGCCGCGGATGATCGGCGTGCAGAAGTCACTCGAACTGCTGGTCAAGGGCAATCACCTGTCGGTCGACGAGGCCCACGCCCTCGGCATCGTCGATGAGGTGGTCGAGCCGGATCAGCTCGTCGCAGCCGCGATCGCCTGGATCGGCAAGTCCGGCAACGCCGTGCAACCCTGGGACCAGCGCGGTTACCGCGTGCCCGGCGCCTCGGGCGCCGCCCAGGCGCTCATGGTCGCCACGGCGATGGCCGGGCGCACCGCCGGCGACAACTACCCGGCGCCGCAGGCCATCCTCTCGTCGGTCTACGAAGGCACAACCGTGCCGATGGATGCGGGCCTGCGCATCGAGTCGCGCTACTTCGCCCAGCTGCTCGCCGGCCCGGTGGCGCGCAACATGACGCGCACACTGTTCGTCAACAAGCAGGCCGCCGACAAGCTCGTACGGCGTCCCGCCGGCATCCCGGCGAGCTCGGTTTCTAAGCTCGGCATCCTCGGCGCCGGCATGATGGGCGCAGGCATCGCCTACAGCAGTGCCATGGCCGGCATCTCCACGGTGCTGCTCGACCGCAGTGCCGAAGACGCCGAGCGCGGCAAGGCGCACTCGCGCGACCTCGTGAAGCGCGGCGTCGACAAGGGCCGCATGAGCGCAGCGCAGGGCGAAGCCCTGCTCGGCCGCATCACGCCGACCGTCGACTACGCCGACCTCGCCGGCTGCGACCTCGTCATCGAGGCCGTGTTCGAGGACCGCGAAATCAAGCGTGGCGTCTTCGAGAAGGTCGATGCGGTGACCGCGGCCACATCGGTGCTGGCGTCGAACACCTCGACGCTGCCGATCTCCGGGCTCGCGCAGATGGCGAAGCGCCCGGCGAGTTTCATCGGCCTGCATTTCTTTTCGCCGGTCGACCGCATGCCGCTGGTCGAGGTGATCGTCGGCAAGGAAACCACGGATGCCACCCTGGCGCGCGCCCTCGATTACGTACGCCAGATCCGCAAGACCCCGATCGTGGTGCGCGACAGCCGCGGGTTCTACACCAGCCGGGTCTTCGCCACCTACACCAACGAAGGCATGGCGCTGCTCAAGGACGGCGTGCGTCCGGCGCTGATCGAGAACGCCGCAGTCCAGGCCGGCATGGCCGTCGGGCCGCTGGCGGTGAGCGACGAGGTGACGATCGAGCTCATCTACAAGGTCGATCGCCAGACCCGCGCCGATCTTGGCGCGCAGTACCGCGCGCCCTCCGCCGTCGAGGTCATCCTCGCGATGGTGGAAAAACTCGACCGCAAGGGCCGCCGCTTCGGCAAGGGTTTCTACGACTACCCGAAGGGCGAGCGCAAGCGCCTGTGGACCGGACTTGCCGAAATCTGGCCGCTGGCGGGCGAGCAGCCGCCCATCGAGGAGGTCAAGAACCGCTTGCTCTACATCCAGGCACTCGAAACCGCCCGCTGCCTCGAGGAAGGCGTGATCACCGCACCGGCCGATGCCGACATCGGCTCGATCCTCGGCTGGGGCTTCCCGTCATGGACCGGTGGCACGCTGTCGCTCATCGATACGGTCGGCCCGGCGGCCTTCGTCGCCGAGTGCGAACGCCTGGCGAAGAAATACGGGCCGCGCTTCCAGCCGACCGCGGGCCTGCGCCGCATGGCGGCTGCCGGTGAGCTGTTCCAGCCGCCGGCGAAGAGTTGAGTCCGGCGCCGGGTTTGCCAATGTCGCGGTTGCTGCATATCGAGGCCAGCCCTCGGGGTGGGGAGTCCTGCTCCTCGAGGGTTGCGGGGGCATTTCTCGACGAGTACCGCCAACGTCATCCGCAGGACGAGGTCGAACACCTGCCGCTCTTCGGCTACGACCTGACGGCCTTCGACGCCGAGGCTGCAGCCGAGAAGATGGCGCATATCGGCCGGCTGACCCGCGGCGAGACCAACGCGAAGCCCGAGGGCAAGTGGGCCGCGGTAACCGCGGAGATCGACCGGCTGAAGGCCGCCGACAAGGTCGTGATCTCGACGCCGATGTGGAATTTCTCGCTGCCGTACCGGCTGAAGCACTACCTCGACGTCGTCATCCAGCCTGGGCTGAGCTTCTACGTGAACCGCAAGGGCGATTACGTCGGCATGCTGCGCGATCGTCCCGTGCAGCTCGTGATAGCCAGCGGCAGCGCCTACACCCCGGGATTTCCCCGCCCCGATACCGGTACCAAGACGGATTTCCTCGAGGCCTACCTGGTGCACGTGCTGCGCTGGATCGGCTGCACGGACATCCGCATCATCCGCGTCCAGCCGACAGCCGCCGCCCCGCCGGACGAGGTCAACGCGATGTTGGCCGGCAAGCTCGAGGAAGCGCGGGCCGCGGCCGCCACCTTCTAGCAAGGCCGCGCCGTCACATGACCGACAAACCACGGCAGCCGATGCCGGCGGCCACCATCGAGACGGTGGCGCGCTCCGTATTCGAACAGGCGGCCAGCTACGGATTCACCCGCCTCGACCACGTGCGCCTCGCGAGTGCACTGCTGTCGCTCTGCAATGCGACTGCGGACCAGCCACCCGCCGCGGACAGCGACACGGCGAGGGCCCGACTCGAACGCACCACGGCCGGTGCGGATCCGGAGCCGCCGCTCGCCAGCTCGCCACGGTTGCGCATCGGCCTGCTCGCCGCTGCCGGTCCCGACCACGCCCTGGTCACAACCTGGCTGCACGACCTGTTCAGTGCACACTTCCTGTTTTCGGCAGCCACTGCACAGGCGCGTGAGCTCAACAGCATCCTGGCGGACCCGCGCAATGTGCTCGGCCTGGTCCGGGACGACGCTGGCCAGCCGATCGGTGTCACCGCCTTTCTCGACTGCGACGACCTGCACCGCAAGGCCGAGATCCGCATCCTCATCGCCGCCGCCGACCGGCGCGGCCAGGGCTACGGTCTGGAAGCGGCACGCGCCTGGGTGGAGTTCGGTTTCGGGCAACTCGGCCTGGAGAAGATCTACGTGCAGCTGCTCGCGAGCGACGTGCGCTCCCTGCACCTGTTCGAACGGCTCGGCTTCAGCGTCGAGGCTGTGCTGCCGGGCGAGCTGCGGATCGCCGGCGTGCGCCAGGACGCGGCGCGCTGCGGCCTGCTGCGCGATCAGGCGCCGGCGGCCGCGACACTGGCGCGATAGGGCCGCCGCCCGGCCCAGAAGACGGCAGCGGAGAGCAGATAGGCCGCGGGCGGCACCACGAGCAGCGAGTAGCGCACCGCCACCGGTGTGCCAAAGACGAAATCCGTGAACAGCGCGACGACCACCGGGCCGGCACCGATGCCGAGCAGGCTGTTGGTGAGGAAGAACATCGCGCTCACCTGGCCGCGCATGCGGTTCGGCACCACGGCCAGCAGTCCGGCCGCGCTGCAGCCGACCGCCATGAATCCGCCGAGCATCGCCACCATGAGGCAGGCTGCGATCAGGACCGGATCTGCCTGCATCGGATAGGCGACCGCGCCGACCGCACCGATCGCCATCGAGGCGGTTGCAGCTATGAGCCGTCCGGTGCGCCGGCCGCGTCGCACCAGGTGATCGGCGAGCCAGCCTCCGGATACGACACCGATGGTTCCCGCCACGAGGATGCTGCCACCGACCAGCAGGCCGACTTCCTGCGCGCTCCAGCCGTGCACGCGCATCAGCATCGCAGGCGTCCACGACATGATCCCGTACGAGCCCATTCCTGCGAGGCCCGTGGCCAGGTGGATTGAGCCGATTGTCCACGCGTGCTGCCGGTAATGGGCAATCAGCTGACCGAGCGGTACCGCTGCCGTGGACGTGGCCAGCGACGGGTCCGGCTGTCGCACCGGCTCGGGCAGCAGCGTCACCAGCAGCGCCACCAGCAACCCCGGCAATCCGACGTAGATCAGGGTCAGCTGCCAGGGCTGCAACTGCCCGATTCCGGGCACGTCCACGGCGCCCGCCGCCGCGACCACGCCGACCAGCCAGCCGCCGATCAGGAGCGCGAACCCGGCGCCGAGCGAGGTGCCGGTCGAGAAGATGCCGAGCGCCAGCCCGCGCTGGCCGGGCGGAAACAGGTCGCTCAGCAGCGAGTAGGCCGCAGGCCCCAGGGTCGCCTCGCCGACACCGACCCCGGCGCGCGCGATGAACAGCTGCCAGTAGCGCTGCGACAGGCCACAGGCCGCAGTCATGAAGCTCCAGAGCGCAATGCCGACAGCAATGATCGTGGTCCGGCGGCCGGAGTCGACCAGCCGACCGAGGGGTATGCCGGCCAGCGAGTAGAACAACGCAAACGAGAAGCCCTGCAGCAGGCTGATCTGCACGTCGTTGAGCTGCAGATCCTGCCGGATGGGTTCGACCAGCAGCGTCAGGATCAGCCGGTCCACGAACGACAACGCATACGCCATGACCAGGACGGCGACGCAGGCCCAGGCGACGGACGGCTTCGGATAGTTCGTTTCCAGCTCTCGCCCCTGGTTGGCACGCCCCCGTACGAGCGCGCAGGTCCCGGTGCCTGAATAGCGCATGGCGCCTGCTCTGTCAATTTGCTTGATCATCCACCACCGCCCGGAGCCAACCCGTCAATCACGATTGACTGCCCGCCGGCATGGCTGTAGATAGGCACATGCCCCGTGCGGCACCTGCACGGCACGTCCTGTGAGGATCGAGCGGATGAACGACGACGCCATGCGCGCGCTGGCCGCGCGCTTCTTCGATGCGATCGAGCGCGGCGACGTCGCGACGATCCGCGAAACCTACGCGCCCGATGCCGTCATCTGGCACAACACCGACCAGGTGGCGGGCACCCGCGAGGAGAACCTGGCGGTGCTCACCGCCTTCATCGGGCGCATCACGGAGCGGCGCTACGAAGATCGTCAGGTCGACGTGTTCCCGGGTGGCTTCGTGCAGCGGCACGTACTCACCGGCCGCCGTCGTGACGGTCAGCGCCTGCGCCTGCACGCCTGCCTCGTCTGCTCGGTCGCGAACGGGCACATCACGCGGCTCGATGAATATTTCGACAGCGTCGCGGTCGCGCCGTGGCGGGTCATCTGCTGAGCGCGAGGGACAGGAATGAATTTCGACCTCGTCGCCACGGGCCTCGGTTTCGCGGAGGGACCGATCGCGATGCCGGACGGTTCAGTCCTGTTTGTCGACATCCGCGGTGGGACGCTCGGCCGGGTGGAGCGTGACGGGGCAGTCACGACGGTGGCACGGCTCGGTGGCGGCCCGAACGGCGCTGCCATGGGACCCGGCAATGCCGTCTACGTGTGCAACAACGGCGGCATGACCTGGCACGACGCCGGCGAACTGGCGATCCCGGGGCACATGCCGCAGGACTACCAGACCGGCTCGATCCAGCGTGTCGACCTGGCTACCGGCGCGGTCACCACGCTCTACACGCAGTGCGACGGCCACCCGCTGCGCGGTCCCAACGACATCGTGTTCGATAGGCACGGCGGCTTCTGGTTCACCGACTTCGGCAAGGGCACGGAATGGACCATCGACCGCGGCGCGCTCTGCTATGCGCTCGCCGACGGCTCGAAGATCGTCCGCGCCTGCAACGGCCTGCTCTCGCCGAACGGCATCGGCCTCTCGCCGCAGCAGGACGTGCTCTATGTCGCCGAGACCTATACCGGCCGCCTGTGGGCATTCGACATCGTCGCCCCCGGCGTGCTCGCCCCGCCACCCGCGCCGTGGCTTGCCGGCCGCCTGGTCGCGACGCTGCCGGGGTACCGGATGCTCGACAGCCTCGCCGTCGAGCAGTCGGGACGGATCTGCGTGGCCGGCGGACCGGACGGCGGCATCACGGTCTTCGATCCGGACGGCAGCAGCGAACACCACACGCTGCCCGGCGAGATCATCGTCACCAACATCTGCTTCGGCGGCGCCGACCTGCGCGATGCCTGGATCACTGCGTCCGGAACGGGCCGCCTGTACCGGACGCGCTGGCCGCATCCCGGCCTGCCGCTCAATTTCTGACGTCGAGGATCACTGCCATGCGACTGACCTGGAGCCTTCGCCGCGCCATGCAGGTGCGGCCCGACGGCATCGCCACCATCGACGGCGAACGCCGCCGCAGCTGGCGCGAGGTCGGCGAACGCGTCGCGCGCTTCGCGGCGGCCCTGCGCAAGCTCGGCATCGCGCCGGGCGAACGCGTGGCTGTCGTCGCCCACAACTGCGACGCCTTTTTCGAGGCCTACATGGCGATCCTGTGGGCCGGCGCAGTCATCGTGCCGCTCAACACGCGTCTCAACCGCCGGGAACTCGCCGCGCAGATCGACGATGCCGGCGCCCGGGCACTGCTGTTCGGCGCCGAATTCGCCGAGACCGCCGCAGTCCTGCGCAGCCAGTGCGCCGGCCTGCAGACCTGCATCGGTCTCGACGGGGCCGCAGCGCCCGCCGATCACGGATTCGAGGCACTGGTCGCGCGGCACGAACCGCTGCCGGATCACCCGGGAACCGCCGACGACCTGGCTGCGCTCTTCTATACCAGCGGCACCAGCGGAGCAGCCAAGGGGGTGATGCTCCTCCACCGCAACCTGGCGGCGATGGCGCTGAACCTCATCATGCAGCTGGAGGCCGACGAGGACTGCGTCAACCTGCACTGTGCGCCGATGTTCCACCTCGGGGATGTCGGTACCTTCATGACCACCATCGTCGGCGGTACGCATGTCTTCGTACGCCAGCTCAACGAGGAGGTGATCATGCGCCTCATCGCCGAGCACCGGGTGACGCACGCCTGCACGGTGCCGGCCGTTATCGATCGCATGGCGCGACACCCGGCCTCGGCCACGGCGGACCTCTCCTCACTACGCCTGCTCGGCTACGGTGGGGCACCGATGCCGGCCGGCACCTTCGAACTCGCCCGCCAGCGCTTCCCGAAGGTCGACTTTGCCCAGGGCTACGGACTGACGGAGATGGGCTCGCATACCTACCTCGGCCCGCGCCACCACCGCATCGATGCGAATCCAGAGAAACGCCGCTCCGCCGGCCAGGCGAGCTACGGCTTCGAGGTCAGGGTGGTCGACGCCGACGGCGTCGAGGTGCCGCGGCGGACCGTCGGGCAGGTCATCGGCCGCGGCGACAACGTGATGGCCGGCTACTGGAACCGGCCGGAGGAAACCGCCCGCGCCCTCGTCGATGGCTGGCTGCAGACAGGCGATGCCGGCTACATGGACGAAGACGGTTTCGTGTACATCACGGACCGCCTGCGCGACATGATCGTGACGGGGGCCGAGAACGTCTACTCGATCGAGGTCGAGAACGTCGTCTCGCGCCATCCGCTCGTCGCCGAGTGCTCTGTCATCGGCGTGCCGGACGAGCGCTGGGGCGAGCGCGTGCACGCCATCGTCGTGACCAAGCCCGGCGCGACGCTCGAATTCGCCGACCTGGATGCCTTCTGCCGCGCGGAGCTCGCCGCGTACAAGTGCCCGCGAAGCCTCGACGTGCGCACCGAACCGCTGCCGCGCAGTGCCGCCGGCAAGGTGCTGAAGCGCGAGTTGCGCGAGGTTTTCTGGAAGGGCCGCGACCGGCGCGTCTAGGGCGCCGGGCTGCGCCGGCCAGCAGGGCGTTGCCGGCGGCCAGTGCGGCGGGCCGCAGCAGGAGCCGGCTGCCGCCGCGCCTTGCGCTTGCCCTGCGCGCCGCGCTCCGGGCGATAGCCGGGTGGGCAGACCAGCGGTGGACCCCAGTCCCTGGTGAACGCAGCCCGCAGGTGTTCGATCCGCT
This sequence comes from uncultured Chromatiaceae bacterium, assembly GCA_964415505.1. Lineage (GTDB taxonomy): Bacteria > Pseudomonadota > Gammaproteobacteria > Steroidobacterales > QUBU01. The sequence continues at coordinate 15,792 of CAYQAR010000005.1, read as the reverse complement.
CCCTGCCGATGCGCAGGGCCAGCTGATCGGCGAGGTAACGCACGGAGATCTTGGCGTCGCGGCGCATGGCCTTGCCGGTCGTGGTCAGCGTGACGATCTTGCTGCGCCGATCCTGCGGGTCGTCGCGCAGCTCGAAGATTTCCTTGGCGGCGATCTGCTTGATGGTGATGTGCACGGCCTGGCGCGTAAGCCCCATGCTGCGGGCGATGTCCGCCTGTCTGGTGACGCCGAGGAGCACGTGGATCAGGACGCTCGCCTCCGGCTGGGTAAGCTGCGGCCAGTTACGCGCCTTCATGCTGCGCTGCAGGCCCTCGTTGAACCACTCGAAACCCTGCAGCAACGGGACGATCAGGTAGGAAAGGTTGTCCATCTGGGCTCCAGCAGGCGCCGACAATCCGCTTTCAGGTGCACGCACAGCGTCGCACATTTCCCGGCATCGATGCGGCCCCGCCGACCGGCAAGCCTGATCACTGCGCTGGCCCGCCGTCGTGGCCGAGCGCCGTGCGCACCAGGCTCGCGGGTATCCCGAACGCGTCCTCGACGGCCTGCGGCAGCACCGCGGGCGTGAGCGCCAGGGCCGGGCCGCTGCCCGCCGGGTACCGCGTCAGCACCTGGTCGGCGAGGATGATCGCGCCCTCGGGCAGGAAGCGCACGATACGCAGCATGTTCATGAAGTGGGCCTCGTGATGGTACGAAGCGGCCACCGGCCCGCGGAATTCCGGCCAGGCGCGCGGCCGCGGGTCGAGCATGTAGGCGTACACGGTCGTGCCGCCCGCCTGGTACTCGACCCGTGTGCGCCCGGTGGCGTCCTGCGGCAGCACCACCCAGCGCTGGTCGCCGAGCGGGAACACGAGCGGCCCGCGTTCATCGCGCGGGACAGGCGCCCGGAAAGGCGCGCCGAAACCCACGTCGACGAGGTACTCGCGGCCCTCGCAGACGACGACCAGGGCGAGGTGCACGTCGGGCCGCCGCCCCATGGCGGCACCGCACAGCCGCGCCTCGAAGCCCAGGCGCCGCAACAGCAGCCAGAGATGGTAGTTGTTCGCGAAACAGGTGCCGCCGAGATGATATCGCGCGATATCGTCGAGCCAGGTCGCCAGATCCGGGATGTCGTCGGCGCCACGCCTCCCGTAGAGGCGCTTGGACACGTTCTCGAACGGCACGGTGACCAGGTGGCGCGCCACCAGCTGCGACAGGCCCGCGACGCTGACGGGCACGGCGTCGAGGCCGAGCAGATCGAGATAACGATGCACCAGGTCGTCGGTCAGGCTCATCTCGCGGTCGTCGGAAAGCACCTGGATCCCGGTCGCAACGGGCCAGCGCAACAGATCCTCCAGGAAACAACCGACAGTATCGCACGACCATCGGCCGCCCGCCGACAACCCGTTACACTCTGTGTAACGGGGGTCTGCATGGCCTTTCACCAGAACACGGTCGACCCGGCACCCGAAATCCCGAGGAGTCCAGTACGATGACCAGCACCCGCCTGCCCCGCATCGCCGCAGCCGGTCTCGCCTCGCTGCTCGCAACAACCGCTGCCATGGCCCAGACCGATGCTGTGTCGGGTGCCAGCCCTGCAGCCGCGCCGATCGACCGCAGCAAGGAGCTGCCGGTACGCATCATTCCGGACATCCCGCCGGCGGCAGAGGCCTATTACGCCCCGGACGGCTTGCACCTGATCGCGCAGGTGCGCGATCCGGATGCGCAGCAGTCCGGGGACAAGCGCGTCGGCAGCGCCCTCACCTACATCTTCACCGAGGACGGCAAGACGTTCCGGCGCATCAACGACCGCGGCCAGGATGCCTGCTCGTTCTTCTTTCCGGACCAGAAGCGCGTCATCTGGACCTCCACGCGCGACAACATGGACATGCCACTCGGCAACTGGTCGGACCCCGGTGACTACCCGGCGGGTGCGGAGCTCTACACCTCGGACCTGTACGGCAAGAACATCGTGCGGCTCACACACAACCAGTGGTACGACGCCGAGGTGACGGTGTCGCCGAACGGCCAGTGGATCGTGTGGACACGCCAGATCGACGGCAAGGCGAACCTGTGGCGCATGCGCGCCGACGGCAGCGACGAGCAACAGGTCACCTTCACCGACGACTGGCAGCCCGGCGCACCGTTCTACCTCGCCGACAACGACACGATCATCTTCCAGGCCTGGCGCGAGAGCGACTACGGCAAGGTCACGCCGACGCCGATGACGGTGTTCACGATCAAGGCCGACGGCAGCGGCCTGACCCAGCGCACCTTCGACCGGGAGATGACCTGGGGTCCGGGACCGGCGGCCGACGGGCGTCACTACATCTTCACGCGCATCATCGACGGCAACAACCACGAACTGTTCCTCGGCGACCTGGCGGGCGATGCCCCGCTGCGGCTCACCTACAACCCCGGGTTCGACGGCATGAAGTCGTTCTCGAAGGACAGCAGCAAGATGGTGTTCGTCCGGATGGCCGGCGCAGGCGAGAAGCGCGGCCTGTACTCGCACGTCATGGACCTGTCCTCGCTGAAACTCGGCGTGGAGAACTTCAAGGGCATTCCGGCCACACCGGTACCTGCCGATGCGGTGCTGGTGACGGATTTCACCGTCAGGCGTTGAGCCGGCGCGCACGGTACCCCGGGAGATCCGGTGTTCCAGCGCATCGCGCACCGGCACAGGCCCGAGTCCCAAGGATGGCGACGAAGCACGCCCGGCACGGCGCTCCTCGGCACGGCGATCGTCTCTGTGCTGGCACTTGCAGGCTGCCCTTCCACCTGGCAGACCGTTCCGCCGCCGCCTGTTCCCGCAGCACCCGCCATCGAGGCCGCACCGCCCGTGGCCGGCGCGATCCGCTACCGCGTGGCGAGCGCGGAGTCGCTGGTGGTCGTGCTGGTCTACCGGGGTGGCACGCTCGCCTCGCTCGGGCACAACCACGTGATCGCCGCGCGGGCGCTCACCGGCATCGTCGATCTGCGCGAGCCGCTGGCCGTCAGCACGTTCGAGCTGCACCTGCCGGTCGCCGCCTTCACGGTCGATGAAGCCGGGCTGCGCAGCAGCCGCGGACCCGGGTTCGCCGATGCCGTGACCGACCAGGCGCGCGCCGGCACCCGCGACAACATGCTGGGCGAGGCCCTGCTCGACGCCGCGCGCTTTCCCGAGATCGTGGTGCGCTCGGTCTCACTGGACGGCGGGCCGCAGGACTTCACGGCCCGCCTCGAGGTGAGCGTACGCGGGGCACCCCATCTGCTCGACGTTCCCGTGCAGGTCGAGCGACCGGATGCCGATCGCCTGCACGTCACGGCGCGTTTCCCGGTCGATCAGAGCGCACTCGGGCTCACGCCTTTCAGCGTGATGCTCGGCGCGCTGAGGGTCGAGGACAGGCTCGGCATCGAGGTCGACATCAACGCCATCCGGGAGCGCTGAGCGCGCAGCTGCGCGGGGCCCGTCGCCACGCCGGATCACGCCGGCGCCTATAATCCGCCGATGCCCGCTCCTCCCCGCCTGGTCCTCGTCGACGGCTCGTCATACCTCTACCGCGCCTTCAACGCACTGCCACCGCTGAAGTCGAGTCGTGGCGAGCCGACCGGTGCGGTGCTCGGCGTGCTGAACATGCTGCACAAGCTGGTGCGCGAGGAGGCCCCGGCGCTGCTCGCCGTGGTGATGGATGCGCCGGGGCGCACGTTCCGCGACGAACTCTACGCCGAGTACAAGGCGCAGCGCCCGCCGATGCCCGACGAGCTGCGCGACCAGATCGCCCCGCTGGCCGAGGTCGTGGCCGCGAGCGGCATCCCGCTGCTGCGCATCGCCGGCGTCGAGGCTGACGACGTCATCGGCACGCTGGCGCGACAGGCGACGGCCGCCGGCATCGAGACGCTGATCTCCACCGGCGACAAGGACATGGCCCAGCTCGTCGGACCGCAGGTCACGGTGGTCGATACCATGGCCGACCGCCGCTACGACCGCGACGGCGTGATCGCGAAATTCGCGGTGGCACCGGAACAGATCGTCGACTACCTGGCGCTGGTCGGCGACAGTTCCGACAACATCCCCGGCGTGCCGAAGGTCGGCCCGAAGACAGCGGCGAAATGGCTGCAGGAGTACGGCACGCTGGAGGCGATCGTGGCGAACGCCGCGGCGATCCCGGGTAAGGTCGGCGAGAGCCTGCGCGAGAACCTGGCGAGCCTCGAACTATCGCGCCAGCTCGCGACGATCCGCTGCGATCTCGAGCTGGAGGTCGCGCCCGCCGACCTTGCGCCGCGCCCGCCCGACCTCGCGGCACTGCGCGCGCTCTACGAGCGGCTCGAGCTGCGCAGCCTGCTGAAGCAGCTGCCCGGGGCCGATCCGGGCGGCGCAGCCGGCGATGCCGGCGAGGCGCTGGTGGCCACCACAGCCGGCCGCTACGAGACCGTCCTCACCGAGGCCGATCTCGGCCGCTGGCTCACGAAGATCACCGCCGCGGATCTGACGGCGCTCGATACCGAGACCACGAGCCTCGACTACATGGCCGCCGAAATCGTCGGGCTGTCGCTCGCGGTCGAGCCCAGCGAGGCGGCCTACGTGCCGCTCGCGCACCGTTATCCCGGCGTGCCCGCGCAACTCGACCGCGAACACGTGCTCGCGCGGCTGCGCGACTGGCTCGAGTCCGACCACCACGCCAAGGTCGGCCACCACCTCAAGTACGACGCGCACGTGCTCGCCAACCACGGCATCGCGCTCGGCGGCATGCGCTTCGACACCATGCTCGAATCCTACGTACTCGACTCGACCGCGATCCGCCACGACATGGACTCCGCGGCGCGCCACTACCTCGGCCTCGAAACCATCCGCTACGAAGATGTGGCCGGCAAGGGCGCGAGCCAGATCGGCTTCGAGGAAGTCGCGCTCGACCGCGCCACCGCCTACGCCGCCGAGGACGCCGACGTGACCCTGCGCCTGCACCAGGCGCTGTGGCCGCGGCTGCAGGCCGAGCCCGCGCTCGCCGCGGTCTACACGCAGCTCGAGCAGCCGCTGGTGCCGGTACTCGGCCGCATGGAGGCGCGCGGCGTGCTGGTCGACACGACACTGCTCCACGCGCTCAGCCGCGAGTTCACCGGCAGGCTCGCCGTGATCGAAGCCGAAGCGCACCGGGTCGCCGGGCGCAGCTTCAACCTGGCCTCGCCGAAGCAGCTGCACGAGATCCTGTTCGAGGAGCAGCAGCTGCCGGTGCTGCGCCGCACGCCAACCGGCGCGCCGTCGACCGCCGAGGACGTCCTCGAGGAACTCGCGGCCGATTACCCGCTGCCGCGCCTGATCCTCGACTACCGCGGCCTCGCCAAGCTGAAGTCCACCTATACCGACAAGCTGCCCGGGCAGGTCTCGCCACGCACCGGGCGGATACATACCTCGTATCATCAGGCGGTGGCGGCCACGGGACGGCTGTCCTCGACCGACCCCAACCTGCAGAACATCCCGATACGCACCGAAGCCGGCCGGCGCATCCGCCAGGCCTTCGTCGCCCCGCCCGGGCACGTGCTGGTGGCGGCCGACTACTCGCAGATCGAGCTGCGCATCATGGCGCATGTCTCCGGCGACGCCGGATTGCTCGCCGCGTTCGCCGAGGATCGCGACATCCACCAGGCCACAGCAGCCGAGGTATTCGGCGTGCCGCCGGAAGCGGTCACGACCGACCAGCGCCGCTCGGCGAAGGCCATCAACTTCGGACTCATCTACGGCATGTCCGCCTTCGGGCTGGCACGGCAGCTCGGCATCGGCCGCGACGAGGCGCAGCGCTACGTCGACCGCTACTTCGAGCGCTATCCGGGCGTAAAGGCCTACATGGACCGCACGCGGCGCGAGGCCCACGAACGCGGCTGGGTCGAGACGGTGTTCGGGCGACGGCTATACCTGCCGGACATCCAGGCACGCCAGGCCGCGCGACGCCAGTACGCCGAGCGTAGCGCCATCAATGCGCCGATGCAGGGCACGGCAGCCGACGTCATCAAGAAGGCGATGATCGCGGTCGACGCCTGGCTGCGCGATAGCTGCGTCGAGGCCCATCTCACGATGCAGGTGCACGACGAACTGGTGCTCGAGGTAGCCCATGGCGCGCGCGATGCGGTGCTGCGCGAACTCCCGGGGCTGATGAGCGGCGCAGCAGCGCTGCGCGTGCCACTGAAGGTCGAGATCGGCGTCGGCGCGAACTGGGACGAGGCGCACTGATCGAGTGCAGCAGCCACCCGGCGGGAACTCTTTCCACCGCGATCCGTCTCACTCGATGGGCGCTGCAAGACGCCCCACCCGCTTGATTCCTCCCTGGGCGGGTTCCTGGCAGCTGGTGACCCCACGCCGGCTGCGCGATTGGCCCCGGGCGATCCCCTGTACTCCGCGCCCGGGGCCATTTTTTGCCAGGAATATTGCCTGGCCTGCCCCCATCTTCGATTCCCCACCGCCTGTCGCCCGTTCACCCTCCGAGCATCTCCCGCAACCTCCCCCGCGCGGCTTCGATACCCTCGCCATCGTGGGCGGAGAACAGCTGCACCGTCACCCCGTCGCCGGCCGCCCGCCGCGCTGCGGCCAGGGCTGCTGCAGCCTGTCCGCGGCCGAGCTTGTCGGCCTTGGTGAGGAGCACATGCACCTCGCGGCCCAGGCTGCGGCACCAGGCGAGCATCTGCAGGTCCAGGTCGCCGAGACCGCGGCGGACGTCGACGGCGAGGAACAGCCCGCGCAGGCAGCCACGGCCGGCGAAGTAGCCTTCCAGCAGTGCCTGCCACCGGTCCCTGACCTCGGGCCCGACACTGGCGAAGCCGTAGCCGGGTAAATCGACGAGGCGCCGGCCCTCGGTGAGATGAAAGAAGTTGACGAGCTGGGTGCGCCCCGGCGTCTTGCTGGTCCGGGCCAGGCCGCGCCGCGCGACGATGGCGTTGATGGCGCTCGATTTTCCCGAATTCGAACGCCCTGCAAAGGCCACTTCCGCACCGTCGTCCGGCAGGAACTGGCGCGCCGCGCCGGCGCTCGTCAGGAAACGGGCCTCAGGGTAGCCGGACATGGGTGTGCAGCGGTTCCCGGCAGCCGGGCGGGCAAGCTCCCCGCGGGAGGCTTGGTGTAGAATGCGGCGCCGCTGCGAGTCTAGCATGCGCATCGCAGCTCCCTTTTCCGCTTCGGCGCAGACAGAGCACGCGAGCCCATGAAATTTCAGGTCGCCTCCGCATTCCTGCCGGCACTCGCCGGCACCGTCGTCTTTCTTATCTCCGCCAGCGGGCCGGCACTGGCTGCCGGGTCGGCCGAGGCCGGGCAGGCCAAGGCCATCGTCTGTGCCGCCTGCCACGGGATGGACGGCAACAGCCTGATGCCAGAGTGGCCGAGCCTCGCCGGCCAGAACGAGGCGTATTTCGTGCGCACCCTGCAGGCGTTCCAGAGCGGCGACCGCAAGAACGAGCTAATGACGCCCCAGGCCGCGGCACTGACGGAGCAGGACATGCAGGATCTGGCCGCTTTCTTCGCCGGCAAGACCCGCCAGCCGAAGGCCGCCGACCCGAAGGCCGTCGCCGATGGCGAGCGGCTGTACCGCGGCGGCAACAAGGAAACGGGCGTCAGTGCCTGCATCGCCTGCCACGGCCCGCAGGGCAACGGCAACGGACCCGCGGGCTACCCGGCGCTCTCCGGCCAGCATGCGAGCTACGTCGCCTCCCAGCTGCACCGCTATCGTGAAGGCCTGCGTACTTCCGACCAGAACCAGATGATGCGCAACAGCGCCGCACGCCTCACCGACGCGGAGATCGACGCCGTCGCCTCGTATGTCCAGGGCCTGCACTGAACAGCGCCCGACGGGAACCGCCCACATGCCAACGACCTCCCCACGCCAGCGCCCGCACCACTGGCTCGCACTTCTCGCCGTGACGCTGCTCGCCGCCTGCGGCGGTTCACCGAGCGACGGCAGCACCCCGGCAACCGCCAGCGAGGCAGCCCCTGCGCCAACGGCCGAGGCTGCGCCGCCGGCCCCCGCGCCGGGGGCAACACCAGCGGCGACCACCACCGCGCCCGAGGCAGGCGTGCAGGAAAGCGCCGCCCCGGCCGCGAGCGACGGCGGTGAACAGCTGAAACTCGCCAGCGCTGCACCGGCGACGGGTGCACCCGCCTGGCGCTTCCACGAAGGCGAGCACTTCACGGTGCTCGCCGCCGCCCAGGGCACGAGCAGCGTCCCGGGCAAGATCGAGGTCACCGAGGCCTTCTGGTACGGCTGCCCGCACTGCTACGAGTTCGACCCGACGATCCTCGCCTGGGCAGCCAAGCTGCCGGACGACGTGGTGTTCGTGCGCCTGCCGGTGATGTGGAACCCGACCAACCAGATCCACGCGCGCATGTTCTATACGGCGCAGGCACTCGGCAAGCTCGAAGAGATCCACACGGCGATCTTCCGCGAGATCCATGTCGAGAAAAAGATGGAGACCGAGGAAAACGAGATCCAGGCACTCTTCGCGCGCTTCGGTGTCAGCGCCGCGGATTTCCAGAAGACCTTCCGCTCGTTTGCCGTGGAAAGCCAGCTCAAGCGCGCCAAGGACCTCACCGCGCGCTATCAGATCCGCAGCGTCCCGCTGATCATCGTCAACGGCAAGTACGTCGCCAACGGCCCAGGCATCCACAGCTACGAGGAACTGCTCGCGGTCGCCTCCGAACTGATCGAACGCGAACGCCGGCGCTGACGCCGGTCGGGGCTTGCGCCCCTCCCGCGGTGCGAGACCTTGGTCTCCTGTGGGAGCGACGCCAGTCGCGACCCAAGGCAGTCGGGGCTTGCGCCCCTCCCACAGCGGGACACTCCCCCGTCCCTGTGGGAGCGACGCCAGTCGCGACCCAAGGCAGTCGGGGCTTGCGCCCCTCCTTCAGCGAGCCCGCACCTCACGGCGCCGGTCGTACCTCGCAGTTGATCCAGCCGGAGTCACCGTCCGCGTAGTGCTCCTTCTTCCAGATCGGCACGCGGTCCTTCACCTCGTCGATGATGTAGCGGCACGCGGCGAACGACTCACCGCGATGATGGGAACTGACGCCGACCCACACCGCGACGTCACCGAGTGCGAGCGGCCCGAGGCGGTGCACGCAGCGGGCATGCTCGATGCGAAAGCGCGCCAGCGCTTCGGCGACGATGCGCGCCCCTTCCCTGACCCCGAGCGCCTCGTACCCCTCGTACTCGAGGCGCTCGACCCTGCGACCGTCGTTGTGGTCGCGCACGCGGCCTTCGAACGTCACCAGCGCGCCGCAGGCGCGGTCGGCGAGTCCCTGCGCGAGCGCCTGTACATCGAGTGGCGTGCGGCAAAAGGCAAAGCCCGGTTCGGTCATGGCGCCGGCGCCTGCCTCAACCGCCCGCCACGGGCGGGATGAACACGACCCGGTCGCCGTCGGCGAGCGGTCGCTGCCAGTCGGCGAACTCGTCGTTCACCGCGACCTTCAGGCTCGGCAGTTGGGGAAAGCGGTAGCGGGCTTCGAGCTCGCGGAACAGTTCGCCGGCAGTCCCGGCCGCGGTGTCCACCTGCTCGCTGGCACGGCCGGCGCGCTCGCGCAGCACGGCGAAATATTCCACGTGGATACGGGCCATCGGGCGGTCCCTGCAGCTGGCAGTCGACGAGGCGCGCCAAGTTACACCCCGGGCTCGCGGGGCGGCAAGCGACTCAGCCGGGCTGCAGCCGCCCGAGATCCTCGGGTGTATCGACGTCGTGCGCTGCGCGCGGCATCGCCACGGCGCTGACCTGCGGCAGGCTGGCCAGCAGCGCGCGGGCCCCGCGCTCGCCCTGCAGCGCCGCGAGCCCTGGCCAGAGCGCGGCCGGAAAGATGGCCGGCGCACCGAGCGTGCCGGAGAAAGCTGCGGCAGCAGCGACGTCTGGCATCGACCGCCAGGCACCGATGAGCGCACCGAGGTCCGCGGCCGTGATCGCCGCTTGGTCGCAGAGCATGACGAGGCAGGCCCGCGCATCTGGCGGCAGTGCGCTCACCCCGCGCGCGAGCGACCCGCCCATCCCCGCCTCCCAGTCGGCGTGGTGAACGATGCCGACCGGCATCCCGGTGAGCGCCGCAGCGACCACTTCGGCATGGGCACCGGTGACGACTACCACGCCGGCGTCGCAGACCTGCAGCGCCAGGCGCGCGGCGCGCACGACCAGGGCCTCGCCCCCGAGGGTCGCGACCTGCTTCGGGCCGGCAAAACGCCGGCCCGCACCGGCCGCGAGCACCAGGCCGGCGAGCGCTTGCGGCTCCCGGCTCACGCCCGCGCTCCCGGCAGGTTCGCGAGCGCCGGTGCATCGTCTGCAATCCGTAGTGTCCGCAGCGCCGTAGGCGGTTCAACGTATGCCGGGGTTGTCACCGGCAGCGTAGAAATCGGCAGACCGATCGATGGTTTCAGCGGGACGCGGCGGGGGCCCCGACCATGACGAAGCGGCAGCATATTCTGGTCGTCGTGGACCCCGCGGCAGCCCGGCAGCCGGTGCTCGAACGCGCTGCACGGCTCGCACCGGCCCTCGGGCTCGACCTGAGACTGTTTGCCTGTCTGCACGAGTCGCTGCCGGTACGCCGGCTGGGGCGCGACGAGGAACGGCAGGTACGCACGACCCTGCTCGACCATCAGCTCGGCTATCTGCGGGATCTCGCGCGCGGCTACCCCGCGCTCGCGATCGAGACCCAGGTCGTGTGGGACCGGCCCTTCCATGAGGCGATTATCCGCGAAACGCTGCGCAGCGAGCCGCGCCTGGTGATGAAAGACACGCACTACCACACACCGCTCGAGCGTGTCCTCTATACGCCGACCGACTGGCAACTGATACGCGATTGCCCGGTACCGCTCTGGCTGGTGAGCGAACGCGCCTGGCCCGGGCACCCGGTGATCTGCGCGTTCGTCGACCCCGTCCACGAGCACGACAAGCCGGCCGAACTCGATCATCGCATCCTCGCCGAAGCCACCGTCCTGGCAGCACGGCTCGACGGCAGGGTGCAGGCCGTGCACTGCTGCCAGGCCGTGTTTCCCGGTGCCGGACTGCCCGTGGCGGAACAGGTCGCAGCCCTGGCTGCCTCGATCGAGCACGAGCACGCCGCGCGGCTGGCCGAACTCGGCGCTACCCACGGGCTCAGTGCCGACGCCATGCAGCTGCGCAGCGGCGCAGCAGCGGAACTCATTCCGCTGGTCGCCCGCGAATCGGGTGCGAGCCTCGCCGTCCTCGGCGCCGTGGCCCGCTCCCGGCTGCAGCATGCCTTCATCGGCAGCACCGCCGAGCGCGTGCTCGAACGGTTGCCCTGCGACGTGCTGGTCATCAAGCCGGCGCGCTTCGAAAGCCCGGTCACCTGGAAAGCCCAGGCGGCGGACTTCATGGAGGTGCACTGAGACCTTCACCACGGTTTCCGGGGGCGGGCGCCATAGCTCCCCCGTCCAATCTATCAGTGATTGGCGCTCGCTCCCGATTCTCCTGCCCGCCGGACCATCGTTCCATCCTCACCGCCCGCGGCGTTACACTGGCTGGTACCCGACCTGCCGCCAGCATGGTGCCGGCGGTGCGCTACAGCCGACGGCAGTGGAACGATGGAACAGATGGAAGCCCAGGTTTTTGTCATCGACGACGACCAGGCGGTACGCAACTCGCTGGGCCTGCTGCTCAAGTCCATGGGCCAGACCGCGCGCCTGTTCGAGTCCGCGCAGGCTTTCCTCGATACCTACCAGCCGACCCTCTCCGGGTGCATCGTGCTCGACATCCGCATGCCGGGCATGAGCGGCATGGAGCTGCAACAGCGGCTCAAGGCCATGCGCTGCACCATCCCGATCATCTTCGTCACGGGCCACGGCGACGTACCGATGGCGGTCGAGGCGATGCACCACGGCGCCTTCGACTTCATCCAGAAGCCGTTCCGCGACCAGGAACTGCTCGACCGGATCAATCACGCATTGACCTGGGATCTGGAGCATCGCTCCGAGGAAAACCGCCGCCGCGGCGTGCTGGAACGCTTCCAGAGCCTGACGCCGCGCGAGCGCGAGGTCATGGACTGCGTCGTGCGCGGGCTTGCCAACAAGGTCATCGCCATGGACCTCGACCTGAGCCAGCGCACGGTCGAGATCCACCGGGCCCGCGTCATGGAGAAGATGAACGCACGCTCGCTCGCCGACCTCGTCCGCATGTCGCTGGTCATCAACGAAACCACCTGAGTCGGCCGTCCCGACTCCTCACCGCAGGGTGCATCATGAACCGATCACCGCGTGAAGCCGATGAAATCCGTACCCGCCTGGTCCAGCACAAGGCGGAGCTGCAAAAGCGTGTCAGCACCATCCACGAGCATGCGCGCAACCCGCTTGAGCAGGACTCCGCGGAGCAGGCTGCGCAGCTCGGCAACGTCGCGGTCGTCGCGGCACTCGAGAGCGAGGCGGTGCAGGAACTGGCCGACATCGAGGCAGCCCTGCAGCGGCTCGACGCCGGCACCTATGGTGAGTGCGTCAGCTGCGGCGAGCCGATCGGCGAGGGCCGGCTGAAGGTGCGTCCGGCGGCGACCCAGTGCCTCGACTGTGCCGAAATCGATTCCCGGCGCGGCTCAGCCTGACCCAAGGCGCGCGAGCTGCCGGTCGTGGTACCGGCCGAGCAGCGCGAGCGCGAGCAGCGCACCGCCCAGCGCCCAGGCCATGTCCGACTGCGTGTCCCAGACGTAGCCCTGGGTGCCGAGGAAGGCCTCGGCGGCCTGCGCCGACAGCAGCGCGACCAGCCATTCGATGAGTTCGTAGACGGCGCTGATCGCCAGGCACACGCACACGACGAGGACGTTGCGCCAGCGCCGGCCATTGACCACCGCGAGGCGCACCAGCACCTCGCGCGCGAGGATCGCCGGGACGAAGCCCTGGGCGAAGTGGCCGAGTTTGTCGTAGTCGTTGCGGCCGAGGTCGAACGCCTCCCGCAGCCACTCTCCGGCCGGCACCTCGGCGTAGGTGTAGTGGCCGCCGACCATCAGGATCACGCTGTGCACGAGCACCAGCAGGTAGGCGAGAGCGGTGAGCGGAAAACGGCGGCGTGTCAGCACCAGCACGACCAGGCCGGCGAGCGCAGGGGCAACCTCGAGCAGCCAGGTCGGATAGTCCTTCGGCCGAATCGCAGACCAGGCCAGTACGGCAAAGAACACCAGCAACCAGGCGCCGGTCAGGACCGGCTTGCGCGAGCCCGCAAAGAGCATGCGGTCCTTATGCGCGCCCGAGGTGCCGGCGGTCAAGACGCACGGGGCGCGACCCAGTCGTAGGGATCCCACACGGGCGGTTTCGCAGCGAGGTGGCGGCGCAGTTCGCGCAGGATCACCTGCGGCGGAATCGAGCTCGGCAGGTTGCCGGCGAGCGCGAGCCGCGGGGTGAGCGCAGTCGTCGGATCATCCCACTGCCAGCGGCCATGGCGCTCGCGGCGATTGAGCCAGCGCGCCAGCGCACCAAGATCCACGCGCAGTGGCGGGCGGCGCGAACGGATCTGCAGCCACGACTCGTAGCGGAACTGCACCTCGAAGCGCCGTCCCTCGAGGCGCACCAGGCGCGTGCAGCGCGTCCGGTTGTGAATGGCGAACGGGTGCACGGCACAGCGCTCGCGCGCGAGATAGCGCCAGGCCGTGCGCACCGGCAGCCCCTCCGGGATGCGGATGATGGCCAGATCGAGCTCGGGTTCCTCTTCGATCGTCACGCGGCCGCTCGCGATCAAAGCCTCGCTCGCGCGCAGGTGCCTCTCCTGCCCGAGCCACCAGCGGCGCGCGCGGCCGAGGCCGGTGAGCAGGCCCGGCAGGCGCGGCAGCATGGCCCGGTACAGGGCCGCGACGCGCGCAGCACCGCGGCTGGCGAACACCGCACGCGGCAGCGGCGACAGCGCAGGGTCGGCCCAGGCCTCGATCGTGAAACACAGCCGTGCCGCCGCAGGCGTACGGAACATGCCGAAGTCGCCGGCGCGGGCGGCATCGGCGAGGAGTGCCTGGTGGCGCAGCGCGCGGCGCGGATCGAGCACGGTGAACATGCTCAGCAGGCCGTCCTCGTCGAAGTGGTTGTTGGTCACCACGGCCGCGCTGCGCCGCGGATCGTGACCCTCGACCCAGGCGAGTGCAGTCTCGGTGGATGTCTCACGCCGGAATTCCTCGGGCGTGGCATTCACCGGCCAGTGCGACAGCGTCAGCACCGTGGATGGCAGCGGCGCGCCATCGACGACGATGTTCGGCCGCGCCCCGACCTCGAGGTACGGCACGTAGCCCAACGACCGGGAGCGCGGCAAGCGAAGCAGCACGCGGCCGACCGGCCGGTCAGCCCGCGACCCGGCCGAGGCGCAGGATGCGCCCGGCGATCCAGGCGAGGACCCACGACCCGACCGCCAGCATGAGCAGGTACTGCGGCCCCGCCAGGTACTCGCGTCCGGGTGCGACGGTTTCCGGGCTCGCGGCGCGGAAGAGATACCAGACCGCACCGAGCACGGCCGGCACCACCGAGGGTGCCAGCGCGATCGCGGCGCCACGCCCACCTGCGCGGCGGCTGGCACGCAGGAGCGATGCCGCAAACAGCCCGCCACACAGCATCACCACCAGGTTCATGACGAACACGGCGACGAGCGCCCAGGGGCGCAATCCGAACACGTACAGCGCCGCGCAGGCTGCGGCCACCGGCAGCCCCAGCATGGCCAGCAGGTTGATCTTGCCGTGGCTCGTCATGGTGCTCGACCGCGATTTACCGGACAGGGTGGGGCCACCATAGCCGAAGCGCGCGGCGGCGTCAGGTGTGGCGACCCGCAGCCCCGAAGCGTAGGGACGCCTCGTCCGCCGGCCACTGCCCCGTGGGACAGAAGGCCTCGATGGTCGCCAACCTGCCATCGCGAAGCTGCAGCACGAACTCGACCGGTTCGTCGAGCAGCGGATGCACCGCGAGCACCGGGCGGATGCGTGCGGCAACTGCAGCGGCGAGTGGCGCTGTCCCGGCCGGTACCTGCAACCGGGTCACGAAACCCACGCCGCTGTGGCTGCGGGCAGCCACGCGCGCGCTGGCGGTCTGCATGGCGAGCTGCGCGCCGTCGGCGCCGAGGCAGCGTGCGGCCTCGCGCAGCACCGCCCGCTCGAGTGGTGTCAGCGTCAATGCGGATTGCGGATCGTGGCCGAGTTTCATCGGCGCAAGATAACAGAGAGCCGCGCGGCAAATCGCGGCTGCAGCTGCGGCGTATACGGCTGCCCTGGCAGCGGCTGCGGGTGCGATCACCGCCTGCCCGGCCTCAGCGACGATCCTCACGCCGCCGCGGCGGACCGAACCACCAGGTGATCGCCACCAGGATCCCGAAGGCCGTGTACACCGCCGTGAACGCCCACCCCGGTGCCTCGTAGAAGATCAGCCGGTGCAGCCAGTGCGCGATGAAGGAGCCCTCGTATCCGGCCACACCGGCACGCCGGCGCAGTGCGTTTTCGAGGATGGTAAGCGGGCAGAGCACACCGAGCCAGGCCTGGGCGACCACGATGGCGATCGCGATCAGGTGTGCCACACGAAAGCGGATGTTGCGCACCCAGCCCCAGCCACAGGCGAGGCCGACGAGAATCAGCACCTGCCCGACGATGACGAAGGCGACGAACAACGCGTGCACCACCAGCACGGTGTCGGCGAGATGGCGGTAGGGCATGCGCGATTCCCGCGAACGGATCCGGGCACCAGCCTAGACCGCCGCACGGCGCCCGGCCAGCACCGTCGGCTCGTGCCCACAGCCCCCGTAGGAGCGGCTTCAGCCGCGATCCTCATTATTGAGCCAGTAAGCGGCCGTTGCCCGGCCACCGGCGGCGGGCGTAGAGGGCCAGCGGAGCAGGACGCGTAGCGCCAGCCCGAG
>CAYQAR010000004.1:0-81699 GCA_964415505.1 uncultured Chromatiaceae bacterium | reverse complement strand
GAGGTCGTCGCTGATGTAGGTCTGCTCGCCCACGGTTCTGCTCCGTCGAGGGGTTTGGCGTCGGAGTTGCGCTGGCGCTGGTAGCGCAGTCCCGCGGCCGCAGCGGTTACCTCGCAGTCTCGGCCAGATCTGCGCGCCAGGTCAAACGGATCGGTCTGGCCGCCAGGGCTGGGGCTCCCGCAGGTTGGGAGGAAGGTTCCAGGGGCGCAAGCTCCGACCAGAGGGATCGCGGCTGAAGCTGCTCCTACGGGGAGAAGGAAAACGCGACCGGCTGTTGCCCGGTCACCGGCGGCGGGCGTAGAGGGCCAGCGGAGCAGGACGCGTAGCGCCAGCCCGAGACGAGCGAGCACCGGCCATGGATGGCCGGGGCGAGCGTCCCGACGCCGGTGACCGGGCAACAGCCGTGGCACCAGGCCGGACCGGAGTCGCGGTTGGCGCCGCGCAGCTGCGACGCTCGCCGGGTTGGACGATAAGCCGATGACGTGGAAGGCGTTTCGAGGGCCGCCGGCAGTGGACGACAGCACTGGCGCGTGCATCACGCTCTGGCCGGCAGGGACATCGGCCACCACGGTGCTTTCGCTGGCCTTGCCGCCTGTGGCAAAGTTCGTGCAGGAGAAAGCGCCGATGTTCCATCATTATTTCCAGCAATACCCCAGTTACTACGCCCTCTACCTCGCGGTCGTGGTCGTGGTCGTGGTCGCCATCTACATCGTCCTGCGCAACGCCAAGGGGCCCTGACTCCCGGGGCGGGGCGTTCTGCCGATGTGTCCCGCATGAGCGCGGCCCGCCGCACCGGCGGGCCTCGTCGCTTTGCGTGCGTTAAACTTCGTGGCTGTCGCCGTGTAGCGACAGGTGGGTCGTTGTTTTTCCGGGAGATCTGATCGTGAAGACGTTCGAGCAGCAGAAGCGCAAGATGCGGACCCAGGACGGGTTCATCGCGGCCCTGGACCAGAGCGGTGGCAGTACGCCGAAGGCCCTGAACCTCTATGGAATCGGCAACGACGCCTGGTCGGGCGAGGAGCAGATGTATGCCATGGTGCACCAGATGCGCACCCGCATCATCACCACGCCGGCCTTCAACGGCGATCGCATCCTGGCCGCGATCCTGTTCGAGAACACCATGGATCGCGACATCCAGGGCCAGGCGACGGCCGACTATCTCTGGAACGTCAAGCGCGTGGTGCCGATCCTCAAGGTCGACAAGGGCCTCGCCGAGGAGCACGACGGCGTGCAACTGATGAAGCCGATGCCCGCCCTCGATGCCCTGCTCGCCAAGGCGCGCGGCAAGCGGATCTTCGGCACCAAGATGCGCTCGGTGATCAAGCAGGCCAATGCCGCCGGCATCACCGCGATCGTGCAGCAGCAGTTCGAGGTCGGCCGCCAGATCGTCGCCGCCGGACTCGTACCGATCATCGAGCCCGAGGTGGATATCAAGTGCCCGGACAAGGCTGGCGCGGAGAAGCTGCTGAAGGCCGGCATCATGGCGCAGCTCGACAAGCTCGCAGCCGATCAGCTCGTGATGCTGAAGCTCACCCTGCCCGAGCAGGACAACCTGTACGCCGACTGCATCGCCCATCGCAATGTGCTGCGCGTGGTCGCGCTGTCGGGCGGTTATTCGCGGCAGGAGGCCAACCGGCGCCTCGCCCGTCAGCGGGCCATGGTCGCAAGCTTCTCGCGCGCACTGGTCGAGGGGCTCACGGCACAGCTGTCGGATGCCGCCTTCGACGAGGCGATGGACGAGTCGGTGCAGGGCATCTTCGAGGCTTCGCGAACCTGACCCGGTTGCCGGCGCCGCTGCTGCCGCATGCTGGCGGCACGCGGCGGTGCCCGCAGTCGCGTGCCCCCCAGCCGGTGGAGTCGCGGACATGCAATGGCGCAATACGGCGCGGCGCTACGGGCTCGTCGCCCGGTTCTTCCACTGGTCGATGTTCCTGCTGATCGGGCTCACCACCTTCCTCGCGCTCAACATCGAGACGATGCCCGAGGCCGACCGGGACTTCACCATCTGGCTGCACCGCTCCTTCGGCGTGCTGATCGGTGGCCTGCTCCTGCTGCGCGTGGCCTGGAAGCTGGCCAATCTGCAGCCAGCCGACCTGCCCGGTCCCGCCTGGATGAGCCTGGCTGCGCATGTCCTGCATTGGGGGCTCTACGGGATCGTGCTGGTGCAGGTCGTCGCCGGGATCGTCATGTCGCAGGCGGATGGTGCGACGATCAGTCCGTTCGGGTTGTTCAGCCTGCCGGCGTTGGTGTCGGCCGACCCCGGTCTCGAGGCCTTCTGGCGCGGGATTCACGAGACCGTCTGGATCGTGCTCACTGTGCTCGTGATCGGGCATGTGCTGGCAGCGCTGCACCACCATTTCAGCGAGAGCGGCGACGTGTTCGACCGCATGGGTGTCGGCAGCCCGCGTCAGGACTAGCTCCAGGGCGACAGCTGCTGTACGCGGGCGATCGATTCGACGCCCGCACCGCCAGGCGCGACAATAGTCGCGTGGACAGCATGGCCCGAGTGCACGTGCAGCGAACCGGTCGCCGGACCGCAGGCGCCCTGGTCGCGCTCGGACTTGCGCTGCTTGCCGCCGGCTGCAGTTTCACCGACCAGGTGCGCTACGAGGTCGACCACAACAACCTCACGCTCGAACCCGATGCGCTCGAGCGTGAAGGCATCGGTTTTCTGACCCCGGCCGCAGCCACGGGTCGCGAGGCGGACAAGCAGGCGCTGGCGCATGCCTTCGCCCGGCAGCTGCAGCTCGCACGCCCGGGCGTGAAGGTGGTGCCGCTGCCGGCAATCCTCAGCGCGGTCAATGCTGCCGACCTTGACCAGCAGTACAAGCGCATGTACCGCGACTATCTCGAGACCGGCATCCTCGAAGGCTCGGTGCTGCGCCAGGTCGGCGAGATCGGCGGGGTACGCTACCTCGTGCAGATGAGCCTCGCCGAGTTCCAGCAGGCCAGCCGTGGCCGCTTCAGCTTCCTCGGCCTGCGCCTGGTCGACACCAAGCAGGCCAACCTGCGCATATTCGCGCAGATCTGGGACAGCCGCACGGGTGGCGTGGCCTGGGAGGGCAGTGCCGAACTGAATTACGCCTACGACTCGGCCGCGGAAGACCCGGCGCCGTTCATGGAAGCGGCGACGATCGCTGCGCGCCGGTTGTTCGAGGACCTGAACGGGGCGAAACCGCGCTAGGTCACGCCAGGGTTCGATCGTCGCGCGCTTGGCCCTATACTTCCGGCCTGCCCTCGCCAACAGGGAAGGACCACACGTGGAAACAGGCAAACACAGCCGCATGGCTGAAGGCTCGGCTTATCTCCGGGCCGTACACATGGTGCTCGACGGACAGCCGAAAATCCTCGAGGATCCGCTGGCAGCGACGCTGCTCGGGCCGGGCTTCGCGGAGCGGCTCGAGGGTGACCGCGAGCGGCTCGCCAGCGCACCGCTGGTGAAGGCGCGTTCGCTCATCTGCATGCGCAGCCGCTTCGCCGAAGACGAACTGAAAGCGGCGATCGGCCGCGACGTCGGGCAGTACGTGCTGCTCGGTGCGGGACTGGATACCTCGCCGTACCGTCCCGGACATCCCGCGCAGGGGGTGCACACCTTCGAGGTGGATCATCCTGATACGCAGCGCTGGAAGCTCGAGCGGCTGCGTGCGGCCGACGTGTCGTTCAGCGAGCGCCTCCATCACGTCCCCGTGGACTTCGAGAAGGACGCGCTCGGCGAGCGGCTGGTGGCCTGCGGTTTCGACCGTAAGCGGCCCGCGTTCTTCTCCTGGCTCGGGGTCTCCTATTACCTGAACCGGGAGTCGGTGCTCGAGGTGTTCCGTTTCGTCGCTGGCCTGCCGCCGTCGAGCCAGATCGTCTTCGACTTCGTCATGGACGACGCCGAGTTGAATGACACCGAGCGCCAGGCGATGCGCTCGATTACTGCCTTCGTGCAGCGCTTCGGCGAGCCGTGGCTGTGCCGGTTCGGGCCGGCCGACCTGCAGCAGACGCTGCGGAACCTTGGTTTCAGCCACACCGAGCACTTCAGCCATGCACGGGCGACCAGCCGGTACTTCGACGGACGTTCCGACGGCCTGTACCTCGACTTCACCACGCAGATGATGAGCGCGATCGTCTGAGGGGCCCATGCCGGCGAAGAGCGACTTTTCGGCCGCGGAGTGGTGCGCGTTGCGCAATGCGCCCCAGTTCGTGGCGCTGGCCACGGCCGCTGCGGGCAACAGCGGCCTGTTCGGCAGCCTGTCCGAGGGCATGGCGGCCGCCGGGGCCTTCGCGGAAGCGACCCGCGCCAACAACCGGCTGATCCGCGAACTGCTCGCGCCGGAGGAGGTCCGCGCGGCGCATCAGGACCTGCATGCCGCGCTGAAGCCGGTCGGGGAGCCGGTCGACGTTGCCAGTCGATTGCAGGATGCGGCACTCGAGGCCGTGGGTGCTGCACTGGCGGCATTGCAGGCGCACCAGGCCACCGATGACGACAGCGACTTCCGCAAGATGCTCGCCTGGCTCGCCGATAGGGTCGCCCGCGCGTCGAAGGAGGGCGATTTTCTCGGCTTCGGCGGGGAGCGCGTCAGTGCCGGGGAACGCCGTTTCCTCGAACGGCTCCACGCCGTGGTGGGCGTCCCGGCACCCTGAAGCCCCGACGGTACGCGGAGCGATATTCGTGGAAAACGCCTACATGACGGCCGTCGGGCAGGTGCCCGACGTCTTCACCCGTGACGAGTGCCTCTGGATCAGCAGCCTGCCGCTGCCGGCCTCGCAGGCCGAGATCACCGACCACAGCGGAGCCGGTTCGCGCATTGACTACCAGTTGCGCCGCACCGGCGAGCGTGAGGTGCCGCTCAACCGGGAGTTCGCCTGGATCTACAAGCGCCTGCGCAAGATGGCGCTGGAGGCCAACGAACGGGCCTACCGTTTCCGTCTCGGCGACCTGATGACCATGCACGTGCTCGAGTACACGCCGGACGGCTTCTTCGACTGGCACATGGACCTCGGTGCAGGGCTGACGGCTTCCCGCAAGCTGTCGCTGGTCACTTTCCTGACGCCGCCGGAGGAGTACATGGGCGGTGAACTGCGCTTCATGGACGGCAGCGAACCGCTGCGGCCGGCGCAGGGTGTCACGGCGATCTTTCCCTCCTACCTCCTGCATCGCGTCGACCCGGTGACGCAGGGCACCCGCCACACGCTGGTGAGCTGGCTGCACGGGCCCTGCTTCGCCTGAGCAGCTCTCCGTAGTGCCTGCCGGCACCCGCCACGGCGCTGCTCCCGGCGAGCCCGGGAGCGGACTCGGTGACCCTCAGGTCTCGATCGCCGTCGGCAGGGTGAAGAAGAAATTGGCCCCGCCGTCCGGGTTGTTGCTGCAGTCGAGCTTGCCGCCGTGTGCGGTGATGATGGAGCGGCTGATCGCGAGCCCCATCCCCATCCCTTTTTCCTTCGTGGTGAAGAACGGCGTGAACAGCTGCTCCCGCACCGCCTCCGGCACGCCGTGGCCGCGATCGATGGTTTCCACGCGCAGCATGCGCGGCGACTCGGCGCGGGCCTGCAGCTGCAGCAGCCGGTTGGCTTCCGGGACGTCGCGCATCGCGTCGACGCCGTTGCGCAGCAGGTTGAGGATCACCTGCTGGATCTGCACGCCGTCGGCATTGATGGCCGGCAGGTCGGGGGCGATGTAGATGAACAACCGCACGTGGTTCGCTTTGGCGTCGAGTTCGGCCAGCGGGCGAACCTCGTCCACCAGCGCTTGCAGATGCACGATCTTGCGCAGCGAAGCCCGGCTGCGAGTGAAATCGCGCATCCGCTGGATGACTTCGGCGGTGCGGTGCGCCTGGGCGCCGATCTCGCGCAGGGCCGTCAGGACTTCGGTATGCGAGCAGTCGCCCACGGCGAGGAGGCGCTGGCACGCGGCCGTGTAGGTCGCGATGGCCGCGAGCGGCTGGTTGAGCTCGTGGGCCATGGCGGCGGCCATCTCACCCATGGTCGTGAGGCGGCTGGCGTGCATGAGCTGCTCACGATGTCGCAGCGCTTCCTCCTCGGCCTGTTTCTGGCTGGTGAGATCGCGGATCAGGCCGATGAAGCGCAGGCCCTGCGGCGAGCGGGCTTCGCCCACGGAGAGCGAGGCGGGGAACTCCGCACCATCGCGCCGGCGGGCGACGACCTCGCGACCGCGGCCGATGATGCGCCCGGCGCGCGTGCGCAGGTAGCGGTCGACGAACTTCTGATGGTCGGTGACCTCGGTCGGGCCCATGAGGATGTTGAGCGGCTTGCCGTCGACCTCGGCCGCCGAGTAGCCGAACATGTCCTCGGCCGCCTTGTTGAAGCGGATGATCTGGCCCTGCTGGTCGATGGCGACGATGGCGTCGACCGCCGCGTCGAGCAGCGCGTCGAACTCGGCGAGGTCGGAGAGCGCCGAGGCCAGCGGGTGGTGATTGCCGGGCGGCGCCGTGCGGCTGGCATTGTCCGGGGGGGTGGGCACGACCGGGACAAGATACACCGCCCGCACCGTCACCGGCCAGCCTGGCGGCGGAGCCGCGGCGCGGGCAGGCGTGGCAGCGACAGTCTTTGGCCTGCTGTGGTAAAAACCGGAACCAACCGGCCGCGGGGCCGGCATCCGGTGACAGTGACATCATGCATACCGAGAACCTCGCCGCGTGGCATCACGACCACGTCTTCGACCAGGGCAACCCGGTCGCCGAGCGCAGCACCCGGTTGGTCATGTGGATCACCGCGGTCACCATGGTGGTGGAGATCGTCGCCGGCTGGTGGTTC
This sequence comes from uncultured Chromatiaceae bacterium, assembly GCA_964415505.1. Lineage (GTDB taxonomy): Bacteria > Pseudomonadota > Gammaproteobacteria > Steroidobacterales > QUBU01. Next base: position 74,943 of record CAYQAR010000004.1, on the reverse strand, counting down.
AACTCGATGGCGCTGCTCGCCGACGGCTGGCACATGAGCTCGCACGCGCTCGCCATCGGTCTCAGCGCCTTCGCCTACGCCGCAGCGCGGCGCTACGCACGTGATCCGCGTTTCGCCTTCGGTACCTGGAAGATCGAGATCCTCGGCGGCTTCGCGAGCGCGCTGTTCCTGCTGGGGGTGGCCGCATTCATGGTCGTGGCTTCGGTGGCGCGGATCATCGAGCCGCAGGAGATCCGCTACCAGGAGGCCATCGTCATCGCCTGCATCGGTCTCGCGGTCAACGTCGCCTGCGCGCTGATCCTCGGCAAGGCGCACCACCACGATCATGGTCACGACCATGGGCATGACCACGACGCTGCCCACGATCACGATCACGGGCATGAGCTGACTGCCGCCGGTCCGGACGAACACCACGACCTGAACCTCAGAGCTGCCTACCTGCACGTAATTGCCGATGCGGCCACGTCCGTGCTGGCGATTGCCGCACTGTTCGGCGGCTGGTGGTGGGGCTGGGGCTGGCTCGATCCGGCGATGGGCCTCGTCGGCGCCGTGCTGGTGGGCACCTGGGCGCGCAAGCTGCTGACCGAGACCGCGACCGTGCTGCTCGACCGCGAAATGGATCACCCGGTCGTGGCTGAGATCCGTGCCGCGGTGGAAACCGGCCCGGAGGCCGGCGACACCCGGATCACGGACCTGCACGTGTGGCGCGTCGGCAAGGACGCCTTCGCCTGTGCCCTGACGGTGGTGACGCACGATGCGGGACTGACGCCGGCGGCGATCCGCGACCGGCTCGCGCAGCACGCGGAGATCAGGCACGCCACGATCGAGATCCAGCGTTGCCCGGACGGACACGCCGCGGCGTACCCGTCCGGCTGAGGCGGGGCACCGGTCAGAGCGGTTTCGGCGGCCCGGTGAGCGGCGAGACCAGCAGGTCGGCCATGCTGCGCGTGAGTTGTTCGGACTTGTAACCCGGCACCGAGTACACCCAGCCGGCGAAACGGGCCTGCAGCCGCGCGGCTTCGCCCTCGACCGCCGCAAAGTCCTGTGCCGGGGGGGCAGACGTCGGCGGCGTTGCCGTGGCGGCGGCTGCTGGCGCTGCGGCCGGCGTGGTCGGTGTCGCGGCGGGCGCGGGCGTGAAGCGCCCGGCGAGCGCTGCATCCGCCGTCGCACTGAAGCGCAGGCGCAGGCCAGCCGGAAGGCGGAAACTGCGGACTTCGACGACGAGGCCATCGAAAGTCTCGAAGCGCGCGATCACCGGTTTCACGTCGCCGGGCGCAAAGCCTTGGGCCGCTTCCACCCCGTCGAACTCGAGACCCGCGAGCGCCGCACCGATGGCATTGCCGACCGCAGGGAAGGCGAGTTCGCGGCCGGCGGGTACGCTGCTCACGGTGAATTCGGTTGCCTCGCGCGTCGCTTTCTCGATGTGCACGACGGCTCCATCCGGGTGGGTAATCGTCACGGCATGCACGCGCGCAGCCGGCAGGTCGACGACCTGCCGGTCGAGCCAATCGGCGGCTTCCTTCGGCAGGTCGAAGCTGCCGCTGACGAGCCAGCTCGTGGCTTCGCCGACGCGGCGCGCGTAGGCGCGGTCTCCGCCACCGACGCCGGTGGTACCGATGATGACGCTGGTGACCTGCTCGCCGGCCCCGACGTCGAGCCGCAGGCCACCGGCCGTGTCCTTGTCGACATCCTCGACCTTGAGCCGCCCGTAGAACTCCGGATTGGAGGTCTTTTCCTCGAGCAGGCGTGCCTCGGCCAGGGCGATCAGGTTGCCGCGGATGCGTCCCACATTGGCGGGGTAGGCATCGCGCTCGACCACCACCCAGCCGGCGTCGCGCCGCTCCAGCGTGGCCACGGTTTTGTCACCGGCTGCCCGCACCACGATGCGCCCGACGTCGTTGAGCCGGTCTTTCAGGCCCGGGACGAGCAGGTCGCCGCCCGCCGTTTCGGGTCGCTCGGAGAACGTGACGGCAATGGCCAGTGCCACCAGTACCGCGAGGGTGGCGAGCAGCGTGACGAGCGTGCGGCTGTTCATGATCCCGTCGTCCCGGTGTGGCGCCGCCGCCGGGCAATGACCAGCACGATGCCGAGAATGGAGATCAGCAGCGGCACCAGGCCGATATTGATGGCCTTGAGCCAGTCGCCGAGACGCTCGATGTCCCGATCGAGGTTGCGCTGCACCTGGCGCAGTTCCTTGCGAATCCCGATGCGCTGGTCGCGGAACCGCTCCAGTTCCTGCTCCTGCTCGGGGCTGAGGATCATGGCGTTGCGGTCCTCGCGACCGGCCTGGAGTGCAGTCAACTTCTCCTCGGTCTCCCGCAGTTCGCCCTGGAGGCGCTCCTCGGTGACACGGAAGCGGTCCTCGGCGACGCGGCGCAGCTCCTGGACGCGGGTGAACGGCCGCGTGAACGCCGCGCGCCCGCGGATGCCGATGAGGTCGCTGCTGCCAACCAGGTTGTCGAGCGCGTTGACGACGAAATCGCCGTTGTTGGCGAAGGCGTTGTTGAGACGCTGGCCGAAGAAGTTCTGCGTCTGCACCCAGAGCCGGTCGCTGAGGAAGTCGACATCGGCGACGAGCACGACGTTCACCGCTTCCGCAGCTGCAGCGACGTGCGGCTTGCCACCTGCCACGGTACCGCCCGGCGCGCCCTGCGGGAAGGCGCTCGTCAGCTTGCCCGAGATGCGTGCCGCCAGCGTGTACTGCCTGCCTGTCGGTTTGAATCCCTCGCGCAGCATCTGCGGGTCGGTGACGAAGCCGAGCGCGGCCGTGGCGACCGGTGCCGCGAGGTCGCTCGAGTGCACGAGCGGGGTGAGAGTCGCGGCGGCCTTCTCGTCGAGCGTGATCGAACCGGCAAAACCGAAGTTGAGCAGGCTCAGGCCGGCGGTGACCACGTCGTCGGCATCGAGCCCCTCGGGTGGCACGCCGACGAGACCGATGTCGCGCACCGGGCGCTGGGCCGGGCCCATGACCTGCAGCGCCCAGCGGTCGTCACCGACGAAGCTGCCGGTATCGACGCCGACGCCCCAGGCGGTGAGCAGGCGCGCGAGTTCGGAGCTGCGCCCGCCCGGTGTCGAGCCCGACGGATCCATCGGGTCGGGCGCGCCCGGGTCGATCTCCGCCCAGGGGTCGACGAAGAGCATGGCGCGGCCGCCACGCAGGATGAACTGATCGATGGCGTAGAGCGTCTGCTCGGACAACGCCTTCGGGTGCACGACCATCAGGACCTGCACGTCGTCGGCGATGCTGGTCGCTGCCGCGTCGAGCTGGCGCACGTCGAAGAGCTGGCGCAGCTGGGCGACGATCGCCCAAGGCTGACGAATCTGCTGGGTCATCGGGTCGAACCCGGCGCTGATCGGCAGGCTGCTCAGCAGCGCGACGACCGGTCGCTTCGGGTTGGCGAGCGAGTAGACGAGCTTGGCGAGCTCATACTCGAGGAACGCTTCCTTGGTCGGGTCGAGGAAGGCGATGATCTCGTCGTCGCCGACGCTGTTGGTGCCGGCCACACCCATGAAGACCGGATCGGCCGTGGTCTCGATCCGGATGCCCTGCAGGCCAAACTGCGTGGCGCGGTCTTCCTCGTCGGAAAACGGTACCGGATCGATCTCCGTGACCTGCAGCTTGCCCTGCGACTCCTGCGCGAGTTCGCGCAGCATGTCCCGCACCCGGCCCGCATAGGCGCGCAGGTAGGGGATGTCGGTGGTCGCCTTGTCCGAGAAGAAGAAGTAGAGGTGGATCGGCTCGGCAATGCCGCCGAGGACGCGTTCGGTGCCGGGCGCGAGCGTGTAGAGCTGGTTCTCGGTGAGGTCGAGGCGGGCGCCGCGCAGGATCATGTTGGCGAGCGAGACCGCCACGACGAAGATGACCGCCACGGCCAGCAGGCCGAGACGGGCGAAAGTGGCACGGGTAGCGCTGCTCATGGGGGCTCCGTCAGTCGGCCTTCTTCATCTCGAGCACCACGGTGGTGGCGTACAGCCAGGCGATGATCACGCTGGCGAAGTAGAACACGTCGCGCAGGTCGATGACGCCCTTGCTGATGGCGTTGAAGTGGGTGAGGAAACTCAGCCCGGACACCGTGTCGATCAGCGCCTGCGGCGCCCAGCCGGAGAAGAAATCGAGCACCACGGGGAAGCCGGCCAGCAGGAACAGGAAGCAGACCACCACCGTGATGATGAAGGCGACCACCTGGTTGCGATTGGCGGCCGAGAGGCACGAGCCGATGGCGAGAAAGCCGCCGGCCATCAGCAGACTGCCGAGGTAGGCGGCGAGGATCACGCCGTTGTCGGGGTCACCGAGGTAGTTGACGGTCAGCCAGACCGGGAAGGTCAGCGCCAGCGCGAGTGCGGTGAATATCCATGCGGCGAGGAACTTGCCGATCACCGCTGCAGCGGTGCTCACCGGCAGGGTCATCAGCAGTTCGATGCTGCCGGACTTGCGTTCCTCCGCCCACAGGCGCATGGCGATCGCCGGCACCAGGAACAGGTAGAGCCAGGGGTGGAAATTGAAGAACGGCACGAGGTCGGCCTGGCCGCGCTCGTAGAAGCCGCCGAGGTAGAAGGTGAACACGCCCATCAGCGCCAGGAAGATGACGATGAAGACGTAGGCGAGCGGCGTGGCGAAATAGGCCGCGAGTTCGCGCCCGGCAATGATGCGAATCCCGCCCATCAGGCAGCCTCCTGCTCGGTGATGCTGCGGAATACCTCGTCGAGGCGCCCCGATTCCAGGTGCAGCTGCGACAGCGGCCAGCCCTTCGCTCCGGCGAGATCGGCGACGGCGGTGACGATGAGCGCGCTGCCGCGCGGAAAGGCCGTGACCGCGCGTGCGGCCTCGTCGAGCTCGACATGCTCGACGTCGGCCAGGCCGCGCAGTTCGGCAGCCGCCTCGCGCAACGGTGCCGCCTGCTCGAAGCGCAGGGTGACGGCATTGTGGTGGCGCGAGCGGCGGATCAGTGCCGCCGGGGTCTCGTCGGCGACTATGCGCCCGGCCGTGATGATGATGGCGCGGGTGCACACCGCCTCGACCTCCTCGAGGATGTGCGTGGAGATGACGATGATCTTGTCCTTTGCCATCGCGTTGATCAGTTCACGCACCTCGTGTTTCTGGTTCGGATCGAGGCCGTCGGTGGGCTCGTCGAGGATGAGCACCGGCGGGTCGTGGACGATGGCCTGGGCGAGGCCGACACGGCGGCGAAAGCCCTTGGAGAGCGTCTCGATGCGCTGGTCGAGGACCCGGCCGAGGTGCAGGCGGGCGATCACGTCGTCGAGGCGGCTGCGGCGGCGTTCCCCGTCGAGACCGCGCACCCTGGCGATGAAGCCGAGGAACTGCCGCGGCGTCATCTCCCCGTAGCATGGTGCGCCTTCGGGCAGGTAGCCCAGGCAGCGCCGCGCCGCGATCGGCTGGTCGTCTACAGGAAAACCACAGATCTCCGCACGCCCGCTGGTCGGCGGCACGAAGCCGGCGATCATCCGCATGGTCGTGGTCTTGCCCGCGCCGTTCGGCCCGAGGAAACCGAGCACCTCGCCGGGCTGGACGGTGAAGCTGATGCCGTCGACAGCGCGCAGGGCGCCGTACAGCTTGGTGAGTGATTCAGCCCTGATCATCGTGGGTCCTCGAGCCGGTCGACCAGCGGTGCACGGCTACGGAATCGTGCCGGGCCACCGGCGGGAAGCGCGGATGGCGCGGGTATTTTGCATAGGCTGGTGAGCCAATCAAGGCGCTGCGCCGCCAGCGTCGAGGAGGCGGATCCCGGCAAAGCCGAGTTTGCCGAGTTCGTCCTCGATGCGGGTGCGGTCGCCGACCACGACGAAGATCTGGTTGCCGGGGCGCAGGTCCCGGCGCGCTACCCGGTCGACGTCGGCGAGTGTCACGCTGCGCACACCGGCGGCATAGGTCTGCCAGTAGTCGTCGGGTAGCCCGAGTCGCACGCTCTCGGCGAGCGCGCCGACCACGGCGCCGGCCGTTTCCCAGCGGCCCGGCAGCGACCGCACCTCGGTCGTCTGTACGCGGGCGAGTTCGGCGGCCGTTGCCGGGCGCGCTCCCGTGATGCCGGTGAATTCGCCGCGCAACTCGCGCAGCGCATCCGCCGTGTGGGCCGTCTCGACTGGAGCGTAGGCGAAGTACGGCCGCTCGCCGCGCGCGTCCATGAGCACGCTGTAGGCACCGTAGGACCAGTGCCTGGTTTCGCGCAGGTTCATGTTCAGGCGCGCCGAGAACTGTCCGCCGAGGATGTTGTTCAGGGTCTGGAGCGCGAATTCCTCCGTGCTGGATCGCGGCGGCAGCGTCTGGCCGGCGAAGATCACCGACTGGTCGGCGCCGGGGCGATCGAGCAGGTAGAGCACGTCGCTCGCTGCCGGGCGAGCCGGACCGATCGTGAGCGACGGTACCTCGCCGCGCTGCCAGCCCGCGAACAGGCGCTCGAGCAGCGGACGCAGCTCCGCGAGCGTGGTGTCGCCCGCCACGACGAGGGCGGCATGGTCGGGCCTGAACCAGCTCGCGTGGAATGCCGCCAGATCGGCGCTCGACAGCGCCCGGATCGAGGCCTCGGTGCCGGTGCCGGTGAGCGGCTGCGCGTAGGGATGGCCTTCGCCGTAGAGCAGCTGCGGCAGCACCCGCAACGCCATCGAGTTCGGGCGGTTCTGCTCCTGTTTCAGGCCGGCGAGGAAGATGCCACGCAGCCGCTCGAGTTCCTGCGCGGGGAAGGTCGGCTCGAGCACGACGTCGGCGAAGAGCGCCAGCGACGGCTCGAGCCGGTCGCGCAGCGCCGAGAGATGTACCGAGGCGTTGTCGAGGCTCGCACCGGTGCCAAGTTCGGCGCCGAGCAGGGCCAGTTCCTCGCTGATCTGCAGTGCGCTGCGTCGGCGCGTGCCTTCGTCGAGCATGGCCATGGTGACGCTGGCCGTCCCTGGCCGCCCCTGCGGATCCGCGGCGTAGCCACCCTGGAGGACGAGATCCAGTTCGACCAGGCCGGTGCCGGGTCGCGGTGCGAGGATCACGTCGAGGCCGTTGGCGAGCTGCATGCGCTCGACCGGCGGAAAGCCGATGTCGGGTGGCGGTCCGGCTGGTGGCATGGCGCTGCGGTCGGCGCCGGTGGCAGCCGCCTGACCAGGCAACCAGGGGAGCACCTGCAACGTGACCGCCCCGCCGCCGAGCCACTCGGCCGCGACGTTGCGCAGGTCCTCGGGGCGTGCGGCGTCGACCACGGCGAGGTCGCGTTTCCAGGCGTCGGGGGATCCGCCGAACACCTGACTCTCGGCGAGGATGCCGGCCTTGCCGCTGAAGCCGCCGACCTGCTCGATGCCGCGCAGGAACCCCGCGCGCAGCTGCGTGGTGACGCGCTCGAGTTCGCGGCGCGTCGGTCCCTTCGCGGCGAAGGTCGCGAGTTCCTCGCGTACCGCCTGGTCGATCGTCTCGAGCGCGATGCCCGGCTGTGCCGAGACCTGCAGATAGCTGACCCCCGCGATCTCGAGCGGCATCACGCCGAGTTGCACGTCGCTCGCCAGGCGATCGCGGTACACGAGCCGCTGGTAGAGGCGGGAATTCTTGTCGCCGGCGAGCACGGCGGTGGCGAGTCCGAGCAGCTGCGCGTCACGGCTGCCCCACTGCGGTGCGGTCCAGGCGCGGTACAGGCGTGCCTGCGGCACGCGATCCTGCATGGTCATGTTGCGCTCGACGGTGTGCCGCGGGATCCACAGCCCCGCGCGCGTCACCGGCGGGACCGCCGCGATGTCGCCAAAGTAAAGGCGCACCTTGCGCAGCACCTCGTCGGTGTCGACGTCGCCGGCGATGGCGAGCACCGCGTTGTTCGGGCCATACCAGGCCTTGAACCAGTTGCGCGCATCCTCCAGCGTGGCGGCGTCGAGGTCCGCCATCGAGCCGATGGTCTCCCAGGAGTAGGGGTGGTCGGCGGGGAACAGCGCCGGTTGCAGGACCTCCCAGACGCGGCCGTATGGCTGGTTGTCACCCTGGCGCTTCTCGTTCTTCACCACACCGCGCTGCTCGTCGAGCCGCGCCTGGGTGATGGCGCCGAGGAAGTGCCCCATGCGCTCGGATTCCAGCCACAGGATGCTGTCGAGCGCGTTCTTCGGCACCGTCTGGAAGTAGTTGGTGCGGTCGAACCAGGTGGTGCCGTTGAATTCGGTGGCGCCAAGGCTCTCCAGGGCGTTGAGGAACTCGTCGTCGTAGTGCTCGGTGCCCTGGAACATCAGGTGCTCGAACAGGTGCGCGAAGCCGGTGCGTCCCCGCACCTCGTCCTTCGAGCCGACGTGGTACCAAATGTTCACCGCCACCACCGGCGCCTTGCGGTCCTCGTGGACGATGACGGTGAGCCCGTTGTCGAGCACTTCCCGGCGGTAGGGGATGTCGATGCCGGGCCTGGCGGCGGCGCCGGTGAGTTCGGTGACGCCGAGCGCCAGAAAACAGAGGAATCCGGTCGCCATCGAGGTGGTGCGCATGCTCGCGATCGCCAGGCAGGGGTGACAGGGCGGGGATTCTAGCAGCGGTGCAGATGCCACCACCGTGCGAGCGACCACCTGCCGCAGCGCCGCCCGCTATACTGCCGGCATGCCCGCCGTCCCGCCCAGCACCGCCGAGCGCCGCGGCCTGTATCCCGCGCTCGAACCGTATCGCAGCGGCTACCTGCGGGTCTCGCCGCTGCACGATGTCTACTACGAGGAATGCGGCAATCCGCAGGGCGTAGCGGCGCTGTTCGTGCACGGTGGACCGGGCGCCGGTGGCGATGTCACGCCGCGCCGGTTCTTCGACCCGTCGCGCTACCGCGTGGTGCTGTTCGACCAGCGTGGCTGCGGGCGCAGCCGCCCGCACGCTGAACTGCGCGAGAACACGACGCAGGATCTGGTCGCCGACATGGAGCGGCTGCGCGAGCACCTCGGCATCGAGCGCTGGCTGGTCTTCGGTGGTTCCTGGGGCAGCACGCTCGCGCTGGTGTACGCCGAGACGCACCCGCAGCACGTCACGGCGCTGCTGCTGCGCGGGATCTTCATGCTGCGCCCGGCCGAGCTGCACTGGTTCTACCAGCACGGGGCGAGCGAGATCTGGCCGGACCGCTGGCAGGAGTACCTGGCGCCGATTCCACCGGCCGAGCGCAGCGACCTGCTGCGCGCCTTCCACCGCCGCCTGACCGGCCCCGATCCGGCGGTGGCCCAGGCCGCGGCACGCGCCTGGTCGGTATGGGAGGGTGCCACCAGCCACCTGCTCGAGTCGGGCGCCACCGTCGAACGCTTCGGCGCAGACGAATTCGCGCTGGCGCTGGCCCGCATCGAAGCCCACTATTTCGTCAACGGCGGCTTCCTCGATGCGCCCGACCAGATCCTGCGCGACGTTGGCCGCATCCGTGCCATCCCGGGCGTGATCGTGCAGGGCCGCTACGACATCGTCTGTCCCATGACCTCCGCCTGGGACCTGCACTGCGCCTGGCCCGAGGCACAGTTGCGCATCGTTGCCGATGCCGGGCACTCGGCCTTCGAGCCCGGCATCATCCACGAACTCGTTTCAGCCACGGACCGATTCAGCCAGCCATGACCAACCAGTCCCTGCTCATCGTCAATGCCCGCATCGTCAACGAGGGCAGCATCACCGAGGGCGACGTGTTCGTCCGCGACGGGCGCCTGGAGCGCGTCGGCTTTGGCCTGACCGGCACGCACGCCGACCGCGTGATCGACGCGCGCGGCCGTCACCTGCTGCCCGGCATGATCGACGACCAGGTGCATTTCCGCGAGCCGGGACTCACCCACAAGGGCGACATCGCCACCGAGTCAGCGGCGGCGGTGGCCGGTGGCATCACCAGCTTCATGGACATGCCGAACACCATTCCCAACGCCACGACGCGCGCGGCACTGGCCGACAAGTACCTGGCCGCGGCGGGCCGGGCCCGCGCCAACTTCGCCTTCTATCTCGGTGGCGCCAACGACAACATCGAGGAGATCCGCGCCCTGCGTCCGGAGCAGGCCTGCGGGGTCAAGGTGTTCATGGGCGCCTCCACGGGCAACATGCTGGTCGACGATCCCGCGCAGCTCGAGCGCATCTTTGCCGACTGCCCGCTGCTGATCGCCACGCACTGCGAGGACTCTGCGCTGATCCGCGCCAACGAAGCGCAGGCGCGGGAGCGCTACGGAGACGCCGTGCCGCCCGCGGCGCACCCCGAGATCCGCTCGGCCGAGTCCTGCTGGCGCTCCTCGTCGCTGGCGGTCGACCTGGCGCGGCGCCACGGTGCACGCCTGCACGTGCTGCACCTCACCACCGCGCGCGAGATGGCGCTGTTCGAGCCGGGGCCGGTTACCGGCAAGCGGATCACCGCCGAGGTCTGTGTGCACCACCTGCTGCTCGACGACAGCCGCTACGAGGATCTCGGCAACCTCATGAAATGCAATCCGTCGGTGAAGAGCGCAGCCGACCGCGCTGCGCTGGTCGCGGCGCTGCGCGATGACCGCATCGACGTCGTCGGCACCGACCATGCCCCGCACGGCCTGCGCGAGAAGGAGCAGTCGTACCTGCGCGCACCGGCCGGCCTGCCGCTCGCACAGCACGCGCTGCCGATGATGCTCGAGCACTACCATGACGGCGCGCTCACGCTCGAGACGATCGTGCGCAAGACCAGCCATGCGGTGGCCGACCTCTTCGGCATCCGCGATCGCGGCTACATCCGTGAGGGGTACTGGGCCGACCTGGCGCTGGTCGACCTGCGTCGCGGTACCGAGGTGCGCGGTGACGAGCTGCTGTACAAGGTGGCCTGGTCGCCCTTCGAGGGCACGACTTTCCGCTCGCAGGTCAGCTGCACGCTGGTCAACGGCGTGGTCGCCTGGGAGGACGGTGCCCTGACCGGCGAAATCCCGGGCCGGCGGCTGGAGTGCCATGCGGCGCGCTGAGCCAGGCGACGGCGAGGCAGATCAGACCACGAGCAATGATCGCCGGCTTCAGCGGCGATCGCCCCTCGTCACCGACCGCCCGATACCCTCGTACGGCGTCCACGCGCCCGGATCGATTAACCGTCGCCCGTCGACCAGGACAGGACGGGTGGCGCCGCCGGCGAGCACGGCCGGCAGCGTGCGGAATTCCTCCCAGCGCGTCACCAGCAGCACCGCCTGGGCCTCGCGCACCGCATCGGCGAGCGTCGACGCATAGCGTACTGCCTCGCCCGCGAAAACCCGCCGCGCTTCCTCCATCGCGACCGGGTCGAAGGCGCTGACCTCGGCGCCGGCGGCGAGCAGTGCGCGCACGATCGGGATCGCCGGGGACTCGCGCATGTCGTTGGTATCGGGCCGGAAGGCGAGGCCGAGTACCGTCACGCGTACGCCGGCCAGGGTTGGAAAGTGCCGGCCGAGCAGGTCGAGCATGCGCGCCGGCTGGCCGCGGTTGACCTCGAGCACGGCGCCGAGCAGGGGCATCGGGCTGCCGGCGGCGGCGCCCTGGGCGGCGAGCGCACTCACGTCCTTCGGCAGGCAGCTGCCGCCGAAGCCGCAGCCGGCCTCGAGGAACCCGACGATGCCCGGGCGCAGCGCACGGCCATCGTCGGTGGTGACCGTGAGGTAGCGGCTGGCGTGCACCCCGCGCATCACGTCGGCGACGTCGATGCCGCCGAGCGTCGCGCCGAGGTTGCCGATCTCGTTGGCGAAGGAAATCATCGTCGCCAGCAACGAGTTGGATGCGTACTTGATCATCTCGGCGGTGGCGCAGCCGGTACGGATGACCGGTACGCCGGCAAAGCCGGCGTAGAGCCGTTCCTGGGCAGCGATGCTGGCGGCGTCGATGCCGCCGATGACGATGCGGTCCGGGTCCATGAAATCACCGACCGCTTCGCCCTCGGTGAGGAATTCCGGGTTCATGCCGACACCGAAGTCGCGGCTCGCCTGCCGGCCGGACGCCTGCTCGAGGATCGGCCGCACGACGCTGTCGGTCGTCCCCGGGACCACAGTGCTCTTCACCACGACCACGTGGTAGGCCGCCTTGTCGCGCAGCACCACGCCGATCTGGCGGGCCACTTCGCGCACGTAGCCGAGATCGATCTGGCGACCATCGAAAGGCGTACCGACGGCGATCAGCGACAGTTCGCTGTCGAGCACCGCGGCGCCGAGGTCGGTGGTGGCCCGCAGCCGCGTGCCGAGGTTCCGCTGCAGCAGGGCGTCGAGGTCGCGCTCGTAGATAGGCGACACGCCCTGGTTGATGCGCGCCACCTTGGCGGCATCGACGTCCACGCAGGTGACCTCGTGGCCCTTCTCCGCCAGGCAGGCGCCCGAGACCAGGCCGACGTAGCCCGTGCCAATGATGGAAACCTTCATGTGCTTGTCGTCCTCAGCGTGGCGGGGCCCGGGTCAGGCGTCCTCGGCTTCGCGGTTGTCGCCATACCAGACCAGCGTGCGGCGCAAGCCCTCGTCGAGGGATACCACCGGGTCGTAGCCGAGCTCGGTGCGCGCCTTGGCGATCACCGGGCAGCGACGACCGGGGTTGTCGACGAGGTAGGCCGCCTCCTGGCTCTGCTGGCGCACCACGCGGCCGCGATAGCCGTACAGCTCTCCGGCCAGAGCCGTGAGCTTGCCAGCGAGGTCGGCCATCGAGATTTCCGGGGTCTCCACGCCGATGTTGTAGGCCTCGCCGTCGCGACCGCGCGTGAGGATCTTGAAGTAACCGGTCACCGCATCGGCGGAGTAGCAGAACGTCCGTTTCGGCGCGCCGTCGGAGAGCATGACGATGTCGCGGCCGCCCATGATGTCGCGCGCGAAATCGGGGATGACGCGCCGGTCGCTGATCTTCAGGCCCGGGCCGTAGTTGTTGAACGGCCTGGCCACCCGCACGTGCACGCCATGCTGTGCGGCGAAGTTCACGCACAGGGTCTCGCCGAAGCGCTTGGCTTCGTCGTAGCACGCCCGTGGCCCGGTGCAGGAGACGAAGCCGCGGTAGTCCTCGGGCGTGGGGATGTTCCCGGGCGTCGGGTCGCCGTAGATCTCGCTGCTCGAAAAGAACAGGAAACCCGCCACGGGCCGCGGACGGGCCTGCTGCGCACGGGCGTAGTCGAGCAGCATGCGCAGGCCGTTGACGTTGGCATCCATGGTGCCGATCGGGTCCTTGCGGTAGTAGGTCGGCGAGGCGATCGAAGCGGCATGGATGATGAACTGGAAGTCACCCATGTCGGCCGGCAGCGGATTGCGGATGTCGTGACGCACCAGGCGCAGCTGCGGGTCGCGTTCCAGGCGCGCGAGCCAGGCTGGCATGCCACGTACGAAGCTGTCGTAGACGACGACCTCTATCGGGGCGCCCCGGCTGAGCTTGTTCCAGTGCAGTGCGGCCTGCACGAAGTAATGCCCGAGGAAGCCGGCGCCGCCGGTGAGCAGCAGGCGCTGGCCTGACAGGCGCGCAAACTCCTCGCGCAGGTTGCCGCACATGGTGTCGAGGTCGAGCTGGACGACGTCCTGGGCATTCATCGTGGTGGTTCCGGCTGGCAGCTGTTCTGGGTTGTCGCGCGTCGTTGTTCTGGCTGAGCGGCGCCGCGGGCGGGGTTGGTCCGGGCGGTGCGCCAGCCGGCATTAGACCACTGCGACCGGATCTTTTCCTTGACGGATCCCACGGATTGCCCGGCCGGCCGCGGGCGCATTGCCTGGCCCGCCGAGGCGCGGTTAGACTCGGTGCCCGGGGACCCGCAGCCACCCGGTGGCACCGGTACGGTGCCGCAGGACGCCGAACACCAGGGGGAGGACGACCATGAGACCAATGTCGATCGGAGCCGCAGCGCTCCTGCTGCTGGCCACACAGGCGGTACAGGCTGAGACCAGCGTGACTGTCACCGCTGTCACGGACTACGATTTCCGTGGTATTTCGCAGAGCGACGGCGACCCGGCGCTGCAGGTCGGGGTCGACTGGGCAGGCGAATACTTCTATGCCGGCGCCTGGGCGAGCAACGTCGATTTCAACGGCGAACAGGTCTATGCCGACGGTTCCTCGGCGCTGGTCAACTACGACGGTCATTTCGAACTCGACCTGCTCGCCGGCCTTGCCGGCGAGACCGAGGGCGGCTGGCGCTGGGACGTCGGCCTCACCTGGTACACCTACCCCGACTCCGACGAGAACCTGGGCAATCCGCTGGACCCCGACGATGACGAGTTCGAGTCCGAGGACTATCTGGAACTCTACGCTGGCGGCGGCTTCGGGCCGGTCGACGTCAAGTACTGGTACAGCCCGGATCTGTACAACACCGACGAAACGGCGTCGTACCTGGAGGCGAACGCGAGCTTTCCGCTGCCGGCCGAGTTTTCGCTCAACCTGCACGCGGGCTACAGCTTTGGCGACTATTTCGACCTGCTGAGCGACGATGCCGAGCTGGACGGAGTCAGCGACGATGCCGATTACTTCGACTACGGCATCGGCATCGGCCGCAGCTTCGGCCGCTTCGACGTCGAGCTGAAGTACGTCGGTACCGACACGGACGAGTACTTCGAGGTGGACAGCGGCATCCTGCGCAACGACGAGCGGGTCATCCTGTCCATTGCTACCACGCTGCCGTGGAGCGACGAGGAAGAGTAGGGTCATTAACGAACGAAGAAGTCCCGTCGGTCACCGCAGCCTGCGGCGCCATCCGGCGGGTTCCGGTTGCCACGTCTGCGACTCGTAACCCGGGAGAATAACCATGCGTATCGGTCGCCCCCAGTCTGAGGCCCGCCCCGCGGCGCTCGCCCTCGCCACCAGCCTGCTGCTAGCCGCCTGCGGGGATTCCAGCCCACCGCCAGCCGGCCCCGCCCCGGCTGGGGACGCGGCGCCGGCAGCATCGACGACACCTGCGGTGCAGACCGACGCGGAAAAGACGCTCAACGTCTACAACTGGTCGGACTACATCGACGACAGCGTCATCGAGGACTTCGAAAGGGAGACCGGCATCGACGTCACCTACGACGTCTTCGACTCCAACGAGGTGCTCGAGACCAAGCTGCTGGCCGGCACCACCGGCTACGACGTCGTGGTGCCCTCGGCGTCCTTCCTGGAGCGCCAGATCAAGGCCGGCGTGTTCCAGCCCCTCGACAAGGCGAAGCTGCCGAACCTCAAGAACATGGACCCGGAACTGCAGCAGGTCATCGCCAGACACGACCCGGACAACGCCCATTCCGTGAACTACCTCTGGGGCACGTCGGGCGTCGGCTACAACGTCGAGATGATCGCCAAGCGCATGCCCGACGCTCCGGTCGACAGCTGGCGCATGTTCTACGACCCGGCGGTGGTGGCGAAGTTCGCCGACTGTGGCGTGAGTATCCTCGATGCGCCCTCCGAGGTCCTTGGCACCGTGCTCGTCTGGCTCGGCCGGGACGCGAACAGCGAGAAGCCGGAGGATCTGGCAGCCGCCGAGGACGTGCTGATGAAGATCCGCAAGCACGTGCGCTACGTGAACTCCTCGAAGTACATCGAAGACCTCGCCAACGGCGAGATCTGCCTCGCGCTTGGCTGGGTGGGCGACGTGCTGCAGGCCCGCGATCGCGCCGACGAGGCGGGCAAGGGCCTGACCATCCGGTACAACATCCCGAAGGAAGGCGCGATCATGTTCTTCGACATGCTCGCCATCCCGAAGGATGCGGCGCATCCGCTGAATGCTCACCTGTTCATCGACTACCTGATGCGTCCCGAGGTGGCGGCGAAGAACTCGAGCTTCGTCAATTACGCCAGCAGCAACGCGGCCTCCTATGCGCTGGTGAGCGAAGACGTGCGCAACGACCCGAGCATCTACCCGACGCCCGAGGTCAAGGCCAAGCTGGTGTCGGATCTGGCCGAATCGGCGGAGTTCACGCGGCAGCTGACGCGCACCTGGACGCGATTCAAGACCGGGAAATAGGCCGGCCCACCGGCGGGGGAGCGGTATGGCGGAAGCCCAGGCGGGAAACGGGCGCACGCTCGCCCAGGCACGCGAATACGTGCGCCTGGACCGCGTGACCAAGAAGTTCGGCGACTTCGTCGCGGTCGACGACGTCAGCCTCTCCATCAGCCAGGGCGAGATCTTCTGTCTGCTCGGCGGGTCGGGCTGTGGCAAGACCACACTGCTGCGCATGCTTGCCGGTTTCGAGACGCCGACCGCGGGCTCGATCTTCATCGATGGCCAGGACATGACCGGGGTTGCGCCCTACGAGCGTCCGGCGAACATGATGTTCCAGTCGTACGCGCTCTTTCCGCACATGACCGTGGCGAAGAACGTCGCCTTCGGCCTGGAGCAGGAGCGGCTCCCGCGCGCCGAAATCACCCAGCGTGTGGGCGAGATCCTGGAACTCGTCCGGATGGACAGCTTTGCGCAGCGCAAGCCGCACCAGCTCTCCGGTGGCCAGCGCCAGCGCGTGGCACTGGCGCGCGCGCTGGTCAAGCGGCCGAAGCTGCTGCTGCTCGATGAGCCGCTTGGCGCGCTCGACAAGAAGCTGCGCGAGAAGACGCAGTTCGAACTGCTCGGCATCCAGGAGCGTCTCGGCGTCACCTTCGTCGTCGTCACGCACGACCAGGAGGAGGCCATGACGCTCGCCACCCGCATCGGCGTCATGGACCGGGGCGAGATCGTGCAGGTCGGCACGCCGACCGAGATCTACGAGTACCCGACTTCGAAATTCGTCGCCGATTTCATCGGCTCGGTGAACATGTTCGAGGGCCGGCTGGTCGAGGACGAACCCGACCATGTGCGCATCGACAGCCACGAACTCGGCGGCACCGTCTACGTCGATCACGGCATCAGCGCCGCGCCCGAGGCCACCGTCTGGACCGCCATCCGGCCGGAGAAGATCAATATCGGCCGCGAGCGGCCGGATGGCCCGGACAACGTGGTGCACGGCGTCGTCAGGGAAATCGCCTACATGGGCGATATGTCCGTCTTCCTGGTGGCCATCGACAGCGGGCGCATGGTGCGCGTGAGCAGGCCGAACATCGTGCGCCAGGCCGAGGACCGCATCAGCTGGGACGAGACGGTGTATCTCTCCTGGCACCCGTCGAGTCCCATCGTGCTGACGCAATGAGCAGTTCCCGGTCGCGGCAGTCGGCGGTGTCGTCCCGGGCGCGCCTCACCTCCGGGCGCATGGGGCCGCTGTGGGAGTGGCTGTTCCGCATCGCGCCGGCGAGCTGGTCGGAGTACGTGCTGCAGCACTGGAGCGGCCGGGCGTTCGTCGTCGCCGTGCCCTGGCTGTGGCTGGCGCTGTTCTTCCTGGTGCCGTTCCTGATCGTCTTCAAGATCTCGTTTGCCGACGTGCGTCTCGCCATGCCGCCGTACAGCCCGCTGGTCGAGTGGGTGACTGGCCAGGCGCTGACGCTGAAGCTCAACCTCGCCAACTATTCGTACCTGTTCACCGACGATCTCTACGTCAGTTCCTACGGGTACTCGATCAAGGTGGCGGCGGTGTCCGCGCTCTGGTGCCTCGCCATCGGCTACCCCATGGCCTGGGCGATGGCACGCAGCACGCCGACCTGGCGCAGCGTGCTCCTCCTGCTGGTGATGCTGCCGTCGTTCACCTCGTTCCTGCTGCGCGTCTACGCCTGGGTCGGGCTGCTCAAGAACAACGGGCCCATCAACGGCGTCCTGCTTGCGCTCGGCGTGATCGACGAACCGATCGCGCTCGTGCAGACCGATTTTGCGGTCTACATCGCCATCGTCTACTCCTACCTGCCGTTCATGGTGCTGCCGCTCTACAACAACCTCGAGAAGCACGACCCGACGCTGCTCGAAGCCGCTGCCGACCTCGGCGCGCGTCCGACGACCGCGTTCCTGCGCATCACCCTGCCGCTGTCCCGGGATGGCATCGTCGCCGGGCTGCTGCTGGTGTTCATCCCGGCGGTGGGCGAGTTCGTGATCCCGTCGCTGCTCGGGCGCACCGACCAGCTCATGATCGGCCGCGTGCTGTCCGACGAGTTCTTTGCCAACCGGGACTGGCCAGTGGCGAGCGCGGTCGCGATCGTGATGCTGCTGCTGCTGGTGATCCCCATCATGGTGTTCCAGCGATTCCAGACCCGCGATCTGGAGCGTAGCCGATGAAGCGCCGGGAGCTGTTCCGGCCGCTGGTGCTCGTCGCCGGGTTCGCGTTCCTCTACGCGCCGATCCTGTCGATGATGATCTTCTCGTTCAACAATTCGCGGCTGGTCACTGTATGGGATGCGGCCAATTCGCCGACCCTGAAGTGGTACGTAGCGCTGTTCCGCAACGAACAGATCCTCGATGCGGCCTGGCTGTCGATCCGGATCGGGGCCATGACGGCCACCGGTGCCGTCATTCTCGGCACGCTCGCGGGCCTGGTGCTGGCGCGCTTCGGACGGTTCCGCGGCCGGACGCTGCTGTCCGGGATGACGACCGCGCCGCTGGTCATGCCCGAGGTGATCACGGGACTGTCGCTGCTGTTGCTGTTCGTCACCATGGAGCAGTTGCTCGGCTGGCCGGCCGGGCGTGGTGTGCTGACCATCACCATCGCCCACGTCACGTTCACGATGGCCTACGTGACGGTGATCGTGCAGTCGCGCCTCGCGGGCTTCGACGACTCGCTGGAGGAGGCGGCCATGGACCTCGGCGCGCGCCCGGCGAAGGTGTTCTTCAGCATCACGCTGCCCCTGATCCTGCCGGCGATCGTCTCGGGCTGGTTGCTGGCCTTCACGCTCTCCTGGGACGACGTGGTGATCTCGCAGTTCGTCGCCGGGCCAGGCTCGAGCACGCTGCCGATGGTGATCTTTTCCAAGGTGCGCCTCGGCGTCAGCCCGGACGTCAACGCGCTGGCCACGATCCTCGTGGTGCTGGTGGCTGTCGCCGTCACGGCCGGCGCGTTGTGGATGCGCCGGCAGGAACGGCGCCGCGAGCGGGAGATCCAGCTCGCGGTCGCCGAGAACAAGTGAGGCGGGCAGGCGTCGGCGGCACCGGGCCGGTGACCGGATAGTCCTGTCCTGCCGGCCGGCTGCCCCTCCCTCAGATCACCCCGTCCCGGTCCAGCCGCTCGATGTCGAGCTGCTGCCAGCGCGCGAGTTCACCCTTCTCCGGCACCTGCGGCTGCCCGTCGCGCAGCAGCAGGTTGTGCGGGTGGAAGACCGTACGCGCGTAGCTCTCCGCATATATCTGGAACGGCTGGCGCACCAGCATGTTGGTGAGGCCGGTACGCCGGCGCGCCGCACGCAACGCCTCGAGGTCGATCGTGGCATTGGCCACCATCGACTCGCCGCCGGGTGCCGCCTCGACGAGCACCTCGCCACGAAAGTCGACGATCTTCGACATGCCGCTCGCCGAATCGGCGGGTATGGGTATGTGGTCGAGCCGCGCCGAGTTGGCGGACACGACATAGGCCAGGTTCTCCGCCGCCCGGGCGCGGCGGGCAATGTCCTTGGTGGTGAGCCGCGGGCTGCCGACCTCGCTCGTCGGATGGACGAACACCTCGGCGCCACGCATCGCGTGGCAGCGGGCGATCTCCGGGTACTGGATCTCCTCGGAAGCAATGGCGGCGAGCCGGCCGATCGGCGTGTCGGCGACGGGGAAGACACCCTCGAGCCCGTGGATCTCCAGGTAGCGGTCCCAGACGTCGACCGGGGTCGGGGCACTCAGCGAGACCAGGCGGCGGTAGCGCAGGATGACGTCGCCGCCCGGGCCGATGATGAAGCAGCACTGGAAATAGAGCTCGGGGAAGTGTGGATCGACCTCGTAGGCATTGCCGGCGAGGTAGAGGTCGAAGTCGCGGGCGATGCTGCCGAGCGCGGCGTACTCGGGTCCGTCGACGGCGAGCGCGGCCTTGTCGCGCCACTCGGCGATGGACTCGCCCATGGGAAAGCCGGTCAGGAAGTACTCGGGCAGCACCACGAGCCGCGTCTCGCTGCCGGTGAACTGGCGTACGAAGGCCTTGCTGCCAGCCACGGACCGACGGATGCGCGCGATGCTTTCGGCCATGCGTGCACGCGCACTCGCGCGATCCGGGCAGTCGTTGACGCAGGCCGTGGCGACCTGCAGGGCGAGTGCTGCGTAGCGCGTGATGGCCGCAGCCTGGGTGTTTTTGTTTGACATCAAGATTTTTTCCGGTGAGCGTGTGGGCCGTTGGCCACGGGGCTGGTCGCGGGGCGATTCTTCCACCGTGCCGCGACACGGTGCAACCCGCAATATCCTTTGTTTTTCCCGTATGTATAATCCCGTCCGGCACGTTTTGCCGTCATGATCGATCTTCGTTCCTCGACGCCCACGAGCCGGCCCACCACCGCCGGGTCACCGAGCCGCGCGCCCATGCAGCCAACCGACATCACCGATCCGCAGTACTTCCACAAGGTCGTCGATTGCCAGTGGGGGTGTCCGGCGCATACCGATGTGCCCGGCTACATCCGCCTGATCGCGCAGGGGCGTTTCACCGACGCCTACATGCTCAACCGGCAGACCAACGTGTTCCCGGGCATCCTCGGGCGCGTCTGCGACCGACCCTGCGAGCCGGCCTGCCGGCGCGGTCGCGTCGAGGACAAGCCCGTGGCGATCTGCCGACTGAAACGCGTGGCCGCCGACAACCGCGACGACGTCGCGGCGCTGTTGCCGAAGCCCGTGCAGCAGAAGAACGGCAAGCGCGTCGCCCTGGTCGGCGCGGGTCCCGCCTCGCTCACGGTTGCCAATGACCTGCTACCCCTCGGTTACGAGGTCGTGATCTACGAGGCGCTCGACGTGCCGGGCGGCCTCATGCGCAGCAACATCCCCTCGTTCCGCCTGCCGGTCGAAGTGCTCGACGAGGAAATCGGCATGATCGTCGGGATGGGTGCCGACCTGCGGCTCGGCACGCCGGTGCCGAGCATGAAGGCACTGCTCGCCGAGGATTACGCTGCCGTGTTCGTCGGCAGCGGTGCCCCGCGTGGCAAGAACCTCAAGCTGCCAGGCCGCGACGCGGCGAGCGCGAACATCCACATCGGCATCGCCTGGCTGGAATCGGTGGCCTTCGGCCACATCGACCGGATCGGCGGCAAGGTGCTCATCATCGGCGTTGGCAACACCGCGATGGACTGCTGCCGCACCTCGCTGCGGCTCGGTGCGAAGAGCGTCAAGGTGATGGCACGCAAGCCGCGCCAGTTCTTCAAGGCCTCGCCCTGGGAGCTGGAGGACGCCGAGGCGGAAACGGTCGAGATGGTGGTCAACCACGCGCCGAAGTCCTTCGTCCTCGAGAACGACAGGCTCGTCGGCATGCTGTTCGAGAAGATGGAATACGAGTTCGACGCCCGCGGCCGGATTTCCGCCGAGAAGGTCGTCGGCGAAGTGCTGTTCCCCTGCGACGACGTGGTGCTCGCCATCGGCCAGGAGAACTCCTTCCCCTGGATCGAGCGCGACATCGGCATCGAATTCGACAAGTGGGAGGTGCCGGTGGTCGATCCGGTGACCTACCAGGGCACGCGCCCCGGGGTGTTTTTCGGCGGCGACGCCGCCTTCGGACCGAAGAACATCATCTGGGCGGTGGAGCATGGCCACCAGGCCGCGATCTCGATCCACAGCTACTGTCAGGACCGGGACCTGCAGGAGCGGCCGCCCTACGGCATGAACCTCACCACCTCGAAGATGGGCACGCACGAGTGGGCGTATTCCAACGCCTACGATCCGGTCGAGCGCCGACTCGTGCCGCACGTGAGCCTCAAGGAGCGCTTCGCGAAGCTCAACCTCGAGGTCGAACTCGGCTTCGGACCCGAGCAGTTCGTGAAGGAGGTCGAGCGCTGCCTCAACTGCGACATCCAGACCGTGTTCACCGCGAAGCTCTGCATCGAGTGCGATGCCTGCGTGGACATCTGCCCGACGCGCTGCCTGACCATCACCGACAACGGCGACGAAGCCGACCTGCGCCAGCGCCTGTCGGCGCCCGCGGTGAACCTCGAGCAGGCCCTGTACATCTCGGCGGAGCTGCCGCAGACGGCGCGCGTGATGATCAAGGACGAAGATCTCTGCATCCACTGCAGCCTGTGCGCCGAGCGCTGCCCGACCGGTGCCTGGGACATGCAGAAGTTCACCCTGAAGGTGCCTTACGCGGCCGATGCGAACAACACCGAGCTGGCCCCCGCCCGCACTGGGACCTGAGTACAACTGGAATTGCCACGAGCGACCGCCGGCCATGGGTCGGCGGTGAGCCCGGAAGACACGCCGCCATGAGCAAACAACCGCGCGACAACGACTTCACCATCAAGATCGCCAACGTCAACGGCACCGGCTCGGCCAGCGCCAATACGCTGCTCATGAAGACGTTCTTCCGCATGGGCATCCCCGTGGCCGGCAAGAACTACTTCCCCTCGAACATCCAGGGGTTGCCGACCTGGTACGAAATCCGCGCCAGCCGGGATGGCTACATCTGCCGTTCGGGTCGTGTCGACCTCATGGTTGCCATGAATGCGGAAACCTACCGCAAGGATCTCAACGACGTCGCCCCGGGCGGCTACCTGGTCTACGACTCCACCTGGCCACGGGCAAAGCAGCTCGCGCGCGAGGACATCACCATCATCGGTGTGCCGCTGGCCCGCCTGTGCAACGAGCACTTCACGCGGGCGCGCGAGCGGGTGCTGATGAAGAACATCGCCTACGTGGGCGTGCTCGCCGCGCTGCTCGAGCTCGACATGGCGGTGGTACGCACGCTCCTGCAGGAGAGTTTCGCGGCCAAGCCGCAGCTGCTGGAGTCCAACCAGGCCGCCTTCGACCTCGGCTACCGGTACGCGCAGGAGAACTTCACCTGCCCGCTGCCGTTCCGTGCCCAGCCGATGGACGCCACCGGCGGGCACATCATGATCGACGGCAACAGCACCGCAGCGCTCGGTGCCCTGTTTGCCGGCGCCACGGTGGTCGGCTGGTACCCGATCACGCCGTCGACTTCGGTGATCGACACCTTCAAGCGCCATGCCGAGCGCCTGCGCAGGGACCCGGAGACCGGGCGCACGAATGTCGCCATCATCCAGGCCGAAGACGAGCTGGCCGCGATCGGCATGGTGCTCGGGGCGAGCTGGAACGGTGCCCGGGCCTTCACCTCGACCAGCGGACCCGGAATCTCGCTGATGAGCGAGTTCCTCGGCTATGGCTATTTCACCGAGATTCCGGCCGTGTTGGTGAACGTGCAGCGTTGCGGCCCGTCGACCGGCATGCCGACGCGCACGCAGCAGGCCGACATCATGGCCTGCGCCTACGCTTCGCATGGCGATACGCGGCACGTGCTGCTCTTCCCGGCCAATCCCGAGGAAGCCTTCTACCTCACGGCGCAGGCCTTCGACCTGGCCGAGCGGTTGCAGACCCCGGTCATCGTGGTCACCGACCTCGACATCGGCATGAACGATTGGATGTGCCGCGACCTGAAATGGGACCCAGGCTACCAGCCGGATCGCGGCAAGGTGATGAGCCGCGAGCAACTCGAGCAGATCGAGAAGTTCCACCGTTACCTCGATGTCGACAAGGACGGCATTCCCTGGCGCTCGCTGCCGGGCGTGCACGCCAAGGGTGCCTACTTCACGCGCGGCTCCGGGCACAACATGTACGGCGCGTACACCGAGGATGCGAAGGAGTACCAGGCGGTGGTCGATCGCCTGCGCCGCAAGTGGGAGACGGCCAAGCAGTACGTCCCCGCACCGGCGGTCGAGTACAGCGAGCGCCACCGCATCGGCATCATCTCCATCGGCAGCTGCGATGGCGCGGTGTGCGAGGCGCGCGACCGGCTCGCTGCGGCCGGTGTGCCGACCAACTACCTGCGGGTGAAGGCCTTCCCGTTCAACCAGCAGGTGCAGGACTTCCTCGATGCGCACGAGCGCATCTACGTGGTCGAGCAGAACCGCGATGCCCAGCTGCGCAGCCTCCTGCTGCTCGAAACGCGTGTCGACCCGGCGAAGCTCGTCGCCACGCTGCACTACGACGGGCTGCCGATCCTCGCCGCATCGATCGTCGACGGCATCAATCGGGACCTTGCCGCCGGAAAAGCGGCATGACCACCAACCCCAGCCCACAGCCTCGCCACGAAGGCGGAGTAGCCGCATGAGCTTTTTGCAGAAGCCAAAGGTCTCCCACCCCGGACTGCCGCGCAACGAACTCGGGCTCACCGTCCGCGACTACGAGGGCGGCATGTCGACGCTGTGCGCCGGCTGCGGGCACGACTCGATCACTGCAGCGCTGATCCAGGCGGTTTTCGAGCTGTCCATCCCGCCACACCGCATGGCGAAGCTTTCCGGCATCGGCTGCTCGTCGAAGACGCCGGCCTATTTCGCCTCCGCGTCGCACGGTTTCAACTCCGTCCACGGGCGCATGCCCTCGGTGGCGACCGGTGCCAACGCCGCCAACGGCGAGCTGCTGTATATCGGCCTCTCGGGTGACGGCGACACGCTGTCGATCGGGCTCGGCCAGTTCTGCCACGCCATCCGCCGTAACCTGAACATGCTCTACCTGCTGGAGAACAACGGTGTCTACGGGCTCACCAAGGGCCAGTTCTCCGCTTCCGCCGACATCGGCAGCAAGGCCAAGAAGGGCGAGGTCAACCAGCAGCCACCGATCGATCCCTGCCTGCTCGCGTTGTCCATCGGCTGCAATTTCGTGGCACGCAGCTTCTCCGGCGACAAGGCGCACCTTGTGCCGCTGCTCAAGGCCGGCCTGCGGCACCGCGGCTTCGCGCTGGTCGACGTCATCTCGCCCTGCGTCACCTTCAACGACCACGAGGGCTCGACCAAGAGCTACCAGTTCACCCGCAAGAATGCCCAGGTCGTGACCTACGCGGACTACGTGCCGCCGGCCACCGAGATCCGCAGCGAGCAGGCCGCCGGTACGGTACAGTCAGTGACTCTGCACGACGGTAGCCGCGTGTTGTTGCGCAAGGTCGGCGCCGATTACGACGCTACGGACCGCACCGGCGCCTTCGATTACGTCTCGCGCCACCAGGCGAAGGGCGAGATCGTCACGGGGCTGCTGTTCATCGACGAGGGCAAGCCCGACATGCACCAGGTGCAGTCGCTGCCCGACCAGCCGTTGAACTCCGTGCCCTACGCCAGGCTCAACCCCGGCCAGAAGGCCCTCGACGCGATCCAGGCCCGCTTCCGCTGATCCCCGCCGTGCACCACCGACAGGATGTTCGCTGAACTCGGCAGACGCGGGTACAGGCTTGCGCGCCGCATCGCTATCGCGGTGATCGGCGGTACCGTCGTCCTGATCGGCGTGGTGATGCTCGTCACGCCAGGGCCGGCGCTGGTGGTCATTCCGGTCGGACTCGCCATCCTCGCCCTCGAATTCGCCTGGGCACGCCATTGGCTGCAGCGTCTCAAGGCGAGCCTCAGCCCGGAACAGCTGAACGGATTCCTGCAGAAGACGCGCCGGTTCGGCATGCGCAACCCGCCGCCGCAGTGAGTCCGGGTCGCCCCCGCGCGGCTCACGCCTGCTCGGCGAGCCAGCGGTAGGCGACGAACCCGGCGGTGGCGAACAGCGTCATCGCCAGGGCCATCGGCACCGCGGTGCCGTCGTCCATCAGGCTCATCAGGACGCTCGCCAGCGTCGCCAGCAGGAACTGCAGGCTGCCGATCAGCGAAACCGCCGTACCCGCCCTGTTGCCGTGACCGGCGAGGGCACAGGCGGTGGCATTGGGCCGGATGAGCGCCGTCACCGCCATGTAGACGAGCAGCGTCGCGATGAGTGCGGTGACGCCGCCGAGTTGCTGCCAGGTCAGCCCGACCAGCGCGAGCGCGAGCGGCGGGGGCAGCAGGCTCGCCCGGCGCAGCAGAGCCGCGGGGGCGTGGCGCCTCAGCAGGTGGGCGTTCCACTGGGCGCTGGCCACCAGCGCAGCGGCAGTGATCCCGAACAGCATGGCGTAGTGGGACGGATCGAGCCCGTACACGGTGATCAGCACGAAGGGGCTGGCGGTGACGTAGGCGAGCACGGTCGCATGGCAGCAGGCGACGGCGACCGCGAAGCCGACGAAGCGCTGGTCGCCGAACAGCGCTGCGTAGTCGCGCCTCAGGCCCGCCGGCTTCGGCGCATCGCCCGCGGCTGCCGGCCGGGTTTCCGGCAGCAGGGTCACGGTGGCGACCAGACACAGCACGCCGACCCCGGTGAGGATCCAGAAGATCGTGCGCCAGCTGGCGAAGAGCACCACCCAAGCGCCGAGCGACGGTGCGAGGATCGGCGCCATGCCGAAAATCAGCCACAGCCGCGACATGACGCGCGCACCTTCCTGCGCGTCGTAGACGTCGCGCACGATGGTGAGTGCGATCACCATCCCGGCACAGCCGCCGAGCGCCTGCAACGTGCGCAGCGCAATCAGCGTGGTCGCATCCGGTGCGAGGGCGCAGCCAGCTGATGCCACGGTGTAGAGCATCATGCCGGCGATGAGCGGGCGCCGTCGACCATAGCGGTCGGCAATCGGTCCCCAGAGGAGCTGGCCGACGGCCAGCCCGATGAAGAAGGCTGACAGCGATAGCTGTACGGTGGCGACCGGCACGCCGAGCTCACCGGCGATGACGGGGAATACCGGCAGGTACATGTCGATCGACAGCGGCGCGATGGCGCAGATGACACCGAGCAGGAGGATCAGGCGCGTGCTACTCATCGGTGGAGGCATGTCAGGTTCCGGGCGAACGCCATAGCGTAGGGGAATCCCGCCACCAAAGCCGCTCCGCGGCCGCCCATTGCCGCCGCCAGCACCGTAGGAGCGGCTTTAGCCGCGAAATTTCCGGCTGTTCGACAGCAGCAAAAAAAGAGCCCGCATGGCTCCGGGGGGGAGTGCAACCACTGCCTTGGCGGTTGCAGGCCATGCGGGCCCTGGCGTCGGCAGGCACCCGAGGGGGGGAGGGTGCCTGCCATGATGGCGCGAGGCCATCACTTCCTGCGTGCGCCCGATGGGGGGAGGATGAACCTCGGGCGCCCGCGTGAAGTTCGTCGAATCGTTTCTCCTGCGTCTACAGCGCGACGATCGTGCCGGCGAAAACGTGATTCGCCAGGTCTGTCGCGTGGGGGGTGAACCCCACGTTGATCGCGGCGAAGACCAGGAAAGTCACCGCAGCGGCAACCAGCATCGCGGACATCCGTTCGCGCGTTTCGCGCCCGGGTACCGCAGCCTTCAGTTCCATATCCATGCTCATGTTCATGTCCGTCCTCCTTGGTCGGCCACGCACCTGTCCAGGTGCGCGACTGTTCTATAGCAGGAACCGTGCCAACTCAATAAACAATAAAAATCAGTGAGTTATAGAAAATGTAAATTCACGGAAAATCGATGTAAACGAAAACCCGTAACACATAGACACGGTATTCCGTTACTCTGTCGTCATGCCGAACCCTGACAGCCCAAGTGCCCAGCTGCTGCGCAGCCTTCCCGTGATGGTGAGCCTGATGGACGGCGAGGGCCGCTTCGTCGACGTCACAGATGAATGGGAGCGACGCACGGGATACAGCCGCGAGGAAATGCGGGGCCTGCTGCCCGACGCGATTGCGACTCCGGCGAGTATGCGGCGCCTCCGCGAGGAGCACCTGCCCCGATTCCGTCGCACCGGCCGTCTCGATCACGTGCCCGTGGAGTTCTTCACCAAGAACGGGCGCGAGCTGCAGCTGCTGGCCACGACGGTGGCGGTCTACGCGCGTGATGGCACCAGCCTGCAGTATTCCGTGTCGCTGTTCGAGGAACCCTCGGATCGCGAGCGGTTGGAGCGCCGCTACCTCGACCTCTATGAATCCACACCGGCCATGCTGCACACGGTGGACGCGGAAGGGCGAATCATCGCGGTCAGCAACCACTGGCTCGCCAAGCTCGGCTACCAGCGCAACGAGGTCATCGGCCGCTCGATCGTCGACTTCATCGCCGCCGAGTCCCGGCAATCGCTGCTGGGCGAGCGGCTGCGCGAGGTCATCAGCCAGGGCGAGACGCAGAACGTACCGCGGCAGATGCTGACCCGCAGTGGCGAACTCCTCGACGTCCTGGTTTCGTCCCGGGCCGAGCGCGATGACCAGGGCAATGTGGTGCGCCTGCTGGTAGCGGGCAAGGACGTCACCGAGCGCAACCGCGGGGAAGCGAAACTGCGCGATGCCTATGCCGAGATCGCCCGACTCAAGGAGGAGCTCGAGCGCGAGCGCGATTACCTGCGCGAGGAAGTCAACATCTCGATGAATTTCGGTCGCATCGTCGGCGAGAGTCCGGCGCTCGGTGCCATGCTGGCGCGCATCGAGGCTGTCGCCGGCACGCCGGCGAGCGTGCTGATCATCGGCGAGACCGGTTCGGGCAAGGAACTGGTGGCGCACGCCATCCACGCCCGCAGCCGCCGGGCCGACGGACCGCTGGTCAAGGTCAACTGCGCGGCCATCCCGCACGAACTCTTCGAGAGCGAGTTCTTCGGCCATGTGCGCGGCGCCTTCACCGGCGCACACCGCGACCGCGTCGGACGTTTCGAACTCGCCGACGGCGGCACCATCTTCCTCGACGAAGTGGGCGAGATTCCGCTCGCGCTACAGGGCAAGCTGCTGCGCGTGCTGCAGGAACGCGAGTTCGAGCGGGTCGGCGACGACCGGACCCGCAAGGTCGACGTGCGCGTGATCGCCGCCACCAACAAGGACCTGGAGAAGGCGGTCGAGGCCGGCGAGTTCCGCGAGGACCTGTACTACCGCCTCGGTGTGTTCCCGGTCCACGTGCCGCCGCTGCGCAAGCGCGGCGACGACGTGGTGGCGCTGGCCGCACACTTCCTCGAACAGGTCTGCCGGCAGTTCGGCCGTCCCTGCCCGCCGCTGACGGCCACGCAGATCGAGGCGCTGCGCCGCTACGACTGGCCCGGCAACGTGCGTGAGCTCAAGAACGTCATCGAGCGCGCCGTGATCCTCGCGCGCGGCGGTCCCCTGCGGCTCGACCTGCCGCTCGAGGTGCCGGCAGGTGCGCCCCCGGCCGCAGTGGCCGTGGCGGCGCCGGCAGCGGTGGCGGGCCCCGGGACGCCGGCGTTTCTCACCGAAGCCGAGATGCGCGAGCAGCAGCGGCGCAACCTGAGCGCAGCGCTCGAGGCGGCACGCTGGCGCATCTCGGGCAAGGGCGGGGCCGCGGAACTGCTCGGTATCCGTCCGACCACGCTCGCCGACCGCATGCGCTCACTCGGCATCGAGCGGCCGCGGCGCAGGTCCTGAACGACTGCCGGGCTGGTAGGTCAGCGCGAGTTCCAGGGCGAAGTCCGGCGTGGTGTCGGTGCGGATGTCCTCGAAGATGCCGAAGCGCAGGCCGAGCCCACTGCGGGCGCGCCAGATGAGGCCGAGCCCGAGCTGCAGCGCCGTGTCGCCGAGCATCTCCAGGTGGCTCTGCCAGGGCCCGCCGTGGCCCTGCACCTGCAGCACGAGGTCGAGGGCAGCGCCCGCTGGCCAGGCCAGGGCGGCGTCGTAGTACCAGAACTGCCCGGCGGCAGCAGGCAATGGCGCATCGGCGGTACCGGGCCAGACCACGCCGGTCTGCACCGTCCAGCCGAGCCGGCCGAGGCCGGCAGCAGTACTCCTGGTGGGCTGGCCGAGGCGCAGGCCCGCGGCGACGTCCGTGCCGCCGTTGCCCGTCAGCCGTGCGGCATCCCCGGTCGGCCACTCGATCTCGGCCGTCACGTCGAGCGTCGGCTGCCCGCTCGTCGACGCGAACGGACGCCACGCGAAGGCGGTGCGCAGGTCGCCGATGCCCGAGGTGGCGTCGGTGACGGCGACCCCGGACTGTCCGGTACGGGTGTATTCGTAGCGCAGCTGGTCCTCGGGCAGCAGCGGGCGGATGCCCTGCGAGAGGCCGAGTGCGTCGTGCCAGGCGTCGATGGCGTCGTCGAGGAAGCCACCACCGTGCGCGAGCCAGGGCAGTTCGACACCGATGGCGAGCCGCCCGGCCAGCGTGCGCTGCCAGCGCAGCGTCACGGTATGCGTCTCGCCATCGAGGAGCAGCGTTTCCGTGCCGTCGATCTCACCCATGGCATTGTTCGCGACCTGCCACGCCAGTTCGGCGACCGGCCCACCGACCTGAGTCCAGCCGTCGGGGATGCCGAGCAGGCCGTTGAAGGGCCCGCGATCGGTCATCGGCAGGCGTGCCAGCGGCGGCCCGGCCGCGAGCGGTGCTGCAGCGAACAGGAGGAGCAGCGTCAGGAGGGTGACGCGGATGGCAGGAGGAATTCGCAATGCTGGACCCATGCGCACGGCTTTCGGCACAATCACGGCGGTTCATTGTTTCCGTCGACCCCCGGGCACCGTCAAGCATGCGCTCCAGCGGACTGCGCGCCGCAGTGATATTTCTTGCGCTCCTCGCTGGAGCACAGGCCGCCCCGGTTCCGGGCCTGCCCGAGGCTGTCGGTACGGCGCTGGTGCGGGCGAAGATCCCGCCGGCGACATTCAGCGCGTATGTGCAGGAGGTCGGGCGCGACAAGCCGGCCCTCGCCTACAACGCCGATACGCCACGCAACCCGGCGTCGACGATCAAGCTGGTCACGACCTATCTCGCGTTGCAGTCGCTCGGCCCGACCTATACCTGGAAGACTACGGCACTGGCTGCCGGCGGTGTGCGCAACGGTGTGCTCGAAGGCGATCTGTACCTCGTCGGCCATGGCGATCCGTACCTCGTCCTGGAACGCTTCTGGCTGCTGGTGCGCGCCATCCGCCAGCGCGGCGTGCGTGAGATCGCCGGCGATGTCGTCATCGACAACAGCTGGTTCGACGTCGGCAACCTGCGGGCCGGGGACTTCGACGGGCGGCCGTACAGCACCTACAACGTGGTGCCCGATGCGCTGCTGGTGAATTTCCAGGCGGTGGAATTCGGCTTTCGTCCGGATCCGGCCGGCAACCGCGTGGAGATCTCGGCCGACCCGCTGCCAGCCAACCTGCGCATCCGCAACCAGGTGCAGCTCGTCGACGGCAAGTGCGGCGGGCCGCGCAATCGCATCAACTTCACCGTGGCCAGCGTCGAGGGCGTCGACCAGGCCACCTTCACCGGTCGCTTCAGCCGCCAGTGCGCCGAGTACCGCGTGACACGCAGCTTGATGAAGGGCCCGGCCTACACCTTCGGCCTGTTCAGCACGCTGTGGGAGGAGGCCGGCGGCACCATCCGCGGCCGGATGCGTCACGAGGCAGCGCCGACAGGCCTGCGCACGCTCGCCACCCTGGACTCGCTGCCGCTGACGGATGTCATCACCGGCATCAACAAGCACAGCAACAACGTCATGGCGCGCCACCTGCTGCTCACCGTCGGTGCCGAGCGTTTCGGGGCGCCGGCGACGGTCGAGAAGGGCCAGCGGGCGGCCACCGAGGTGCTGGCGCGCCTCGGCCTCGACTTTCCGGAACTCGTGCTTGGAAATGGCGCGGGCCTAGCCCGCGAGACGCGCATCTCGGCGCGCAGCCTCGCCCGCCTGCTGCTCGATGCCGAGACGAGCGCGCTCGGCTCGGAGTTCGAATCCTCGCTGGCCCTGGCCGGCCTCGACGGTACCGTGCGTCGGCGCTTCCGCGGGGAGCCGAGCGTCGGGCACATGCACCTGAAGACCGGGACACTCAACAACGTACGGGCGGTGGCCGGCTACGTCCAGGCGCCGTCGGGGCGCAAGTTCGCCGTCGTGACGATCCAGAATTCGAGCGGCTGGGGCGAAGACGCCCAGGCAGCGCTGCTGCGCTGGGTCTACCGGCAATAACCCGGTATGCGCCCGGGCACTCCGTCGGACGGGCCTTTCGGGCTATGATTGCCGCGGGGAGCTCGGCTGCAGCCAGCGGGAGAAGATGTCGATGAAGCTCATTACTGCCATCATCAAGCCGTTTCGCCTCGACGATGTGCGCAACGCACTCGGCGAAGTCGGTGTCAACGGCATGACGGTCACCGAGGTCAAGGGGTTCGGCCGCCAGCGCGGCCATACGGAGCTGTACCGGGGAGCCGAGTACGTGGTCGACTTCCTGCCCAAGGCCAAGGTCGAGGTGGCAGTCGCCGATGACCTCGTCGAGCGTGCCATCGAGGCCATCACTGCGGCGGCCCGCACCGGCAAGGTGGGTGACGGCAAGATCTTCGTGATCGATCTCGAGCAGGCGCTGCGCATCCGCACCGGCGAGGCTGGCGACAGCGCGCTGTAGCAGCGTGCCACCGAAGGGGGGCAGCATGAGGACCGGATTGGCAAGGTTGGCGATGCTGGCCCTGCTGCCATGGCCAGCCGCAGCTGCCGACAGCGGCGACACCGCCTGGATGCTGACCGCCACGGCGCTGGTCCTGTTCATGACCTTGCCGGGACTGGCACTGTTCTATGCCGGTCTCGTGCGCAGCCGCAACGTGCTTTCCGTGCTGATGCAGTGCTTCGCCATTGCCTCGGTGGTTTCGATCCTCTGGGTGCTCGCCGGCTACAGCCTGGCTTTTGGTGACGGTGGACCTGTCCAGGCCGTCATCGGCGGCCTCGGTCGGGTGTTCCTCGCCGGGCTCGACGGCGAGGCGGTCCACGTCGCCTATCCGAATATCCCCGAATCCGTGTTCCTGATGTTCCAGATGACCTTCGCCATTATCACGCCGGCGCTGGTCATCGGTGCCTTCGCCGAGCGCATGCGTTTCGGCGCCATGCTGCTGTTCTCGGTGCTGTGGTTCGCGCTGGTCTACGTGCCGGTGGCGCACTGGGTGTGGGGTGGTGGCTGGCTCGCGGGGCTCGGCTTTCGCGACTTCGCCGGCGGCGTCGTGGTGCACGTCAACGCCGGCGTCGCCGCGCTGGTCGCAGCGCTGCTGCTCGGCAACCGTCGCGGGTTCCCGGTCCAGCCCATGCCGCCGCACAACCTGCCGATCACGGTGGCCGGGGCCGGCATGCTCTGGGTTGGCTGGTTCGGCTTCAACGCCGGCAGTGCTGTCGCCGCGAACGGTGCCGCCGGCATGGCGATGCTGGTGACCCACACGGCCGCTGCCGCCGGCTGCTTCGCCTGGATGTGCCAGGAGTGGCTGAAGTTCGGCAAGCCGAGCGTCCTCGGCATCGTCACCGGCATGGTGGCCGGCCTCGGCACCATCACGCCGGCCTCGGGATTCGTCGGGCCAGGAGCCGCGCTCGTCATCGGCCTGCTGGCCGGCACCGTCTGCTTCTGGGCGACGCAGTACCTGAAGCGGCGCCTGCAGATCGACGACTCGCTCGACGTGTTTCCGGTGCACGGCGTCGGCGGCTTCATGGGCACGCTGCTGACCGGCGTGTTCGGCGCTGCGGCCATGGGCGGTATCGATCCGGCCGACGGCCGCAGCCTGGTGGTGCAGGTCGGCGTACAGCTGCTGGGCGCGGTGGTGACGCTGGTCTGGTCGGGTGCCCTGACCTTCGTGATTCTGAAGCTCGTCGGGGCGCTGACGCCGCTGCGGGCGACGCCGGAAGAGGAGACCGAGGGCCTCGACATCGCGCTGCACGAGGAGCGCGGTTACAACATCTGAGACTGCTGCGCGCGGTGGCGTCGCGGCTGAAGCCGCTCCTACGCAAACAAGGCCGGGTGGCGAGGCCCGGTCGGCGGGCGTAGAGGGCCAGCGGAGCAGGACGCGTAGCGCCAGCCCGAGACGAGCGAGCGGAGCACAGGGAGGTGCGTAGCGAGCGTCCCGCCGACCGGGCCTCGCCACCCGGCCGGCACGACGACGAGCCGTGCGAATGGAGAGACAAGAGAATCGCGGCTGAAGCCGCTCTTACGGCCTGGACATGGGATCGCGGCTGAAGCCGCTCCTACGGAGCGGGGGGCGGACGTGACGGGACGAGCCGGTGGCGCAGGCGCCAGGCGAGCAGCGTGGCGAGGATGAGCGCGTAGACCAGCGGCTCGGTGACGTCCTTCTTGACCTGCCACCAGAAGTGCCAGCACACCAGGATTGCAGCCGGGTACACCGCGCGGTGCAGCTGTTGCCAGCGTCGCCCCAGGCGTCGTCGCCAGCCCGCGGTCGACGTGGCCGCCAGCGTCGACAGCAGCAGCAGGGCGCTCGCGCCGACGATGATGTAGGGCCGCTTGGTGAGATCGGTGACGATCTCCTGCCAGTCGAGGGCCCGGTCGAGCAGCAGGTAGTTCGCGAAGTGCATGACGGCATACGCGAACGCGAACAGGCCCAGCATGCGCCGGAACTGCTGCGGCCAGGCCTGGCCGCTCAACTCGCGCAGCGGCGTCACGGCGAGCGTCAGCAGCAGCAGCCGCAGGGCCCACAGGCCGGTGCTGTCCTGGATCGCTTCCACCGGGTTGGCGCCGAGGGTGGCACCGCGCAGGCCAGTTGCGCCGGCCACGAGACCGGCGAGCGGCAGCAGGGCCAGGGCGAACACGGCTGGTTTCCACACCCGCCGGACCTGCCGCAGGGTCGGCATCGGCAGGGCGTCAGAAATTCCGCACCAGGTCGAGGCCCCGGTAGAGCGCGGCGACCTGCGCGGCGTAACCGTTGAACGGCAGTGTCGGCTGCTTCGGCGAGAAGAAGGCAGAACCGATGCGACGCTCCGTCGCCTGGCTCCAGCGCGGATGATCGACCTTCGGGTTCACGTTGGCGTAGAAGCCGTACTCCCCGGGCGCTGCTTCCGACCAGGTGGTCGGCGGCTGCTGCTCGGTGAAGCGGATGCGCACGATCGACTTGATGCTCTTGAAGCCGTACTTCCACGGCACGATCAGCCGCAGCGGCGCCCCGTTCTGGTTCGGCAGTTCGACACCGTAGACGCCGACGGTCATCAGCGTGAGCGGGTGCATCGCCTCGGCGATCGTGAGTCCCTCCACATAGGGCCAGTCGAGGGTGCGACTTCTCTGGCCGGGCATCTCCTCGGGGCGGTACACGGTCTCGAACGCGACGTACTTCGCCCGGGATGTCGGCCGGAAGCGCTTCAGCAGGGCGCCGAGCGGGAACCCCACCCAGGGCACGACCATGGACCAGGCCTCGACGCAGCGGAAGCGATAGAGGCGTTCTTCCAGTGGGTGCTGCCGCAGCAGGTCGGCGTAGTCGACACTGCGGGTGACTTCCGCTTCCCCGTCGATGGCGATGCGCCACGGCTGCGGGCGGAACTGCCCTGAGTTCTCCGCCGGGTCGGTCTTGTCGAGCCCGAACTCGTAGAAATTATTGTAGCCCGTGATCTCGGCGAAGCTGTTGGGCACACCGGGGCTCGCCGTTGGGTCGCGGCGGATCCCGGACAGGCGCCGGTACCGGGCCGGAATGGCATCGGCGGCGCTCGCCACGCGCGACAGCAGCGTGGCGGTGCCCGCGAATCCGGCGGCCTGCAGCAGCGATCGCCGCTGCCGGAACACCGCTTCCGGGGTGATCTCGGAGGGTCGGACACCGGCTGGGCGCCTGATCAGCATCGTCGTCCTTCCGTCACCCGGGCGCCGGCTGCTGCGCTCAGTCCGAGGGTTTCGCGGTGAGCTGGCCGTTCAGGTCCCAGTCCTGCGGGAGCCAGGTGAGGGAGAGGCGGCCCTCGAGCAGCGCGGCGCGCACCGCCGGATCCTCGACGTAGCGGGCGATGAAGGCAGGTACGCTGCCGGCGTTCGCGGTGAAGTCGGCCCCGAACGAGTCGAAGGCCGGCGACAGGAAGGCCCGCTTCTGGGCGACGTCGAAGCGGTTGCGGGTGTTGTCGTTGATGAAGCGACGTGCGGCTTCGTCGAGCTGTGCGTCGATACTCCCGGGCAGCCAGGCACGGTTCGCCAGGCGCGGACAGGACAGCGCTGCACAGGCGATGGCGAAGTGGGTGCGCGGATCCCCCAGGGGGCGCAGGCGCTCGTGCTCGATCTGGTCGAGCGAAACCCGTTCGCCGTCGAGGTCGAAGCGCTGCGAGCGGAAGAAGCGGGATCGGCCGAAACGCGTGGCAGGCGAGTGGCCTTCGAGAATGCCGCGGATCGCGAAGGCGTTGTAGGCGTTGATGTAGAAGGCGAGATCCTGCGCGCGGTCGCCAGCACCGTCGCGCGCTGCGGCGAGCCCGGCGAGGAACCGGTCGAAGCGTGGATCGGCGGCGATGCCATCGTAGTCGACGTAGCCGTTGCGCACGTTCGCGAGCAGCACGGCATCGAGCAGCGCGTAGTCGGGCTCGGCCAGGGCCGGCGCGAACGCCAGCAGGCCGAGGATCGCAATCAGCCACCCGCCGCGCCGCTGGCGCATCGGGGGCGTCGGCAGGAAATGTCGCAAGCTGCTGCTCACCCGGCGGTCTTGTGGCCCAAGCATAACCTTCCTAAGCTCCCCGCCGGAGTATATCGGCGGGAGTGCCACGGATGTCGGATAACGCCAGCGTGATGAGCGGGGGAGCGGGGCACCGGCGCCGTTGCTGCGCTGCTCTCGTGCTGCTTGCGCTGGTGCTTGCCTCCGGCTGCCGCGAACGCAGCAGCACCGAGGTCAATATCGGCGGTACCGCCACGCCGGGAACACCGGGGGAGGCGATGTGGCTCGCGTTCAAGCAACGCGCCGAAGCGGCGTCCGGCGGGCGCATTCATCTGCGCACGCTGATCTACGGTCAGCTCGGTTCCGAGGAGCAGCTGCTGTCGGGGTTGCGTCGCGGTCGTATCCAGTACGCCAACCTGTCGGCCCAGGTGCTGTCGACCGTGGTTCCGGAGATGACCCTGCTGTATGCCCCTTTCCTTTTTGACAGCGCCGAGCAGGCCGACTATGTCTACGACCGGTACCTCACCGGACTGTTCCGTGGCCTGCTGGCCGAGCAGGGTATCCACCTGGTGACCTGGTACGAGATCGGCTTTCACGATGTCTATGGACGCCAACCGCTTCTCGTGCCGGCCGACGCCCGTGGCCGGCGTTTCCGCATCGCTTCGAGCCTCAATGCGCGCCTGTTTGCCGAGGCGATCGGCGCCGATCCGGTGCTGCTCGGCTTCGGCGAGATCGTGCCGTCGCTGCAGACCGGCCTGGTCGAGGCCGGCGAGAATTCGGTGAGTGTCTATGCGCACACCGGCATCGCCGGGGAGGCACCGCACCTCACTCTCACGCACCACGCCCTCGGCATGTCGGTCATCGTGGCACCGCGGGCGTGGTGGGAAGGGCTCGCAGTCGGAGACCGGCGCATCCTCGCGGAGTCATTTCCGCCGGTGACCGAGTCACGCCGCCAGGTACGTGAGGAAATGGCCGGCGACCTGCGCGCGGCGGACGCTCTCGGCATCACGGTGCACCCGCTGGATGCGGTGGCAGCCGCGGCATGGCGCAGCGCGACGCGCGGTGTCACGCAGGCGCTGATCGAGGAGATCGGCGGGCGTGCCGGCGAGGTGTATGCGGTGATCGAGGCCGGGAAGGCGGAGTTTGCGCGCCGGGGAGGCAGCGCACAGGAGAATGTCGCAGCCGGGGCCGCTCCTGCGCTTCGCGGCCGGTCGTAGCGGTTTCAGTCGCGACCCCGCTTACTCGCAGTCGAGCACCGCCGTCCCGTTGATCGCCCCGCTGCGCAGGTCGTCGAGCGCATCGTTGGCGCGCGTGAGCGGGTAGCGGGTGACATGGGCGTGGAGTCCGGCTCCGGCCGCAATGGCCATGAACTCGGTGCCGTCGCGCCGTGTCAGGTTGGCAACGGAGCGCAGCACCCGTTCACCCCACAGCCGCGCGTAGGGGAACGCCGGGATGTCGCTCATGTGGATGCCGCCACAGACGACAGTGCCACCCTTCTTCACGGCGGCCAGTGCCGGTGGCACCAGTGCCCCGACCGGGGCGAACAGCAGCGCGGCATCGAGCGGTTCCGGCGCTGGCATGTCGGACCCGCCAGCCCAGCACGCGCCCACCTCGCGGGCGAAGTCCCGGGCCGCGGTATCGCCTGGTGAGGTGAAGGCGAACACGCGCCGGCCCTGGTGAAGCGCCACCTGGGTGACCAGGTGTGCGGCCGAGCCGAAGCCGTAGATACCGATGGTGCGCGCGTCCCCGGCCATGCGCAGGCTGCGGTAGCCGATCAGGCCAGCGCAGAGCAGCGGCGTGGCGGTAGCGGCGCCAAGCGCGCGATCCATGGGCAGGCACCAGCGTGAATCGGCCAGGAGATGGGTGGCGAAGCCACCGTCACGCTGGCAACCGTGGAATTCGGCGTGGTCGCAGAGGTTCTCGCGCGCGCTGCGGCAGAACTCGCAGCGCTCGCAGGTCCACGCCAGCCAGGCCACGCCCACCCAGGTGCCGACCGGCAGCACCGCGGCCGGACCGGCCGCCACGATCTCGCCGACGGCCTGATGGCCGGGGACCACGGGGTAGCGGGCCTGCGGCAGGTCGCCGTCCTGCAGGTGCAGGTCGGTGCGGCAGACGGCGCAGGCGTGGACGCGGATCAGCACCTGTGAAGCTGCTGGCGCGGCGATCTCGCGCGCGACTTCGCGCAGCCGTGCGCCGGGGGCGGCGAGCACCATGGCGCGGGCGCGCAATGCGGTCACGGGCGGTCAGCGCCCGTCGGCGCCGGCTGGCGGGTCGGCGGTGTCGGGAAATTCGAGGCGTCCGCCATCCTGGTCGGTGTCTTCCTGCGGATTTCCCTTTGCCGGTGGCGCCGCGGCGGGTGGCTCGTGGCGGAACTCGTGGCGGAACGTGACCCCCGTGGTTCCGATCGGCACACCGTCGGCCAGCCGTGGCCGGAAGGCGGTGGCAGCGAGGACTCGCAGGACCTGCTGGTCGATCAATCCGGGCGGGTCCGACTCGACGATGCGGATGTCGTGCGCATCGCCGTCGGCATCGACCGTGAATTCGGCGAGCACCGCGCCGCGTGGCCATGTCGAGCGCAGGCCTGGCGCCTCGCTGCGCGCGCGGCCATCGGCGCCGACTGCTGCGGGCAGGCGTGGCCCGGAGATACGCGACACCTGGCCGAAGTAGCCGTCGCGGTCGGCTTCCAGCGCCGTATCGCCGCTGAGTTCGTGCCAGGCCTGCCCGTAGCGTTGGCCTGCGGCCCTGGGCTGTCTGTTGAGGGTATACAGGTCACCGAGCGCGACGAGTACCTCGGCACGCTTGCGGTGGTCGCGTTCGGGCTGGCCGTCGAGCACCTCGAGTGCGCGCTTCAGTGTCGAGGCGCTGGCCGGCATGGCGCCTTCGTTCGTGTAGGTGAGGGCTTCGCCGAGTAGGGCGTCGACGCTGGCGGGATCGGTGTCGCCACCCTGTTCGCGGATGATGCGCCGGGCTGTCTGGAAGGCATTGCGCGACTCGACGTATTGGCCGGTGCGGTTGTACCAGCGCCCGAGCTTGTACAGCACCGGGACAAGTTCTTCGCTGGCGGATCCGCTGCGTTGGCGCTGGATAGCGACCTGCGTGGTCTGCTGCGCGTTCGCCTGCTCCAGCTGGTCAAGGCCGAGCCAGGCCTCCGACAGGCCATCCATGATCGGGAACTGCTCAACGTTGTAGAAACCGGCGTCGACATGGTTGACGCGCAGCGCTCGCTGGTAGGCGTCGCGGGCCTGGTCGTAGAGGCCGCTGCGAATGCAGGTCTCGCCGAGTCCGAGCAGCGGGTTGACCAGGCGTGGTGAGGCCGGGCCTTCGCCATGCTCCACGAGGTCAATGGCAGCGCGGTAGTTCTGTGCTGCGCCGGCGAGGTCGCCGAGCGCGAGCTGCGTGGTGGCGAGGTTGGTGAGCGGCGCGGCCATCTCGATACTCGTCGCACCGTACAGTCGCACGGTCAGCTCGACGATCTGCCCGGCGATGTCCCGCGCCTCTGCCATGCGCTTCTCGTCGCTGAGGCGCAGGAAGGTCTGTTGCGCGGCATTGCGACGGGTGGCGAGGGTCACCAGGTCGTCGGTCGAAGCCACGGCCGGGGCTGGCGCCGGTGGTTCCCCTGCGGCTGGTGCCGGGGATTCCACAGCAGCCAGTGCGGCGGCGCAATGCAGCGCGCAGGCGAGCGCGAGCGCGGCCCGCTTCTGGTTCCGCACGGAGGCAGCCGGCTCGTGGACAGGACCGCGATTCACAGGACGGTACTGTAGCATCGGTGTCATGCGTTGCCGTGACGTGGCCAGCGTGCCATCGACTCGGGCACCATGGGCGGACAGGTCACGATGCGGGAGGCGACCGATGCTCGGGCGGGACAGGACGCGTTTGCCAGGTGCGGCGCAGGCGCTGCCGGGCCGTGCGACAGCGATGCCGGTGCCGGCGCAGCACTACGTCAACGGCCACCCGTGCGTCGGGCCGTTTCCTGCGCACCTGCGCCAGGCACTGTTCGGCCTCGGGTGTTTCTGGGGCGCCGAACGACGCTTCTGGCAGCTGCCCGGCGTGTACACCACGGCCGTCGGCTATGCCGGGGGCTACACGCCAAACCCGACCTACGAGGAAGTGTGCACGGGGCGCACGGGTCACAACGAGGTGGTCCTGGTCGTCCACGACCCCGGGCAGATCGGCTACGAGACGCTGCTCGCCCATTTCTGGGAAGCCCACGACCCGACGCAGGGCATGCGCCAGGGCAACGATGTCGGTACGCAGTACCGCTCGGGGATCTATTGCTTCGATGAAGGCCAGCACACCGCGGCCGTGGCGACGCGCACGGCCTACGACGCGAAACTGCGGGCGGCCGGCTATCCGCCCATCACCACCGAGATCGTTCCTGCGCCTGTCTTCTACTATGCCGAGCCGTATCACCAGCAATACCTGGCGAAGAATCCGGCAGGTTATTGCGGGCTCGGCG
The DNA here is from genome assembly GCA_964415505.1 of uncultured Chromatiaceae bacterium. Classification (GTDB taxonomy): domain Bacteria; phylum Pseudomonadota; class Gammaproteobacteria; order Steroidobacterales; genus QUBU01. The sequence goes on along the minus strand of CAYQAR010000004.1, from coordinate 34,547 downwards.
GGACCGGGGTGCGCTGCGGGTGAGGCCGGGACTTGTCCGGTCGGGGCTTGCGCCCCTCCCACAGCAGGCATTTCTCAGTCCCGTGGAAGCGACGCCAGTCGCGACGGCAGCCACCCCCACCTGTGGGAGCGACGCCAGTCGCGACGGCAGCCACCCCCCACCTGTGGGAGCGACGCCAGTCGCGACTGGTCCTCAGTTCAGAACGCGGTACCCGCGTCCGCGCAGGCAGTTGCGCACCACGTCAGCCTTCTCGCGATCGGCGATACGCGCCGACTGCGCGCCGCCCGTGACCGCGCCGATACCGGCACCCTCGCCGGCACCGCCGCCGGCGATGGCACCGATGGCCGCGCCGACCGCAGCACCGCCGGCTGCTCCCTTGCCGACTGCCTTCCCCGTCGATACCTGCTCGGCGTAGGTCTGGCACTGCGCGAGATCCTGCTCATACCGCGACATGTCGACGCCCTGCGTATCGATGATCGGACCGGTCGTGCCGGAACAGCCGGCGATGACGAGGGCAGCAGCGATGAGGGCGCGACGGGCCATGGGAACGACTCCGGTGATGGCGGGTGTGCGTGCCAACGCGCAGCGACCGCCTCGGTTGACGTGGGTCACATCTGTCATCGCGACGCACGACAGACTGTGACCCCGGCCACAGCGGGTTGCCGGGCCGCCGGTATTATGCCCGAGCGGCCGTCCTGACGCCGGCCGCCTGGGCCTGGATTTGCTGAAGCGCACCAAGATCGACACTGCGAACCTCGAGCGGGGCATGTACGTCGCCCAGCTCGATCGCCCATGGCTGGAGACGCCGTTCATCTTCCACGGCTTCGAGGTCCGCGAGGACAGCGAACTGAAGCTCCTGCGCAAGTTCTGCCGCCACGTCTACATCGATGTCGAGCGCTGCAGTCTGCCGCGCGAGCGGGTCATGAAGGCGCTCGAGAAGCCCGACCGCGAAGCGGCTTTTCGCGGTACCCGCACCAGGGACGCCCGCACCGGGACGCTGGTCGGGCGGCTGATGCGGGTCGTGACCAGGCTCGACCCGACCGGTACCGTCGCCACGCGCTTCAGCGGCCAGCGTCACTATCGCAACGAGGTGCCGACCAGCAAGGAGGCACCGCAGGCCATCCGCGCCTTCGACGCCGCGGTGGCAACCATGACCGAAGTGCTCGTGCACGTGCGCAAGGGCGCCGGCGTCGACGTCGAGAAGGTCCTGGCTGCCGCGCGGCCGGTGGTCGACAGCATCCTGCGCAATCAGGACGCCATGGCCTGGCTGGTCTACCTGCGCAAGCGTGCGGAGTACGCCTACCACCACTCGGTCGGCTGCGCGGTGTGGGCCACGATCCTCGGCCGGCACCTGGGATTCGAACGCCAGGGCCTGGAAACACTGGCGATGGGCGGCCTGCTGCTCGACATCGGCAAGGCGCGGCTGCCCGACTCGCTGATGCAGCGCGATGGCGAACTGTCGGCGGGCGAACTCGAGGCCGTGCGCAAGCACGTGCACTACGGTGTGGAGATGGTGCGCCTGACACCCGGGGTCAATGCCGATGTCCTCGACATGATCGGCGGGCACCACGAGCGTGCCGACGGCTGCGGCTATCCGAAGGGCCTGAAGGGCGCCGACATTCCGGTGTTCGCCCGCATCGGTGGCCTGGTGGACAGCTACGACGCGATGATCAGCCACCGGCCATGGGCCCGGGCGCGCTCGCCGTACGATGCCATCCGCGAGATCAATGCGCTGGCCGGCGTGCAGTTCCAGAAGGAAATGGTCGAGCAGTTCGTGCAGGCGCTCGGCATGTTTCCCACCGGCAGCATCGTCGAGACCAACAGCGGTGAGGTTGGCATCGTCGTCGAGCAGAACCGAGTGCGTCGCTTGCGCCCCGTGGTGATGCTGGTGCTCGATGCGGCCAAGCAACGCCTCGCCGAGCATCGCGTCCTCGACCTGCGCCGCTGCCCGAGTGACCAGCGCGCCAGCGACGCCTGCTGGATCGTGCGTGGCCACGAGCCCGGCGCCTTCGGGCTCGACCCCAAGAACTACTTCGTCGCCTGAGGCCCGGCGCACGGCAGCGTCGCCCGCGGCGCGGCTATACTCGGCACGCATTGGCCGGTGCTGGTGCGTACGAGACTTGCGGCCGGGCGCAGGAGAAAGGCAATAGCAATGAAAATCAGCATCTTCGGCCTCGGCTATGTCGGTGCCGTATCCCTCGCCTGCCTCGCCCGCGACGGCCACCATGTCATCGGCGTCGATGTCAGCCGCGAGAAGCTCGACCTGATCCGCGCCGGTCGCTCGCCCGTCATCGAGGAGGGCATCCAGGAACTGATGCGCGAGGTGGTCGCCTCCGGGCGGGTCGAGGTGACCGCCGACGCCGCAGCCGCGGTGCATGGCACGGACCTCTCGTTCATTTGCGTAGGCACGCCCTCGAGCCCCCGGGGAAGCCAGGATCTCGCGGCGGTACTGCGTGTCGCCGAGTCGATTGGCCAGGCGCTGCGTACCAAATCCGGTTTCCACACCATCATCGTGCGCTCCACCGTGGAACCCGGCACGGTCGAGGAGCAGTTCCGCCCGCTGCTGGAGCGGCACAGCGGCAAGCGTTCGGGTACGGATTTCTCGGTCGGCTTCCAGCCTGAGTTTCTGCGTGAAGGCAGCTCGATCGCCGACTACGATCGGCCGCCGTTCACCATCTGCGGCGCTGACAGCGAGCGCGGCGTGGCTGCGGTCCGCGCGTTGTTCGGGCATCTGCCGGGAGAGTTCGTGGTCACCGACGTGCGTGTGGCGGAGGGCGTGAAGATGGCCTGCAACGCCTTCCATGCACTGAAGATCACCTTCGCCAACGAGGTCGGGCGCATCGCCCAGGCCCTCGACGTCGATGGCCGCAACCTGATGGCCCTGCTCTGCAAGGATCACAGCTTGAATATCTCCCCGGCGTACCTGCGCCCGGGCTTCGCTTTCGGCGGGTCCTGCCTGCCGAAGGACCTGCGGGCGCTGAATCACATCGCTCAGGCCCGCGGCGTCGATACGCCGATGCTGGCAGCCATCCTCGCCAGCAACGCCCGCCACGTGCAGCACGTCCTCGAGCGCATCCGCGCCGAACCGCGCGGCATGGTCGGGATGGTCGGCCTCGCCTTCAAGTCCGGCACCGACGACCTGCGCGAAAGCCCGCTGGTCGAGCTTGCCGAACAACTCATCGGCAAGGGCTACCCGCTGCGCGTCCATGACCCGCACGTCAGCACCGCGCGGCTGATCGGCGCCAACAAGGCCTACATCGAGGCTGTGGTACCGCATCTCGATGCGCTGCTCACGCGCTCCATCGACGAGGTGCTCGACTGCCCCATCGTGGTCGTCGGCCAGTCCGGCGCCGCCGTGCAGGCGGCGCTGGTCGAGCGCGGGCGCCAGGACCAGCTCGTCATCGACCTGGTCGGCATGAAGGATGCCGCTGCCCTGCCCGGGCGCTACTGGGGCGTCTGCTGGTGACGATGCGGCCGGAGCTGCTGTTCGTCTCGCCGCGTTTTCTTTTTCCCGCCGATACGGGCGGGGCAATCCGTACCTCGGAGATCCTGCGCGGACTGCACGGCGGGGCGAGCCGCGTGCGGCTGCTGTCGCCGGCGCGCGGCGACGAACCGCAGCGCTTCGCGGCAGAACTCGCCACGGTGGCCGACGAATGGGCGTTCTGGCCGGCCCGCGAGCCGACCGGCACGCTGTCGATACGGCGTCTGCCGCTGCTCGCCTCGCGCCTGCCGGTGCCGGTGGCCTCGGACCGCTCGGCTGCGGGCGAGGCGCTCGTAGCCGCCGCGCTGGCGCGTGGCCCGCGCGTGGCGGTCTTCGACTTCCTGCACGCGGCGGTGCTCGCACCGCCATGCCTCGCGGTACCCGCAGTGCTCTTCACCCACAATGTCGAGGCGGAAATCTTCGAGCGCAACCTGCAGCACGCCGGCGATCCGGCACGCCGCCTGCTCTGGCGCAGCCAGCTCGCCAAAATGCGCCGCTTCGAGGCACTGGCCATGCGCCGTTTCGATGGCGTCATTGCCGTATCGGCTCGCGATGCCGAGCGCCTGCGGCGCGATTACGGGCGTGAGGACGTCGAGGTCATCCCGACCGGCGTGAACGTCGGCTACTTCGGCTACACCGCTCCCGCCGCGGCGCCGCGGGTGGTCTTCACCGGCTCGATGGACTGGCTCGCCAACGTCGATGCGATGCGCTGGTTCCGCGACGAGATCTGGCCGCTGGTGGCGGCACGCCATCCGGCAGCCACGATGACGGTGATCGGGCGCAACCCGCCGGCTGAACTGACCCGCGTACTCCCCGACGGCTGGTGCTTCACCGGGAGGGTCGACGACATCCGGCCGGCAGCGCAGGGTGCAGCTGCCTTCGTCATTCCGCTGCGCATCGGTGGCGGCACGCGCATCAAGGCCTACGAAGCCATGGCCATGGGCATCCCCGTGGTGTCCACCAGCGTCGGCATCGAGGGCCTCGACGTCGAGCCCGGCCGGCACTTCCTGCGCGCCGACGGCGCGGCCGACTTCGCCGCTGCCCTGGTGCGGCTCCTCGAGGATCCGCCGCTCGGCCAGCGGCTCGCCGTCGAGGCACGCCGGCACGTGGAAGCGCACTGCTCGAACGAGGCCGTGGCCCGGCGTTTCGTCGCCATCTGCGAGAGGGTGGCGGCCCGCAGTCCCGCCCCGGCTACCGCCCGCTAGCCTGCCGCCGGTCGCGGCTCCGACCGCCGTTATACTGGCGCGCGCATCACCCCCCTCGCGCGGAGAAGTTCGTGGCTGGCCTGTTCACCCGGCGCAACCTGGTCCTGGCGCTGCTCGTCGTGGCGCTTGCGGTGCTCACCGCCTGGCTGTCACGGCCGGAGCCGCTCGGCGTGGCGGTGGCGGCAGTCGGCCGTGGTGCCGTCGCGGCGACGGTCGCCAACACCCGCGCCGGAACAGTCGACGCGTGCAATCGGGCCCGCCTGGCGCCACCGGTAGGCGGGCAGATCGCGCGCCTGCCGGTGAAGAAGGGTGATGCCGTGCGGACCGGCGACGTGTTGCTGGAACTCTGGAACCAGGACCTGCGCGCCCAGCTCGCCCTGCAGCAGCGCGACCGCATCGCCGCAGAAGCGCGGGCCCGTGAAGCCTGCGTCACCGCCGACGTGGCCGCTGCCGACGCGGTACGGGCGACGCGGCTGCGCGCCGACCGGCTGATTTCCGAGGAGCAGGCCGGGCGCGCCGTCGGCGAGGCGGAGGCGCGCGCTGCAGGCTGTGCGGCGGCCCGCGAAACGGCCCGCGTCGGGGCAGCGCGGGTCGAGGTGGCGCAGGCCAGTCTCGAACGCACCATCCTGCGCGCCCCGTTCGCCGGTGTGATCGCCGAGATCAACGGCGAACTGGGCGAGGTGGTGACGCCGTCTCCGGTCGGTGTGCCGACCCCGCCGACCGTGGACATCGTCGACACCAGCTGCCTGTACATCAGCGCGCCGATCGACGAGGTCGACGCCCCGGCCGTTCGCGCCGGGCAGCGTGCCTCGATCACGCTCGACGCCTTCCCGGACCGCAAGTTCGCCGGCTTCGTGCGGCGTGTGGCGCCCTACGTGATGGATGCGGAGAAGCAGGCGCGGACCGTGGAGATCGAAGCGGAGATCGAGAATGCGGCGACGAGCAACCTGCTGCCCGGATACAGCGCCGATGTCGAGGTGATCCTCGATACTCGCGACAACGTGCTGCGGATCCCAACCCAGGCGGTACTGGATGGTCACAGCGTCTACGTGCTCGACGAGACCGACGGGGTGCTGCGCTCGCGCGAGATCCGCCGCGGCGTCTCGAACTGGGAATACACCGAAGTCGTCTCGGGCCTGGCGGAGGGCGAGCTCGTGGTGCTGTCGGTGGACCGTGCCGGGGTGCGCGACGGCGCCCGTGCCGTGCGCGAGTAGGCGCATCGCGTGGCGATGATCCGCCTGGAGTCCCTGGGGCGTACCTTCCAGGTGGGTGGCCAGCAGGTGCGTGCCCTCGACCAGGTCGATCTCACCATCGAGGCCGGCGAGTACATCTCGATCATGGGACCGTCGGGTTCCGGCAAATCCACGCTGCTCAACGTGCTCGGCCTGCTCGACACGCCGAGCACCGGCGCCTACTGGCTCGACGGCGTGAACACCTCGGCGATGGCTGACGACCAGCTCGCGGCCACCCGCCAGGCGCAGATCGGTTTCGTGTTCCAGTCCTTCCATCTCGTGCCCCGCATGACGGCGACCGAGAACGTCGAGCTGCCGATGTTGCTCGCCGGGATCGACGGGGCCGAGCGCCGCGAGCGCGCCCACCGCGCGCTTGCGGGTGTCGGGCTTGCCGATCGCGTCGATCACCGGCCGGCGCAGCTCTCCGGCGGCGAGCGCCAGCGGGTGGCAATCGCACGGGCGATCGTCATGCAGCCCAGGCTGCTGCTCGCCGACGAGCCGACCGGCAACCTCGATACGAGTGCCGGGGCCGAGATCGTGCGCATCATGGAGACGCTGAACGAGCGCGGCCTGACGCTTATCGTCGTCACGCACGATATGCAGATCGGGGAGCGTGCCAGGCGGCGGCTGCGATTGCGCGACGGACGGGTGGTCGAGGACCTGCGGGCAGCGCCGCCGTGACTTTCGGGGACTGCACCCGCATGGCTGCCGGCGCCCTGCTGCGCTCCCCGCTGCGCACGGCGATGATGCTGCTCGCCACGGCGATAGGCGTCGCCGCGGTGCTGGTGCTGACCGCACTCGGCGAGGCGGCCCGCGTCTTTGTCACCGACGAGTTCCGCGCCCTCGGCACGCACCTGCTGGTGGTTCTGCCCGGCAAGACCGAGACCACCGGCATGGGGCCCGGGCTGATGGCCGGGGAGTCGCCGCGCGACCTGACGCTCGACGACGCGCGCGCGGTGGTGCGCAGCCGCGCTGTCGCCAGGGTTGCACCACTCGTGATCGGCGCTGCCACGGTGTCGTTCGGCGGCCTGGAGCGGGACATCACCGTCATGGGCACCACGGCAGCGATGCTCGAGATCCGCCAGTGGCGCATGGGGACGGGTGAATTCCTTCGCGACCAGGACTGGGACCGCGCCTCCCCGGAGTGTGTCCTCGGCGACACCTTGCGCCAGGAACTGTTCGCCGGCCACCAGCCGGTCGGGCAGTGGCTGCGGGTCGGCGACCGGCGCTGCCGCGTCGCCGGCGTGCTGGCCCCGCAGGGCATGTCGATCATGGCCAACGTGGACGAGCTGGTACTGATGCCGGTCGCGGCCGCCCAGCAGCTCCTCAACATACCAGGCCTGTTTCGCGTGCTGATCCAGGCGACGGGCCGTGACACCGTAGCGAGCGCCCAGCGCGACGTCGTGCGCATCCTCAAGGAGCGCCACCGCGGCCAGGAGGATGTCACCGTCATCACCCAGGACGCCGTGCTCACGACCTTCGACGGGATCTTCGGCGCGCTCACCGCCGCGCTCGCCGGCATCGCTGCCGTGAGCCTGGTCGTGGCGGGTGTGCTGATCATGAATGTGATGCTCGTGGCGGTGAGCCAGCGCACCGCGGAGATCGGCCTCCTCAAAGCGCTCGGCGCCAACCGCCGCCAGGTGACACGTCTGTTCCTCACCGAGGCGATGATCCTCGCTGCCTGCGGGGCGCTGGCCGGCCTGGTGCTCGGTTACGCAGCCCTGGTCCTGATGCGTGCGCTGTACCCGGACCTGGCCTTCGAACCACCCGGCTGGGCGCTGGCCGGCTCATGCCTCGTCGCGATCGGCTGCGGGGTGGGGTTCGGCATCCTGCCGGCGCGCCGGGCGGCCCGGCTCGATCCCATCGCGGCCCTGGCGGGACGCTGAGATGAATGGCCGGGAACTGGTGCGCTTCGCCACGCGCTCGGCGCTTTCGCACCGGCTGCGCAGCGTCCTTACCGCCCTTGGCATCGGCATCGGCGTCACGGCGGTGGTGCTGCTGACGTCGATCGGGGAGGGGCTGCACCGGTACGTGCTCGAGCAGTTCACGCAGTTCGGCACCAACATCATCGGCATCAATCCCGGGCGCAGCACGACCTACGGCGCGGCGACCGGCATCTTCGGTACGGTGCGCCCGCTCACGATCGATGACGCCGAAGCGCTGAAGCGCGTGCCGTTCGTGCTGAATACCGTGCCGGTGGTGCAGGGCACCGCCTCCGTCGAGGGTGGCGGCCGGGAACGCAGCACCAACATCAGTGGCGTTGGACCCGAGTTCCAGACGGCCTTCGATTTCCGGGTGGCGCTGGGTACCTTCCTGCCGTCCGACGACCCGCGTGCGCCACGCCCGCTCGCCGTGCTCGGCGCGAAGATGCGCCACGAGCTGTACGGTGAACGCAATCCACTCGGGGAACTGCTGCGTGTCGGTGGTGAGCGCTACCGGGTGATCGGTGTCATGGAGCCGAAGGGACAGGTGCTCGGCTTCGATCTGGACGACACCGTATACGTCCCGGCGGCACGCGCGCTGGAGCTGTACAACCGGCAGGGCCTGTTCGAGATCGACGTGCTGTACGACAAATCCGTGCCGGCCGACGAGGTCGTGGCCGGTATCGAGCGCATGATCATCGCCCGCCATGGCGGCCTCGACGTCACCATCACCACCCAGCAGCAGATGCTCGACGTGCTCGGCTCGGTGCTTGATGTCGTCACCTTCGCCGTCGCCGCCCTCGGCGGCATCTCGTTGCTGGTTGGAGGCGTCGGCATCTTCACCATCATGACCATTGCGGTGCGCGAGCGCACCGCCGAGATCGGGCTGCTGCGCGCGATCGGCGCGGGCCGCACACAGATCCGCGCGATCTTCCTCGGCGAGTCGATCCTGCTCGCCGGCATTGGCGGCGCCGGCGGCCTGCTTGCCGGCGGGCTCACCGTGGCGCTGCTCGGCGTGGTGGTGCCGGCACTGCCGGTGGAGATCGCGTTCCCCTACGTCGTTGCCGCCGAAGCGATTGCGGTGCTGATCGGACTTGCCGCCGGTGTCGTCCCGGCGCAGCGCGCGGCCGCCCTCGACCCGGTCGAGGCGCTGCGGACCGAGTAGCCCGGCTGCAGGCCACCGCGCCGGTTCCGGGACACGGATCTCGGTATGCCGCAGCGCTCCGATGGGCTCGCGCGCAACTGTCCGTGAGCAGGGCATCGCGGCTTGTAGGTCCCCACGGTTATGTATAAAAGATAGGTGGACTGTGATTGTCCTCACAGACTTCTGTTCAATGAAATAAGAGCCTGACCACGAACTCTGGGGGCGCGGATCGCAGGTGGAAGCGGTGCGGCCATGGAACCTGACAGGCAGGAGACGACGTCAAAGAAGCACACGGCAGGCAACAACAAAAAAAGGCGATGGCGAGAAGCTTTCTCTGCGGGTCTCTGGCATTTCACGAGGAGATTGGCATGACGAGCGTAACTGACTCCGGGCGCGAAGCCTCGCTGGGCCGCAATGGCGGCTTCATGGACGAGCTCGCGAACTTCGCCTCGCACCACAAGGCGACGCGCTGGTGCGGCAGCTTCGCCGACTACCTGCACGACGTGCTGCCCTCGGCGCCGCAGCAGTTCGTACGTTCGAGCCACCAGTACCTCTACGACATGCTCTGCTGGTACCGCGCCGAGCGCAACGATCCCCAGGCCGTTCCGGCGGGCGGTAATCCGAAGGAACTGTTCACCAACGAGCTCTACGGCATCGACGATGCGCTCGACCGGGTGGTCGAGTACTTCAAGGCCGCCAGCGCGGGCTCTGACGTGGGCCGCAGGCTCCTCCTGCTCCTCGGGCCGCCTTCCGGCGGCAAGTCCTCGGCCGTGATCCTGATGAAGCGGGGTCTCGAGGAATACAGCCACACGGATCGCGGCGCACTGTACGCACTGCAGGGCTCGCCGCTGCACGAGTCGCCGCTCAACCTGGTGCCGGCGAGCATGCGCGGGCGCTTCCGGGAGACCTACGGCGTGGAGATCACTGGCGAGCTCTCGCCCTACAGCCGCGCCCGGCTCGACGACGAGTTCCAGGGCGATTTCATGAAGTTCCCGGTCGAGCGGGTGTTCCTGTCCGAGGCCTCGCGTGTCGGCGTCGGCACCTACGCGCCACACGACCCGACCACCGCCGACATTGCCGATCTCGTCGGCTCCGTCGACCTCTCGAAGGTCGCCGAGATCGGTGACGAGGGCGATCCGCGCGCCTGGTCGTGGAGCGGAGCCGTCTACGCTGCCAGTCGCGGCATGCTCGAGATGATCGAAATCCTCAAGGTCAAACGCGAGTTCCTCTACCTGCTGCTCACGCTCACGCAGGAGAAGAACGTCAAGGTATCGCGCTTCCCGCTGATCCACCTCGACGAGACCATCGTCGCCCACACCAATCTCGCCGAGTTCAACAAGTTTCTCCAGGAGAAGGAGAACGAGGCGCTGCTCGACCGCATGGTCATCGTCAAGGTGCCGTACACCCTGTCCTATCCGGACGAGGCGCGCATATACCGCAAGCTGGTCTCCAACGCACCGGCCTTCCGCGCGGTGCACCTCGATCCGCACGTGCTGAAGCTGGCCGCCGTGTTCTCGATCCTGACTCGGCTGACGAAGCCGGAGAAGGAGGGCCTTGACCTGCCGAAGAAGCTGCGCCTGTATGCCGGCGAGGACGTCGAGGGCTTCTCGGTCAACGAGGTCGAGCGCCTGCGCACGGAGTGCCCGGAGGAGGGCATGGCTGGCGTCAGTCCGCGTTTTGTCATCAACGCCATCTCCAACGCCATCACGCGCAGCGACCGGCGCAGCCTGACCAGCATGGAAATGTTGCTAGCGCTCAAGGATGCCATCCAGAGCGACGCGCGCATGGACACCAACCAGAAGAAGAACTGGGTCGACTTCCTGGTGATCGCCCGCAAGGACTTCTACAACCGCTGGGTCAAGGAGGACGTGCACCGGGCGCTTTTCGCATCGTTCGAGGACGAGGCCCAGCAACTGCTGGAGAAGTACCTGGACGAGGTCGAGGCCTCGCTCGACCAGCGCGAGGTCAAGGATCCGATCACCGGTGAGACGCGGCCGGCCGACGAGCGCTTCCTGCGCAAGGTCGAGGAAAAGATCAAGATTTCGGAGTCGGGCAAGCAGTCGTTCCGCCAGGAGGTGGTGCGCAAGGCGATGGTGGCCTTCAAGGCGGGCGAGAAGTTCACGCTCGACAGCCACACCCGCCTGCACGAGGCGATCGAACAGTACCTGTTCGAGGAGCGGCGTGACGTGCTGCGGCTGGTGACCTCGGCAGCGCGTCCGGACGACGAGGTACGGCAGAAGATCTCCGCAGTCCAGCAGCGGCTCGTGGACGAGTACGGCTACGACGAGTACAGCGCCCGCGAAGCGCTGAACTATGTCACCACGCTGCTGTCGCAGGAGTAGAGCGCGAGCGCTGCGGGTACGCATCCGATGAACCACCCGTCGACATTCGCCGGCTGCGCCGAAGGCGATCAGGACTGGTACGAGCTGTTCTCGCGCGGCGCCCGTGACTGGTTACGCCACAACGAGAAGGTTCGCCAGGCCGTGCGCGACAAGCTCCCGGAGGTGCTTGCCGGGGCGGACATCCTCGGCGGCGAGCGCGCCCGCACCGTCCGAGTGCCGGTACGCTTCCTCGAGCACTTCCGTTTCCGCCTGCGCGAGCCGGACGAGATGACCGGCGCCGGCCAGGGTGACGTCAAGCCGGGCGACAAGCTCGCGCGCCCCGGACAACAGCCCGGTGAGGAGGGGCGGGGCGAGGGCGGCAACGACGAGGGTGGCGTGCAGCTCGTGCTGGAACTGAAGATCGACGACATCGTCGACTGGCTGTGGGAAGAGCTGAAACTGCCCAACCTGCAGGCCAAGCATGGCGCCATGCAGGACGACGACTACACCCGCGAGGGGTGGAGCCGGCGCGGTGTGCGTTCGCGACTCGACCGGCGCCGTTCCATGAAGGAAAGCCTGAAACGTCGCGCCGTGGATCCGGAAGGCCCAGCCTTCGTCGACGACGACCTGCGTTTCCGCCAGCTGGTGCACCGCCGCCGGCCGGCCACCCAGGCCGTGGTGTTCTTCGCGATGGACGTTTCCTCGAGCATGCGCGACCGCGATCGCCAGCTCGCCAAGACCTTTTTCTTCTGGGTTGTCGAAGGGCTGCGGCGCCAGTACACGCGTCTCGAGCTCGTGTTCGTCGCGCACACCATCAAGGCCTGGGAGTTCCCGCAGGAGGAATTCTTCCAGGTGCGCGGTTCGGGTGGCACGGTGGCATCGACGGCGTTCGGCCTGGTACGCGACATCGTCGCGCAGCGCTACGATCCGTCGCGCTACAACATCTATCTCTTCTACGCCTCCGATGGCGAGAACTTCAAGGACGACCACGAACCGGCCGCGGCGGCGCTGGGCGAACTGGCAGCCGTGGCGAGCTTCGTCGGCTACGTCGAGACGCCGGCCTCCGCCGAACAGGCGCTGCAGACGGAAACCGCCGGCATCTTCCGCGCCGTCACCGCCGGCTGTCCGGGCGGCAGCTTCGCCCTGACGACCAACGAGTCGGTGTGGGATGCGATCCGGGCGTTCTTCCGCGAGCAGGTCGCCGGCGGCGGCGGCTGAGGACAGGCGCATGGCCGCGGCAATCGAGAAATACGGCCACCAGCTCGAGGCCCTTGCCCGGACCCAGGGGCTCGACTACTACCCAGTGCAGTTCGAGGAGGTGCCCGACAGCTTCATGATGGAGGTGGCGGTCTACGGGCTGCCGGTGCGGATGCCGCACTGGTCGTTCGGCGTGCGCTACATCTACCAGCTCATCCAGCACCGCATGGGCCACTCGCGCCTGTTCGAGGTCGTTTTTCCCGGCAATCCGGGGCGTGCCTACCTCGCGCGTGGCAACAGCCTGCAGGAGAACACCCTGGTCGTGGCGCATGTGCTGGGCCACGCCGATTTCTCGAAGCACAACGAACTCTTCCGTCGCAGCCAGCAGGAGGGGGGCTACCGCATCGTCGACCAGGCGGCGTCACACGCCCGCCAGATTTCCGCGGCGATCGAAGAGCACGGGCAGGAACGCGTGGAGCGCGTGCTCGATGCCGCGCTTGCCCTCGAGGCGCATATCGACGTCTTCCGGGGCTTGCGTCGGGAGCGCTACCCGGAATACCTGGAGGCCCGCACCACCGATGACGACACGTTTCGCCAGCGCTTTCACCAGCTGCCGGGCGACGAACTCCCGGCGCCGGGCCATGAACCGCGCCAGCGCGCCGCCGTGCCGCCGCACCCGGAACGCGACCTGCTGTGGTTCATCGCCCAGTACGCGCCCGAACTCGAGGGCTGGGAACGGGACATCTTCCTCGCCGTGCGCGAGGAGTCGTGCTACTTCTATCCGGTGTTCGCCTGCCAGATCATGAACGAGGGCTGGGCTTCGTACTGGCACGCACGGCTGCTGCGGGAAGCCGATTTCCTGCCGCAGCACGAATACCTCGACGCCATCAAGACGCATTCCGACGTGGTCCGGCCGCACGCCGCCGACCGGCAGGCTTCGCTCGCCATCAACCCGTATCACCTCGGCTTCTGCATGTGGGAGAGCATCATCGACAACCACGGCCTCGAGCAGGCCATGCGCATCCGCAGCCAGGACGATGATTTCAGCTTCATCCGCAACTACCTCACCGAGGAGCTTGCCGAGGAGCTGAAGCTGTTTCGCTTCCGCGCGGCACAGGACGGAGCTGTCGAGGTCGTCGACCGTGACATCAATGCGCTGCGCGACGCCATCCTCGCGCCACGCTACAACTTCGGCGCGCCGGCGGTATCGGTACACGGGCTGGAACGCGATGGCACGCTCCGGCTCGTGCACGAACATGCGAGCGACGGCCGTGGCCTCGACCTGACCCGCGCCACGAGAGTGCTCGAGTACCTGCACCGCGTCTGGCGTCGTCCCGTGACGCTCGATACGGTGGACGCGCATGGGGCTTCGCGCCGGGTCGAGTCCCCCGTGGCAGCCTGATCCGGTGCCGTCAGGCAGATTCGCGGTGTCGCGGCCGCAGGGCCGCGAGCGCGGTGCCGGCCACGCGTGAGAGCAGCGGCGGGCGTTCGCTCGCGCCACTCACGGCGGCGGTGAGCGCGTGCCGTATCGGTGCGAGTTGTTGCCCGGAGCGCAGCGCGAGGTTGCGCACCAGGCGGGCCGGTGCGGAGTCGTCGCAGTACAGGCGGGCAATGGCATTGGTCGCGAGGTACAGCGGCCGCGTGGCGATGCGATGCTCCTGTGCCCACGGCTCGAGTACTGCGCCGGCAGCGAAATCCGCGCTGCGGTGGCGCGCAGCGGCGATTTCACGCCCGAGAGTCCAGGCGCCGCGCAGGCCAAAATTGAAACCGTGTGCCGTCACCGGATGCATGCCGACGGCCGCATCACCGACACAGGCGAAGCGGCGCGCCGCGAAGCGTTCGGCATAGACGGCAACCAGCGGATAGGGATGGCGCGTGCTCACCAGGCGCATGGCCCCCAGGCGGTGGTCGAAGCGCCGCGCCATGTCGAGGTTGAACGCCTCGTCGTCCAGGGCGAGCAGCGCCTCGATCTGGTGGTGCGGCAGCGTCAGGACCACTGAAGCGCGCTGGCCGGCCAACGGCAACAGCGCCAGCGTCTGCCCGTAGCCGAACCACTCCCAGGCGGTGTTCTCGTGCGGCCGCTCGAGTTCCATGCGGTAGACCATCATGGTGCGGCCAAAGTCGCGCATGTCGGCAGCGATGCCCATGGCACGCCGGGTCTCGGAGAAGCGGCTGTCGGCGGCGATGGCGAGCTGCGCGGTGATCGTGTCGCCATTGTCGAGGGTCAGCGTGGCCTTGTCGGCATCGGTGCGGATGTGGCGCACGCTGCGACCATCGAGGAGCGTCACCTCCGGCATGTCCTTGACGACGGCGAACGCCGCACGGCGAATGAGATGGTTCGGCACGAGAAAGCCGAGTTCGTCGTGCCGGGCATCGGGCTCGACCACCATGGCGAACGGCGAGGGACCGTTCAGGACCCGCGCGCGGCGCAGCGGCGAGATCCCGTCGGGGGCGATCTGCTGCCACTGGCCAAGCTCACGCATCAGGCGTGCGCTGAGCTGCGTGAGGGCGATTTCCCGGCCGTCGAACGGCGGGTCGGCGAGCTGTGCGGCCGGCAGGCGCTCGATCAGGGCGATGCGCAGGTCGAGGCCCGCGAGGGCCCGGGCCAGGCTGAGGCCGGCCGGGCCGGCACCGGCGATGGCGACGTCGAAGTGCATGCTCTTCACACCATTCCTCAGGCGCGCGGCATCTGCTGGTGGAACCGGGCGTCGTGGGTCCGGAAATGGAGGCCGAACCACTCGGTCAGGCGCGTCGAGAACCGCTCTTCGACGCGACCGGCGGCCTCGAGGTCGTCCATGATGTCGCGGATGTCGTCGAGCAACGCCTCGTGGTCGCGCTTGTGCTCGGCATACTGGTCGTAGCGGCGCGCGCTCATGACGTGCTCCTCGAGCGCGAAATGTGCCGAGATGCGCGCGAAGATCTCGCCGAGCAGGTCGCCGATCTGTCCTGGCGGAGTCGCGGGCTGACTGCTCGCGGCGAGCGTCTGGTTGATCCAGCCGATCAGCTCGCGGTGTTCGTGGTCCACGTTCTGGATGCCGGTAGCGAACTCCGGCCGCCACTCGATGCTGGCCATGGCAGTGACTCCGCCCCTACCTGAACGTGAAACCGCTGGATTCGTGGAATCCGACCACGAGGTTCTGCCCCGGTACGAGCTCCACCGAAGCAGTATTGCTGAAATCGAAGCCACTGTCGCGCGCGCTGTTGCGCAGCCGTGCGGTGAGTTGCTGCATGCCGGCAGGAACCGCAAAACGCTCGAACAGGCTCGATGGGCCGTCGCCCCAGATGCCGGCCGGCTGATGCGTGCCGGCATAGACAACACGCCCGTTGAGTTCGAGCTCGACGTAGACCGGCCAGCGCGCGCGCGGACAATCGCCGGGGCGGCGCATGTTGGCCGGCAGCTTCGCCAGTTCTTCCGGGGTGAGCTTGCGGCATTCCTGTTTCAGGCGCCCGGCATGACTGAAGCTCAGCGTGACGACTGCCTCGTCGGCACCACGCAGTTCGACCGCCGGGCTGTCGGAGTAATACGCAACCAGGGCACTGATGCCGACGGCGAGCAGCACCTGGACGACGATACGCACGGGCAGCACGAACCGCGCGGCCGCATCGCGCCACGCGGCACGCGAGCCTGGCTCGGTCTTCGCCGGCGCCGGATCGAGTGCCGCGAGCTTCGTCGCGAAGCGCTGCAGCGCCTTGGTGCGAATGGTGTTCTGCGCCGGGCTTGCCCAGGAGACGGCCACGCGGTCACGCGATACGCGGTCGCGGAGATAGGGGTCACGCTCGGCGGCAACGCGTGCTTCCGTCCAGTTTACCCCGAGGCGCTGGTAACACTCGCTCTCGCGGCAGCCGGCGAGCATCACGCCCGCGGCGAGCTTGCGGGTCACGACGAAGTCGAGGAAGGAGGGCGGGATCATGCCGGTACACGGCACGTCGACGACGGCTACGGCGGCATCGCCCGGCGCGGCGATCGCGGCGCCGTGCGGACAGCGGAAGGCGAGGATACGGGGTTCGCCGGGAGTGGCGGCGCAGATCGTCTCGACCTGCTCGCGCAGCGCCGCGATCCGGAACTCGGGCAGCTCGATGCCCGGCACGAGTGCGGTGCTGCGCCGGAAGGGTGTCGCGGTCGGGCAGGCCCCGACGCAGATGCCGCAACTCACGCAGAGGTCCGGGTCGACCACGGCCTCCTCGGTGAAGCCCGAACCGTCGCTGCGCGGCTGCATGGTGATGGCGCTGAACGGGCAGTCGGCGAAGCAGCGCGCGCAGCCATTGCAGTTGTCGAGGTGGACGACGGCAGGCTGCGTCGCGGGTAGCGGCGGTATCCATGGCAGCACGACGAGCACCGCGAAGATGCCGATCACGATCCACCATAGCGTCAGGCTGCCGAGCGATTCGACCAGCGGGTACAGCGGTATGTAGAACCAGTCGAGGCCGACGCTCGCCGCCAGCCGGTCGAGGTCGGCAGGACCCTGGCTGAGGGCTGGCGACAGCAGCGAGAGGACCAGGAAGGTGACCGCGGTGGCGATCATCAGTGGTCGCGTCGGGTTCACGCGGGCGTGGTTGTAGCGCTGGATGTGCACCCACATCAGCGCCAGCATCAGCAGCGGTGCCGCAATGTGGATATAGACCATCAGCGTGAAGAACCGGCCGCTCAGCTCCGCGTTGCTGAGGAAGTTGCGTGAGATCGGCTCGGCGAAGATCGGCAGCGCGTCGAGCCAGCGCGATGTGGTGAGGGCCACGTACTGCGCAAGCTGGTCCCAGACCATCCAGTAACCGGTGATGCCGCAGACGTAGATGAAGCCGATGAGCAGCAGCCCGGTCACCCAGGCGAACCAGCGCCGGCCCCGCATGCGGTCCAGCGCGAACTCGCGCAGGAAGTGCAGGAACGCCACCAGCACGAGGACGTCGGAAGCGTAGCGATGGAAGCTGCGCAGGATGCCGCCAGCCCACCACTGGTCGCGGGTGATCGACTCAAGCGACTCGTAGGCCTGGGTAACGCCGGTGTCGAAGAAGACGAACAGGTAGATGCCGCTGCCGGTGATCAGCCAGAACATGAACCAGCCCAGCGCACCGAGCTGGGCGAGCGGGTTGTGTGCGGCGCCGCAGGTGGCGTCGAGTGCGGATTCGGCGTAGTCGAAAACCGCACGCAGCGGCCGCTTCAGCCAGTTCATGGCGAAACCCGCTGGCCGCGTCCGCGGTCGTCTAGCGGCCGGCGGTGCGTGTGGCGCGCATCTGGCGCCAGGCGTGAACCACGAAGGCGAGGGCCGCCAGCGCGCAGCTCACGCCGATGGCGATTTCCAGAATCAGGGAATAGTCGAACCGGTAACGGCCGCTCTTCGGGTCGTAGGACGTGCATATCAGGCGTACTCGGGACAGGAAGTCGGCCATCGGCTGTTCACCGACGGCCATCCCGAGAGCGAGCCGCTTGAGAGGATCGACGATCATCGGCGGCTGGAACTCCGGGCCGTATACCTGCCGGTACACCCGTCCATCGGCATCGAGGATTGTAACCTGAGTGAGGTGATCGAATCCGCCCGCGAGCGGCACGTAGGAAAACCCGGTCTCGTCCGCGAGCGCATCGACGGTGGCCTGGTCACCGCTCGCGAAGTACCAGTCCGGTGCCTCGATGCCCCGCTCGGCTGCGTAGCGGCGCAGGGCCTGCGGGGTGTCGTTGCGCACATCGAAACCGACGGTGACGACCGTGAAGCGGTCCTTGCCCAGGGTTTCACGCGCGATGTCGGTGACGCGCGCGAGGCTGGTGGTGATGGTCGGGCAGACGAAGGCGCAGCTGGTGTAGATGAAGCTCAGGACGACTGGCCGTCCGCGCAGTGCGCCGAGCGTCAGGTCCCGGCCGCGATGGTCGACGAAGCGGTGATCGCCGACCGTGCCGCCGATCGCGGCCTGGCTGCGTCGCAGTGCCGCGTCGGGATCGAGCGGATCCTCGGCCGCGGCGATTCCGGCGGCGAGCAACAGCAGGGCCGGCAGCAGCGCACGCCACGGGCCGCAGGGGCCGTGTCCAGGCGCTGTGCCGGCAGACATGCCCTACCTCAGCGGCCAGACTTCGGCGAGGTACTTCCAGTTCACGTAGTAATAGAGCACGAACGAAACGAAGAAGATGGTCACCAGCGTGATGGTGCCGGGAATGTTCAGGGTGCCGGCGCTGCCGTACGTACCGACCGCCGCGGCCTGTCCCGGCGTGGATACCGGCACCGCCACCTTCATCGGCTTGTCGGCCGTCTTCTTGCCGAAGAATACGGAGGCGACGACGTTGACCACGTACATCAGGCCGCCGGTTGCCGCGAGGATCGCGCTGAGGCCGTTCAGGGCCAGCATCATGAACGCGGCCGACGGGAACTCGAAGCCAAACGGCGAGTCGGCGAAGGTCACGTCCCAGTGGCGCCGCGGCACGCCGAGGGTGCCGGCGCCCATCATGAAGAGCGAGATGCCGGCGGCACCGAGGCCGAACACGTACGGCTGCCACTGTGCCATGCGCGGGAACATCACGTCGCGCTGCAGGATCAGCGGCAGGATCAGATAGGTCACGGCCATGAAGGTGAGCGTCGTGCCGGTGACGACCGTGGCATGGAAGTGGCCGGGCACGTACAGCGTGTTGTGCATGATCAGGTTGATCTGCTCGGTACCGAGCACCACGCCGGAAATGCCGCCCAGGAAACCGAACATCACCAGCGAGAGGAACACGCCGGAGAACGCCGGGTTGCCCCAGGGGGCCTTGCGCAGCCACTCGAACATGCCCTTGTTGAAGCCGAGCTTGCGCTGGGCGGCTTCGATGGTGCCGGGCACGGTGAGCGCGTGGATCATGCTGCCGAGAACGGCGAGATACATCGCGTAGCTGGTGTTGAAGATCTTCCACTCGGAGCTGATGGCCGGCTCGACCAGCAGGTGGTGGGCGCTGGCGAGCTGCAGGAAGAAGATGTACAGCAGGAACGCGAGCCGGCTCGCCTTCTCCGACAGCGGTTTGGCGCCGAGCAGGATGGCGGCGACCGCATACCAGATCGCCACGTGCGCCGAGACGTTGATCTGCTGTGAGGAGTGCCCCATCGCCCACCACACCAGCTTGTACATGACAGGATCGATGTGGTTGATGTAGCCGAGCGACCACAGCCAGGTCGGAATCAGGATCACGGCGCCGGAGGCGAGCGTGAACACGGCGATGATCGCTGCGGTCAGCGCACCGAAGGTCACCAGCGGGACGGAACCCTCGTAGGTGCGCTCTTCCTTGGCGATCACGAGGGTGCCGAAGAAGTTGCCGCAGGCGACCAGCGCGCCGACGGCGAAAACGATGAGCCCGAGGTAGAAGTTCGGTGCGGCCCTGAGTGGCGTGTACGAGGTGAACATCACCGAGGACTCGCCCTGCAGCACCGTGACGTTGACCAGCACGGCCCCGACCACCATCAGCACAAACGCCGCCCAGGCTATCCGTGGCGCGGCGAGCCGGCAGTTGAGCAGCACCGCCGAGGCGAAGTACAGCACCGCCACTTCGAAGAAGATGATCCAGCAGAGCAGCACGTCGAGGCCGTGGCCTGTCAATGCCATATAGAACCAGTCGACAGGCAGCAGGTGGATCTCCGGCCAGCGGGTCAGCGCGATGCTCAACCCGAACAGGCCGCCGATCGCGAGGAAAACGACGGCGGCCACCGCATTGGCCTTGATGAGGGACTGCGCCGCAAGGTCGATCTTCAGACCGGTGGTCGGGCAGGTTCGGAACTGGGTCGTGGCCGCCATGGCTGGATTCCTTCTCAACTACGGTCGACGACGTACAGCGGGCTCACCATCGTGTGATGGCCGAAACCGCAGAACTCGTTGCAGACGATGCCGAATTTGCCCGACTGGCTCGGCGTGATCGTGAGGACGTGCTCGTAGCCGGGCTGGATCTGGATGTTGATGTTCACCGGCTGCAGGGAGAAGCCGTGCGAGTACTCCATCGCGCTCATGTGCAGGCGGTAGCTCTGTCCCTTCTCGAGCTCCAGGATCGGCCACCACGACCAGATGCGGGCGATGAGGTAGACGTCGCTGCCCGGCGGGGGGCGCACTACCGGTATGCCGACCTCGTCGCGCACCGTGTATTTCTCGGTCATGGCTTCGGCCTTCGCCGCATAAAGCTGCGGGACGACCTTGTAGGTCTCGTTGGCGAGGTTCTGCTCACCGATCGAGTGCCAGTACACCATCGTGAAGAACATCACGAGGCCCCAGAGGAAGGCGATGACGATCCAGCCCAGTTCGATGGCGTGGATCGGCTCGTTCCACCACAGGCGGTTGGCCGGAGGCGTGACTGCCATGGAAACTCTCCCTTTCGAAAAACGGCGCTGCGGTTACTGGGGTGCGACGGGAATGCCGACGAGTTCCATGACGCCCCAGAGGATGTACAAGACGGTGGGCATGGTCACGCCGATGAACAGCAGCAGGAAGTGGTTGTCGCACACCCGCTGCCAGAATGGGATGCGCTCTTTCTCGGGCGCCCCGGACGTCTGCCGGGTGCCTGGAGTACCGCCTTCGGACATTTTTATATCTCCCGCCTCCAGAAACGCGCGTATGTTAGGGCCGCGCGCCGGCTGCGGCAACCATGGAAACGTCGTGCGCAGGGTTTGATTTTTCAGCCTATACGCATTTGTACCTAGTGTCGGCCATGTGACCTGCACTCATGGCGCGAGGCTCCGGATCAGGGCGAAGGTGACGAGCGCCATGCCGAGCAGCAGGGCAAAGAACAGCACCGAGCGGTAGGCGAGCGTGCGGCCGAGCGCCGACTCGATGGCCCGCACGATGCGATCGGCGGCGAGGTACAGGAGGATCGCGACGAGAGTGAAGTAGACGACATCCATGGTGACGGCAGATGCGGCGGGCCGGCCTGGCCCGGTAAGTGCCTCATGGTAGCCTAGGCCCCGTGCCGGGCACACGGCCATCCGGTCGTCGGGTGTGGGTGCCAGCCGGGAGCTCCGCAACGATGAATCCAGCTGCAGGTGCCAGCCTCGCCACTGCACTCGCCGGCCACCTTGGTCGCGAGCGTGTGATCGTCGACCCCGCCGAGCGGGCGCTGCTCAGCACCGACCTGTACGTCGAGGGAGCGCTCTGTGCCCTCGCCATCCGGCCGGCGGATACCGCCACGCTGGCAGCGGCGGTGCGCTGCGCGACGGAGGCCGGCTACGCCATCGTCCCGCGCGGTGGCGGCCTGTCCTACACGGGCGGGTACGCGCCCGGAAGCAGCGAATCGGTGGTGGTCGACACGCGCGATCTCGCCGGTATCGTAACCCTCGATGCGCCCGGCATGACGCTCACCGTGCGCGCCGGGACGACCTGGGAGACGATCGAGGAGACACTCGCGCCGCACGGGTTGCGGCTGCCGTTCTTCGGCACCTTTTCCGGGCGGGTGGCCACGGTCGGGGGCGGGTTGTCCCACGGTGCCGTGTTCTTCGGCTCGGCGCGCTACGGCACCGCCGCGGACAACGTCCTCGGCCTCGAGGTCGTTTGCGCCGACGGCCGGGTGCTGCGTACCGGGCAGGCGGCCCTGCGTCACGGCAAGCCTTTTTTCCGGACCCACGGGCCGGACCTCACCGGGCTGTTCCTGCACGACGCCGGGGCCCTCGGCATCAAGACCGAGGCGACCTTCCGGCTGATCGAGCGGCCGGCGCACACCGACTACCGGTCGTTCGCCCTGGCGGATTCAGCCGGCGCCGCCGCAGCGCTGTCCGCGATCGGACGCAGCGGTGCCGCCGAGGAAGCCTACGTGTTCGATCCGCCGACCACCGCCCGTGGCCTGGAGGGCGGTGACCTTGCGAGCGACCTGCGCCGGCTTGGTGGCATCGTCACCGGCCAGGGCAGCCTGCTCGCCGGACTGCGGGCCGGCGCCCGCGTGATTGTCGCCGGCAAGCGGCTGGTACCGGCCGGGGCCTATTCGCTGCATGTCGCCTGCGCCGGGCGCAGTGCGGCGGCCGTCGCTGCCGATGTCGCACAGTGTGAGGTGCTGGCGGCCCGCCATGGCGGGCAGCTGTTGCCGAACTCGATCCCGATGAGCGTGCGCGCCGCGCCATTCGACAACCTCAACGGCGTGCTCGGCCCGCGGGGCGAGCGCTGGATGGCGCTCAATGCCAAGGTGCCGCACGGCGAGGCGCCGCTCATCATCGCCCGCTTCGCTGCACTGGTCGCACCGTACCGCGAGCGCCTTGCAGCCCATGGCGTCGCGGTGTCGACGCTGTTCACCGCCGTGGATACCTGTGTATTCAGCTTCGAGGCGGTGTTCCACTGGCCCGATCGCTGGCTGCCTCTGCACCGCGCCGTGGCCGATCCGGCGCACCTCGCGCGGTTCACCGAGCCGGCGCCCAACCCGGCGGGCGCAGCGCTGGTGGCGGAACTGCGCCAGCGCACGCTCGACCTCTTCGACGAACTCGGCGCGCCTTCCAACCAGCTCGGCCGCACCTACCGGTACTACGACAACCTCGCGCCGGAAACGCGTGCCCTGCTCGATGCGTTGAAAGCCGCGCTCGACCCACGGGGGCTCATGAACCCGGGCGTGCTGGCGCCGCGCGCGCGCCCATGATGCTGCCGGCCCTGCTGGTCGCCCACATCGCCGTGCTCGGCTACTGGCTCGGTGCCGAGCTGGTGATCAACAGCACGTACCGCTATGTGTCCTGGGCCGCCGCGATGCCCTTTGCCGAACGCGACCGGCTCATGGACCACGTGCTCGACGTCGACCAGCATGTGCGCTACGCCCTGATCCTGCAGGCCGGCCTCGGCACGGCGCTGGCGGCGCTGCTCGGCTACCTGCCTGGCGGGGAGTCGCTCGCCGTCGCCGCCGGCGGGGCGGCGCTTGCCTGGCTTGCGCTCGCCGAGGCGACGCACCGGCGGCGCCGCGCGACGGTGGGTGCACGGCTCGCCATGCTCGACCGCGGGGTGCGCTACCTCGCCATCGCCGCGTTCCTGGCGCTTGCCGCCAGCGTGCTCGCCGGGGTGTTGCCGGCGCCGCGCTGGCTCGGGCTCAAGCTCGCCCTGTTCGCCGGCGTGGTCGCGTGCGGGCTCGGCATCCGCTGGCAGCTGCTGCGGTTTTACGTCACCTGGCGGGTGATGGCGCGCGAGGGGTCGGCTGCCGCCCTGGAGGATGAGATCCGCCGCACCTACGTGGCGGCCACGGCGATCCTGGTGGGGCTGTGGGTGCTGATCGCCGGGATCGTGATGCTGAGCGTGCTGAAGCCGGGGTAAGGCGGTCGGGGCTTGCGCCCACGGAAGAACACCTTCCCCGTCCCCGTAGGAGCGGCTTCAGCCGCGACCGCACTTCGCTGTCTCCACAGCTGTGCTTCAGCCCCGACGCGCCACCTCATATACTCGCGCCGCCGCCAGCGACGCATCGCTGCGCTGGCCGCAGCGCAGCGCCAGGGGAACCGCTTGGACCCGATCATCAGCGTCAAGGATCTCGTCAAGACCTACGCCTCCGGCTTCCGGGCGCTGAAGGGCGTCAGCCTCGACATCCGCCCCGGCGAGATCTTCGCCCTGCTCGGCCCGAACGGTGCGGGCAAGTCGACGCTCATCAACATCGTCTGCGGCCTGGTTACCCCGACTGCCGGGCAGGTCACTGCCGGCGGCCACGACATAATCCGCGACTACCGCGCGGCGCGCGCCCTGATCGGGCTGGTGCCCCAGGAGATCACCAGCGACGCCTTCGAGAGCGTGATGTCGACCGCGCGCTTCAGCCGCGGGCTGTTCGGCCGCCCGGGCAACGATACCCACCTCGAATATGTGCTGCGCGAACTGTCGCTCTGGGACAAGCGCAACGACAGCATCCTCACGCTTTCCGGCGGCATGAAGCGGCGCGTGATGATCGCCAAGGCGCTCGCGCACGAGCCCCGCATCCTGTTCCTCGACGAACCGACCGCCGGGGTCGATGTGGAGCTGCGGCGCGAGATGTGGGCCATGGTGCGCCGCCTGCGCGAGAGCGGGGTGACCATCATCCTCACCACGCACTACATCGAGGAAGCCGAGGAGATGGCCGACCGCATCGGCATCATCAACCACGGCGAGATCATCCTCGTCGAGGACAAGCAGACGCTGATGCGCAAGCTCGGCCGGCGGCAGCTGACGCTGCAGCTGCAGAGCCCGCTCGCCGCGATCCCGCCGGGCCTTGCCGACCGCCAGCTGGAGCTCTCCGCCGACGGCCTGCAGCTCGTCTACACCTTCGATACCCAAGCCGAGACCACCGGCATCGCCAGCCTGCTGCGCCAGATCCGCGACCAGGGCATCGACTTCCGCGACCTGCAGACCAGCGAGAGCTCGCTCGAGGAAATTTTCGTGAGCCTGGTCGGGAGGGGACGATGAACATCCACGGTATGCGTGCCATCTACCGGTTCGAGCTGGCCCGCTGGATGCGCACGCTGGTGCAGAGCGTGCTCTCGCCGGTGATCTCGACCTCGCTGTACTTCGTCGTCTTCGGCGCCGCGATCGGCTCGCGCATGTCCGAGATCGGCGGGGTGCCATACGGCGCCTTCATCGTGCCGGGGCTCATCATGCTCTCGGTGCTCACCGAGAGCGTCGGCAACGGCTCCTTCGGCATCTACATGCCGCGTTACTCGGGCACCATCTACGAGGTTCTGTCCGCGCCGCTCTCGCCGCTCGAGATCGTGGTCGGCTACGTGGGCGCGGCGGCCACCAAGTCGGTCATCCTCGGCCTGGTCATGCTCGCCACCGCGCGGCTGTTCGTCGCCTTCGAGATCGCCCATCCGCTGTGGATGCTCGCGTTCCTGGCGCTGACCTCGATGACCTTCGCCTTGTTCGGTTTCCTGCTCGGCATCTGGGCCACCGGCTGGGAGAAGCTGCAGGTCGTGCCGATCCTCATCATCACGCCGCTCACTTTCCTCGGCGGCACGTTCTACTCGATCGACATGCTCCCGCCGGTCTGGCAGCAGGTGACCCTGTTCAATCCGGTGGTCTACCTCATCAGCGGGTTCCGCTGGAGTTTCTTCGGCACGGCCGACGTCAGCGTCGCGGCGAGCCTTGGCATGACGCTCGGTTTCATGGCGCTCTGCCTCGCCGTAGTCTGGTGGGTATTCCACACCGGGTACCGGCTGAAGGCCTGAGCGGCGGGCTTATACTGCGTGCCGATGGAAGTGTATTTCTACGGCGCCGCCGGTGAGGTCACCGGCTCCTGCTTCCTGGTGTGCGCGGCCGGCCGGCGCATCCTGGTCGACTGCGGCCTGGTCCAGGGCCGCGCCGCCGACGAGCGGCGCAACCGCGAGCCGTTCCCGTTCGAGCCCGGCACGCTCGATGCCGTGGTGCTCACCCATGCGCACATCGATCACTCCGGGCGCCTGCCATTGCTGATAAGCCGCGGCTACGGCGGTCCGATCCACACGCACCGTGCCACTGTCGAGCTGTGCGCCGTGCTGCTCAAGGACGCGGCCTGGCTGGCCGCCAAGGACGCGGAGTGGGAGAACCGCAAGCGCGAGCGCAAGGGCCTGCCACCGGTCGAGCCGCTGTACACTGTGGCCGATGCCGAGCGCACGCAGCGATTGTTCCGTCCGCTCGATTACGATGCACCGCGCGAGATTCTGCCGGGCGTGCACCTTACGCTGCGTGACGCCGGGCACATCCTCGGCTCGGCGAGTGCCGAGCTCGCCATCACCGCGGACGGTACCACCCGGCGCATCGTCTTCAGCGGGGATCTCGGCCATCTCGGTGCCCCCATCCTGCGCGACCCCGCACCGGTGCCGCAGGCCGACCTCGTGGTGCTGGAGAGCACCTACGGCGACCGGCTGCACCGCCCCTGGGACGACACCTGGCGGGAACTCGGTGAAATCATCGGCAGCGCGGCAGCGCGCCGCGGCAACATCCTGATCCCGGCATTTGCTGTGGGCCGCACGCAGGAGTTGCTCTACCTGTTCGGCCAGCGCTTCGACGACTGGCACCTCGGTGGCTGGCACATCTACCTCGACAGCCCGATGGCCATCGAGGCCACCGCCATCTACGCGCGCCATGCGCAGGTGCATGACGAACCGGCGCGCGACTGGTCAGAGCGCCATGGCAGCCTGTTCCACCTGCCGAACCTGCGCCTGAGCCGTACCGGTCCGCAGTCGATGGCCATCAACAGGATCAGGAGCGGCGCGATCATCATCGCCGGCAGCGGCATGTGCAACGGCGGGCGTATCCGTCACCATCTCAAGCACAATGTATGGCGGCCCGAGACGCACGTGATCATCGTCGGTTTCCAGGCCGCCGGCACCGTCGGTCGCGCGCTGGTCGACGGCACCCGCTACATCCGCCTGTGGGGTGAGGCGATCCGCGTCAACGCCGCGATCCACACCGTCGGCGGGCTATCCGCACACGCCGACCAGGCCGGCCTCGTCGGCTGGTACCGCGAGATCGCCGGACGCCCGCAGGTCGCGCTGGTGCATGGCGAGGCGACCCCGATAGGCGAGCTAGCCGCACGACTGGCGCGCGAGCAGCACGCCCGCGTCGTGCTCGCCCGTCACGGCCAGGTGCTGACTTTCTGAGGGCGGGGAGAGGAAGCGGGGCGGCCGCGCTGATCGATCAGGCGGGACGAGTTGCGCTGCTTTTGCGGGGCAATCGCGGCTGAAGCCGCTCCTACGGCTCCAGAGATGGCACCTGGAGCCGCGTAGGAGCGGCTTCAGCCGCGACCCCGAAACCCATCCGGAGCCCCGCGCAGGAGCGGCTTCAGCCGCGATCCTTGCCCGTCGCCGCGAAATACCGCCCCACCTCGTCGCGTCGCGCTTCGGCCAGAGCGGCGCACAGCTCGATGCCCTCCAGGGCTTCGGCCAGTGTGCGCTCCGCGCCCTCGAGCCGCGGCAGCAACGGCGTGAACACGCTGCGCACCTCGTCGCGCTCGGCGAGCGTGCAGAAGCCCGCGCCGACGCGCGGGAGCCAGCGGTAGCCGAAGCGCGAGATCCGGCCCATGAAGGCGTCGTGGTTCGCCGCGAACCAGTCGAACATGGCGCGCCGCTGCGCCGGGCGATCGGACAGCGCGAAGGCAATCGTCGTCGGTTCGCGCCCGCGCAGCCGCGCGTCGAGCAGCAGGGCGCGCGCCCGTGCCCCGACCGCCGGGTCATCGCTGCTGCCGAGGGCGCCGGCCGCCTGGATGCGGAACTGGATGTCGTTCGACGCGAGCAGGCGCTTGATCAGCACCTCGACGAACGGCAGCCCGAGCTGGTGCACACCGGCACGCAGCGCGGTGTCGACGAGCGCCGGTTCCACCGCCGTACGGTCGATATCGCCGTCCGCCGTGTCCATGCGCAGGAAGCGGCCCGCACTGGCCGCGAGCGAGTCCGTGAGCGCTGTGTCTCCCGCCTCGAGCGCCAGCAGGCGCGTGAGCCGCGTGCGGAACAGGGCCTGGTCGACTGCGTCGGCCGAGCTCGCGGGCGCGGCTGGATCAGGCGCACCGAGCGCGTCGAGGCGTGGCCGGTAGAGCTGGCGCATGTGAGCCATCACCGCCGGGCGCTGTGCGGCCGGCGCCAGCGTGTCGCGCATCCGGATCAGGGTCCGTTCCGGGGCGAGCGCAACCTGCGGGTGGGGCGAGGCCGCGAGCTGGCCGACAGTCTCGAGGTATTCCGTCGTGCCGATGCGTCCGGCCTGGTAGGCCGCGGCGAGGCTGTCGGCGACGGCGAGCGCCTCGGTCTCGTCGAGCCGGTTCAGGTTGGCAACCAGCGCCCGCCAGCCATCGGCGTCGAGCGTGAAGCGGTAATAGCCCGCGCCGCCGGCGTTCGGCATCACGAACTGCGGGCATGCAGTACCGGAAAGCGGCCAGCGTTCCTGCGCGGCGGTGACGAGCCGGCAGTCGCGTTGCAGGTGCGTGTCGTCGCCGTAGCGCACGCACAGCGGCAGCTGCCAGAGTTGGTGCGCATCGCCGCGTGAGCCGAGTGGCAGGTAGCGCGACTGCGTGACCTCGAGCGTCGCGCCTCCAGTGCCGCAGTCGGTGCGCACGCTGACCAACGGCACGCCCGGCTGGTCGATGAAGCTGCGGAATGCCGGCACGACGTCGTGACGCCGGGAACCCTGCGCGAGCGAACCCATGAAGTCCTCGACGTCGGCCACCGCGTGCGGGAAGCGTTGCATGTGCAGACGGATGCCGTCGCGGAACACTGCAGGTCCCAGCCAGTTCTCGAACATGCCGAGTACTGCGCCACCCTTGAGATAGGTGATGGCGTCGAAGGCGTTGCCGATGTCGGCGTTGCGCGTCACCGGGTTGCGCACGCGGCGGGCAGCGATGCGGCTGTCGAGTTCCATGGCGGGCGGTGTCTGCAGGGCCGGCACCACGGCGAGCTTCAGCTCCGGGCGCCAGGCATCGGCCGCCTTGAAACCCATCCAGTTGGCGAAGGATTCGTTCAGCCAGATGTCGTCCCACCACTTCGGCGTCACCAGATCGCCGAACCACTGGTGCGCGATCTCGTGCGCATGGATGCCGCCGAAGTCGCGCAGCTGGTCGAGCGAGGCGCGTTCGTCGAGCAGGATGCGCGGGTCGCCGTAGATGATCGCGCCGGCATTCTCCATGCCGCCACCGGCGTCCGGGGAGGCGATGAGGTCGAGCTTCGGGTACGGGAAGGCGACGCCGAAGTATTCCTCGAGCCAGGCGACGATGGTGCCGGTGTTGGCGAGCGCGAACGCGAGCCGTGGCCCCTTGCCGCGCGTGGCCACGCCCCGCAGCGGCAGCGGGTGTTTGCGCACCGCGTTCGGCGGGAGGGCTGGCGCCACGACCACATCGAGCGGCCCGACCGCCAGCGCGATGAGGTAGGTCGGCAGCGGCAGGGTAGTCGCGAATTCCACGCGCTTGCGCCCCTCGCCGGCAGCGCTCTCGCGGCGCACTGGCATGTTGCCGATCACGGCATTTTCACTGCTGGTGGTTACCGCGATGTCGAACGGAGTCTTGAAGCCCGGTTCGTCGAAGCCGGGAAACATGCGCCGCGCATCGATCGGCTGGAACTGGGTGAAGGCGTAGGCATCGGTGCCGACGATGGACCGGTACAGCCCTTCGCCCGGGCGGCTGAACGGCGCATTCCAGGCGAGACGCAGCGTCGCGCGTCCTGCCGGCACCGGGGCGTCGAAGGCAAGGCTCGCCACCCCGGTCGGATCGACCTGGGTGTAGCGGCCGGTGCGGGTCGCGCCGCCGGCTGGCGTGAGGGTCGCCGACGTCACGGTGAGTTCACTGCCGTGCAGGTAGATCACGTCCCGCGGTGCAGCGATGTCGACGTCGATCTCGGCGCTGCCGGCGAAGCGCGGCTCCTCCGGCAGCACCGTGAGGTCGAGCCGGTAGGCGAGCGGGCGTACCGAGCCATCGAGGCGGCCGGGGGGTGGGGTTGTTTCGGCGGGTGCGGCGCTGACGGTGCCAATGGCACAGACGACGAGAATCCGGGCCAGCCGGGACATGAACGGTTGCATCGACGTACCTCGGAGCGGCTCCCAGCGTGGGTGCTGGCCGGCGCATGTTAACCGGGGCGGGCAGCACAGCGCTCGCCGGGAACTGCGCCCGGCGCCGGTCCTAGAACGACTTCCGTCCCTCCAGCAGCAGTTGCATGGAGTCGATGTCCTGCGCACCGTTCAGGGGAAACGCGATATCGATGTGCAGCACGCTACCGCCGCTTCCGGAGCGTGCGTTGCCGAGGCGCAAGCCAACGCCGACGTCGGCAAGCCACTCCTGGGGTCCGGTCACGGCGGGGTCGCCGCCCCACATACGCCCGACGTCGGCGAATGCCGCTGCGCCGACCCGGAACAGGCGGAATGGATACCAGTCGGTGTAGTGGCGCTGCTCCACGGTGGCTTGCAGGCGGGTGTCGCCGGTCTGGTAGCGCAGCGGATAACCGCGCAGGCCGTTGTCGCCACCGAGCTGCAGTTGCCGGTCCTCGGTGAGTTCGTCTGCGTGTGCGGCACCGACGAAGGCCATCAGCGTGTTTCTCTCGTCGAAGCGATGGTAGTAGCGCGTCGACAGCTCCGCGACCGCATCCGCCAGCCCGCCCGACTCCACGCGTCCCTCCCAGTTGGCCGTGAGGTCCATCTCGCCGAGTTCTCCCACTGTGTAGCTCGTGCCGCCGCCCAGGGAAAATATCCCCGCGCTGCGATCCGAGCCGAGCGCAGGGCTGGCGAAGCCGACGCTCGCGTGGAAGCGCCGGCCGAGGAAAATGTCCTCGGTGCGGCCGATCTGGTCGCGGTTGTGGGTCGTGGCGAAACGATCCTCGATCAACTCGATGCCGACCCACGGATAGGAGAGGGTGCGATCATCGGGTATGTCCACGGTGGCGAATTCACCGCCTGGCACGGGTGTGAAACGGGCGCGATCGTAGCGGTAGCCGGCCAGCCAGCGTGTGGTCCAGCCGTCGACCAGGCCTCTGGAAATGCCACCCTGCACCGAGACGTTGTCGTACTGGCTCTCGAACTCGCTGACCTTTTCGCCCAGCGTGTACAGCGGGGTGATTTCGCTGCGCGAATTTCCGGAAAAGCTGGCGCTCCAGCGTGAGTCGAGCGAAAAGAACGGCCGTCCGATGTCGATGAATGCGTTGCTGCCATCGCTGTTGCCGGCGTAGGCGGTATTCAGGCTCCACCACGAGTGGAACAGGTTGGGATCGATGAATTGCAGATTGACACCCGAGCGGTCGACGTCGCTCGAGTAGCCGAGCGCCAGTTTCTGCCCGAAGCCGAACAGGTTCTCGTCGGCGACACGCAGCCGCGTCTTGTTGGTACCGCCGCTGCGGCCGATCCCGATCCCGGGTTCCAGCGTCCACACGTCGCGCACACGCACGTTCATGTCCACAGTGTTGGTTTGAGCATCGTAGCGTGCCGGCACCACCTCGGCGTCGGCCAGGTAATTGCGCTCCCTCAGCAGGCGCGCGCTTTCCTCGGCCTTTTGCACCGAGAAGGTGTCGCCTGGCCGCAGCAACAGCGCTTCCCGTATCGTGCCCTCGCGGGTGTGGATCTTCAGGTCGTTGGCCAGCCGGTACAGCAGCCCGTCCTCGCGCGGGTCGGCCTCGTCGAAAATCTCGTCGACGCTGATTGCCACCGAGCCGATCATTGCCCGGCGCGCCTCGAGCTGGTCGGGCGTCGGCAACACGGCCGTGGCGCCACCCTGCAGTTCGCCCGTCGCCTCCGGCCGGACCGGCATCAGGGCGGCCGTGGTGATCCGGCCGTCGTCCGCAGCCTGACCAGGCTGGCCCGCGAGCAGCACGCAGGCGGCGGCTGCACAGACGCCGTACCTTGCCGGCGAGCGAGACGACCAGACGG
The DNA here is from genome assembly GCA_964415505.1 of uncultured Chromatiaceae bacterium. Lineage (GTDB taxonomy): Bacteria > Pseudomonadota > Gammaproteobacteria > Steroidobacterales > QUBU01. The sequence goes on along the minus strand of CAYQAR010000004.1, from coordinate 2,833 downwards.
ACCCGTGCACTGCGTCCTCCCCGGGGTGGTTGCAGTGAGCAACCCCTTGGTACTTGGACGGCAGCAGGTATCCCGATCAATCGCCGTGTCGTGTGATGCTATGCGGCAAGGCGCAAGGCGATCGAGATCGCGGCCCCGCCGAGGTCGAGGTCTCGATCTCGCCGACCCACTGCCAGCGGGGCCGCTATCACGCGGCACATGATTGCCCGACGCGGCGTCGCAGCACTCGCGTGGATGTCTACGCCAGATACGGGACCGGCGCTAGACTTGGCGTTGGGCGCCGTGCGGTTGACTCGGGCGAGACGCCCGGACGGCGCAGGAGGTGCGATCATGGGCATGTCCATCACGCTGCGCAATTATCTCGATTCCTTCGGGATTCCCTACGACCTCGTCCCCCATCCACGCTCGTCGTCGAGTTCCACGACAGCCGAGGCTGCAAGGATCCCCGGACGCAAGCTCGCCAAGGCGGTGGTGGTCGAGAGCGACGACGGCTCCTACGTCGTCGTCATTCCAGCCACGCACCGCGTGGATCTCGGCGGGCTCAGGCACCAGCTTGGCCACCTGTTCCACCTCGCCGACGAGGACAGCCTCGCGCGATCGTTCCGCGACTGCGAACGCGGAGCAGTTCCGGCGGCGGCGCAGGCCTTCGGTATGCCGGTCCTGGTCGAGGAGTGTCTGCTCGAATGCGACGAAGTGTTCTTCGAGGCGGGCGATCACACGGAGCTCGTGCGGATGAGCGGACCCGACTTCGAGTACCTCATGGCGCAGGCTGGTCAGGGGCATTTCAGCCGGCCCAGCTGATGCTGGTGCGGTTCTGCTAGATCTTCTCCGGCACCATGTTGATCGCGCCGCAGGGGCATTCTTCCACGCAGATGCCACAGCCCTTGCAGTAGTCGTAGTTGATCTCGTAGCGCTCGCCGGGCCCGAGCTTGATGATGGCGTTGTCCGGGCACACGCCATAGCAGTTGTCGCACTCGAAGCAGTTGCCGCAGGACAGGCAGCGGCGCGCTTCGAACAGAGCGGTCGACTCGTCGAGCCCCTGCACGACCTCCTCGAAGGTGGAGCTGCGCCGGGCGGCATCGAGCATGGGGCGCACGGTCTTCGAGGCGTCGCTGTAGTACCAGGGGTTGAGCTTGTCGAATGCGGCCAGCTCGTGCTTCGGCGCCGGCGCGTAACGGGTACCGCGCAGCCAGGCATCGATGTGGCGTGCGGCCTTCTTGCCGTGACCGACGGCCACGGTCACCGTGCGTTCGGAGGGCACCATGTCGCCACCGGCGAAGAGGCCGGGAAAGCCCGTCATCATGTCGGGGCCGACCACGGCGACACCGTCCCTGATCTCGAGCCCCGGCACGCCGTCGAGCAGCGCCAGGTCGACGTCCTGGCCGAGGGCGAGCACGAGCGAGTCGGCCTCGAGCGTCTCGAACTCGCCGGTCGGCTGCGGAAAACCCTTGTCGTCGAGCGTCATCTTCTCGACCGTGAGCGTGCCCTCGTCGGCCATGTTGCGGATGGTCGATAGCCACTTGATCATCACGCCTTCCTGCAGCGCTTCCTCCACTTCGAAGTCGTGCGCGGGCATCTTCTCGCGCGTGCGCCGGTAGACGATGATCGCCTCGCTCGCGCCGAGCCGCCGCGCGGTGCGCGCCACGTCGAGCGCGGTGTTGCCGCCGCCGTAGACGACCACGCGCCGGCCGAGCATGGGCTGGTCTTCGCCCTCCATGCCGCGCAGTACCGAGACTGCATCGAGCATGCGCGCCGCGGAGCCGGCCGGAATGTAGGCGCGCTTGCCGATATGCGCGCCGACCGCGAGGAACGCAGCATCGAAGCTGCCGGTGGCCATCTCGGCGCGGATGTCGGTGACCTTGCGGCCGAGCTCAAGTTCGACGCCGAGGTCGAGGATGCGGCGCACCTCGGCGTCGAGCACCTCGCGCGGCAGGCGGTACTTGGGGATGCCGAAGCGCATCATGCCGCCGGAGAGCGGGCCCGCCTCGTGGATCGTCACGGCATGGCCGGCGAGCCGCAAATGCCAGGCGGCGGAGAGGCCGGCCGGGCCGGCGCCCACCACCAGCACGCGCTTGCCGCTCGGTGCGCCGGCGACGACCTGCCAGCCGCGCTTGACGGCCTCGTCGCCGAGGAAGCGCTCGACGGCGTGGATGCTCACCGCCTCGTCGAGGCTGCCGCGGTTGCAGGCGGTTTCGCAGCTGTGGTAGCAGACGCGGCCCATGGTGGCGGGCATCGGGTTGTTGTTCACCAGCTCGCGCCAGGCCGCCTCGTAGTCGCCGGACTCGGCATGGAACAGCCAGCCCTGGATGTTCTCGCCGGCCGGGCAGGCGTGGTTGCAGGGCGGCAGGCGGTCGACATACACCGGCCGGTTGGTGCGCCAGGAGCCGGTGCGGTTGGCGAGCGAGGAGCCGGGGTCGAGGGTGATGGCGAACGGCTTATCCATGGCGTCTCTCGTCGATCAGGCGGTACTTGCGGATGTTGCGCTCGGCCATCGCCTGGATGCGGGCGATGGTGTCGACGGCCTCGGTCTTGCCGAAGAGGTGGGCGAAGCGCTTCTGCGGCTTCAGGTATTCCTCCACCGGCAGGCGGTGGCGGATCTTCGTCGAGCCGACCACCTCGCCGTGCTCGGCCTCGAACAGCGGAAACAGGCCGGTCTCCACGGCAAGGCGCGCCAGCTTGATGGTGTCGTGCGGTGCCGCCCCCCAGCCGAGCGGGCAGGGCACGAGGACATGGATGTAGCGCGCCCCCCTCACCGTCATGGCGCGGCTGACTTTCTCCTCGAGGTCGCGCAGGTAGGCCACCGAGGCGGTGGCGACGTAGGGGATGCCGTGCG
>CAYQAR010000003.1:99585-102218 GCA_964415505.1 uncultured Chromatiaceae bacterium | reverse complement strand
GGCGGTATATTTTCTGTGGCACTTTCCGTGGGCTCGCGCCCCCCAGGCGTTACCTGGCACCCTGCCCGCCGGAGCCCGGACTTTCCTCCCGCGGGTTGCCCCGCGCGCGATCGCCTGGCCGGCTCCAGCGCGCACGGTATGCCAATGCAGCAGGGCCCGCAATCACTCCGCGCCGCTCCTCCCCTGCCCGGTCGCGAGACGATAGGCCTCGCGCCGCGATGCGCCGGTGAGCTTCGCGGCCAGTGTGGCGGCCTGTCCCGGGGGCAGTTCGGCGGCCAGCACCGCGACGACACGTTCCAGTTCCGCCACATCACCTGCCACCGCAGGCGCACCGCCGACCACCAGGGTGAATTCGCCGCGTTCGCCCCCGGGGTCGGCGGCGAGCGCGCGGGCGACTTCGGCGAGCGTGCCGTGGTAGGTGGTCTCGTGCAGCTTGGTCAACTCGCGGGCGACGAATGCGTGTCGGTCGGCACCGAAGACGTCCTGCAGGTCGGCGAGGCACTCATGCACGCGGTGGACGGCTTCGTAGAACACCTGCGTGTCCTCCAGTTGGCGCAGGACCTGCAGCCGGGCGCGCCGCGCGGCGGGCTTCGCCGGCAGGAACCCTTCGAAGTGGAAACGATCGGTCGCAAGCCCCGCAACCGAAAGTGCCGCGACGGCGGCACAGCAGCCGGGCACGGCGATCACCGCGAGCCCACGCGCCCGGGCCTGCGCCACCAGCCGGTAACCCGGGTCGCTGATGAGCGGCGTGCCGGCGTCGCTCACCAGCGCCACCGAGCCGCCGGCGGCGATCCGGTCGAGGAGCGGTGCAACCCGTCCGGCCTCGTTGTGCTGGTGCAGGGAGGTGAGCGGCGTGCTCACGCCGAGGCTCGCCAGCAGCCGGCCGCTGCGGCGGGTGTCTTCCGCAGCGATCACGTCGACCGCGCGCAGGATGGCGGCAGCACGCGAACTGATATCATCCAGGTTGCCGATCGGGGTAGCGACGACATAAAGCGCCGCGGCGGCGACCTCGGGTGCCCGGTTGCTATCGTTGTTGTCTCCGGATGGTGTCATCGGCCTTTTCGCGGCAGGTTCAGGTGCACGGCCACAGGCTGCTCGGCGCCGCGCTCGCCGTGGGCTGCGCCATTGTGGCCGCGGGCTGCGGACCGCGACAACCCGCACCGCCACCACCGCGCATCGAGCCGGTCGCGGCACCGGCCCGCGGCGAGGCGCCGGTCCCGGGCGTTGCGCCAACCCGGCCAGGCGCTCCGCCACCAATGACCGCCACTGGAACGGTGCGGCGCATCGCCCTGCTGCTGCCGCTGTCGGGCGCCCAGCGCAGCGTGGCCGCAGCGGTGCGCGATGGTTTCGTGGCAGCGTGGCTGGCCGACGGCAGTGGGCCGGTACGGCCCGAGGTCGTGGTGCTCGACGAGGAGCACGGCGGAGCAGCGCAGGCCTATAGTGCGGCCCTCGCCGACGGCGCCGGCCTGGTGGTCGGCCCCCTGCTCAAGGAGTCTGCCGCGCAGGTGGCCGCGGTCGCGGGCACGGTGCCGACGCTCGCACTCAACCAGCTCGACGCTGCGGCAGCAGCGCCCACGCGCTTCTATCAGTTCGCGCTGGCGCCGGAGGACGAGGCCCGCCAGATCGTCGAGCGCACCACGGCCGAGGGCCGCTACCGCGCGCTGGCGCTCGTGCCCAACAACGACTGGGGGCGGCGCCTGCTCGCGAGCTTCACGCCGGCGCTCGAGGCTGCCGGCGGTACCGTGCTCGCCTGGCAGTACTACGACCCGGCAGCGACCGATTTCACTGCCGGCCTCCAACGCCTGCTCCTGCTCGACGAGAGCCGGGCACGCCAGCGCCGGCTTGCGGCAGATCTCGGTGTTTCGCTGGAATTCGAGCCTCGCCGGCGCGACGACGTCGACTTTATATTCCTCGCTGCCACCGCCGCGAACGGCCGACTGATCCGGCCGCAACTGCGGTTCCTCTACGCCGGGGACATTCCGACCTATGCCACATCGGCCATCTTCCAGCCGGGCACCAGCGGCGACGCCGACCTCGACGGCATCATGTTTCCCGATGCCCCGGTGCTGGTCGCTGCCGACGGACGTGCCACGACCATGACCACGGCGCTGGCCGCACACTGGCCCGCCGGCGCAGCCGCGCGACTGCGCTTCTACGCCATGGGTTTCGACGCCTACGCGCTGGCGACGGCACTGGCTTCGCCGGCCGGTGCCGCGGCCGGCCTCGACGGCCTGAGCGGCATGCTCTCGTTCGAAGCAGACGGCCGTGTGCGCCGCCAGCTGCCGTGGGCCCGGTTCCAGGGCGGGCGCATCGTGCTCCTTGGCCACGTGGAAGCACCGTTGGCGCCGTGAGTACGGGCATCGGCCAGCGCACCAGCACGGCGCGCACCGGAGCGCTCGCCGAGGCCGCGGGCCGGCGCTTCCTCGAACAGCAGGGGCTGGGGCTCGTCGAGTGCAACTACCGCTGTCGCTGGGGCGAGATCGACCTGGTCATGCGCGACGCCGGCACGCTCGTCATGGTCGAGGTGCGCTATCGCGCGAGCGCGGCCCTGGTCGAGCCCGGCCTCAGCGTCGATGGCCGCAAGCGCCACCGCCTGCTGCAGGCCGCGCGCCGCTACCTGCAGGAGCACCCGC
>CAYQAR010000003.1:0-99485 GCA_964415505.1 uncultured Chromatiaceae bacterium | reverse complement strand
CCATGACCGCGAGCCTCGCCGCCGGCGGCAAGATCCTCGCCTGCGGCAACGGCGGTTCCGCCGGCGATGCCCAGCACTTCGCCGCAGAGCTTCTCAACCGCTTCGAGCGCGAACGCCCGGGACTCGCCGCCGTGGCGCTGACCACCGACGGCTCCACGCTCACCTCAATCGCCAACGACTACGCCTACGAGCAGGTGTTCGCCAAGCAGGTCACGGCACTGGCCCGCCCAGGCGACTGCCTGCTCGCGATCTCGACTTCGGGGAACTCGCCAAACGTGGTCGCCGCCATCGCCGCGGCCCAGGCACGCACCGCGACCATCGTGGCGCTCACCGGGCGCGACGGTGGGCGCATGGCGGCGGCGCTGGCGTCGGGCGACGTCGAGGTCCGCGTGCCGGCGAAGCGCACCGCCCGCATCCAGGAAGTGCACCTGCTGGTCATCCACTGCCTGTGCGACGCGATCGACCGCGCCCTCTACCCGGACGCGCGTGCTACTTGACCACCTTGAGGGTCGGCCGGCGCGTGCCACCGCCTGGAGATTTTTCCCCGGGTGCTCCGGCAGGTGCTCCGGGCGGGGTTTCCGGCGCCGGGCTGCCGTCCTCATCCTGCGGGAAGATCATGCCGCGGCCGGTTTCCCGGGCGTAGATGCCGAGCACCGCGTGCACCGGGACGGCCACAGCCCAGGCCGTGCCCGAAAAACGCGCCTGGAATGTGACCTGCTCGTTGCCGATGTCGAGTCCGCTCACGGCATTGTGGCTCAGGTTCAGCACCACCTTGCCGTCCTGAACGTACTGACTCGGCACGACCACGCCGTCGACCGCGGCATCGACCACGACATGGGGCGTGTGCCCGTTGTCCGTGATCCAGGCATGCATGGCCCGGAGCAGGTAGGGACGCTGCGGGATCCCGTCCGTCGGGGCCATGCTGTCGCGCGCTACTGGCGCATCTCCTGCTCGGCGTCCGTCAGGCTGTCGCGGAAGGCGCGGCGGGCGAACACGAGATCCATGTAGCGGCGTATCGGCTGCACCTGACCCCTGAGCTCGATGCCGAACGCCGGCAGCCGCCACAGGATCGGGGCGATGGTGCAATCGACCAGCGAGAACTCGTCGCTCAGGAAAAAGCGCTTGGCGCCGAACACGTCGGCACTGGCGACGATGCTCTCCTCGAGCTGCTTGCGGGCCCTGGTCGCCTGCTTGCGGTCGCTGGTGTGCTGCAACTCCTCGGCGAGCGGGTACCAGTCGCGTTCGATGCGATAGAGGGCGAGCCGGAACTGGGCACGGCTCACGGGATCGACCGGCATCAGCGGCGGATGGGGAAAGCGCTCGTCGATGTATTCGATGATGACGCGCGCGTCGTACAGCACGAGGTCGCGGTCGACCAGGGTCGGCAGCGTGTGGTACGGGTTGAGGTCGAGCAGGTCTTCCGGAAGGTTGCCGCTGTCGACCTCGACCACGTCGATGCCGATGTTCTTCTCGGCCAGGACGAGCCGCGTGCGATGGCTCTGGAAGCAGGTCGGGCTTGAATAGAGCGTCATGCCGGCCGCGAGGCTACCTCACGTCTTTCCAGATCTCCTTCTTGAGGAGGTACGAAAGAATGCCGAAGACCAGCAGGAAAGCCAGTACCGCCAGGCCGAGCCGCTGGCGCTCGAGCTGGATCGGCTCACCGATGTAGGCGAGGAAATTGACGATATCGCGGACGAACTGGTCGTACTCCTCCGCACTGAGCCGTCCCGGGGTTACCGTCTTGAATTCGTGGAACACGGTATGGGTCGCGCCTTCGCTACCCTCCTCGGCGAAGACGGCTTCGCGCACGCCCTGCAGCTCCGCCAGCACGTGCGGCATCGCCGTGTTGGGCAGCATGACGTTGTTGACGCCGCTCGGACGCGCCTGATCGAGGTAGAACCCGCGCAGGAAATTGAACAGGTAATCGGCGCCGCGGTTGCGGGCGATCAGCGAGAGGTCCGGAGGAGCCGTACCGAACCAGCGCGCGGCATCGGCTGGCCGCATGGCGATGGTCATGGTCTCGGTCGGCTTCTGCGCCGCGAACATCAGGTTCTCGACCAGCTGCTGTTCGCTGATCCCGAGGTCCTGTCCCAGGCGGTTGTAGCGCACGTACTGCGCCGAGTGACAGCCCATGCAGTAGTTGACGAAGTTGCGCGCCCCACGCTGCAGGGAAGCGACGTTGGAGACGTCGACTCCGGCGTGATCGGCAAGTGCACCGCCACCGGACGCGGCAACGTTGCCGGCAGCGAGGAGACTGCCGGCGAGAGCGGTAGCGAGCATGCGGCGGAGGCGGTACTGCGTGTGCATCGTGGTCATGGGCGTGCTCACTCGGCCGCGTGGTACTTGACGCGTTCGGGTACCGGCCTGGTCTTCTCGGCGCGGGTGTAGAACGGCATCAGCAGGAAGAACGCGAAATACAGCGCCGAAAACAGGCGTGCCGCGTAGACGTAGATCTTCTCGGTGGCAGGCTGCAGGCCGAGGTAGCCGAGTGCCACGAAGCTCACCGCGAACAGGCTGAGCGCAAACTTGTAGGTCCAGCCGCGGTAGCGGATCGACTTGACGCGGCAGCGGTCGAGCCACGGCAGGAAAAACAGCAGCGCGATTGCCGCCACCATCAGGAACGCCCCCCAGCCCTTGCTCGGCACCGAGCGCAGGATCGCGTAGAACGGCGTGAAGTACCACACCGGGGCGATGTGTTCGGGCGTCTTGAGCATGCTCGCCGGCTCGAAGTTGGCGTGCTCGAGGAAGTAGCCGCCCATCTCGGGGGCAAAGAACACCACCGCGGCGAACAGCGCCAGGAAGATCACGATGGCGACCAGGTCCTTCGCCGTGTAATAGGGATGGAAGGCGATGCCGTCGAGCGGGATGCCGCGGCTGTCCTTGTGCTGCTTGATCTCGATGCCGTCGGGGTTGAGCGACCCGGTCTCGTGCAGCGCCATGATGTGCATGACCACCAGCATGACCAGGACCAGCGGTACCGCGACCACGTGCAGCGCGAAGAAGCGGTTCAGCGTGATGTCGGAGATGAAGTAGTCGCCGCGGATCCACTCGACGAGGTCTGCGCCGACACCCGGCACGGCACCGAACAGCGACACGATCACCTGCGCGCCCCAGTACGACATCTGCCCCCACGGCAGCAGGTAGCCGAAGAAGCCCTCGGCCATCAACGCCATGTAGATCACCATGCCGATCAGCCACAGCAGCTCGCGCGGGTTCTTGTAGGACCCGTAGAGCATGGCGCGGAACATGTGCAGGTACACGACGATGAAGAACGCCGACGCACCCGTGGAGTGCATGTAGCGGATCAGCCAGCCCCACTGCACATCGCGCATGATGTACTCCACCGAGGCAAAGGCGTCCTCGGCGGATGGCTTGTAGTTCATCGTCAGGAAGATGCCGGTGACGAGCTGGATCACCAGCACCACCATGGCCAGCACGCCGAAGACGTACCAGGCGTTGAAATTCTTCGCGGCGTAGTACTCGGTGGCATGCTCCCTGATCAGGGAGGTGAGCGGGAAGCGCTCGTCGATCCAGCCGATCAGCTGGGCCATGCGGCCATTCCCGGCCGCCGCCTCGGTACGCGCACCGCTCATGCGGAAGCTCCCGTGTCGTCGCCGATCAGCACCAGGTTGTCACCGACGAAGCGGTACGGCGGGATCGGCAGGTTGGTGGGGGCCGGCGAGCCGACCATCACGCGCCCGGCCAGGTCGAAACGCGAGCCGTGGCAGGGACAATAGAAGCCACCGACCCAGTCGGGGCCGAGATCGGCGGGTGCGACGTCGAAGCGCTCGATCGGCGCGCAGCCCAGGTGGGTGCAGTTGCCGATCACGACCAGGATGTCCGGCTTGACGGCGCGGGTGGTGTTCTTCGCGTAAGCGGGCTGGTCGGATTCGTTCGAGCCGGGATCCTTGAGGCTCGCATCCGGCACGCTCGCCAGGTGCTTCATCATCTCGGGGGTACGACGCAGCACCCAGACTGGCTGCCCGCGCCAGACCACGCGCACCATGGCGCCTTCCTCGACCTTGCTGATGTCGATCTGCACCGGGCCGCCGAGCGCCTGCGCCCGGGCGCTTGGCTTGAAGGAGGCGACGAACGGGGTGGCGGCCAGCACGACCCCGACGCCTCCGGCGACGCTGGTGGCTACGGTCAGGAAATGACGCCGGCTGAGGTCGGCCTCGTCGCTCATCGAGCTACTCCCACAACGCTCTGTTGGTCTGGTGCCAGGCTCCGCCGCGGGCGCGGCTTGCCCCGCAGGCGGCGGCGTGACGGCGGGCGGTCGAAAACCGGCAAATTATACACATGGGAAAATTCGCTTGCCTACGGCAGACACCGTCACGGGCCACCCCGGCCACGACTCAGCCGAGGCGGCGGATGCCGGCGCCGAGCTGCTTGAGCTTCTCCTCGATGCACTCGTAGCCGCGGTCGATGTGATAGATGCGGTCTACCACGGTCTCGCCCTCGGCGACCAGGGCCGCCAGCACCAGGCCCGCCGAGGCCCGCAGGTCGGTGGCCATCACAGGGGCGGACTTCAGCCATGGCACACCCTGGATCACGGCGGTGTGGCCCTGCAGCCGGATATTGGCACCCATGCGCTGCAGTTCCTGCATGTGCATGAAGCGGTTCTCGAACACGTTCTCGGTGATGGTTGCCACGCCGTCGGCGATGCAGTTGAGCGCGGCGAACTGCGCCTGCATGTCGGTCGGGAAACCCGGGTAGGGCGCCGTGCTGATGTCCACCGCCGCAGGCCGTCCCGGCATCTCGAGTTCGATCCAGTCGGGACCAGTGCCGATGCGCGCGCCGGCATCGCGCAGCTTGGCCAGCACCGCCTCGACGTGGTCGGGACAGGCGTGGCGCACCCGCACGTGCCCGGCGGTCATGGCCCCGGCCACCAGGAATGTGCCGGTCTCGATCCGGTCGGGCTGCACCTCGTACTCGGCTCCGTGCAGTCGGCGCACGCCCTCGATGACGATGCGATTGCTGCCGGCGCCGCTGACGCGCGCGCCCATGCAGTTGAGGAATCGGGCGAGGTCCTCGATCTCCGGCTCACGCGCCGCGTTCTCGAGCACCGTCTCGCCCTCGGCGAACACGGCGGCCATCATCAGGTTCTCCGTACCCGTGACCGTCACCTTGTCGAGCACGAGGTGGGCACCGCGCAGCCGTCCGGCGCGGGCCCGGATATAGCCGTCCTCGATCTCGACCTGCGCGCCGAGCGCGCGCAGCCCGGCGACATGCAGGTCCACCGGTCGCGCGCCGATCGCACAGCCCCCGGGCAGCGATACGTCGGCACGGCCGAAGCGGCCGACCAGCGGACCGAGCACCAGGATCGACGCCCGCATCGTCTTCACCAGGTCGTAGGGTGCGTGGTACTCGCTGATGCTGCCGGGATCCACCTCCAGGCGCAGACCCTCGTGCAGTGTCACGTTGACGCCCATGCGGCCGAGCAACTCGATCGTGGTGGTGATGTCGCGCAGGTGCGGGATGTTGCCTATCGTCACCTGTTCGTCGGTGAGCAGCGAGGCGGCGAGGATCGGCAGTGCGGCATTCTTGGCGCCCGAGATGCGCACTTCGCCTTCGAGGCGGCGACCACCGGTGATGGCGAGTTTCTCCATGGTTGCGACAGCAGGGTGCGGCTCAGCCGTTCCCGCTGCCGATCTCCTCCGGCGTCACGGCGCGGATCGACAACGCATGGATGTCGCCGCCCATGCGGTCACCGAGCGCGCGATACACCATCTGGTGCCGCTGCAGGGGCCGCTTGCCGGCAAAGGCCGCGCTGACCACCAGCGCCTCGTAGTGGACGCGATCGGGGCTGCTGACGCGCACGGAGCTGCCCGGCAGGCCGGCCTCGATCAGCGCCTGGATTTCCTCGGGATGCATCGTGCGCGGGGGCCTGGTCCGGAAAGGGCGCACATTATAAGGCCCCAGCCGGCGCCGCCGGTCCACATCCGGGCCCTTCCCGTACAATAGCCGGGCTCTGCCAGCCCCCGGGAACCGGCCCCAATGACCCAGCAGCGTCCCGCCACCGACGTCCGCGAACTCGCCCGCCGCGTGCTCGACATCGAAGCGCGTGCGGTCGCCGGCCTGGCGGCACGGATCGGCGCCGACTTCGCCCGGGCCTGCGCGCTGGTACTCGCCTGCACCGGGCGCGTGGTGGTGACCGGCATGGGCAAGTCCGGGCATATCGGCGGCAAGATCGCCGCCACCCTGGCGAGCACCGGCACCCCGGCATTCTTCGTCCACCCCGGCGAGGCGAGCCACGGCGACCTCGGCATGATCACGCCGGCCGATCTCGTCATCGCCATCTCGAACTCAGGCGAGACCGCGGAGATCATCACGATCCTGCCGCTTCTCAAGCGGCTCGGCGTGCCGCTGGTCACCATGACGGGCCAGCCGCGCTCAACGCTCGGCGAGGCGGCCAGCGTCGTACTCGACGTCGGCGTACCCGAGGAAGCCTGTCCGCTGAACCTCGCCCCGACCGCCAGCACCACCGCGGCGCTCGCCATGGGCGACGCACTCGCCGTGGCGCTCCTCGAGAGCCGCGGCTTCACCCGCGAGGACTTCGCCCTCGCCCATCCGGGCGGCAGCCTCGGCCGACGCTTGCTGCTGCGGGTCGAGGACGTCATGAACAGCGGCGCCGATGTGCCGCGCATCGCTCCGGAAGCGACCCTCGCCGAGGGTCTGCTCGAGATGACACGCAAGAGCCTCGGCATGACTGCGGTGGTCGATGCCGAGCAACGCCTGCTCGGGATCTTCACCGATGGCGACCTGCGCCGCGCGGTGGATCGGGCGGTCGACATCCACCGCACCCGCATGCGCGAGGTCATGACCAGCGGCTGTCGCACCATCGGCCCGCAGGCGCTCGCCGCCGAGGCCGTGCATCTCATGCAGCAGTTCAAGATCAACGCGCTGCCGGTGGTGGACGCCGCCGGGCGGGTTGTCGGCGCGCTCAACATCCACAACCTGCTGCGCGCCGGGGTGATGTAGGGTGGCGCCGCTCGACCAGGCGCAACTGCTCGCCCTTGCCGCCCGTGTGCGGCTGCTGGTTCTCGACGTCGACGGCGTCATGACCGATGGCCGCCTGCATTACGACGCAGAGGGACGCGAGTTCAAGAGCTTCAACGTGCGCGACGGCTACGGCATCCGGCGCATCATGGACGCCGGCATCACCGTGGCGGTGATCTCCGGGCGCCCGTCGCGCGCGGCCGCCGCGCGCATGGCCGAACTCGGCATCCGCCACGTGCTGCTCGGCCGCGAGGACAAGACGACAGCGCTAGACGAGCTACTCGCCGCCACCGGCCTGCCCGCCGACTCCGCGGCCTGCATCGGCGACGACGCCCCGGACCTGCCGGTCATGCAGCGCGTCGCTTTGCCGATCGCGGTCGCCGACTGTCACCCGAGCGTTGCCGGGGCGGCGGCCTGGCGGACCGCGCTACCCGGCGGCAAAGGTGCCGTGCGCGAAGTCTGCGACTTGCTGCTCGCCGCACGCGAGGGGGGCTGAGCCCGTGGAGCGACGCACGCTGGCCGGACTTTCCCTGCTCGCAGCCGCCGCACTCGGCAGCGGTGCGCTGTTGATGCGTGCGCGGGAGGACACCACCACGGCCGTTCCGGTACCCAGGCTCGGGATCGGTTACTACCTGCGCGACGCACGGCTCAGCGCCACCGGCGACGACGGCCACATCCTCTACCGCATCGACGCAGTCGACGTGGTGCAGTCACCTGCCGACGGCAGCGTGGCGTTGCGCGCCGTGTCGATCGACTACGACCCGGCAACCGAGGTGCCATGGCGGCTGCGGGCCGACCGCGGCGTCATGGGCCCGGGTGATAAGATGGTGCGCCTGTCCGGGAACGTCGTCGCCGCAACGCGCGATGCCGCCAGTCCCGTGGCCACCATCAGCACGGACTATCTCGAGCTTGATCCCGGCACCGAAACCGCCAGCACGACCAGCAAGGTCGTCATCGAGTACGCGGGCAGCATCGTGCACGCCACGGGACTGCGCGCGTTGCTGCGCGAGGATCGCCTCGAACTGCTGGCGGATGTTCGCGGCCGCTATGAGCGCTAGCCAGCGCTGCGCGGCGCTGGCAGCGCTGCTGCTCGCCAGCGCGACGGCAGGTGCCGCAGATAGTCCCGCCTTCGCACCGCGCACCGACCTGCCGATCGACCTCGATGCGGCCTCCTCGGAGTTCGACCGCCGCAATGAACGGCTGGTGTTCCGCAACCTGAAGATCACCCAGGGTCCGATGCGCATCACCGCCGATCTCGGTGAGGCGACACGGGTCGACTTCGAGAACGCCCGCTGGGTGTTCCGCGGCAACGTCGTCATCGACAACCAGGGGGCGCGCGTGTTCTGCGACGAAGCCGAACTCACCTTCGTCGGCCACGAACTGCGCAGCGCGGCGCTCACCGGCAACCCGGCGCGTTTCGAGCACCTGCGCAACGGCGCCCAGCGCACCGAGGGGCATTCAGGCCTGATCGAATACGACGTCAGCACCGCCACCATCCGCCTGTCGCGCGATGCCTGGCTGAGCGACGGCGCCAACGAAGTGTCCGGCGACCGTATTGCCTACGACCTGAGGCGCGAGTACGTGACCGCGGACGCCGGCGGCAGCGGGCAGGTGCGCATGCGCATCAAGCCACCGGAGCGCAACCGCCAGGAGGAAGCCGCACCGTGAGCGTGCTGGCCGTGCGCGACCTGTGCAAGCGCTACAAGGCACGCGAAGTTGTCAGGCACGTATCGCTGGAAATCCACAGTGGCGAGGTGGTCGGCCTGCTCGGGCCCAACGGCGCCGGCAAGACCACGGCCTTCTACATGATCGTGGGTCTCATCGCCTGCGACCGGGGCACGATCGACCTCGACGGCGAGGACCTCACGCACCTGCCCATGCACCGCCGCGCACGGCTCGGCCTCGGCTACCTGCCGCAGGAAGCCTCCGTGTTCCGCAAGCTCTCGGTGGAAGACAACATCCTCGCAATCCTCGAAACCCGCGCCGAGCTGACGCGCGCCGACCGTTACAACCGCCTCGAGGGGCTGCTCGACGAACTGCACATTGCCCACGTCCGCACCAGCCTCGGCATGAGCCTGTCGGGGGGCGAGCGCCGGCGCGTGGAGATCGCCCGCGCCCTGGCCGCCGAGCCTCGTTTCGTGCTGCTGGACGAGCCGTTCGCCGGCGTGGACCCGATCTCGGTCCTCGACATCCAGCGCATCGTCCGGCACCTGGCCGAGCGCCAGATAGGGGTGCTGATCACGGACCATAATGTGCGCGAGACCCTTGGAATCTGCGGCCGTGCCTATATCCTGAACGAAGGGGCGCTGATCGCGCAGGGCAGCCCGGATGAGATTCTGGCAAATCAACAGGTTCGCGAGGTGTACCTCGGCAGCAGCTTCCGGTTGTAAGCTGAACGCGGGGCGCAGCCGCAGGGACGACGGCGCGCTGTCGCGCCGGGGCTGAGGAACGGATAGTGCGCAGACGGATGCCATGCTGAAACCCTCGCTGCAGCTACGGATCGGCCAGCAGCTGACCATGACTCCGCAGCTGCAGCAGGCGATCCGCCTGTTGCAGCTGCCGATCCTGGAGCTCAATGCCCAGCTCCAGCAGATTCTCGACAGCAACGTCATGCTCGAGGCCGAGGAGCCGGTCGAGCGTGAGCCCGAGCTGCCGGGTGTCGACAGCGCAAGCCCGGCCGAGGCGCCGACGTCCGGCGGGGACGAAGCCGGTGACTTCGATTTCGATCCCGATGAAAGTGGCGTACTCCCCGAGCCGGCAGCCACCGACTCCCAGCTCTGGGACGACGTGCCGGCCGCCAGCCGGGCCGACCCTTGGTCGAACGACGACCGCGCCGCAGAAATTGCCGACCAGTCGGGCCAGTCGCTGCGCGAGCATCTGCTCTGGCAGCTCGGGCTCGAGCACTTCACCCCACGCGAAGTCGTCATCGGCGAGGCCCTCATCGATGCCATCAACGACGACGGCTACCTGACCGAGCCGCTCGACGCCATCCTCGCCACGCTGCCGACGGCAGCCAACTACACGCTCGCCGAGGTCGAACAGGCGCTCGCCGGCATCCAGGCGCTCGATCCGGCCGGGGTCGGGGCGCGCGATCCCGCCGAATGCCTGCAGCTGCAGCTGCGCCAGCTCGACCCGGGCACGCCGGGCCTGGCACTCGCCATGACCGTCGCCGCATCCCACCTCGATCTGGTCGCCAGCCGTGAGATCGCCACCCTGCGCCGCCGGCTGGGCGTGACCGACGCCGACCTGGAAGCGGCCCTCGCGCTGGTGCGCTCCTGCCAGCCGCGGCCCGGAGCGGCGATCCAGCCGAGCACGGCCGAGTACGTGGTGCCGGACGTCTTCGTGCGCAAGGTCGACGGGCGCTGGGTCGTCGAGGTGAACCGCAGCCTGGCGCCGCGGCTGCGGGTCAACCAGGCGTATGCGCAGATGCTGCGCGGCAACGGCGAGCACGGCGTGCTGCGCACCCAGCTGCAGGAGGCGCGCTGGCTGGTGCGCAGCCTCGAGATCCGCAACGATACCCTTCTCAAGGTCGCGAGCTGCATCGTGAAACGCCAGCAGGACTTCTTCGAGCACGGCGAAGAGCGCATGAAACCGATGATCCTGCGCGACGTCGCCGAGGCCGTGGAAATGCACGAGTCGACGATCTCGCGGATCACCTCGGGCAAATACATGCATACGCCGCGCGGCGTCTTCGAGCTGCGTTATTTCTTTTCAAGCCAGCTCGGCGGCGAGGATGGCACCGAGCAGTCGTCCACCGCGATCCGGGCCCGCATCAGGAAACTCATCGGCCAGGAGAGCCCGGCCAGTCCGCTGTCCGACAGCCGCATCGCCGAGCTGCTGCAGGCCGATGGCATCAATGTCGCACGCCGTACAGTCGCCAAGTACCGGGAGGCCATGAAAATAGTTCCATCGAGCGAGCGCAGGCGGCGGGCGACGCGCTGAGCCGACCGCCGGCAACCCCCACCAGGAACGAGGAGAATAGAGACATGCAGATGCACATCAGCGGCCACCACCTGGAGATCACCGACTCGCTGCGCGACTACGCCGGCAGCAAGCTCGCGCGCCTGGAACGGTATTTCGACCACGTCACCGACATCCACTGCATCCTTACGGTGGAAAAACTGCGGCACAAGGCCGAGGCCAAGATCAACGTCAACGGCAGCATACTGTTCGCCGATTCCATCGAGGACAACATGTACGCCGCCATCGACACGCTGGTGGACAAGCTCGATCGGCAGATCAAGAAGCACAAGGAACGGCTCAAGGCGCACCACGACAAGCACGACCCGATCGCGGACAAGCGCACGCGCTGAGCCAAGCACAATGCGGCTGGTCATCGTCAGCGGCCTGTCGGGCTCGGGCAAGAGCGTGGCCCTGCACCTGCTGGAGGACGTCGGCTTCTATTGCATCGACAACGTGCCGGCAGCGCTGCTCGGCTCGGTGATCCCGCAGATCATCGCCACCGGCGACCCGCTCTACGCCAACCTGGCGGTGGGCGTGGATGCCCGCAACCGGGCCGGCGACCTGGAGTCGCTGCCGGAGCTGGTCGGTGACCTGCGCCAGCGTGGCGTGCGCTGCGAAGTGCTGTTCCTGCACGCCGACGAGGACAGCCTGCTCAAGCGCTACGCCGAGAGCCGCCGCCCACATCCGCTCGCCGGCCAGGGGGTGAGCCTGCGCGAGGCCATCGCCCGCGAGAAGGATCTGCTTGGACCGGTCATCGCCTGCGCCGAGCTCATCATCGACACCAGTCATACCAGCATCTACCAGCTGCGCGATGCCGTGCGCAGTCGTGTCGGGCTGCGCTCGGAGCCGGGTCTCTCGATCCTGATCGAGTCCTTCGGCTACAAGCACGGCATCCCGCTCGATGCGGATTTCGTCTTCGACCTGCGCTGCCTGCCCAATCCCTACTGGGAACTCAGCCTGCGGCCGCTCACCGGACGTGACCCGCAGGTCATCGCCTACCTCGACTCGCACCAGAACGTGCAGCAGATGTACCAGGACATCGTCGGGTTCCTGCGCCACTGGATCCCGAAGTACCTCGACTTCAACCGCAATTACCTGACGGTGGCGCTCGGCTGCACCGGTGGCCAGCATCGTTCCGTGTACATGGCCGACAGGATCGCCGCCGACCTTGTCCGGACGTATCCGCAGGTACTCACGCGGCACAACGCGCTGCGCGGCATCGGCCGCCCGCCCGACGACAATCCGGCTGCCGCAGCCGCTGGGAAACTCTGACCGCGCAGCGCCGCCAGCGCGCTGCTGCCACGGATCACCGCCGGGCAGCCTCAGCCGCTGCCGGCCGTCTCCGCCGGGCGCAGCGTACGCACGCGCTGCGAATAGTGCTCTGACAGGTCGTGCCAGCCGGCAATGCCGGCCGGCATGCCGAGCGGGGCTCCCTCGAGGAACGACCTGATCTGCTCGCGCCGGGCCAGCCCGTCCTCGTAGCCGAGCTTGATGAGTTCGCGGGTGTAGCCCTGTTCGAACAGCAGGTAGCTGACGAACTGCCGGCCACCGTAGTTGAGCGCACCGATACCGTTCATGAGCACCTGCACCGGGCGCGGTATCTCGTGTGCGTGCCGGATGGCGATCTCGCGGATATCGCGGCTCGGCAGCATGATGAGCGCATCGATGTAGCGCAGCCGTGCCGCGCCGGTGTCGAGGGTGCGGCCAGGCAGGTTCTCGAGGATCAGGTTGACCCGCGTCAGCCGCTCGAGGTCCTGCGACAGGCCATCCATGAACAGGGCATCGAGCACGTAGCCTGCGATGCGGCCGATGCTCGGATACGGCGTCATGTCGCCGTGTCCGGGCGCCGGCTCCGGACCTTCGTCGCGTACCCCGATCACGAGCAGGCGCTCGGCTCCGAGGTGCACGGCCGGCGACAGCGGCGTGGCCTGGCGCATGGCACCGTCGCCGAAGTACTCGCGCTCTATCATGACCGGCGGAAACACCAGCGGCACGGCGATGCTGGCCATGAGGTGATCGAGCGTGATCCCGGCCGGCTGCCCGACGCGGCGCACGCGCTCCCAGGGCTGGAGCGACTCGTGGCCCTGGTAGAAGGACACCGAGCGGGCCGAGTCGTAGCTCGCCGCGGTGACGGCCACCGCGTCGAGGTAACCGCGATCGATCGACTCCTGGATCGACTGCAGGTTGATCGCCCGTCCCAGCAACTCACGCAGCGGCGAATTGTCGAGGAGCGAACGCGGATTGCCGACACCGAGCCCACCGAACACCACCGCGGCCGCCCAGTGCAGGCTGCTGCGAAGCATGGTCCAGGTATTGGTGCGGAATACGTGGTGCGAACGGAAACCACCCCAGACGCGCTCGAGGTCGGCAACGGCGTGCCGGAAAACCCGTGCCTGGCTCGCGAGCACCACCGAACTGATGGCGCCGGCCGAGGTGCCGCTGATCACGGCAAAGGGGTTCGGCGCACGCCGCGGCAGGATCTCGGCGATCGCCTTGAGGACACCGACCTGGTACGCGCCACGCGCACCGCCACCGGGCAGGACCAGCCCGATGCGTTTGTCCGACTGCAGGGACCTGAAGCTCCCTGTCCCCTTCTTTGGCATGGCTGCCGGTCACTCCCGCCGGTGCAGGGCTGGGTGGCCGGATCTAAGCACAGGGTCCCGCGACCCACAAGGCTGGCGTGTGGTTCCTGCGACTGCCGTCGCGTTCAGACGGTACTCACACGTGGTGCAGTCGCCACACCGTGGCCGTCTTCGTGGCGGCGTGCGGCCACGAGTGCCGACCAGCCCCAGAGGGCCGACACACCCGCGGCGAATACGAACACGCCCGTGGTGGTGAGCCCCAGGGCCAGGAGCCCGGCGTGGACCGAGGCGCTGACGGCATCGCCGGCGCGGTAGACGAGCGTATCGATGATGTTCTTGGCCTTGTACTTCATCTCGCGCGGTACCGACGTGAACAGCATCTCCCGGCAGGGACGCATGATCGAGTACTCGCCGACGCGGCGCACGATCATGGTACCGACGATCGCCCACAGCACGGGATTGGTCGCGAGCCACAGGTACCCGGCGACCATGAGCGCAGGCACCACGACGATCAGGACGGCGAAACGCACGCGCCGCATCAGCTGGCCGAGCAGCACCAGCTGGATGGCGAGCGAGGCCGCCTGCACGCTGAAGTCGATCCAGCCGAAGAGCTGCGTCTGCGCGTCGGCATCGGGCAGCAGGCGGTCGACCAGGGCCTGCTGCTCGAGGTACAGCAGCGTACTCACCCAGGTCAGCAGGAACACGAACAGTGCGATGCCCGCCATCACCGGGCTGGCGAGGACCTGGCCGAAACCGGCGAAGGGATTGCCGCCGAGGGGCCGGCCAGCGTCGGCAACGGAGCCATCATTGTTGCACGCCTGGCCCGACTGCCAGCGGTCGAGCAGGCGCACCAGCGGAATGGCGGCGAGCAGCAGTGCTGCGGCCACCAGCAGCAGGTTCAGCGTACCGATCGTGCCGGCGAGTGTGGCCGTGAGCAGCGGCCCGGTGAGCCCGCCGAGGCTGGTACCAGCGGCGATGAAGCCGAACAACCGGTGCGACTGCTCGCGCGAGAAGAGGTCGGCCATGAAGCTCCAGAACACGGACAGCCAGAACAGGTTGACGACCGACAACCAGACGAAAAACACGCGCGCGATCCAGGTGTGGTCGTCCTGCAGGTGGAACCACAGGTAGAACCCGAGCAGGTTGGCGGCGAAGAACCCGTAGAGGGCGGGCAGCAGCGCGGCACGGCGCAGCCGCGCGGCGAGCACGCCGAACACCGGCTGGATGGCGAGCGTGCAGACGAAGGTGGCCCAGAACAGCAGCGGGAGCTTCGAGACCCCCGAGGTGATGCCCATGGTCTCGCGGACCGGGCGCAGGATCGAATACGCCGTCCACACGAGGAACAGCAGCGCGAAGGCGCCGACGAGTCCGCGCAACTCCTCGCGGCGCACGGACAGCACGCGCATCAGCCAGCGCCCGAGGGCCCCACCCGCCGCCTGTTCCGCCACCTGACCGCCCTGGTTGCCGGATCCGCCCCGACCTTATCCGGTCCGGGTGCGTGGCGGGCAGCGCTCGCCGCCACGGTTCACTGGCTGGACACGCGCAGGATCTTCATCGAGTTGGTGCCGCCGGACACGCCGGTCAGCTCGCCCCGGGTGATGATCACGAGGTCGCCGTCCTCGACGTGGCCCATGCTGCGCATCACGCCGAGGATCTCCCGGTCGACCGCCGCCGGATCCGAATGGGTGATGTCGTAGGCGACCGGGTAGACGCCGCGATACAGCTGCACGCGCCGCCGCGTCACCTCGTGGCGCGTGAAGGCGAAGATCGGGATATCCGAGCGCACACGCGACATCCACAGCGGCGTGCTGCCGGACTCGGTCAGCGCGATGATCGCCTGCGGACGCAGGTGATTGGCCGTGTACATGACGGCCATGGCCACCGCCTCGTCGACGGTGGAGAACTGGTCGTCGGAGCGGTCGCGCGGCCGCCCGGTGGAGAACTGGTAGGCCTCCGCCCCGACGCAGACTTCAGCCATGGCCGCGACCGCCTGCACCGGGTACTCGCCCACCGCGGTCTCGGCCGAGAGCATGACCGCATCCGTACCGTCCATCACCGCGTTGGCGACGTCGGACACCTCGGCGCGGGTGGGCATGCGGTGGTGGACCATCGACTCCATCATCTGGGTCGCGGTGATCGCCACCTTGTGCCGGGCGCGGGTGAGCCGCAGGATCTTCTTCTGCAGGCCGGTCAAGCCGGCGTAGCCCATCTCCACGCCGAGATCGCCGCGAGCCACCATGATCGCGTCGCTCGCATCGATGATGCCCTCGAGGTTGGCGATGGCCTCGGCGCGTTCGATCTTGGCGATCAGGTGCGCCGGGCCGCCGGCAGCGCGCAGCAGCGCACGCGCCTCCTGCATGTCCTCGGCATGGCGCACGAAGGACACCGCCAGCCAGTCGACACCGGCCGTGGCGGCGTGGCGGATGTCGTCGCGGTCCTTGTCGGTGAGCGCGCGCGCCGACAGCCCGCCGCCCTGCCGGTTGATGCCCTTGTTGTCGGACAGCACGCCGCCGACCACCACCGTACAGTGCACCCGCGTGCCCTCGACTCGCTCGACGGCGAGCACGATCTGGCCGTCGTCGAGGAGCAGCGCGTCGCCGCGCACCACGTCCTGCGGCAGCGATTCGTAGGCCAGGCCGACGCCCTCCACGGTACCGCCCTTCGGGTCCATGGCCGTGTCGAGCACGAAGGCCGCGCCTTCGCGCAGCGTCACCGGCCCCGCCGTAAAGCGGTGGATGCGGATCTTCGGTCCCTGCAGGTCGCCGATCACGGCCACGTACTTGCCGACTGCAGCAGAGGCTTCGCGCAGCGCGCGGATCTGCCGGGCCCGGTCGTCCCAGCTGCCGTGCGAACAGTTGATGCGCACCACGTCGACCCCGGCGTCGATCAACCCGGCGAGGACGCCCGGGGCGTCGGTGGCAGGGCCGAGGGTGGCGATGATCTTGGTGCGGCGCATGGGCGATCCGTGAGTGAGCTGCAGGAGTGATTCCGGGTCGCGATTATCACACGTCCCGCGCTGCAGCAGCGGCTCGCCGGCGATACGCGCCTGCGCAGTACAGGCGTTCGGTACCCCTAGCCTGCGGTCAGATTCATCCGGACGATGGTTGTCCCGGTGCGCGACTCGCGCATCTCGTACTCGAGCACGTCGGTGATGATCGTGCCGCCGCCCGGCCCGGGCTGTACCGAGCGAATGCCGAGCAGCAGCTCGATCTCGACGTTGCCGAAGTAGCCGGTGCCCCCGGTGATCTTGTCGCGGATGGCCTGGGCTTCCGCAGCAGGCACTTTCCAGATCTGGGCGGTACGGCCGTTGGCAAAGCGGACGGCGACCTGCTGGCCGAACGCGCTGAAGGTGACTTCCGAGCTCGGTGCAATCGCGCGGATCGTGAACTCGCCATAGGTCGGATCGTAATCGCTCAGGTTGGCGTTCTGCAGCGACAGGCGGATCAGCCCGGCACCGCGCACGGCAGCGAGACCGGCCTCGAGTTCCGCCCGCACCTGCTGGCGCATCGCTGCCTTCTCGATCGCCGGCGCAAAGGTCACGCGGTTGTCCTTCGCCACCCAGCTGTCGATCGGCGGCGCATTGCCGGTCAGGTCGTAGTACAGGAACACCATCGTTTCGTTGTCGGGGTTGAGCAGTTCGGCCGTGCGCCCGGCCATGCCAAGGGCGGGCGTGCTGGCTGCACCGGGTGTGGCGACGCCTGCGGGCGCCTGGGTACCGGTCGCAGCAGCTGCCGCCGGCGCAGCCGCGTCGGGCGGCGATCCGGCCGTGGCGGCGGTACCGGCGGGCGGCTCGGAGCCGCCGCCGCAGGCGGCGACGAGCAGCGCCAGGGCAGCCGCAGTCAGTTGCTTATGCATGGCCGGACCTCACAGCGTCGGCGCGTCGGCGTTCTTCGAGGCATCCTCGACCGCCTGGGCCCGTCGCGCCTGTTCCATCTGCTCGAGCTTCTGTTCGGTCGCCGTGACCAACTGGTAGCCGTTGGCCTGGTCGACGACCCCGACGTCCATGGAGCGGGCCAGCGCCGGGTTGTCCGGCATCGGCACCGCCATGGCCTGGACGACCACGCCGCAATCGGGCGACAGGTTCACGCCACCCCCGGCGCCGGTGCCGGCGCAGCTGCTGTAGATCGGCGAAGTCTCCGTCGCCAGCCGTCCGAAGGGATCGAAGACCCAGCGCAGCCACAGCTGCCCGGAATTGCTCTGGTCCAGCGTCGCCGGACCGTACTTCTTCAACAGTGCGTCGCGCACGCTCGTGATGGGCGGGTTCTTGCCCGCCTCGAACCACTCCTCGCGGCCGGCGGCGATCACCTTTTCTTCACCCGGCATGCCCATGGTCGTCACAGTCCACTTCGACTGGCCGGGTGCGAGGTCGTAGCGCACGGCGTTGCCACTGCGCGCCATCATGTCGTCCTGCATCTCCTCCATGATCTGTTTGGACGACTTCTCCACGCGCGGCTCGGCGAGCCGCGCGGTGAATCCCTGGCGCAGCGTCTGGCCGTAGGTCTGGATGTTGAAGCCGCTGGTTGACGGCCCGCTGACCACCATCAGGTCGTTGCTGCACATGACCACGTTGGCGGCCTCGTCGTAGGTCATGCCCGGGCGCACGCCGACGACGTCGTCGACCGGGGCACCCTCGGCCCGCGCCGGCGTCTTGATTTCCGCCGGACAATCGACATCACCGCGCTGCTCTTCGGCGACTTCCTCGGCACTGGCATTGCCCTTGGGCGCACTCTGTGGGCTGTTGGCTGCGGTCTGCCCCGCACCACCGCCACCGCTGCCGGTTTCCGACCCCCCACAGGCTGCCAGCAGGCCAGCAGCTGCCAGGACGATCAAGACTGCCTGAATACGCATGCCCATTCTCCCCGTGTCGTTGGTTGGCGTTTGCGACGGAAAATAGCACAACCAAGGCGCCCGGAGCAGGCATCGCCGGGATCGGGGGGGCGCGACCCCCGGCCCGGCTGCCGGGTGGGGGGGATGTCGTGCGCAGCGGCCCCGGCCTCAGCTGGCGCTGCGGGCCCGCTCCTCGAGGACGGTAACGGCCGGCAGCGTCCGGCCCTCGAGGAACTCGAGGAACGCGCCGCCGCCGGTCGAAACGTAGGAAATGCGCTCCGTGAGCCCGTACCGGTCGAGCGCCGCCAGGGTGTCACCGCCGCCGGCGATGCTGAACGCCGGGCTCTGCGCCACGGCTTCGGCCAAGCGGCGCGTGCCGGCGCCGAACTGCTCGATCTCGAATACGCCGACCGGCCCGTTCCAGACGATGGTGCCCGCGTTCTGCACGATCGCTGCGTAACGCGCCGCGGTGGCTGGGCCAATGTCGAGGATCAGCTCGTCGGGCTGCACGGCGCCGACCGCACGCGTCACCGCCCGCGCCGTGGCGGCGAATTCGGTTGCCACCACCACGTCCTCGGGCAGCGGGATGTGGGCGCGGCCCTGACCGGGCGTGGCGAGCCGGCGCGCCTCGGCGACGAGATCCGGTTCGTGCAGCGACTTGCCGACCGGGTGCCCCGCGGCAGCGATGAAGGTATTGGCGATGCCGCCGCCGACGATCAAGGTGTCGACCTTCGCCACCAGGTTCTCGAGCACGCTCAGCTTGGTGGAAACCTTCGAGCCGCCGACGATCGCCACCACCGGGCGGCGCGGGTTCGCCAGCACGCGACCGAGCGCCTCGAGTTCGGCGACGAGCAGCGGGCCGGCGCAGGCGACCCGGGCGAAGCGCGCCACGCCATGAGTGCTCGCCTCGGCGCGGTGCGCGGTGCCGAAGGCATCCATGACGAACACGTCGCAGAGCGCGGCCATGCGTCGCGCGAGGTCTTCGTTGTCCTTCTTCTCGCCCTTGTTGAAGCGCACGTTCTCGCAGAGCACGACCTCGCCGGGAGCCACCTCGACACCGTCGAGCCAGTCACGCACCAGCCGCACGGGTCGTTCGAGCAGGGTCGCGAGGTGCTCGGCCACCGGTCGCAGCGAGAACTCCTCGGCGAACTGGCCCTCGGTCGGGCGGCCGAGATGCGAGAGCAGGATGACCGCGGCACCCTTCTGCAGCGCCTCTGTGATCGTCGGCAGCGTGGCGACGATGCGCGCATCGCTCGTCACCCGCCCGTCGGCGACCGGCACGTTGAGGTCGGCGCGGATCATCACGCGCCGGCCAGCGAGGGCCTGGTCGGACATCTTCAGCACGTGCATGGCCGCGCTTCCGTCAGCGCGCGTTGGCGAGCGCCAGGGTCGTGTCGAGCATGCGGTTGGAGAAGCCCCACTCGTTGTCGTACCACGACAGCACCTTCACCAGCGTGCCGCCGATGACACGGGTCTGCGTGGCATCGAAGATGGAGCTGCGCGGGTCGTGGTTGAAGTCGATCGACACCAGCGGCTCCTTGTTGTAGCCGAGGATGCCCTTGAGCTCGCCTTCGGAGGCAGCCTTGAGGATGCCGTTGACCTCGTCCACGCTGGTGGCGCGCGCTGCGGTGAAGGTGAGGTCGACCACCGAGACGTTGATGGTCGGCACGCGTACGGCGAAGCCATCGAGCTTGCCGTTGAGCTCCGGCAGCACCAGTCCGACGGCCGCGGCCGCGCCGGTCTTGGTCGGGATCATCGACTGCGTCGCCGAGCGCGCCCGGCGCAGGTCCTCGTGGTAGACGTCGGTGAGCACCTGGTCGTTGGTGTAGGCGTGGATGGTGGTCATCAGGCCGTGGGCCACGCCGAGTTTCTCGTGCAGCGGCTTGACCAGTGGAGCCAGGCAGTTGGTGGTGCACGAGGCGTTGGAGATCACCGTGTCGCTCGCCTTGAGCCGCTGGTGGTTGACGCCGTAAACGATCGTCGCGTCCACGTCCTTGCCGCCCGGGGCGGAGATGATCACCTTGCGTGCACCCGCCTTGAGGTGGGCAGAAGCCTTCTCCTTGCTGGTGAACAGCCCGGTGCACTCCAGCACCACGTCCACGCCGAGGTCCTTCCACGGCAGCTCGGCCGGGTTGCGCATGGCAAGGACGCGGATGCGATCGCCGTTGACGACCATATGGTCGCCATCGACCGCCACGGTGCCCGGGAACCTACCGTGCG
The DNA here is from genome assembly GCA_964415505.1 of uncultured Chromatiaceae bacterium. Taxonomy (GTDB): domain Bacteria; phylum Pseudomonadota; class Gammaproteobacteria; order Steroidobacterales; genus QUBU01. The sequence continues at coordinate 78,894 of CAYQAR010000003.1, read as the reverse complement.
CCGTGTCGTGGCGGGTGAGGTGGGCGTTGGTATTGGCGTCACCGAGATCGTTCAGGGCGACGATGCTGATCTCCCGGTTGCGGCCGGACTCGTACAGGGCCCGCAACACATTGCGGCCGATGCGGCCGTAACCATTGATCGCGACTTTGACGGACATTTTCTTCAGCTCCTCGATTGGTACTCGCCCCTCAGCGGGCGAGCAGCTCCAGCGCCGCCTTCACCACGTGGTCGGTGGTGAAGCCGAAGTGCGCAAACAGATCCTTGGCCGGTGCCGACTCGCCGAACGTGCTCATGCCGAGCACGCGCCCCGCCGGGCCCACGTGCCGGTACCAGAGGTCGGGCACGCCGGCCTCGATGGCCACGCGGCGCGTCACCGCCGCCGGCAGCACCGACTCGCGATACGCCGCATCCTGGGCGGCAAACAGCGGCGCGCAAGGCATCGAGACCACCCGCGCGCGATGCCCGCGCTTGCCGAGCTCGGCAGCCGCGGCCACCGCCAGGCTCACCTCGGAACCGGACGCCATCAGGATGATGTCAGCCGGCGCGGCGTCTTTTAATACGTACCCGCCACGGCGGATGGCGGCGAGTTCCGCCTCACCGCGCGGCTGGGCGGGGAGGTTCTGGCGGCTCAGCACCAGGCTGGTCGGCCCGTCGCGCCGCTCGATGGCATCGCACCAGGCTGCGGCAGTTTCGGCGCCGTCGCAGGGCCGCCACACGCGCATGTTGGGCATCAACTGCAGGCTGGCCACATGCTCCACCGGTTGGTGGGTCGGGCCGTCTTCGCCGAGCCCGATGGAGTCGTGGGTCAGCACGAAGATGCTCCCGGCTTTCATCAGCGCGGCAATGCGCAACCCATTGCGCGCATAGTCGGAGAACACCAGGAACGTGCCACCGTAGGGAATGAAGCCACCGTGCACCGCGAGGCCATTGAGCGCCGCGGCCATGCCGAACTCACGCACGCCGTAGTGCAGGTAGTTGCCGCCGCCCGGACCGGGCACGAGCGGCTGCGAGGCCTTGTGCTGGGTCAGGTTCGAGCCGGTGAGGTCGGCCGAACCGCCGAAGAGTTCAGGCAGCGCCGGCCCCAGCACGTTGAGCACGTCCAGCGAGGCTTTGCGCGTCGCCTTGGGTGCAGCATCCGCGGCCAGTTTCGCCACAGCCTCGGCTGCAATCTGCGGCCAGTCCACCGGGAGCCGGCCATGCATGCGCCGCTCGAACTCGCGGGCCAGGTCGGGGTGGGCACTGGCGTAGCGGGCGAAGCGCTCGCGCCATTCGGTCTCGAGGCGCGCGCCGCGCTCCCGGGCATCCCAGGCAGCGCCGATGGGCGCGGGGATGACGAAGGGTGGCTCCTTCCAGCCGAGGCGCTCGCGCGCGGCGGCGACTTCCGCGGCACCGAGCGGACTGCCGTGCGTGGCCTCGGTGCCCTCCAGGTTCGGCGCACCGAAGCCGATGATGGTCTTGCAGCAGATCAGCGTGGGCTGGGTCGTGTTCTGTCGCGCCGCCAGGATCGCGGCGCGGATCGCCTGCGGATCGTGGCCGTCGACATCCGCAATTACCTGCCAGCCGTAGGCGCGGAACCGCGCCGGCGTGTCGTCGCGGAACCAGCCCTCGACGTGGCCGTCGATCGAGATGCCGTTGTCGTCGTACAGGCAGATCAGCTTGCCGAGTTGCAGCGTGCCGGCCAGCGAACAGGCCTCGTGCGAGATGCCCTCCATCAGGCAGCCGTCGCCGAGGAAAACCCAGGTGTGGTGGTCCACGATGGGCAGGTCCGGCCGGTTGAAGTGCGCCGCCAGCACCTTCTCGGCGAGCGCCATGCCGACCGCATTGGCCAGTCCCTGCCCCAGCGGGCCGGTGGTCGTCTCCACGCCGCGCGCCGGGTCGCGCTCGGGATGGCCGGGCGTGGGCGAACCCATCTGCCGGAAGCGCTTCAGGTCGTCGATGCTGAGCGGATAGCCCGTCAGATGCAGCAGCCCGTAGAGCAGCATCGAGCCGTGACCATTGGAAAGCACGAAGCGATCCCGGTCCGGCCAGGCGGGATTAGCCGGGTTATGGCGCAGGAAGTCGTTCCAGAGCACCTCGGCGATGTCCGCCATGCCCATGGGCATGCCAGGGTGGCCGGAGTTGGCCTGTTGCACGGCATCCATCGCCAGCGCACGCAAGGCGTTGGCAAGTTCGCGCCGCCCCGGCGCGGTGGCGGGGTTTGTTCTGCTGCTCATGGTCCCGGCCCGGTTTGAGGCCGCGAATTGTCGCTTACCGCACGGCCTGGTCGCAATCGCGATGGGAAGGCGATGGTGTCGGGGCGAAGCTAGACCGGTGCCGGGCGTTCGGTTTCGGAAACCGAAATACGTACCCTCTACTCGTTACCAAAATCTGGGGTTTCCGAAACCGAACGCCCGGCACCCCCCAAAAGGACAAAAATACCGAAGCACCTACGCCCCGATCCCGGCGGCCTTGGTCACCCGCCGCCGTACCAGGCCCAGCACCCCCAACCCGCTGCCCAGCAACCACACCGCCGCCGGAACCGGGACTACATCGCCGGGGCGCACAGCCCACGCGTAGTCGTAGTAGCTCTTACTGTCGTAGTACTGGCGGCCGGCGGTGAGGTTGAAGAGCCACGCGAGACTGGGATTGGGCGCATAGGGAGTGCCCAACCAGTAGACGTCGGGCTGGAGGTTCGAGAAGGGACCGTCGTTGGTCAGGCACCAGGGTGATGACGGGCTGCAGCCCGTCGGGCTGCCGCCGGTGTCGTAGAAGCCCGTGTTGCCCAGCGTGCTGTAGAACATATGGGCCATCTCGCCCGTGGACAGGTCCACGTTCCAGCCGCAGTCGGTGCCGGTATAGGCGAAGTCACAGCCGGGGGTGCCCGTATCCGTCACCGTCGGCAGCCGCCAGTCGTTGATGCCCAGATACGCCGCACTGTTCATCGCCGCGATCCACTCGTTCGCCTTGTCCCAGGTCATGCCACCGTCCGAGAGGATACCGGTCACCCCGAACGCGTTGGTATCGGCCAGGTTCGCATCCGCCAGCCAGGTGATGTCCAGCACCGTGTCGTAATACGCCTCGAAACTGCCCGGGCTGCCGTTCAGGTCCCGGCCCAGCAGCGCCGCCTGCGCCGTGCTACCCAGCGCCAGCAACACCAATGTCGTGATGAAGTGCTTGACGATGAACATCGGGGTTCCCCTGCAGACTGTCCCGGACCCGGCACGGCCCGCGTCGCTTCTTGACTCTTGCTTCTTGTTTCCTGCATGCCGGCTTCCCGGCACCGCCAGCCCGCCGGGTTCTCTGCCCGGTACTGGATTGCCGCACTAAAAATTTCTACGCCCCCCCCCGCAAACTGTCAATCCCCATAACAGGTGAATCGAGCGCGTTATGTCAGGTGCCGCGTATGTCTGGTGCCGGCACTTCGGTTTCGGAAACCGGACATAACGCAGTCCAGGATCCGGTCCGGATTACTCGCGCTGTCCGACCAGAACGAACATTGCCGCGAGCGTTGCCATTCCTGCGCAAAGCCGTTGCTTTTCGGGATAGCGGCGCGTTCCTGAGTGGTCGATCCTGACCTTCAACCGCAGGGCGAAGTAGGATTACCCGAATTCCGGCACGCCGGAAACCGGGAGATCCGAACATGCAGATGGTGAAGCTGGGCAGAAAGGGCCAGGTCTCGATCCCCAAATCGGTGCTGCGCCGACTCGGGCTCGAGGGCGAGGTGCCGATGCTGGTGGAGGCGACCGCGGATGGCGCAATCCTGCTGCGGCCTGCAGGCGTCTACCCGATCGAAATCTACAGCGAGGAACGGCTGCGCGAGTTTTCTGCGGCCGATCGGCTGCCGGCGCGCACGGCCGCGCGCCTGAGCAAAAAGCTCAAGTCGCGCTGATGCAGCTGTTCCTGGATGCCAACGTGCTGTTTTCCGCCGCTCACCATGCAGGCGGCAACGCCCGGGCGATATTTCAGTTGGCGAGTGCCGGCTATTGCGATCTCGTCACATCGCGGTTCGCATGGGAAGAAGCCCGGCGAAACCTGGTGGTCAAGTATCCGGCGGCGCTGCGGGAACTCGACGCCCTTTTGCAGCAGCTGGCGGTGATGCGCGAACCGACCGCTGGCGCGTTGGCGGAAGCGTCGCGCCGTGGCCTGCCCGTGCAGGACGTGCCGATTCTCGCTGCTGCCATTGCTGCGCAGGCCGATGTGCTGGTGACCGGCGACCGGCGTGATTTCGGCAGCCTGTTTGGCCAGCGCATCGAGGGTGTACTCGTCGTGCCACCAGTGCGGGCGGTGGATCTGGTGCTGGAGTAAGAGCGCGATTGGAACCGGGTGCCGGTACTTCGGTTTCGGAAACGCCCGCGAGCGGGATAACGGTGGGAAAACCGAAGTAATCAAATGTTCCTGCACCGATCCCTGCCGCAACGCTTCACGCCTGAGGAAAAAACACTCGTAACCATGGCGCGCGAGAAGCCAATAAGCCAACACCGTCGCCCAGGATGGTGTAGTCGATGCAGCGGCCGGGGACGCCCTGGCCGCAGGCGTCGGTGGCGCTGTCGTGGGCCATCTGCACGAAAAGCCACTGGTCGAGGGCGCTGGCGCAAAGGACGCTGCGCAGTCAGGCGAAGCGCAGGACGGTCCGCAGGCCGAGGTAGCGCTCGAACGGCTCGAAATCGCGATCGGCGTGCAGCAGCGGCAGGCCCTCATCGATGCAATAGGTGGCGATCACCGCGTCCACTGTGCTGCGAACGGTAACGCCCCGCCGGCGCAGCGCGCGGTAGTTGTCCGCGACACGCAAGGCCCGGGACGCGTCGAGCAGGTCAAGCACAGTCAGGCCGGTCAGGAGGCTTCGCGCCTGGCGGTAGTCGCGCTCGCTGCGAAAACCCTGCAGCACCTCGGCGAGCACGATGTCGCCGATGGCGACGGGCTCGCGTCCCAGCAGGCCGTCCAGATGGTCCGTCTCACGGCTTTGCCGGCCGTTGAAGTAGCCGATCCACACGCTGGAGTCGACGAATATCACCCGCCGGCTCTCAAGCGCGCGAGATCGCCCGTCCAGCGCAGCTTGCCGCGGTAAGCCCGGATCCCCTGCTGGCGATGCAGCTGCACCAGCGCCTGCAGCCCGAGTTCCACGGCTTCGCGCTTGGTCCGCGCACCCGTGGCCTTCATGGCTTCCGCCATCAGCTTGTCGTCGATCACGATGTTGGTCCTCACGGTCGGACTCCGTGTGTATTTGATGTCTGAAGTATACACATCACGCCTGAAACGGAGCCGGGCTGGCTCCATTGGACAGCGACCGCCCGCGCGATGGCGACTGGGGAATGCGCCGCGTTTCTGCAGAAAAGCCCTTGGCCGGGGCAGGTCCATTCGTCGCTTGTCGAACGCGGCGTTGGAGTCCTGGGCCGGTGCCGGATCGTCGCACCACAGGAGCGACTACCCCCCTGCAAGCCTTCAAGCCCCGAACGGGTGAATCGGACGGGTTATGTCAGGTGCCAAGGCGAAGTTTCGAAGGAGTTCACCCGTGCGGCGCGCCGCGATCACCGCTCCTACATAATTCAGGTGCCGGGACTTCGGTTTCGAAAAGTCGGGAATGTCATTGGCCAGCTCCGGGCTTTGACCGTCACTCGCTCAGGCTGGAAGTGGCCCGCCCAAGGCGGGCGAAGTCAGACAAGCCGTCAGATGATGCCGGCTCGAAGGTTTCCAAGTTTTCCCAACGCGGCGACTGTGACCCGTCGAGCGTTCTGACGGCGAGTGCACACCGGTCGATGCCGCGCTCGAGATCGTTCCGCCCATTCAGAGGCGCAGATGCTCCATCGGCCCGAAGGGCTCGCACGGCGGCCAGGTCGGGCACAGCGCCTCGATCACGGTCATGAGGTCGTCGAGGGCCGTGAACGGATCGCCCCCGGCCGCGCCGGGGGTCGAAATACCGGCGTCGGCGAAGAAGACGGTGGCGCGCTCGCGGGCGGGTACAGGCTCAGCGCAGGACGGCGAGGATTCATCGAGCAGGTTCTCACGGTCGAACAAGCGGAAGTAACCGCGCACTTCCTCGAGGTTGACCAGCCCTTTGTTCGCTTTCAACAGGGCACGAATGTCCTCCAGGTCCTGGGTACGCCGCGGATCGTTCACCAGTCCCTGCAGCTTGAAGGCGATCAGGCCCTCGGCGCTGATGACCCGCAGCCTGCCGAGCGGTGTTGTGCGTGCCTGCGCCTCGGCCAGCAGGCGGCGTGCCGCCGGCGCGCTCCAGGCCGGCGAGGACTTCCTGCAGCTGTTGACCGCGTCGGGAGGCGGCCGCCATTGGGCTATCGTGCCAAACGGCCTGAGTAATGTCAGGTGCCAGGTTTGGCTTATTGGCTTGTTGAACAATGCTGTGTCGCGCCGCGAATACTCAAAATAGGCCTACAAGCCAAACCCGGCACCTAGGCCGCCGCGAGCCAATAAGCCAACAAGCCAAACCCGGCACCGTATAATGCTCGGCCTTCGCCAACCGGAACGGACATTTCCATGCCAACCAGAAGCCTGTTTACCTCGGAATCGGTATCCGAAGGCCATCCGGACAAGATGGCCGACCAGATCTCGGACGCAGTGCTCGACGCGATTCTCGAGCAGGACGCGCGGGCCCGGGTCGCCTGCGAGACGCTGGTGAAGACCGGCTTCGTGCTGGTCGCCGGCGAGATCACCACCTCGGCCTGGGTCGACCTCGAACCGCTGGTGCGCGATGTCGTCAACGGCATCGGCTACAACCACTCCGACCTCGGCTTCGACGGCAACGCCTGCGCGGTGCTCAATGCCATCGGCAAGCAGTCTGGCGACATCGCCCAAGGCGTCGACCGCAAGGATCCGCGCAAGCAGGGCGCGGGCGACCAGGGCATGATGTTCGGTTACGCCAGCGATGAAACCGAAGTGCTGATGCCGGCACCGATCACCCTCGCCCACCGGCTGGTGAAAAAGCAGGCCGATGTGCGCAAGAAGGGCCGCCTGCCGTGGCTGCGCCCCGACGCCAAGAGCCAGGTGACCATGGTCTACGAGGACGGCCGGCCGGTCGCCATCGACGCCGTGGTGCTGTCGACGCAGCACGCGCCCGAGGTGAACCAGAAGACGCTGAAGGAAGGCGTCATGGAACTGATCCTCAAGCCCGTGTTGCCGAAGAAACTGCTTCACAAGGGCACGAAGTTCCACATCAACCCGACCGGGCGCTTCGTGATCGGCGGGCCGATGGGCGACTGCGGGCTTACCGGGCGCAAGATCATCGTCGACACCTACGGCGGCATGGCCCGCCACGGCGGTGGTGCCTTCTCGGGCAAGGATCCGACCAAGGTCGACCGCTCGGCCGCCTACGCCGCGCGCTACGTCGCCAAGAACATCGTCGCCGCCAGCATCGCCGCGCGCTGCGAGGTGCAGCTGTCCTACGCCATCGGCGTGGCCGAGCCCACCTCCGTGGCCGTGGAGACCTTCGGTACCAGCAAGCTCCCCGCCGAACGCGTCACCCAGCTGGTGCGCAAGCACTTCGACCTGACGCCCTACGGAATCCGCGAGATGCTCGACCTGCACCGGCCGATCTACCGGCCCACCGCCGCCTACGGCCACTTCGGCCGTGAGGACGTGATCTTCCCCTGGGAGCGCACCGACAAGGCCGCCGCGCTGCGTGATGCCGCCGGCATCCGCCGCTGAACCAGACGCCAACGAGGAACGCCAGCATGAGCACCAAGCCCGCCATCGCCCCGCAGCCGGATTTCAAGGTCGCCGACATCGGCCTCGCCGACTGGGGCCGCAAGGAAATCCGCATCGCCGAGACCGAGATGCCCGGCCTGATGAGTGTGCGCGAGGAGTACGCCGCCACCCGCCCGCTCAAGGGCGCACGCATCGCCGGCTGCCTCCACATGACCATCCAGACCGCAGTGCTGATCGAGACACTGGTGAAGCTCGGTGCCGAGGTGCGCTGGTCGTCGTGCAACATCTTCTCGACCCAGGACCATGCCGCTTCTGCGATCGCGGCCGCCGGCATCCCGGTGTTTGCCTGGAAGGGCGAGACCGAAGAGGAGTACTGGTGGTGCGTGGAGCAGACCATCCTCGGCCCGGGTGGCTGGCGGCCGAACATGATCCTCGACGACGGCGGTGACCTCACCGCCATCATGCACGACAAGTATCCCGAGCTGATGAAGCACATCCGCGGCATCTCCGAGGAGACCACCACGGGAGTGAAGCGCCTGTACGACATGGCGAAGGCCGGCACGCTCGCCTGCCCGGCCATCAACGTCAACGACTCGGTGACCAAGTCGAAGTTCGACAACCTGTACGGCTGCCGCGAGTCGCTGGTTGACGGCATCAAGCGCGCCACCGACGTGATGATCGCCGGCAAGATTGCCGTGGTAGCCGGCTACGGCGATGTCGGCAAGGGCTGCGCGCAGTCGCTGCGCGGCCTCGGCGCCACGGTGTGGGTCACCGAAATCGACCCGATCAACGCGCTGCAGGCGGCGATGGAGGGCTACCGTGTCGTCACCATGGACCACGCTGCCGACAAGGCCGATATCTTCGTCAGCGCCACCGGCAACTTCCAGGTGATCGCCCACGAGCACCTGAAGCGGATGAAGGACCAGGCAATCGTCTGTAACATCGGCCACTTCGACAGCGAAATCGACGTCGCTGCCCTGCGCCGCTACCAGTGGGAGAACATCAAGCCGCAGGTCGATCACGTCATCTTCCCCGATGGCCGGCGCATCATCCTGCTGGCCGAAGGCCGGCTCGTGAACCTCGGCTGCGCGACCGGGCACCCCTCCTTCGTGATGTCGAACTCCTTCACCAACCAGGTGCTGGCGCAGATCGACCTGTGGAACAACGCCGCAAAGTACGAACGCCGCGTCTACGTGCTACCGAAGCACCTCGACGAGAAGGTCGCCAGGCTGCACCTGAAGAAGATCGGCGCTGAACTGACCGTGCTCACCCCCGACCAGGCGGCCTACATCGGCGTCCCGGTCGAGGGCCCGTACAAGCCCGAGCACTACCGGTACTGAGCTGGCAGCGGCATCGCGGGCGCGCGCCCGCGATGCCGCGCACATTCCCCGGCACGGCCGCTGAGACCTGCGCCCGGCGGCAGGCAGGTCCGGCCGGCTATAGTGTCCGCACCTCCAGCCCCAGCGCGCCGCCCGCGGGCGGCGCTCGTCGAACACCGTGACCGAGCCCGCCCTGCGACTGCTGCACCTGACCGACACCCACCTGTTCGCAGGCCCGGAGGCGCGGCTGCGCGGCGTCGACACGGGACGTACGCTGGAACGCGTGCTCGCCTGCGCGCTCGACCACCCGCGTCGCGCCGATGCCATCCTGGTGACCGGCGACATCAGCCAGGACGAGACCGCCGGCGCCTACGCCCGCTTCCGCGACCTGCTCGCCGGCAGCGACCTGCCAGTGTGGTGCGTGGCCGGCAACCACGATGCCCCGGCCACGATGGCGGCAGTGCTCGGATCGGCGCCATTTCACCTCGGCGGCTCGTTGGTGCATGAACGCTGGGCGGTGCTGCTCGTAGACAGCCACCTGCCCGGCGACCATGGCGGGCGGATCGCGCCGGGCACGCTCGCCTGGCTGGCGACGATGCTCGAGGAGCATCGCCACCGCCACGTACTGCTTGCCACCCATCACCACGTGCTGCCGCTCGGCAGCCGCTGGCTGGACGAGCTCGGGCTGCACAACGCTGCCGAACTGCTCGCCCTGGTCGCACGCGCACCGCAGCTGCGCTGTATCCTCGCCGGCCACGTGCACCAGGCCTCCGACGTCGTGAGCGATGGCGTACGCTTCCTCACCACGCCTGCCACCTGCTTCCAGTTCCTGCCGGGCGTGGACAGTTTCGCCGTCGATACGCGCCCGCCCGGCTGTCGCTGGCTGGACCTGCACGCGGATGGCAGCATCGACACCGAGGTCGCCTGGGTGAGTCCGGGCTGAAACACACATCATGACCACTGCTGATCAAGGCCCCATGTACCTGTCGCTGCAGCGTGATACCGCCGGCTGGCTGTCGCACCTGCCAGCACTCATCGGCACGCTCGCCGCGGCGTTTGGCCTCGTCCTCGCGCCGCTGCCCGCAGGCGCCGAAGCGCTGCCGATGTGGACCGTGCGCGGTGCGGCCAACGAGGTCCATCTCCTCGGCTCGATTCACTTTCTCAAGCCCGGCCGCGATGCCCTGCCACCAGCCGTGCTGGCCGCCTACGCCGACGCCGGGGCGCTGGTGATGGAACTCGACCTTGACAACCTCGATCCGGTGGCAGCGCAGGCCACCATGCAGCGCCTCGGCGTCGATCCCCGCGGACGCACCCTCGAGATCCTCCTCGGTCCACGCGACTACGCCACCGCCACTGCGCGCGCTGCCGAGGCCGGCTTCGATCTGACGCCGCTCGCCGGCGTCGAGCCCTGGCTGGCTGCACTGATGGTGAGCCAGCTGCAACTCGCCCGGCTCGGCTATGACGCCAGCGCCGGCGTCGAGCAGCAGCTCGTGATACTGGCGGCGCGCGACGGCAAGGAGATCACTGGGCTGGAAACCCTGGACGAGCAGCTAGGTGCGCTCGACGGGCTACCACCGTCGGTGCAGTCCGCGTTCCTGCTGCAGACGCTCGATGACGCAGCCACGATGGACGAACAGGTCGAGGCGATCGTGCGAGCCTGGCGCAGCGGCGACAGCCAGGCTCTCGCCACGGAATTCCTCGATGGCCTGCGCGAGCAGCCGACCCTCTACCGGCGCCTCGTCGTCGACCGCAATCGCGCCTGGGTGCGCCAGCTCGAGCGCCTGCTCGACGACCGGCGCGACTACCTCGTCGTGGTCGGCACGCTGCACCTGGTCGGCCCGGACAGCGTGATTGCCATGCTGGAACGTGGCGGGTACAGGCCGCAGCAGGCGCACGACTGAACGCACCGCAGGCCCTGGCCAGACCGTATCACTCCGGCGCCACCGGCTCGAAGTCCTCTTTGCCCGCGCCGCAATCCGGGCAACGCCAGGAGAGCGGCAGGTCCTCGAAACGGGTACCGGGCGGGAAGCCGTGCCCGGGATCGCCTTCAGCCTCGTCGTAGACGTGACCGCAGCTCAGGCACATCCACTGGCGCAGGGGCGCGTTCACTGGGTTGTCTCGCAGCGCGTCGCGCGCAGCATCGGGCGCACGAACTCGAGCCGCTCGATCGGGTCGGTGAACTCCAGGCACTGCTGTCTCTGCTCGAGCGACATCGGCACGATCTCCGCGAAGCGGCACCCAACCCAGGTGGCATCGTCCAGGCGCCGCGGCAACTCCTCGTAGAGTTTGCCGAGATCATCGAGGATCGCCGCCAGCATTTCGGCCAGAGGCAGGTACCGTTCCGGCAGAGCGACAGCCGGCTCGGCTGCGAGCAGCTCCAGCCGGCCGACATACAGCCCGTTGTCCTGCCGGTCGATCCCGCGGAGGCGAAACCGTCGGGTGCCGAGCGCCGTGATGCCGAGCAGTCCGTCACTCCCCTGATACCAGTCGGCGATGCGGGCCAGCGTGCCGACGGTGGCCGTACCGGTGGCGGCACCGGTCTCGGCACCGGCCGTGAGCAGGAGGACACCGAACGGGTTGTCATCGCGCAGGCAACGGCTGACCATGTCGAGGTAACGCGGTTCGAAGATGCGCAGCGGCAGCGGCCCGTCCGGAAACAGGACGGTGCGCAGCGGGAACAGCGGTGTCCACTCCTCGCTCATGGGCCTCGGCCGTAGCGCCACGGTAACGGAATTGCCGGCCGCCGACCACCGGCAGCGCGCCCGCCGGGGATCGTCAGGGCACAGCGACTGCACGTGCCGCCAGCGCCGTCGCCAGCCGGGCACGAATGCCGTCGAAGCCGCCGTTGCTCATCACGACGATCGCATCGCCCTCGCGGCAGGAGTCGACGACACCGGCGACGATCGCGGCCGTGTCCTCGCAGACCGTCGCCGAGGCCACGCCGGCGAGCGTCGCGGCGAGGTCCCAGCCGAGACCCTGCGTATGCAGCACCCAGCTGGCGTCCGCCAGCGCCAGCGCCGCGGCCAGCGCCTCGCGATGGGCACCCAGTTTCATCGTGTTGGAGCGCGGTTCGGTGACCACCAGCACGCGCTGCGGCCGCAGCGTGGTACGCACCGCCGCGAGCGTGCGCGTGATCGCCGTCGGATGGTGCGCGAAGTCGTCGTACAGGCTCACGCCGGCCCAGGCACCGAGGAGTTCCAGGCGGCGCCTGACTCCGCGGAAGCGTGCCACCGCGGCGAGTGCCTCCGGGATCCCGACGCCTGCCGCGCGCGCGGCGAGCAGGGCTGCCGTGACGTTCTCGGCGTTGTGCTCGCCGGCCATCTGCCAGGCAGTGGTGCCGGCCAGCTGCGTGCCGGTGAGCAACTGGTAGCCCGCCGGGTCGGCGAGGCCAGTCCAGTCGGCGTGCGCCTCGGGCCGGCTCGCGAACGTCGTCACCGGAGTCCAGCAGCCGCGCGCGAGCACCTCGTCGATGCTCGCCTCGCCGGCACGGCGCACGATCAAGCCGTTGCCGGGCACCATGCGCACCAACTGGTGGAACTGCCGCTGGATCGAGGCAAGGTCGGGATAGATGTCGGCGTGGTCGTACTCGAGGTTGTTGATCACCAGCGTGCGCGGCCGGTAGTGGAGGAATTTGGCGCCCTTGTCGAAGAACGCGGTGTCGTACTCGTCGGCCTCGATGACGAAAGCGGCGCCGCGCCCGAGCCGGGCCGAGACGCCGAGATCGGGCGTGACGCCGCCGACGAGAAAGCCCGGCTCCTGGCCGGCGTGCGTCAGCATCCAGGCCACGAGGCTCGTGGTCGTGGTCTTGCCGTGCGTGCCCGAAATGGCGATCACGTGGCGATCGCGCAGCACCTCGCGCGCCAGCCACTCCGGCCCCGAGGCGTAGGCGATACCGCGGTCGAGCAGCGCCTCCACCACCGGCATGCCGCGCGACATGACGTTGCCGACCACCACCACGTCGGGCCGCGGTTCGAGCTGGGCTGCGTCGTAGCCTTCGGTGACAGCGATGCCGAGCGCGGCCAGCTGGTCGCTCATCGGTGGATACACACCGCGGTCCGATCCGGTGACGCGATGTCCCGCTTCGCGGGCAATGGCGGCCACGCCCGCCATGAAGGTGCCGCAGATGCCGAGGATGTGGACGTGCATCAGCCGGACAGCGGGGCGAAATGCCCGGACACCTGGAAGCTCAGGAAGAAATAGGCCAGCGCCACCGCCAGCCCGACCACGAAACTGCGCGACAACGCATGCGACAGGATGTGTGCCTGCACGATGACGCTCCACAGCAGCAGGGCGAGCAATCCGACGGTGGCGACGACCGGCGATTCGCCGGCAGCCGTGGCGGCCCTCGAGAAATACACCAGCGGCGCCTGCGGCAGCGCCAGCAGCGCGCCCGTGCCGAACAGGGCGGTCAGCGTGCGCCGCAGACGCGGCAGCAGGCTGGTCACGGTCAGCAGCACCCAGCAGCACAGCGCGAGCAGGGCCGTGTCGACGACGATGGCGAGGAACGCCGCGGCGCCACTGCCGTAGACGATCGTCGCCGCCGGCACCTGCACGACCATGTAGGCACCGAGCGTAAGGCTCAGCAGGAACTGCGAGTCGGGAAGGTCTTCGGGGCCGAGGCGCCGCGTCAGGATCCGGAAGAAGGCCTCGAGCAGCGCGAGCATGGATTCAGGAGCGCCGGTGCATGGTGACGGGGCGACATGATCCTCTACACTCATGCGCATGCCAACCCCCGATCATGGCCGGCTGCTCGACCGCCAGGACGACCTCGGCGACGCCTGCGCACACCTGTCCGGCGCGGCAGAACTGCCCCTCGACACCGAGTTCGCGCGCACCGAGACCTACCGTCCGAAGCTCTGCCTGGTGCAGGTCGCGCTCCCCGGCCGGGTATTCTGCGTCGACATGCTCGCCCCGCTCGACTTCGCGTCGTTCTGGCAGGGCGTAGCCGCACCTGGCGCCACCAAGATCATGCACGCCGCCAAGCAGGACCTCGAGGTACTGCTGCTGCGTTTCGGCCGGCTGCCCGGCCCGTTGTTCGACACGCAGGTCGCCGCCGGCCTGCTCGGACACCCGGCCCAGGCCGGTTACGCGACACTGGTCGCGGCCGAACTCGGTGTGCAGCTCGACAAGAGCCAGACGCGCACGGACTGGTCGCGCCGCCCGCTGACCGGTGCCCAGATCGAATACGCTGCCAACGACGTCGCCCATCTCGGCGAACTCGCCGGGCGCCTGCGCGCGCGCCTGGCTGAGCGCGGCCGCGAGCAGTGGGCGCTGGAGGACTGCGCTGCGCTGCTCGACCCGGCTCTCTATGGCGTGCGGCCAGAGAGCGCCTGGGAACGCCTGCCCGGCATCACCTGGCAGAGCCCCGTGGTACAGGCACGCGCCCGGCGGCTGGCGGCGTGGCGCGAGCGACGCGCGGACCAGGCCGACCGCCCGCGGCAGTGGATCCTCGCCGACCAGGCCCTGCTGGCACTCGCCGCTACGGGACCAGTCGATGTCGCCGCCATCGAAGAACTCGACGTGATGCCGCGTGGCGCGGTACGCAACTCCGGTGCGGCCATCGTCACCGAACTGCGCGCAGCCGAAGCCGACCTCGCCGACGGTCGGGTGCAGATCACGCAGCAGGAACGCCCGGCGGCAACCGACAACGGCCGGGTGAAGCAGCTTGGCACCCTGGTCCAGAAGGCCGCAGCCGACCTCGGCATCGCCGCCGAGATCCTCGCGACCCGCTCGGAACTCGCCGCCCTGCTGCGCGGTGCAAGCGAGCTGCGCCTCCTGCGCGGCTGGCGCCGCGAGGTCATCGGCACGACCCTGCTCGCCGCCCTCTGACGCCCTGGGCGCTTCCCTCCGGCGGCAGGAACAGGAGCGAGGCAGCCGACGTCAGGACCTGGCGACGCCGAGCGCGGCGATGAGGCGACGATAGATGTCGTCGATTTCGCCCTCGCCATCCACGACCCTCAGCAGGCCGGTGTCGCGATAGTGCTCGATCAGCGGCTCGGTCTGCTCGCGGTAGACGCGCAGCCGGTTGCCAATCGTCTGCTCGTTGTCGTCGGCGCGCTGGATCAGTTCGCCGCCGGCCTTGCGGCAGGCGTCGAGTTCGGCCGGCGGAGAAAAATGGATGTTGAGCAGCTTGCCGGTCACCGAGCAGGTACGCCGGCCCGTCAGCCGCTTCATCAGGATGTCGAGATCGACCTCGAGCAGGACCACGGCGTCGAGCGCCAGGCCGGCCGCCTCCAGCACGGGCCCAAGCGCACGCGCCTGTGCGACGTTGCGGGGAAAGCCGTCGAGGATGAAGCCACGGCGTGTGTCGGGCGCCTGCAGGCGTTCGCGGATCAGTTCGAGCACGATGTCGTCGGAGACCAGTTCACCGGCATCCATGCGGGCCTTGGCCTTCAGGCCGAGCGGTGTGCCCGATTTCACGGCTTCACGCAGCAGGTCGCCGGTGGAAACCTGCACCATCCCATGGTCGGCCATCAGGCGCTGCGCCTGGGTGCCCTTGCCGGAGCCCGGGGCTCCGAGAAATACGATGCGCATCGCCGGTCAGACCTCCTGCGGAACGTGGCGCGGGGCGACCGCAGGCAGCCGCGGCGGCTACGGGTCGTCCGTGGTGCGGAACCGTACAGGGCGCACCGGCAACGGTCAAACGCCGCCGACGCTGTGCTATGGTTCGGCGTCGTCGTCGGTCCCGCGGGGAAAGCCATGGTTGCGCGCAACGCCTTCTACGCCCAGTCGGGCGGCGTCACCGCCGTCATCAATGCCAGCGCCTGCGGCGTTATCGAGACGGCAAGGCGCCACGCCAGGCGCATCGGCAAGGTCTACGCCGGCCGCAACGGCATCCTCGGTGCACTCGACGAGGACATGATCGACACCAGCCGCGAAAGCCGCCAGGCGATCGCGGCCCTGAAGCACACCCCGGGCGGAGCCTTCGGCTCGGCGCGCTACAAGCTGAAGGGCCTCGACCAGAACCGCGCCGAGTACGAGCGGCTGATCGAGGTGTTCCGCGCCCACGATATCGGCTACTTCTTCTACAACGGCGGCGGCGATTCCGCCGATACCTGCCTGAAGGTCTCGCAGCTCGGCGCAAGCATGGGCTACCCGCTGGTGGCGATCCACGTGCCGAAGACCGTCGACAACGACCTGCCGATCACCGACACCTGCCCCGGCTTCGGCTCGGTGGCGAAGTACGTCGCCGTCTCGACCCGGGAAGCAGCCCTCGACGTGGCCTCGATGGCGAAGACATCGACAAAGGTCTTCATCCTCGAAGTCATGGGCCGCCATGCCGGCTGGATCGCCGCCGCGGCGGGCCTCGCGGGCGGCAAGGCGGGCGAGGCCCCGCACCTCATCCTGTTTCCAGAAATTCCCTTCGACCGCGCGGCCTTCCTGGCCCGGGTGCGCGAGTGTGTCGACCGCTACGGTTACTGTGTCATCGTCGTCAGCGAGGGAGCCCGCAATCCCGACGGCAAGTTCCTGGCCGATGCCGGCACCACGGATGCCTTCGGCCACAAGCAACTCGGCGGCGTGGCGACCGTGGTGGCCGACATGGTTCGCAGCGAGCTCAGGCTCAAGTACCACTATGCCGTCGCCGACTACCTGCAGCGTTCGGCACGCCACATCGCCGCGAAGGTCGACGTCGACCAGGCCTATGCGGTCGGCAAGGCCGCGGTGGAACTCGCCCTGAAGGGCCGCAATGCGGTCATGCCGACCATCGTGCGCAAGTCCGACCGGCCCTACCGCTGGACCATCGGCGAAGCCCCGCTGGCCCGGGTCGCCAACCAGGAAAAGATGATGCCCCGCCGCTTCATCACCGCGGATGGCTTCGGCATCACGGCGGCCGCCCGCCGCTACCTGGAGCCACTGATCCAGGGTGAGGCCTACCCGCCCTACCGCGCCGGGCTGCCCGACTACGTCACCCTGCGCAACGTCGGGGTGCGCCGCAAGCTCCCCCCACGCACCTGACGGACTCCCCCTGCAGGGCGGGCCGGTGCTATCATGCGCCGCCTTTTTCCGGCCTGGTCAAGCCGCCCGCAGAAGCGGCCCCGCCCGGGCTCTTGCTGGAGTACTGACTGATGTCTACTGACCTGGCTCTCTGGCTGGCCATCGGCGCCGGCGTCCTGGCGATCCTCTACGGCGTGGTCTCGGTGCGCTGGATCCTGGCCCAGTCGCCGGGCTCGGCGCGGATGCAGGAAATCGCTGCGGCCGTCCAGGCCGGCGCCGCCGCGTACCTCAACCGCCAGTACACGACGATCGGCATCGTCGGCATCGCGCTCGCGGTCGTGCTCGGCGTGGCGCTCGACCCCTATACGGCAGTGGGCTTCGTCGTCGGCGCCGTGCTGTCCGGGGCAGCCGGGTACATCGGCATGAACATCTCGGTACGCGCCAACGTGCGCACGGCGCAGGCAGCGAGCGTAGGCCTCAACCCGGCACTGCAGATCGCCTTCCGCGGCGGAGCCATCACCGGCATGCTCGTGGTCGGCCTCGGTCTCCTCGGCGTCGCCGGCTACTTCGCGGTGCTGCGCGGCATGGTCGGCGACGAGCACGCGCTGCACGCGCTGGTCGGCCTCGCCTTCGGCGGCTCGCTGATCTCGATCTTCGCCCGCCTTGGCGGCGGCATCTTCACCAAGGGTGCGGACGTCGGCGCCGACCTCGTGGGCAAGGTCGAGGCCGGGATTCCCGAGGACGACCCGCGCAACCCCGCCGTGATCGCCGACAATGTGGGCGACAACGTCGGCGACTGCGCCGGCATGGCCGCGGACCTGTTCGAGACCTACGCCGTGACGCTCGTCGCGACCATGCTGCTCGGCGGACTGCTCTTCAAGACGGCAGACGGCGCGCTCGACCTCGCCTACATCGCCTACCCGCTCGTTCTCGGCGCGGTGTCGATCGTCGCCTCCATCGTCGGCACCTTCTTCGTGAAGGCCTCCGAGGGCGGCAAGATCATGAACGCGCTCTACCGCGGCGTCGCCGTGTCGGGCGTCATCGCGCTGATCGCGTTCTACCCGGTCACGAACGCCATGATGGGCGAGCAGGCCGGCGCGCTCTTCGGCTGCGCGGTCATCGGCCTCGTGCTGACGGGCGTGCTGATCTGGATCACCGAGTACTACACCGCGACCGAGTACGGCCCGGTGCGCTACGTCGCCGGCGCCTCGCAGACCGGCCACGCGACCAACATCATCGCGGGCCTCGCGGTTTCGATGAAGTCGACCGCGCTGCCGGTACTCGCCGTCTGCGCCGCCATCTGGGGCGCCTACGAGCTCGACGGTCTCTACGGCATCGCGATCGCCGCCACCTCCATGCTCTCGATGACCGGCATGATCGTGGCCCTCGACGCCTACGGCCCCATCACCGACAACGGCGGCGGCATCGCCGAGATGTCGGGCCTGCCGAAGAACGTCCGCACGATCACCGACGCGCTCGACGCGGTAGGCAACACGACGAAGGCCGTCACCAAGGGCTACGCGATCGGCTCGGCCGGCCTCGCGGCGCTGGTGCTCTTCGCCGACTACACGCACAACCTCGAGATCCATCTCCTCGAAACCGGTCGCGAGATGGTCAGCTTCTCGCTGTCCGATCCCGCCGTCATCATCGGTCTCTTCATCGGCGGCTTGGTGCCCTACCTCTTCGGCGCCATGGCGATGGAAGCCGTGGGCCGCGCGGCCGGCTCGGTGGTCACCGAGGTGCGCCGCCAGTTCAAGGAGATCAAGGGCATCATGGAGGGGAAGGCCAAGCCCGACTACTCCAAGGCCGTGGACCTCCTGACGAAAGCCGCGATCAAGGAGATGATCATCCCGTCCCTGCTCCCGATCCTCGTGCCGGTCGTGCTGGCTTTCACGCTGAATGCAGCGATGGGCGAAGGCGCCGGCGTGCGCGCCCTCGGCGGCCTGCTGATCGGCACCATCGTGACCGGCCTGTTCGTGGCGATCTCGATGTGCACGGGCGGCGGCGCCTGGGACAACGCCAAGAAGTACATCGAGGAAGGCAACTTCGGCGGCAAGGGCTCCGACACGCACAAGGCCGCCGTCACCGGCGACACCGTCGGCGATCCCTACAAGGACACGGCAGGCCCGGCCATCAACCCGCTGATCAAGATCATCAACATCGTGGCGCTGCTGCTGGTACCGCTGCTGTAAACGACGCGCGGCCCGGAGCGCGCTCGCGCTCCGGGCCGCGGTAGTGGCGGGCTTTCGCCGCCGAACCCTACTGGATCGTCTTGCTCGCGACGTTCGAGAGCGCGCTCTCGACGTTGTCGCTGGTGTACGCCCGTACGCCGAAGTACCAGGTTCCCGGCGAAAGGTTCTGGATCACGTAGCTGGTTGTCCCGGCACCGATGACGTTGATCACCTGGTTGAGCGCCGCCTGGCTCGTGCCGTAGTAGATCTTGTGACCGGCGAGATTGGTCAGCGCCGAACCGTCGGTGCGCGTGGTCGGTGGAGTCCACGAGGCCGTGGCCGAGCCGTTGGCGATCTGGTTTACCGTGATCGAGAACGCCGGCAACGATGCGCTTGCCTGGCCGTCGCTCACGCTGATGACGATGTTGCTGGTCGTACCGACGTTGCCGCTGCTGGGCGTGCCGCTCAGCCGGCCGGTGCCGGTGTTGAAAGTGGCCCAGCCCGGCTTGTTGGTGACGCTGAAGGTCAGCGTATCGCCATTGGCGTCCGCGGCCGTGGGCGTGAACGAATAATTGTTGCCGACGGTGACCGAGGTCGTCGGACTGCCGGAAATCGTGGGGGCCGCATTCCCTGCATTGACCGTAATCGAGAACGCCGCGAGCGACGCTGTGGCGCTGCCGTCACCGACCGAGATGCGGATGTTCGCGTAGCTGCCGACATTGCCACTGCCCGGTGTGCCACTGAGACGCCCGGTGGTGGTATTGAAGGTCGCCCAACCGGGCTTGCCGGTGATGCTGAAGGTCAGCGGATCGCCATTGGCGTCGGCGGCCGTGGGCTGGAACAGGTAGGCACTGCCGGCCGTGACCGCAGCCGGCGGCGTCCCGGAGATCGTCGGTGCGCTGTTCGATACGGTGATCGAGAAGTCCGGCAGGTCGTCGCTCGCGCTGCCGTCGCTGACTGAGATGCGGATGTTGGCGTGTGCCCCTGCGTTCGCTCCGGTCGGCGTGCCGCTCAATCGCCCCGTACTGGTGTTGAACGTCGCCCACCCGGGCCTGTTGGTGATGCTGAAGGTCAGGGAGTCACCGTCGGCATCCGTCGCGCTGGGCTGGAAGCTGTAAGCACTGCCGGCAGCGATCGCACCGGAGGGCGAGCCGGAGATCACCGGTGCGCTGTTGTCCGGGTCAGGGTCGTCCGGAGCCCCGGCAACTTCACTGGTCGATCCGCCACAGGCGCCGAGCAGTGCAGTAGCCGCGGCCAGTGCGGCCAGCCGCAGGTAACCCGGCAGCGACGCGCGGGCAGAACAGGTATCCATGCGCATAGTATCCTCGTCCCAACCGGGAGCGTTCCTTGTCTCGCGATCTGGCACCGTTCCCAGCGGTAACGAGGCGCGCCCATCCTGGACGCGTCCCAATGACGAGAAGGGAGAATGCTACGAAGCCAGCTTCCGTGCGCGACCGCCATCCCTGCGGTCCGGCTGAGCCTTCGGCAACCCCGCTGTCATTAGGTCAATACCCTAAGACCGGTGGCTTTGCGTCCCCGCCTCGCGACGGGTTTGCCCATTTGACGAATGTCGCTAGTACACCGTAAGGCGGTGCGTTTCGCAACCTCGGGCAGCGCGCGTAATTTACCTAATCTTCGGTTCGCGCTCACAATTTTTGATATTGAACCATCTGCTGCGACGCAGCCTTGCCCGTTCCGGTGGTGACAGGGTTCTGCGGTTCAATGCACAGACGGCTGATCCGGCAGGACTTAACATGAAAAGATATGCCGGGGCCCGCAACTCTCCCGGCTGGGTGGGGAAGCGGTCGCCAGGGGCAAGAACGCGAAGGCACGGACGTGAAATTTCTCTCCTCGCCGAAAACGGCCCTCAAGCTGGGCCTGTTGCACGGCATTCATCACCTCGATCGCTGGCGCCACGGCAATCGCCGCGTCGACCTCATCGCCATGGCGGAGCGGGACTGGGGCCTCACGACCGATCCGCGCGGCCACCTGCTCGTGCAGGGCTGCGATCTCGTGGAACTCGGCCGGCGCCACGGCACGCCTCTCTACGTCGTCAACCGCGAGCAACTGGAGCGTACGTATCACGCCTTTCGCGACAGTTTCGCCAGCCGCTACCCGCAGGTCGAGGTCGCCTACTCCTACAAGACCAACCCCGTTCCGGGCGTGATCCGCGAGCTGCACGCCATGGGCGCCATCGCCGAGGTGATCTCGGAGTTCGAGTTGTGGCTGGCTTTGCACCTCGGCGTGCCACCCGAACGCATCATTGTCAACGGACCCGGCAAGACCCCCGCCGGGCTCGAGCGCGCCGTGACGAGCGGCGTGCGCATCATCAACATCGACAGCCCGGCGGAAATCGACGCGATCGATGCACTGGCAGCGCGCCACGGCGTGCTCCAGAAGGTCGGGGTGCGCGTGATCACCTCCGTCGGCTGGTCGTCACAGTTCGGCATCCGCATCGACAGCGGGGAGGCGCTCGAGGCCTTTCGCCGCATCCGCGCCCGAGCCAATCTCGCCGGTTGCGGAATACACCTGCACCTCGGCACGGGTATCCAGGACGTGGGCACCTACGTCCAGGCGATCCGCGAAGTCCTCGAATTTGCCGGCGTGGTACACCGGGAAACCGGCCTCGTGATGGAGTATCTCGATTTCGGCGGCGGATTCGGCGTACCGACCGTACGGCATCACTCGGTCATGGACGGGAAACTGATGCTCAACGGCCTGCCGCCGTTGCTGGCACCGGGCCCGGTACCACCGGCGCCGACGGACTACGCGGAAGCGATCACGACACTCGTGCGCCGCTTCCACCCCGACGGCACGGCGCGGTTGCCGACACTCGTGTTCGAACCCGGTCGGGCGATCTCCAGTTCGGCCCAGTTGCTGCTGCTCGAGGTCCTGGCGATCAAGGACGGCCGCGACGGCGTGCGCAACGTCATTCTGAATGGCGGCAAGAACATCACGATGCCCCTCGGCTATGAATTCCACCGCATCTTCGCAGCGTCGCGGATGCGGGAGCCGGTGTCGGCTGCCTGGCACCTGTTCGGTCCGCTGTGCCACCCGGGTGACATCGTGGCGCAGTTCGAGCCCCTGCCCGAACTCGCCGTCGGCGATGTCCTCGCCATCATGGATGCCGGCGCCTATTTCGTCCCGAACCAGATGAATTTTTCCAATCCGCGCCCGGGCGTCGTCATGGTGAGCAATGGCCGGGACCAGCTGATCCGTGAGCACGAGTCCTTCGAGGACATCGTGCGTCGCGACCGGCTGTGAACGCGTGTCATCGCACCGGCCGATGAACGCAGCTCCGGTCACTGCAGCGCCAGCCGACACCGCACCAGCGGTGCTCCTCGGCCTGTCGTACACGAGCCTGCCCGTCGCGCGCAGCCTCGGGCGCCGGGGCATCGCGGTGATCGGGCTGGACCCGGATCCGGCAGCAATAGGCACCCGCTGCCGTTACGTGCAGCCGTTCGCCGTGTCCAGCGACGACGCGGCCCTGCTGCCGGCCCTGCTCGATCTCGGCGCGAAGTTCGGACGCAAAGCCGTGCTCTATCCGTTCGGCGACGAGCAGCTGCTGTTCGTGGCGCGCCACCGCGAGCAGCTCGCATCCCACTTCTGGCTGCACCACCAGCCGCGCCATGCCCTCGACCGGCTGGTCGGCAAGGAGACGCTCGGTGACATCCTCGCTGCGGCTGGTGCCCCCATGCCACGCAGCGCCGTGTTCGACCACGAGCCACCGGGCGGCTGGGCCCGTCTCGAGGTCGACCTCGAGTTCCCGGTGGTGATCAAGCCTGACCACCACGAGAAGTGGCTCGACGATCCCCGGGTCGTGGCCCGCATCGGCCGGCGCAAGGCGCTGCTGGTCGACGACCTGGGGGAACTGCGCCGGCGCTGCGCGGACCTGGCCGCTTTCGACACGATCATCGCCCAGGAATACATCCCGGGGCCGAGCGAGAACCTGCACTACTACGTCGGCTACCGCAACCAAAGCGGGCACATGCTGGTCTCCTTCGTCGGACGCAAGCTGCGAACCTATCCCGACCGCTTCGGCACGGAAAGCTATCTGCAGTCGGTCGCCGATCCGACACTCTGCCGGGTTGCCGAGGCGCTGCTCGCCCGGCTCGACTACGTCGGCGTTGCCGGCCTCGATTTCAAGTACGACGCGAGGGACAGTCGCCTGCGGCTCATCGAGATCAACTGGCGCTTCGGGCTGAGCGACGGGCTGCTGTCCGATTGCGGCGTCGACCTGCCGTGGATCTTCTATCGCGACATTCAGGGCCTGCCGACCCAGCCCGCACTCGATTACCGTACGGACGTCCGCTGGCTATGGCTCGAGAAAGAGCTGGAATGGATTCGCGAGTACGGTACGAGCCAGGGCACCCCGCTCCTGCGCTGGCTCGGGCAGCTGCTCGACCCGCGCTGCTCACACGCCGTGCTGGCATGCGACGACCTGCAGCCGTTCCTGCAGGTGCTCGGCGGGCTCGCCAGGCGTGCGTGGCAGGCATTGCCCGGTGTACGCCACAGCGGGCACGGCTGACGCGCCCGACAGCCTGGATGACCCGGACGATGGACAAGGTGCTGATGGTCGCGTTCCACTACCCGCCCTGGCAGGGCAGCAGTGGCATCCAGCGCACGCTGAAGTTCACCCGCTACCTGCCGGACAACGGCTGGTGTCCGCTGGTGCTGACGGCCAATTCCCGCGCCTACCCGGCGGTCAGTCCGGACCTGCTCGGCGAAATTCCGCCGGGAACCGTAGTCAGGCGCGCCTTCGCGCTCGACGCCGCGCGCCATCTGGCCCTTTCCGGACGCTACCCCGGCTGGCTGGCGCAACCGGATCGCTGGGTCAGCTGGTTCGTCGGCGCGGTGCCAGCCGGTTTGGCGCTGGTGCGCCGTCACCGCCCACGCGCGCTCTGGTCGACCCACCCGATCGCCAGCGCGCATCTTGTCGGCCGCGCACTCGCGCGGCTGACCGGGTTGCCGTGGATCGCCGACTTCCGCGACTCCATGCTGGACGACGAATTCCCCACCGATCCGCTCACGCGGCGCAGCTACGGCTGGGTTGAACGGCAGGTGGTGGAACATGCCACGCACCTGGTTTTCACCACCGAGTCGACCCGGCGCATGTACCTCGCGCGCTACCCACAGCTGCCGGCCAGCCGCTGCCTGGTCATCCCCAACGGCTACGACGAACCCGACTTTGCCGGCATCCGCCTGCCTGAGCAGGGACCGAAGTCGCCAGGGGCACCCGTGCGGCTGGTCCATGCCGGTGTGATCTATCCCGGGGAGCGCGATCCGAGCCAGTTCTTCGCGGCGCTCGCGCAGCTCAAGCGGGCCGGACAGTTGCGCGCGACCGACTGCGTATTCGACCTGCGCGCCTGCGGCTCGGAGCAGTACCTGGCCCGGATGATCACCGATCTCGACATTGGCGACCTCGTGCGGCTGCTGCCGGCATTGCCGTATCGCGCAGCGCTGCAGGACTGCGCCGACGCGGATGCGCTCCTCATCCTGCAGGGTGCCTCGTGCAACCACCTGGTACCGGCGAAAGTCTACGAATACCTGCGGCTGCGCCGTCCGATCCTGGCCCTGACCGCGCACGCCGGCGATACGGCCGGGCTGCTCGCCGAAACCGGAGGCGCAACGGTGATCGATCTGGCCGATGCGGCAGCGATCGTTGCCGCACTGCCACCGTTCGTGGCCGCGATCCGCCAAGGCGCCCATGCCGTGCCGGGCAATGACGTGGTGCTGCGCTATGCCCGCAGCCACCAGGCCGCCGAGCTGGCGCACTGTCTGGCCGCAGCGGCACCGGGCCGCGGTTGAGGCCACGGCACCCCCCGGCGTCGCGGCACCACAAACCGGATTGCGGAACTGTGACGCGTGCGTCCGGCTTATGTCGCGCCCGGGTCAAAAACGTGCGCCTGCAGCCTTTCCGCAGCTTGCCGAGCGCAACCCGCGGGGGCGAGAATTGCGGCGCGCGGTGCAGCCCCAGCCAGCGTCTCCATGCGTTGCAGACGCCGGCGGACCCGGCCCACGGATGGGTACCGGCCAGACAGGCTTCGTGCGCCGCCAGAGCTGCAGACAACTGCAGCCAAGGGTAACGGGATCGTGACGAGTTCGAATCGGGAGGCAATGGAAATGCGTCTTTCAGCCCTACTGGCCGCGACTGCGCTGTCGCTCGCAGGCCCAACGATCGCTGCGGGTTCGGCCCTGAGCGACCTGGCCGCTACGCTGCAACCCGGAACCTGGGCGGAACTTCAGACCGGCAACATCGATAACGCCCTCAGCGATACGCGGACCGGCGGCGTCGGCCATATCCTCCCGTACGCCGAAGGCATCCGCTGGGACCCGGTATCGAAGAAGGCCTACTACATCGGCAGCGACGATCCCGGCGACGGCCGCCGCTTCGTCGTCTACTCCGAAGCGACCAATTCCTGGAGTGTCCTGCCGGACCCGTGGTCCGGAACCGGCGTGGCGCACGAATACGACCTGACGGACATCGATATCACCAACCGCGTGATCTATACGGTGCTGCCCGACGGCTTCCTCGGCAAGCAGTACAACATCAACACCGGCACGTTCAGCGACATGCCCTCGTTTCCGAGCATGAGCTATTCGTGTTGTGAAGCGGCGGTGCATTTCCCTGAAGCGGGTGGCCTGCTGCTGCTGAACAAGGGCACGTTCTACCGGCTGAGCGACAGCAGCCACAGCTGGAGCGAGTTCGCCGACGGCCCGACGACCAGCTACCACAGCGTCGCCGAGTACAATCCCACCCACAAGGTCGTGATCTTCGGTGGTGGCAACGACACCAGCCGCGCCTTCGGCAAAGTCGCCAGCAACGGACAGGTGACGACGCTGCGCACCCCGCCGATCGACCTCGAATCGCCGCGTGTCGAGATCACCACAGACCCCGCCACGGGCCTGTACCTGGTGCTCGAGCACGGGCGGCGTTTCTACACCTACAACGTGCAGACGGACACCTGGACCGCACAGCAGACCGGCTCGATCCCGGCGGCGATCTGGGCCACCGAGCCCGACCCGGGTCAGCTGAACACGCTGGCCACCCCGATCCCCGAATACGGGGTGATCATGTACACAACCTGCATGTACGACTGCACGGTGTTCCTGTACAAGCACGCCGACAGGCCGACGGCGCCGCCATCGGCTCCGACAGGCGTCAACGTACAGTGAGGCCCCGCTCTGGACCGCGGGCCGGTGCTGCGATCACCCGGCGGAGTAACGAAGCGCTGCCGGCTTCAGCACCGCGCCAGGGTGGGTGAGCCCGGCGTGAGGTGCTCGCGGCTCGAGCGCGTGTGCTGGTCGAGCCACGACAGCAGGCACTTTGTCAGCGCCTGGTCACAGGCTCCGCAGCGACCCTCGTAGAAGGCGTCCATCATGGCGCCGATGCGCTCGAGCAGGGCGTGGTAACGCGCCTTGCGCAGCGAGACCGCCTCGAGAGAGCGCTCGTGCGCCAGGCGCTGTTCCAGCGCGACGTAGGCATTGATCCGCACGTACAGCAACCCCAGTCCGTCGAGGACCGAGTCGCGGTCGGCGCCGTGCTCGAGTCCCGCACAGGTCTCATTGATCGCCTCGACGAGCCGCTGGTGCTCGAGATCGAGCGGCCCGATGCCCGTCGTACCCTTGATCGTCGCCTGACCGTCGTTCATAAGCTGCCGCCTTGCGCGCTGCCTCATGGGACGATTCGACGCTAGCACCGGCCCGACCGCAGCCACAATGCGGCTTTCCCCTACCCGGATTTCGCCGCTGCGCAGGCGGGTCTCGTGCGGGTGCGTTGTTGCGACGCGGGAGTCCGGCGGAGCGGTCAGTGCACGGCGACGGCGACCGCACCCGGTTCGCCGATCCGATAGGGCCGATCGACATAATGGCCCTGGATGTAGTCGACCCCCATCTCGCGCAGGACATCGAAATCGGCCTGCAACTCGACCTGCTCGGCCACGACCTTGAAGCCGACGGTTTTCGCCAGCCGCGTGATCGCCGCGACGACCTGCCCGTTGACGGCGTCCGACTTCAGGTTGCGGGTGTAGGCGCCGTCGATCTTGAGATAGTCGATCGCCAGTCCGCGCAGGCTGGCCAGCGCACCGACGCCGCTGCCGAAGTCGTCGAGCCCGAACTGGCAGCCCATGCCGTGCAGCACACTGGCAAAGCGCTCGGCACGCTCGACGTCGGCCATGAGGGCGTTCTCGCTGACTTCGAAGCACACCTGCGCCGGCGACACCTGGCTCTGGTCGAGACACTCGACCACGAACTCGAGGAAATCATCCTCGCCCAGGCTCTGTCCCGAAAGATTGATGGTGCAGCTGCGGCCCTCCGGCAGGCGGATCGTGCCCTGCCCGATGGCGCCGAGCGTGGTGCGCACCACCCAGCGATCGAGGCTGCCCATGAGGTGGTAGCGCTCGGCAGCCTGCAGGAAACTCGCCGGCTGCACCAGCTTGCCCTGCTCGTCGATCAGGCGCAGGAACACCTCGAGTGCCGGACCCTGGCCCTGGCGGCCGGCCACCGCGAGGATGGGTTGCACGAACAGGTCGAGACGATCTTCCTTCAGCGCCGCCTGCAGCTGTCGCAGCCAGTAAATCTCGCCACGCTGGCGTGCCGCGACTTCGTCCCGCGCGGAATACACGTGGACCCGTCCCCTGCCCTCCTGCTTGGCAACGTAACAGGCGGAGTCGGCGGCACCGAGGATGTCCTCGATCGTGGTGCTGTCGCGGTCGATCTCGACCATGCCGATGCTGACGCCGATGGAAAATACCTTGTCCTGCCACACGAAGCGGTGGTCACGCACCGCGGTGCAGATGTCGTCGGCGATCTGGCGCGCCTTGTCGAGCGGGCAGCCGAGCAGCAGCACGCCGAACTCGTCGCCGCCAAGCCGCGCCACGGCGTCGGACTCACGCACCTTCTCGCGGATCAGCCCGGCGACGCTGCGCAGCAGGCTGTCGCCGGCGATGTGCCCGCAGGTGTCGTTGACCGGCTTGAAGCGGTCGAGGTCCAGGTAACAGAGCACGTGGCTCACGTTGTGCTCGCGCACCGATTGCAGCGCCTCGTCGAGCCGGCGCTCGAACTCGCGGCGATTGACGAGACCGGTGAGCGCATCGTGCGTGGCCTGATAGCTCATGCGCTTGGTCAGGCCGCGGATCTCCGAGACGTCGTGCATGATGACGACCGCACCGGCGAGGACGTCTCCCGGTCCCCGGATCGGCGAGGCAGTCAGTTCGATCGACAGTTCCTTGCCGCCCGCCTGCGACAGCAGCATTGCCCGCCGGCCCATGTTGACGCGCCGGCGATCGCTCAGGCAGCGCTGGATCGGGTCGCCGAGATCGCGCCGGTCGGTCTCGTCGATCAGCCTGGCGACGTCGCCCATGCGCTTGCCGATCGCCTGCTCGCGGCCGATGCCGGTCAGCTTTTCGGCAGCGGCGTTCATGTAATCGATCACACCGTCCTGATCGGCTGTGATGACCCCTTCGCCGATCGACTCGAGCGTGATCTGCGCCTGCTGCTTGCCGCGGCCGAGCGTGCTCTCGATATCCTTGCGGTAACTGATGTCGCGTGCGATCGTGAGGATCGCGCGCTGCCCACGGTAGTCGATGATCGCGCCACTCACCTCGGCCCAGAGTCCCGACTCCTGGCCGTTGACGAGCTGCACCTCCATGCGGTCCGGGAGGATTTCCCCGGCAAGCCGCCGGGTGACCGCATTGCGGGTCATCGCCCGGTAAGCCGAGCGGACCATGTCGGTCACGGGGCGGCCGATGAGTGTCTCGGGCGCCGCACCGAGGAGATCGCCTGCGGCGCGATTGGCAAAGATGATGCGCTCGCGGTGCACCAGCACCGGCTCGGGCATGGTATTGGCGAGGTCGGCGAACAGTGTCTCTCGCTCGCGCACCTGACGGTCGCGCGCCTGCAGCGTCTCGAACAAGCGGTTGATGGTGGCGCCCAGACCGGCGAGTTCAGCTGAATCGCGGGGATAGTCGAGCCGGGAATTGAAGGCGCCGCCGTCGGCCGCCGCCGATACATCCTTGTGCAGCGTGTCGATGCGCCCGGCCTGGCGACGCAGCGCCAGCCAGAGCACCAGCGAGATCCCGGCCAGCGCCGCGCAGCCGAGCGCGAGCGAACCGATGAGCCAGAACTGTGTCGTGGCCGTCACGGGAGAAGTCGGTCGCCGGTACCCGGCCTCATCATGATGTCATCGTCCATGTCGGTCGGGGCACTGCTGCGCGTCGCAGCGCACTGCCCGCGGCAGGCGCTCCCCGGGGGACGTGCCGCCCGGACATCCCGGTCCGGTGGCGGATTTTTCGGTAGCATAGCCGATGGGCTTGCGGCCTAACCCCGGGTTTTCACCATAATGGCGGGTGGCCGCCGGCCGGTGCCACCTCGATCGGGTCCCAACCCAGCAACGCTCCGAAGGAGTCCGTCTCCCGATGTCCCTGAACACCCCAGCCGCCCGCGCGCAGATGGTGAACCAGCAGATCCGCGCCTGGGAAGTACTCAACCCGGCCGTCCTGCGGGCGCTCAGCGAAGTGCCGCGCGAGAATTTCGTGCCCGAGACCTACCGCACCCTCGCCTTTGCCGACACCGAAATCCCGTTGGGCGGCGGCCAGCGGATGCTGACGCCCCAGGTCGCCGGACGCATCCTGCAGGCCCTCAACGTCGGCGCTACGGACCGGGTGCTCGAGGTCGGCACCGGCAGCGGTTTTCTCACCGCCTGTCTCGGCCGGCTCGGGGCGCAGGTCACCAGCCTCGAGATCGATCCTGAGCTTGCCGAGACGGCGCGACGCAACCTGCGGAACGCGGGCGCCGCCAACTGCGAAGTTATCACCCAGGACGTCTTCCGCTGGCAGCCACCCGGACCGTTCGACTGCATCGCCGTCACCGGTTCGCTTCCCGAATACGACAGCCGCTTCCAGGAGTGGCTCGCCCAGGGTGGACGCCTGTTCGTCGTCGTCGGGCAGGCACCGGCAATGGAAGCCTGCCTCGTCCGGCAAACTCCAGCGGGGATCGAGCGCGAGTCGCTGTTCGAGACAGTACTGCCGGTGCTCGCCCACGCACCGCAGCGGGAAAGGTTCCAGTTCTGATGCCGGCGGCAGGTCAAGTCGGCGACGTTACAAATCGTTACAGTATGCGCCTGCGCCTCAGCCGGACTTTCCTTTAGTCTTTACGCTTCGCCGATGTCGCCCGCCCGATGGCGTGGCCGCGGCGCTTCATCGGGAACGACGAACATGGTCAGAACCCTGACGATTGCCGGTTTTCTCGCCCTGCTGCTGGTCACGGCACCGGGCCGCGCCGAGACGCTCTGGGACGTCTACCAGATGGCCCGCCAGAACGACCCGCAGCTGCGTGAGGCGGAAGCGAATCGTATGGCCGCGCGCGAGGCCAAGCCGCAGGCACGCGGCGCGCTGCTGCCCCAGATCTCTGGAACCGCGGCCTTCGGTCAGGACGAGGTCGACAGCACCCGCAGCGGGGTTTCCTTCGGCTCGGTCGGCGGTCTCACCGACTCCGCATTCCGGACCGACAAGGACGACTGGCAGGTGCAACTGCGCCAGACAGTGTTCCGCTGGGACCAGTGGGTGCGCTTCCGACAGGCTGACAAGGAAGTCCTGCAGGCCGACATCGATTTCCGCGTCGCCGAACTGGCCCTGTACACGCGGGTCGCAGATGCTTACTTCAACGTCCTGGCGACCGAGGACACGCTGGCCGCCAACATCGCGGCGCGTGAAGCCATCGCCCGCCAGCTGGAGCAGGCCCAGAAGCGTTTCGAAGTTGGTCTGATCGCCATCACCGACGTCCAGGAAGCGCAATCGGGCTACGATCAGGCGCTGGCCGCCGAAATCCTCGCCAAACGCCAGCTCGCCAACAGCAAGGAGGTCCTGCGCGAAATCGTCGGCGACTATCCCGGCGACCTCGCGAAGCCGAAGGACGATTTTCCGCTGATGCCGCCGACGCCAGCCGACGAGGACCAGTGGGTCGAGACGGCACTGCAGCAGAACCTCAGTCTGCAGTCGGCTCAGCTCGGCGCGGAGATCGCCCGGGATGACATCAGCATTGCACGCGCAGCCCACCTGCCGACGGTCGATCTCGTCGGCAGTCACACCGACAGCAGGCAGCGCGGCAATCAGGACGTGTACTTCGACCCCGATCCGCCCGGAGGCGGCACGCTCACCGTCGGTGGCCAGGCCTTCGACAGCGAAACGGACAGCATCAGCCTGCAGGTCGCACTGCCGATCTTCAGCGGCGGCGCCACCAGTTCGCGCGTGCAGCAGTCGGTCTACCAGCACCGCGCCGCCAAGGAGCGGCTCGAACGCGCCGCGCGACAGACGGAGCGCGCCACGCGCGATGCCTACCTCGCCGTGACGTCGGAGATCTCGCGCGTCAAGGCGCTCAAGCAGGCGCTGAAGTCGGCCCAGACCGCGCTGCAGGCCACGGAAGCCGGATTCGAGGTCGGCACCCGCACCACCGTGGACGTACTCGATGCGCGTCGCCAACTCTACCAAGCCGAAACCAACTACGCGCGCAGCCGCTACGACTACATCGTCAACGTGGTCAAGTTGAGGGAAGCGGCTGGCTCGCTCGCCGAGCCGGACCTGCAGAAAATCAACGCCTGGCTCGAGCCCCGCGCCGCAGCACCGGCAGCACCGGCAACACCGGCAGCACCGGCGGAACCAGCGCCGCCGGCACCCTAGCTGGTCGGCCCCGCAGTCGCGCTGCCCCCGGCGACGATCAGCGGCTCGACCAGAGCGAGCAGGCGGTTCACGGCGCCACGGTTGCTCTCGAGGACGTGCCGCGCCTGCTGGCCACGCCGGTCCCGTTCATCGGGATCGTCGAGAAGCCGAATGATTTCAGCGGCGAGCGCATCGGCGTCGTGCACGATGCTGGTCGCTCCCTGCTCCACCAGCAGTCCGGCGATGTCCGGGGCATTGAAGTTGTACGGTCCCGTGATCGACGGCAGGCCGAGGGCAGCAGGTTCCAGCAGGTTGTGGCCACCGACCCGCACCAGGCTGCCGCCGACGAAGGTGACGTCGGCGGCCGCGTAGAACAGGGCCAGCTCGCCCATGCTGTCGCCGAGGAACACCTGCGTTGCCGGGGTGCAGACAGACGCACTGCTGCGGGCGACGCTCGCAAAACCCTCCCGTGCGACCAGTGCGGCGACCGTGGCGAAGCGCTCCGGGTGACGGGGCACTAGGATCAGCAGCGCGTCCGGCCTGCGGGCCAGGACCAGGCGATGCGCCGCGAGCACAACCAGCTCTTCGTCCTGATGCGTGCTCGCCGCGATCCAGACGGGACGCCCGGAGGCGTGGGTCGCGCGCAGCGCCCGGCCGGCTGCCGTCACCCCGGCCGGCATCTCGAAGTCGAATTTGATGTTGCCGGTCACGTGGGTGCGTGCCGGACTGGCGCCAAGCCGGCGAAACCGTTGCGCATCGGCCTCGCTCTGGGCACCGATCACGATGCCATGCGCGAGGCTGTCGCGAATCAAGCTGAAGAGGACCCGATAGCCGCGTGCCGACCTGGCCGAGACCCGCGCACTGGCCATGACCAGTGGTATATCGCGGCGTCCGCACTCGTGGTAGAGGTTCGGCCAGATCTCCGTTTCCAGAATCACCACGAGCGTGGGGCGCGCCCTGTCGAAGAAACGTCGCACCGATCCGGGGTCGTCGTAGGGCATGTAGCTGTGGGTCACCGTCGCACCGAACAGGTCCCGTGCACGCTGTGAGCCGGTGGGAGTCATCGTCGTGACGACCAGCGGCATACCGGGAAAGCGCCGGCCGAGCGCGCGGACCAGCGGGGCAGCCGCGGTCACCTCGCCGACCGACACGGCGTGAATCCAGATGCTGCGGCCCGGCAGCCGTCCGAACCCGTAGCCGAAACGTTCCGCCAGACGCTCGCGGTAGCGTGGTTCACTGAGGCTGCGCCACAGGAGGTGCCCGAGGACGACGGGCAGCAAGAGCCAGGAAATTACGACGTAGGCGCGCCGCACAGGCCGGTGGTCAGGTCCGGTCGCGGATCGCCGCGATGATGCGCGACGTCGAGCGGCCTTCCCGGAACCTCAGCACCTCGACCGTCCCGCCGTTGGCGATGACCGCCGCACCGCCGGCGATGTCCTCGGGGCGGTAGTCGCCACCCTTGACGAGGACGTCGGGCAGGACTTCGGCCACCAGCTCCGCCGGAGTGTCCTCGGTGAACGGCACCACCCAATCCACAGCGGCCAGGCCGGCAAGCACGGCCATGCGATCCGCGAGGCTGTTGACCGGGCGCAAAGCGCCTTTCAGGCGACGCACCGAGTCGTCGTCGTTGACCGCCACCAGCAGGCGATCACCACGCGCCTTGGCCTCTTCCAGGTAGGCGACGTGGCCGGCGTGCAGGATGTCGAAACAGCCGTTGGTCATGACGACCCGCTCGCCGCGCGCTCGCGCCTCCTCGGCCACCCGGCGCGCCTCGTCGCGATTCAGGAGGCCGCGCCCACCGCGACCGCGCTCGTGCAGTTCCAGGCGCAGCTCGGAGGGCGTCACCGAGGCCACACCGATCTTGCGCACCACCAGGCCGGCGGCGACGTTGGCGAGTGCGGCCGCATCCGTGAGGGTCATCCCGGCACCGAGCCCGGCGGCGAGCGTGGCGATCACCGTGTCGCCGGCGCCGGTGACGTCGAACACCTCGCGGGCGCGCGCCGGCAGGAAAACCGCCTGGCGCTCGTCACTGATCACGACCATGCCACGCTCTCCCAGCGTGATCACCAGGGCCGTGAGGGCCAGATCGGTGCGCAACCGCCGGGCACGCGCGACGAGGTCAGCGTCGTCGGCGGAGGTCCCGGCGACCGCCTCGAACTCGACGAGGTTCGGAGTGAGCAGCGTTGCGCCCCGGTAGCGGGTGAAGTCGGCGCCCTTGGGGTCGACGAGCACCGGCACGTTGCGTTCGCGGCAGGCCTGCACGAGACGCTGCGCTTCGCGCAGCGTGCCCTTGGCGTAGTCGGACAGCACGCAAACGGCCGCCGTCTGCAGATGCCGGTGCACGACCTCGGTCAGCTCGGCTGCGTCCGTTGGTCCGAAAACATCCTCGGTATCGAGCCGGATGAGCTGCTGGTTGCGACTCAGGACGCGCAGCTTGGTGATCGTCGGCCGCGTTGCCGACTGCACCGC
Organism: uncultured Chromatiaceae bacterium; assembly: GCA_964415505.1. GTDB lineage: Bacteria > Pseudomonadota > Gammaproteobacteria > Steroidobacterales > QUBU01. The sequence goes on along the minus strand of CAYQAR010000003.1, from coordinate 44,712 downwards.
GTCGAGGCCGATGCCGCGCTCGCCGAGCAGCGCGCGCAGGGCCGCCCCGGCCGGATCGTTGCCGATGACACCCGTGAGAACCGTCGCGGCGCCGAGGCTCGCCAGATTGACGGCCACGTTGGCAGCCCCACCCGCACGCGCCTGCGCCTGCGTCACCTTGACGACCGGTACCGGCGCTTCCGGTGAAATCCGCGACGTCGGCCCGAACCAGTACTGGTCGAGCATCAAGTCGCCCGCGACCAGGGTCCGGACTGTGGAGAAATCGGGAACGGCGAGGCTCATGCGGCCTAGTTTACAGACTGCCACGGTTGCCGCGTAGGAGCGGCTTCAGCACCGTAGGAGCGGCTTCAGCCGCGATGTTCTTCTTCATCCGGCCCGACGGGCTCCGAAAAAATCGCGGCTGACGCCGCTCTTACTCGGGAGCCAGGTGCAGGGTCATGGGCGGCAACCGTCCATCAGCCGCACTTCGAGTCGCCGCAGGCGAGACAGGTCAGGCAACCATCCATCATCACCACAGCGGTGATGTTGCAGACCTTGCACAGCTGCGCTCCGTCCGGGTAGTGACCCTTGGCGAAGGCATCCTGCTGGCGGCTGCGCTCCTCGAACTCCCGGCGCTTCGTCTCGATCAGGCGTTTCTGGTGCTCGTCGAGCGAATCCGGCGGCAGCAGGCCGATCGACTTCAGGTGGCGCTCGATGATGTGACCGAGGTCGGCGATGATCGAGGGCATGAACTTGCCACCCGGTTGCCAGTAACCGCCCCGCGGATCGAACACGGCCTTCAGCTCGTCAACCATGAAGGTGACGTCGCCGCCCTTCCTGAACACCGCCGACATGAGGCGTGTAAGCGCCACGATCCACTGGTAGTGGTCGAGGTTCTTGGAGTTGATGAAGATCTCGAACGGGCGGCGCTGCTCGTGCTCGGTACCGGCGTTGAGCACGATGTCGTTGATGGTCACGTACATCGCGTGGTCCGAAACCGGTGTCTTCACCTTGTAGGTCGAGCCCATCAGCATCTCCGGGCGCTCGAGCCGCTCGTGCATGCGCACGACCTTGCCGTCCGGGCTGACTTCGCGCGCCGCCAGCTTTTCGGCCTTGCCTTCGGCGGCCTTGCTGTCGGCGCCTTCGACGCGATAACGGACGATCTTCTTGTCGATGGTGATCTTCGGCATGCGGGTGTCTCCGGGCCGTTCTGCGCCAGCGCGTCAGAACTTGCCGTAATAGCCTTCCTTGAGCGCGTCGAACAGGTTGGCGGCCGTGTGCAGCTCGCCGTCGTACTCGACCTCGTCGTCTCCCTTGACCGTGATCTCGGCACCATCCTCGAGCACGAAGGTATAGCTCGTGTTCTTGAGATCGTGCTCCTTGACCAGGACGCCCTGGAACGCCTCGGGGTTGAAGCGGAAGGTGGTGCAGCCCTTCAGGCCCTTCTCGTAGGCGTACAGGTAGATGTCCTTGAACTCCTCGTACGGGAAGTCGGTCGGCACGTTGGCGGTCTTGGAAATCGAGGAATCGACCCACTTCTGTGCCGCGGCCTGGATGTCGACGTGCTCGCGCGGCTTGATGTCGTCGGCAGTGACGAAATATTCCGGCAGCCGCTCCTCGGGCCGCGTCGAGCCCGGCATGGCACCCGGATTGACGAGCTGGCGGTAGGCCAGCAACTCGAAGGAAAAGACGTCGACCTTCTCCTTGGTCTTTCGACCTTCGCGGATGACATTGCGGAAATAGTGGTGCGCGAAACTCGGCTCGATACCGTTGCTGGCATTGTTCGCGAGCGACAGCGAGATCGTGCCGGTGGGCGCGATCGAACTGTGATGTGTGAACCGCGCGCCGATCTCTTCGATCTCCCTGACCAGTTCGGGAGCGACCTGTGCCAGCCGCTGCATGTAGCGGCTGTATCGGGCATGCAGCACCCGGCCCGGGATGCGGTCACCGACCTGCCAGCCATCGGCGGCCATCTCCGGGCGCTGACGCAACATGGCGCGCGTCACGGCAAACTCCTCGAGCATGATCGGTGCCGGCCCTTTCTCGCGGGCGAGTTCGATCGCTGTCTCCCAGCCGGCGATGGCCATTTCGCGGGCCACGTCCTCGGTGAACTGCACCGATTCACGTGAACCGTAGCGCAGCCGGAGCATGGCCATGGCCGAGCCGAGCCCGAGAAAGCCCATGCCGTGGCGGCGCTTGCGCCAGATCTCGTCGCGCTGGCGGCCGAGTGGCAGGCCATTGATCTCCACGACGTTGTCGAGCATGCGAGTGAAGACGCAGACCACGCGACGGAATTCGTCCCAGTCGAAGCGCGCGCCATCGGTGAACGGTTCCAGCACGAACTTGGTGAGGTTGACCGAGCCGAGCAGGCAGGAACCATAGGGCGGCAGCGGCTGCTCGCCACAGGGATTGGTCGCGCGGATCGTCTCCTCGAACCAGTTGTTGTTCATCTCGTTGACGCGGTCGATCAGCACGAAGCCCGGCTCGGCGAAGTCGTACGTCGACGCCATGATCATGTCCCACAGGCGTCGCGCCGGGAGCTTCTTGTAGATGCGGCAGGCGATTTCACCGCGATCGTTGCTCACGTAGCCCTCGGTGACCGGCCAGTCGCGCCACAGGACCTGCTCGGGATCGTCGAGATCGATGCCACCGTCCTGCACGAGGCGTGCGTCGATCGGAAACACCAGCGGCCATGCCTGGTTCGCCTTGACTGCACGGATGAAATCGTCGGTGATCAGCAGCGAAAGATTGAACTGCCGCAACCGGCCGTTTTCGCGCTTGGCGCGCACGAAGTCGAGCACGTCCGGATGGCCGACGTCGAAAGTGCCCATCTGGGCGCCGCGCCGGCCACCGGCTGACGACACCGTGAAGCACATCTTGTCGTAGATATCCATGAACGACAGCGGCCCGGAGGTATGGGCACCGGCACCGCTGACGTAGGCCCCGCGCGGACGCAGGGTCGAGAATTCGTAGCCGATGCCGCAGCCGGCCTTGAGCGTGAGGCCGGCCTCGTGGACCTTCTCGAGGATCGTGTGCATCGAATCGGCGATCGTGCCAGACACAGTGCAGTTGATTGTCGAAGTGGCCGGTTTGTGCTCGCGCGCCCCGGCGTTGGAAACAATACGTCCGGCGGGAATCGCACCCCGACGCAGCGCCCAGAAAAAAGTCTCGAACCAGCGCTCGCGCTCGGTCTCCGGCTCCACCTCGGCCAGCGCCCGGGCGATGCGCTGGTAGGTATCGTCCATGGTCTCGTCGATGACCTCGCCGCTCTTCGACTTGAGGCGATACTTCTTGTCCCAGATGTCTATCGACGCTTCCTGGAAGGAAATGCCCGGGGTCTTTGCCCGGTCGACCTGGACTGCCATTTTCATCGCGACACTCAACCCCCGTGAAAACCACGGCCCGCAGCTGCGGGCCTGCCCCTGTGAGAACCCCACTCCGACCGCTCCGCGTACCGTCCTCCGGCGGCTTTCCAGCCATCCGCCAGGGTAGTGGCGGACACTGAATTCCTCGAGAGGCGGCAGCACAAGATCTTGTGCCGGTCAATGTGTAGGTTATGTCCGTAACCGGGGGGTGTCAAGCGATCAGCACCATCTTGGAACGTGTTTTAAATCCTTTAAAAACATTAACTTGTAAAACTACCTTCGTATTGCTCAAATATTGATCACGGGCCACGCTGCAAGCCCCCGTCCTGTCTGCAAAACACAATATCTTGTGGTCTCTGCTCCCAGGCTTTCCCCGGGTTATCCACCGGCTACCCACCGCCGGACGTCGCCGTGAACCGGCTATGATTCGCGCTCCCAAAAGACTCCCGATCGCCAGTCATCCAGGAAATCACGCATGAAGATCCAGATTCTGCGCACGGCGTTGCTTGCCACAGCCCTGACCCTGACCGCGGTGTCGCCCGTCCAGGGCGCATTGCCCGCGGTGGTCGGCGAACAGCGCGTACCGAGCCTGGCGCCACTGGTCAAACAGGTATCGCCCGCCGTCGTCAGCATCGCGACCCGCGGCACGGTCAATGCCCCGCGTAACCCGCTCATGGACGACCCGTTCTTCCGGCGTTTCTTCGGCGTGCCGCCGGACCAACAGCCGCGCGAGGTACGCAGTGCCGGCTCGGGCGTCATCGTCGACGCGCGCAATGGCTACGTCATCACCAACCATCACGTCGTGGACAACGCCAACGAGATCGAGGTGGTGCTGAACGACAACCGCAATTTCAAGGCCACGGTGATCGGTTCCGACGCCGGCACCGACATCGCCGTGCTGAAGCTCACTTCGCCGGAGAAGCTCACCCAGATCGGGCTCGGTAACTCCGACGAAGTGGAGGTGGGCGATTTCGTGGTCGCGATCGGCAACCCCTTCGGCCTGCAGCACACGGTCACTTCCGGAATCGTCAGCGCACTCGGCCGCAGCGGCATCAACCCGGACGGCTACGAGGACTTCATCCAGACCGATGCATCGATCAATCCGGGCAATTCCGGTGGTGCGCTCATCAACCTGAAGGGTGAGCTGATCGGCATCAATTCCGCGATATTTTCCAACAGCGGCGGCAACATCGGCATTGGCTTCGCGATCCCGGTGAACATCGCCAAGTCGATCATGGCGCAGATCCTGCAGTTCGGTAAGGTTCGCCGCGGCCTGCTCGGCGTCAGCATCACCGATTTCAATGCCGAGACTGCGCGAGCCTTTGGCGTCGACAACGGCGAGGGTGCGCTGGTGCAGGAGGTTACCCCGGGCTCGGCAGCCGAGAAGGCCGGGGTGAAGGTCGGCGACGTGATCGTCGATGTCGATGGCAAGAAGATCAGGAGCGCTGCCGAACTGCGCACCGCCATCGGCGTCAAGCGCAGTGGCGACAAGGTCGGGCTCGGCCTGCTGCGCGAGGGGAAGCGCCGCGACGTCACCACCACGCTCGACGAGCGCGATAACACCACCCAGGTCAGTGCCGGCGAGGTCCACCCGGCCCTGGAGGGTGCCGAGTTCTCGGCCTACGACGGCAGTGAAGGCGGCTTCAATGGCCCGGCGGTGCTGGTTGCGAGCGTCGAGCCCGGCAGCCCGGCAGCCGCGCGTGGCCTGCGCACCAACGACATCATCGTAGCGGTCAATCGCATACGGGTGCGGTCCGTCGAACAGCTGCAGGAAGTGGCGCGCGACCAGCGACTGCTGATCCTCGCCATCCGGCGCGGTGACCGCGACCTGCTGCTGCAGATCCGCTAGCCGGCAGGCACTGCGGCACGGGCCTGGCAGTAATTGCCGGGCCCGTGCTGGTACGCTGCCGTGATCGCCCCGAGCACTTCGCCGCGCGCAGCCTCGTCGAGTTGCGCCAGCCGATCAGCCCGGCGATAGAAGGCTGGCAGATCGCCGCCTTCGCTCGCGAGGATCACGCGCAGCACACCGACCAGGCGATCGTAGGCAGCGAGCGCACCGAGGCTCGCATTGTTGATGTCGCCCTCGAACCAGCTGTCGAAGTACGGCGGTTCCCGCCAGCCTGCCCGCAGCGCGCGATAGCGTTCGAGCAGCCGGGCGAACGCGGCCGCCTTGGCCGCGGTGGGTTGCACCTCGGGCGACGCCGAACGGTAGATCGCGGCAAGCTCCGCACGCGCTTCGTCGAGTAGCGCGCGGACCTGACGCGCACGCGCCAGCCCGTTCCCGAAGCGGCACAACGCCGCCCACTCGCCCCGAGCGGCCAGCCAGCGCGCCAGTCCTTCCTGCTCCACCAGCGTCGCGAAGCTCTCGTTGAAGACGGTGTCGCCCGGAATGTACACGCGCTGGTGTGCCAGCTCGTGGAACATCAACGCGGTCGCGGTCGCCCCGGGCAGCTGCAGCACACTGCTCAGCAGTGGGTCGCGCAGGTAACCCAGCGTCGAATAGGCCACCGCCCCGGCAACGTGCACGTCGTCGCCCCCGGCGGCGAGTTGTGCCGCGAAATCCCGTGCCCGCTGCTCGTCGAAGTAGCCCCTGTAGACCACGCAGCCGGCGACCGGGAAACACCAGCGACGCAGGGCGAGGTCGAACGGTCCGGCAGCGAACACATTCCAGACCGCATACGGCCGACCGATGTCCACGTAGTCGCGATAGCTGCCGTTGTCCGGCAGCGCCAGCGCTGAATGCGCGAACGCCACGGCCGCGGTCGCCTCCTCCAGTCGCCGACGCGTGACCGGCGCCGTAGCCGGATCCGCGATTACCCCGGCGACCGGCCGGCGCGCAGTCATCAGCTGCCAGTGCCCGCCCGCAGCCTGCACCAGGTAGGCTGGATTGCAGCCGGCGGCGAGCCCGAGGACGAGCAGGCCGGCGCAGCAGCGCGCGGCAGGTCTGGCGATCATGACCGGAAAAGATACCGGCTAGAATGGCTCCATGCAGACCTTCCTGGTGGGCGGCGCCGTGCGCGACCGGCTGCTCGGCCTTCCGGTACGCGAGCGCGACTGGGTGGTCGTCGGCGGGACTCCGGCGGAAATGGAAGCAGCCGGGTTCCGACGCGTCGGCGCAAGTTTCCCCGTCTATCTGCACCCGCAGACCGGCGAGGAGCACGCCCTGGCGCGGACGGAGCGCAAGACGGCACCCGGCTATCGGGGCTTCACCGTCCACGCCGCCCCGGACGTGACGCTCGAGGATGACCTGCTGCGGCGTGATCTCACCATCAACGCCATGGCCGAGGACGCCAACGGCCGGATCATCGACCCCTACGGCGGCCAGGCCGATCTCGCCGCGCGCCGCCTGCGTCACGTGTCCGACGCCTTCCGCGAAGACCCCGTGCGCATCCTGCGCGTGGCGCGCTTCGCGGCGCGCTTCGCTCCTCTCGGCTTCGCGGTCGCTGCCGAGACACTGCAGCTCATGCGCGAGATGGTTGCCGCGGGTGAGGCCGGTGCCCTGGTGCCGGAACGCGTGTGGCAGGAGACCGAACGGGCGCTGGCGGGACCTCACCCGGACGTATTCATCGCGGTCCTGCGCGACTGCGGCGCCCTCGCCGTGATCTTCCCCGAGGTCGATGCCCTGTGGGGTGTGCCGCAGACCCAGGCCTGGCATCCGGAGGTCGACACGGGCGCCCACCTGCTGCTCGCGCTGCGCGAAAGCGCGCGCCTGTCAACGAAGAGCGAGGTGCGCTTCGCCGTGCTCGTCCACGATCTCGGCAAAGCTGCGACACCCGCGCGGTACTGGCCAAAGCACATCGGTCACGAAGAGCGCAGCGTGGCCCTCGCCGAGAACCTGTGCCGGCGCCTCGGCGTCCCGAACCGGTTCCGCGAACTCGGTCTGGCGGTGGCCCGCCATCACGGCCTCGCCCACCGCGCGGCGGAGCTGCGCCCCGCCACGCTGCTCGCGTTGCTCGAGGATGTCGATGCGCTGCGCCGCCCGGAACGCTTCGAGGACTTCCTCGCCGCCTGCGAAGCCGATGCCGGCGGCCGGCTGGGCCGCGCCGGCACTCCTTACCCGCAGGCAACACTGCTGCGCGCCGCGCGCAGCGCCGCGGCAGCGATCGATGTGTCAACGATCCTGGCCCGCGGCCTCACCGGTGAGGCGCTCGGCGACGCGATCCGCCAGGAACGTGCCCGCGCCATCGCGACCGTGAAGGCGGCTAGCGGCGCCTAGAGCAGGTGGCGCAGGTCGCGCCAGCCGAAGCCACCCGGCGACACCGGCCCGCGCACCAGCGCCATGACCTTGAAACGCTCGCCCATTTCACCCGGCAGCAGCAGCGTCTTGGCCTGCTGCACCAGGCGCATGTCGGGCAGGCCGCCGGTGCCACCGGCCGCCGCGAGTTCGGCGTCGATCCCCGCATCCATCAGGAAGTGCGCCTGCGTGGCATAGCCTGCGACCGTCAGTCCCGCAGCCTCACCCGCCGCAGCGACCGCCGAGAAATCCACCCAAGCCGTGATGTCCTGCAGACCTGGCAGGAGCAAGGGATCGTGATGGACGCGGTGGCGGTAATGGCAGGTCAGCGTGCCCTCGTACCGCTCGGGGTGATAGAGCTCGCGCCGCGAGCCGCCGTAGTCGCAGATCAGGAGGCAGCCGCTGCCGAGCAGGGCCCCGAGCGCGCCGACCCACGCCGGCAGGCGCAGGCTCGCCTCCGAGGTGTAGCCCTCGGGCAGCGGTGCGCCGCAGTCGGCTTCGATCGCGGCAACCGCGCGCGCGAGATCCGGTTGCGCCGTGCGCGCCTCCCAGGCGAAGCCGTTCGCCGCCCGGCACACTCCCTGCTCGAGGACAGCGCCTGCCGTGCGCGTGAACCGGCTCACCGGCAGCGCGTCGGCAACCTCGTTGGCGATTACCACGCCGTCGAGGGCTTGCTGCGGCAGGGTATCCAGCCACTCGACCCGCGACAGGAACCCGGGCGCCAGGCGGGCGAGTGTCTCGCGCTGGCGCTCACGCAGCTCCGCGCTGACCTCCAGCACCCGGTAACGCACCTTGTCGGCGCCATGTCGTGCGAGGGCCGGCAACAGTTCGGCAGCGAGGATCCCGCTGCCCGCACCGACTTCGAGCACGCTGCGCCCCGCTTCGCCGGCGAGCAGCGGCGCACAGGCGCGCGCGAGGCAGCGCGCAAACAATGGCGAGATTTCCGGCGCGGTGACGAAGTCCCCGGCAGGCCCGAACTTCGTGGCACCGGCGCTGTAGTAACCGAGACCCGGCGCGTAGAGCGCCAGATCCATGTAGCGCGCAAAGTCGATCCAGCCACCGGCAGCTTCGATCGCCTCGTGGATGTGTGCTGCCACGCGTGCGCCGTGGATGCGCGCCGCGGCGTCGGGTGCCGGCAATTCGAACCGCTGCTGCATGGTGGTGTAATCTTACGGCCTCGGGCCACTCCACTGGCGACACGGCGCGCAGCAGGCACATCACCATGACGGCGGGAACGGCGACTCTCGACGGTCGATGGGCGCTGATCACCGGCGCCGGCCGGCGCGTCGGCGCCACCATCGCACGCACGTTGCACGCCCACGGCGCCGGCATCGCCATTCACTACCGGGCCTCGGCGCAGCCGGCGCGCGAACTCGCCGCAGAGCTCGAAGCGCTCCGGCCCGGATCGACCGAGCTCGTGCGGGCCGACCTGCTCGACGTCGAGCGCCTCCCGGCGATGGTCGAGGAGGTGGTTGCGAAGACCCGCCGCCTCGACATCCTCGTCAACAACGCATCGAGCTTCTACCCCACCCCGCTCGGCAGCGTCACCACTACACAGTGGGACGACCTGATCGGCACCAACCTGCGCGCGCCGCTGTTCCTGTCGCAGGCAGCACTGCCCCACCTGCGCGCCAGCGGTGGCGTCATCGTCAACCTGATCGACATCCACGCCATCCGGCCCCTGCGCGATCACGCCGTGTACGGCGCCGCCAAGGCCGGATTGTCCATGCTGACGCGTGCCCTGGCGCGCGACCTCGCCCCCGCCGTGCGGGTCAATGGCATCGCTCCTGGAGCAGTCCTGTGGCCGGACGACGGTATCGCCGAGTCGACCCGCGACAGCATCGTTCGGCAGATCCCCATGAAACGCGCCGGGACCCCGGAGGATATCGCCGGCTGCGTGCTGTACCTGGTCCGGGACGCCAGTTACGTCACCGGCCAGGTGATCGTCGTCGACGGCGGGCGCAGCGTCGGCTGGTAACGCCCTCAGGCGTCAGCGAGATCGACCCGCGTCAGCGGGTGTCGCTCCCGGTCGAAAGCCTCCCACAGCTCCTGCATGGTGTGCCCGGTGACCGGATGGCGCAGCGTCGGCGCAAGATCGGCCAGTGGCCCAAGGACGAAGGCGTGGTCGGTGATGTCGGTGCGCGGCAGCTGCAACTCCCTGCTCACCGCATCTCCGTAGAGCAGGAGGTCCATGTCGAGCGTCCGCGACACAAAGCGCTCGGCCTCACGTACGCGGCCCGCCTCGACATGCAACCGCTCGAGAAAGCCGATCACGGCCCCGGGTTGCTCCCGGGTGTCGAATGCGACCACCAGGTTCAGGAAATCGTCGCCGGCAAACCCCTCGGCCCGGCTGCGATAGACGGGCGACAGGTGCAGTTCACCGAACCGTTCCCGCAAGCGCCGCAGTGCCGCCCGGATATGTCGCTCCGGGTCGATGTTGCTGCCAACGCCCACGTAGGCGGATACCCACCGCGTGGACGGCGTCGCGCAGGCAGCAGGCCGCCGCCGCGCCATCAGAGCTCCCGCTGTCCTCGCTCGATGCTGATGCCGACGTCGCGTGACCCGCGCACGGCGAACGGCTTGCGTACGGCCACGCGCACCCAGCGCACGCCGAACTCCTCGGTCACGATGCCGGCGATGCGCTCGGCCAGGGTCTCGACCAGCTGGAACCGGGACTCCTCGACGAACTGCGTGACCCGTTTGGCCACCGCCTTGTAGTTCAGGGTCGCGTCGATGTGGTCACGCGCCGCGGCTGCGCGCACGTCCGCAGCCATCTCCAGGTCGATGCTGACGATCTGGTGAATGCGCCGCTCCCACTCCCATATCCCGACGACGGTGCGCACGCGCAGGTCGTTGAGAAAAATCGTGTCCATGACTCGATCAGGCCCCGGGCCGGCTTCAGGCCGGCGACAGTTCTTCGAGGTCCCAGCGGGCGCGGGCGGCGATCGCGTAGCTGCGGGCGGCATCGCGGGACGGGAAACGCCGGCGACCAGCCACGGCCACCATGGCAGCGTTGTCGGTGCAGAACTCGTGGCGCGGATAATAGACTTCGCGGCCCCGGGCTGTCAGTTCGTCGCGCAGCCGCTGACGCAGCCGCTGGTTGGCCCCGACGCCGCCGGCTACCACCAGGCGCGTGAGGGACGTCTGCTCGAGCGCCCGCAGGCACCGGGCCACGAGTATGTCGACCACGGCCTCCTGGAACGAGCTCGCGAGGTCGGCGCGCACGGATTCCCCGAGTGGCCCCGCCGCGGCCAGCTGCCTGGCCTCGAGCACCACGGCCGTCTTCAGGCCGCTGAAGCTGAAGTCGAGGCCGGCGCGGTTGAGCATCGGTCGCGGGAACCGGAACCTGTCCGGCCGGCCGGTACCGGCGAGGCGCGCGAGCTGTGGTCCACCCGGATAGGGCAGTCCAAGCATCTTCGCGGTCTTGTCGAACGCTTCGCCAGCGGCATCGTCCAGCGTCTGGCCCAGGACCCGGTAGTCGCCGACACCACCGACCGCCACCAGCAGTGTGTGCCCTCCCGACACCAGCAGCGCCAGGAACGGAAATTCGGGGCGCGGCGTCTCCAGCAACGGCGCCAGCAGGTGGGCTTCCATGTGATGCACCGGGATTGCCGGACGTCGCCAGGCTGCCGCCAGCCCGGCAGCAACGGTCGCCCCGACCAGCAGGGCGCCGATCAGCCCCGGACCCGCGGTATAGGCCACCCCATCGATGTCGCTGCCACGCAGCGACGCCTGTTCGAGCGCCTGCCGGACCAGCGGCAGCAGCTTGCGGATGTGATCCCGCGAGGCGAGCTCCGGCACCACCCCCCCGAAGGGCGCGTGGATGGCGATCTGGCTGTGGACCAGGTGGGCCAGCAACCCCCGATCGTCATCGAGCAGGGCCACCGAGGTCTCGTCGCAACTGGTCTCGATGCCGAGGATGATCATGGACCGGTCGGGAATCCCGGCTCCTTTGCAAACGGCTCAGGAATGGCTATATTGTGCGGTCTCGACCGGCCGCGTGCCGGTTTTTTTCGCCTGAACATCACGGCCGAGGACGACGAACTTGCCGAGCGTACGCGTCAGAGAAAACGAGCACTTCGATGCCGCCCTGCGCCGCTTCAAGCGCGCCTGCGAGAAGGCCGGCGTTCTCACCGAGCTGCGCCGTCGCGAGTTCTACGAGAAGCCGACCCAGGAACGCAAGCGCAAGCGTGCCGCCGCCATCAAACGCCAGCTCAAGCGCTCGTCCCGCGAGAGCAATCGGCGCCGCCGCCTGTACTGATGCGGGCGCCAGTCCTGCACGTGCGATGACCAGCACGCTCAAGAGCAGGATCCAGGACGACATGAAGGCCGCCATGCGTGGCGGCGAAAAACTGCGCCTCGGCACGATCCGCATGCTGCTCGCCGGCATTAAGCAGCGTGAGGTCGACGAGCGGCGCGACATGTCCGACGTCGACGTGCTGCAACTCGTCGAGAAATCCATCAAACAGCGGCGTGAAGCGGCTGCGCAGTTCGCCAGCGGTGGGCGCGCCGACCTCGAGGGCAAGGAACTCGAGGAAGCCCGCGTGCTGGAAGCGTACCTGCCGACGCAGCTCAGCGAGGCCGAGATCAGCGCCCTGCTCGAGGAAACGCTGCGCGCTACCGGCGCGGCCAACGTGAAGGACATGGGCAAGGTCATGAATGCGCTTCGCCCACAGGTGCAGGGCCGGGCCGACATGGCCCGGGTCAGCGCGCTGGTGAAGGCCCGCCTCGCCGGCTGAGCACCATCCCCGGCGCATGGACGGCGCAGCGCGCCGGCCGTTATCCTCGCCGCTGCACCCCGCGGCGCACAGGGCTCCGACAACCGTCATGACCGGGCGCATCCCCCAGCATTTCATCGACGAACTGCTGCAGCGGGCCGACATCGTCGAGATTGTCGGCTCACGCGTGCCGCTCAAAAAGGCAGGCCGCGAGTACAAGGCCTGCTGCCCGTTCCACGGCGAGAAGACCCCGTCGTTCACCGTGAGCCCCAACAAGGGGTTCTATCACTGCTTTGGCTGCGGCGCGCATGGCACCGCCCTTGGCTTTCTCATGGAGTACGACCGGATCGAGTTCGTCGCCGCGGTCGAGGAACTCGCCGCCCGACTCGGCCTGGAAGTACCGCGGGAAGGTGGCGGTCAGCCACAATCCCCACTCGCGTCGCTCTACGATGTCCTGGCGAGCGCCACGAACTTCTTCGAGCAGGCCCTGCGAGCACACCCGGTTGCGATCGAGTACCTGCGCGGGCGTGGTCTGGACGGCGAAACTGCGCGCGCGTTCCGCATCGGCTACGCGCCGCCGTCCTGGGACGCGCTGTTCGGCGAATTCCCGGACGCAGAGTCCGAGCGTGAGCGGCTGGCGACAGCAGGCCTGATCGTCGCGCGCGACGGCGGCGGCTACTACGACCGCTTCCGCGATCGGATCATGTTTCCCATCCGCGACAGCCGTGGCCGCGTGATCGGTTTCGGCGGCCGGGTCCTGGGTGCGGGCGAACCGAAATACCTCAACTCGCCGGAGACCCCGGTCTTCCACAAGGGACAGGAGCTGTACGGGCTTTACGAAGCGCGCCAGGCGGAGCGACGGCTGACGAGGCTGCTGGTGGTCGAGGGCTACATGGATGTGGCATCACTCGCGCAGCACGGCATCCGCGATGCCGTCGCCACACTCGGCACTGCGACGACGCCCGATCAGGTCCGGCGCCTGTTCCGCGTCGTGCCGGAAATCGTGTTCTGTTTCGACGGTGATCGCGCCGGCCGCAGCGCGGCCTGGCGCGCCCTGCAGTCCTGCCTGCCGGAGGTGCGCGAAGGGCGTCAGGTCCGATTCCTGTTTCTGCCGGACGGCGAAGACCCCGATTCGCTGGTGCGCAGGGAAGGTGCCGCAGCTTTTGCGGCGCGCGCTGCCGACAGCCTGCCGCTTTCCGACTACCTGCTCGACGAGTTGCGCCGGCAAGCCGGGCCAGACTCGCTCGACACGCGCGCCCGTCTCGCAGAACTGGCACGCCCCCTCCTCAACCTGCTGCCACCAGGCGTGTATCGCGAACTGCTCACCGACCGGCTGGCCGAGGCCGTCGGACTGCGCCGTGAACGGCTGACTGCGGCGCTCGGCGGGGAGCCAGCCAGTGCTCCTCCGCCGGTGCCGGCACGCAAACCGCAATCGCCCGGGCAACGCCCGTCATTGGTGCGACAGGCGATTACGCTGCTCGTGCATTACCCGGGCCTCGGCCGCGACGTACCGGTGCCGGCCAGGCTCAGCACCATCAGCTCCAGGGGGGCGGCATTGCTCGTCGAACTGCTGGAACTCACACGCCAGGTGCCAGGGTTGACCCCGGGGGCGCTCGTAGAGCGATTCCGCGACAGGCCCGAAGGGCCACACCTTGGCGAGCTACTGACTGGGCAGCTCCTGGTCAGCGAGGCGGCCGCAGCACGGGAACTGGCCGACAGCCTGCAACGCATCGTCGCGCAGGGGCGCGACGAGCGCCTGGCAGAACTCGTCGCCAAAGCCGCTGCCGACGGCCTGACCGCTGCGGAGAAAGAGGAATTCCGGCAACTGCAGCGCGCCGGCATCGGGGACAGCGGGTAAAGATCCGGCGGGCCTGGCCGATATATCTCGCTACCCGGCAGCAGGCCGCCACCCGGGCGCAGTCCGGTATTTAGAGTATTTTCATGGGGTTGCCTGCCAGCTGCAGGGCTGGGGCACCAAGCCGGTCACCGGAGGCCGCCCGGCCAGCGGCTGTGGATGGGCGGGCAGCGGCCCCATATAATGCGCGGTTTACGCGTTCGTGCCGAGGTACGCAGTGGACGAATATACCGAGAACACTTCCACCGCCGAACAGCAGTCGCAGCTGAAGCTCCTCATTGCGCGCGGCAAGGAGCAGGGCTATCTGACCTACGCGGAGGTCAACGATCACCTGCCCAACGATATCGTCGATCCGGAACAGATCGAGGACATCGTCAACATGATCAACGACATGGGGATCACCGTCTACGAGAAGGTCCCCGATGCCGACGCGATCCTGCTGTCCGACGTGCCGGTCACGAGCGACGAAGAAGCGGCCGAAGAAGCCGCGGCAGCGCTGGCCACTGTGGACAGCGAATTCGGGCGCACCACGGACCCGGTGCGCATGTACATGCGCGAGATGGGCACGGTCGAGCTGCTGACGCGCGAGGGCGAGATCCGCATCGCCAAGCGCATCGAGGAAGGCCTCGACCAGGTGAAACGGTCGGTGGCGTTCTTTCCGTCGTCGATCGACGTGATTGCCGCCGCCTACGAGCCCGTCAAGACGGGCGAGACCCGTCTGCAGGACATCCTGACCGGCTTCATCGACCCGAACCAGCCGGATGAAGTCCTGCCCGCGAGCGCGCGCGAGGTCACCGAGGATGTCGAAGCAGCGGAGGAGGGCGACGACGAGGAAGCAACCGAGGAACTCGGTCCCGATCCGGTTGAAGCCGACAAGCGTTTGAAGTCGATCTTCCGGCACCAGAAAAAGGTCATCGCCGCGATCGATGCCAATGGCGCAGCCCACAAGACCACCATGAAGGCGCGGGAGAAGCTCGCTGCCGAGCTCATGGAACTGCGGCTCGCCCCGAAGCTCTTCGACACGCTGTGCGCCCATCTGCGCGACACGGTCGAGTCGATCCGTGCGCAGGAGCGGCGCATCATGCAGCTCAGCGTGCGTGAGGCCGGAATGCCGCGCAAGGATTTCCTCGCGACCTTCCCCGCGAACGAGACCAGTCTCAGCTGGGTCGACAAGCATATCCGCGCCAAGCGCAAGCACTCCTCGGCACTGGCGCGGCTCAGGGACGAGATCATCCGCTGCCAGAAAAAGTTGCAGCAGATCGAGGTGGAAGCCCACCTGACGATTGCCGAAATCAAGGAGATCAACCGGCAGATGTCGATCGGCGAGGCCAAGGCCCGCCGCGCCAAGAAGGAGATGGTGGAGGCCAACCTGCGCCTGGTGATCTCGATCGCCAAGAAATACACCAACCGCGGGCTGCAGTTCCTCGACCTGATCCAGGAAGGCAACATCGGCCTGATGAAGGCGGTGGACAAGTTCGAATACCGCCGCGGCTACAAGTTCTCGACCTACGCCACGTGGTGGATCCGCCAGGCCATCACGCGCTCGATCGCCGACCAGGCACGCACCATCCGCATCCCGGTGCACATGATCGAAACCATCAACAAGCTCAACCGCATCTCGCGCCAGATGCTCCAGGAGATGGGCCGCGAGCCGACGCCCGAGGAGTTGGCCGTGCGCATGGAGATGCCCGAAGACAAGGTGCGCAAGGTCCTCAAGATCGCCAAGGAACCCATCTCGATGGAAACGCCCATCGGCGATGACGAGGATTCGCACCTGGGCGACTTCATCGAGGACACCACGATCTCCTCCCCGCTCGACTCGGCCACCGTCGAAGGGCTCAAGGAAGCCACGCACAACGTGCTCGCCGGGCTGACGCCGCGCGAGGCAAAGGTGCTGCGCATGCGCTTCGGTATCGACATGAACACCGACCACACGCTGGAGGAAGTCGGCAAGCAGTTCGATGTCACACGCGAGCGGATCCGCCAGATCGAGGCCAAGGCGTTGCGCAAGCTGCGCCACCCGTCGCGCAGTGACCAGCTGCGCAGTTTCCTCATCGAGGACTGAGGTCCCGGCCGGGCACCTGCGACCTGCGACCTGCGATAGCGCTAGCCGCTGCCGGCCGGGTCCGGGTAGATGTCGCTCAGCAATGCCGTGTGACCGCCTGTCTGTACGATGCGGCAGTGCTGCCGGCGCAGCAGGCGTGGTTCGGCAACGCCACAGGAGTGCGCGATCACCGACACTTCTTTTTCCATGCCTTCCTGGTAACGCGCCACGCGCTCGGCCTTGTCGGCCACCACCAGGCCGCGTTGCAGGTTGCGGTCGTGCGTCGTGATTCCGGTGGGGCAGGTGTTCTTGTTGCACTTCATCGCCTGGATGCAGCCCAGCGCGAACATGAAGCCGCGGGCCGAGTTGACGAAGTCCGCACCCACGCACAGCGCCCAGGCCACCCCGGCGGGGTTGATCATCTTGCCGCTGGCGATCACCTTGATCCGCTCGCGCAGGCCGTGCTCGCGCAGCAGGTCGACGACGTGGGGCAGGCTCTCGCGCACCGGCAGGCCGACATTGTCGAGTAAGGTCATGGGAGCGGCGCCGGTGCCGCCGTCACCGGAGTCGATGGTGATGAAATCCGGGGCGCTCTCGACGCCGCGCCGGTGGATTTCCTCGCAGATCTCGGCGAGCCAGTCGTAGGACCCGAACACGGTCTTGAAGCCGGTCGGCCGGCCGCTGATGTCGCGTACCCGGGCGATGAAATCGAGTAGCGAGCCGGCATCGTGAATTTCCAGGTGGCGGTTCGGACTGATCGAATCGCGGCCCTGCGCAATGCCACGGATGCGGGCCACCTCGTCGGTCACCTTGGCCGCAGGCAGGATGCCGCCCTTGCCAGGCTTGGCGCCCTGGCTGAGCTTGACCTCGATCATCCGCACCTGCTCGTAGTTGGCCAGTTCGTGCAGGCGCAAGTCACTCAGCCGGCCATCGTGATCACGTACGCCGTACTTGGCAGTGCCCATCTGGAACACGATGTCGGCACCACCGGCCAGGTGGTAGGGTGCGAGCCCGCCCTCGCCCGTATTCAGCCAGCAGCCGGCCGTCCTGGCACCCTGCGAGAGCGCCAGCACCGCAGGTTTCGAGATCGCCCCGTAGCTCATGGCCGAGACGTGGAAGAAGCGGCTCGTCGTATACGGCAGCCGGCAGTACGGACCGAGCGTCACCGCCGAAGTGGGCCGGGTTTCCTCGTCCAGGATCGGGTAGGGGCAATTGACGAAGATCGCCGTGCCCGCCGGCCGCAGATCCCGGGTCGAGCCGAAAGGCACGGTGTTCTCCTCGCCTTTCGCCGCGCGATACACCCAGGCGCGCTCGGCCCGGTTGAACGGCATCTCCTCGCGGTCCATCGCGAAGAAGTACTGGCGGAAGAACTCGCCGATCTGTTCGAACAGGTAGCGGAAGCGCCCGATGACCGGATAATTGCGGCGGATCGCGTGCTTCGTCTGCGTCTTGTCGATGACGTAGATGACGGCAGCCGCGATGGCCCCGAGACCCACGATGGTGACGAAGGCGTAAGCGAACAGGGCGAGAATCTGGCTCACGAGATTCATCGGGCATTCTCCCGGAACTGGACAGCGACGCTCGCGCGACCGACCCCGGGGCCAGCGCCAGCACTATTTACCACGCTCACTCCCGGATTTCCCGCCGGCCGGCGCGCGGACCAGGCGCACCTCGAGCGGATAGTGGTCGGACCCGACCGCGGGTCCACGCTGCACCCGGGTGGCCGCGAGCGAGCCATCGACGATCGCGTGGTCTATGGGTATCTGCAGCGGTGGCAGCCAGCCTGGCCAGGTGCCGTGCAGGCCCTGCGCCCGGCGCGCGTCGTGCATGCCGGTGTGCGCCAGAAAGTCGCGCAGATAGGGGGAAAAGGGCGTGATGTTGAGGTCGCCCACCAGGAGACGCGGCAGGGCCGGGTCAGTCGCCGCAAGGATCTGTGCGATCTGCCCGAGTTGGCGATTACGCGCCTGCGCGAAGCGCGGTCGTGTCGGTGAGGCGAGATGCACGGCAATCAGACGGACCGGGCCAGCGGGCCAGTCCACGGTGGCGATGACGTTGAAGCTGCCGCGAACACCAAGGTCGGTATCGAGCGTCTCGCGCAACGGGTAGCGTGAGTACACACCGAGTCCCCAGGGGCTACGCCGGCTGGCTGCAAGCGAATGTGGGTAGCCCTCGAGCACCGGTTGCAGCGCACGTGACCAGTCGGGCGTCAGCTCCTCGAGGACGAGTACCTCAGGCTTGACTGCCCGCAGGTACTCGAGGACACGTTCGTAATCCGTATTGCGATAATGGACATTGAGCGATACCACCGATGGCGTGCCGCCCGCGCGCGGAATCGGGTTTGCAAACCACGGTGCCAGATAGGGCCACGCGAACCACAGGTTCACCACGGTGATGACCGCGGCGACCATCGCTGCCAGGCGCCGCCCGGCGACCACCGCGAGCACCCCGAGCAGGGCACCGAGGACACCGTACTGCGGCCGGAAATGCGTGGCCAACTCGGGCAGCCAGCCTGTGCGGGCGGCGGCCGCAAGACCCGTCGCCAGGCAGAGCCCGCCCACCAGTGCGACGAGCACGCCATCGAACACCCGCCCGAATCCGCGCCGCGCGACCGGGTCACCCGCGGGCACTCCCATCACCGGATGCGCCTCTTCACCCACGACGACGCCGTCGACGCCGTAGGGTCAGGGCCCGCCAGCTCCGGCGCAGGACGCGGGCCAGCCGCTCCGGTATCGTGGGTCGGTAGATGGCTGCATCGGCAGCGGCGACGGTGCGCGCCTGACGCTGGTACTTCAGCTTGAACCACGCATTGAGATCGGTGCGACGCGCCTGCTGGAACAGCCAGCGGCGGAGCCGGCCGGAGCTGGCGTCGACCGTGACCGCCATGCCGAAATCGATGAGAAAGGGCTGACCGTCGGGACCGACGAGGATGTTGTCCTTGCGCTTGAGGTCGGCGTGCGCGACACCGGCGCCGTGAATGGCGCGGATGAGTGCGAGCAGCTCGGCGAAGAACTGCTCGCGTGCCGCGCCGTCGAGTCGCAGCTCGCGCAAGGATCCGCCCGGCACGAACTCGAGCACGAGATCCTCGCCGGCCACCAGCCCGTCGCAGCGCGGGATGCCCCGGATACCCTGCAGGCGCTGGTACACGCTGTATTCGCGCCGGAGCATGGCACGGCGCGCACTGCGGGCGAGACCGCTGCCGATCGGCGATTTCACGATACGTGGTCCATCGGCCCGCTCGCGCAGGTAGACCACCCCCTGGTAGCCGCTCCCGAGCAGCCGGTCGGCATTCCGGGCCACGACGGGCGAGGATTGTTCCCTCGGCCCATTCATCGATCGAACGTCCTCAGAGATTGCGGAAAATCCAGAGGAAGCAGCCCGCCGTGTATGCGATGACCACCGGCTCGAGGTTACGGCTGAGGCTGGTGCGCAGCGACCACTGACCACCACGCCGCGGCACCAGCGCGCGCGGGATCACCGCGGGTGTCGCCTGCTGCCACTGCGCGCAGGGTGCGCCGAAAATCCGTCGCAGCTTGCGATCCTCGTATTCTATGGCTGTCGGGTAGTAGAACCACCAGAATGCCGCCGAAACCAGCGCCACCCAGATCAGGGAACTCGCCAGCGTGAAGCCGACGAGAATCAGCAGATTGCCCGTATACAGCGGGTGGCGCACCAGCGAATATGGCCCTGACGTAGCCAGTTCCTGGTTCTTGACGATGAAGCCCGAGGCGTAGAGCCGTACGGCGGCACCGGCCACCACCAGTACGGCGCCGGCGATGAACCAGGCCGAAATCGGCCTGGCAACGAGGGCATACAGCGGCATCAGCAGCAGACCCAGTCCCTGGCGTGCGACCTCCTGGTAGCGCAGTTCGCGGATGACATGGGCCAGACCGGTCAGCGGCGGCAGGTCTTTGGTTCGGGTCCCCATGGCGCTCCGTTGCTGGGTTGCTGGGTCGCTGGCTGCGGTCGCGACAGTAACAGAATCCCGCACCGGCGGTCACGCCGGCCCCTGCCCCGTCGGCAGCACTGCTAGAATCCGCGGCATCCATCGTCTCGCAGTACGGGACGTGCGGTGGCGCAACACGGGCCTGTAGCTCAGCTGGTCAGAGCGGCGGACTCATAATCCGTTGGTCGCAGGTTCAAGTCCTGCCGGGCCCATTCCCACACACCCGATGAAACCGGCCGTGGGTCGCAGAACACGGCAGCGCCTGCCCTTAACCTGCGCCGATCGGCGGATCACGGGCGGGACGCACCCCGCGTTCGATGGACGACTGGATCAGTCTCACGCGCGACATGACTGCAGGCGCTGGCCCGGGATGGCTCGCCGTGCTCGGCGTCACCCTGTTCATCGCGCTGGGCGCGGGCATGGTGCTGGCATTCGACACCGGGCGCTCCCGCAATCGCTGGCGTCTGCCGGTGCCGCACACGCTGCGCGGCCGGATCACGCTGGCCATGGTGCTGCTGGCCACCATACCGGCGATCTCGCTGGCGCTGGTCCTCAGCGATCGCGCCAGCCGGCAACGCGCCGAGCGGGTGACAGATGCACTTCAGGCCCAGTCGATCGGTCTCGCTGGCAGCCTCGCCACCGCGATCGACGGCGCTGCTGCCGACCTCGGGAGCCTCGCCGCCCACATCGGCCGCGAGGCTGACTTCTCGCCGGCAGCGCTCGAGCGACAGCTGCGGCTGCACCACGAGTGGGCGCCAGCCATGGCCAGCGTGATGGCGGTACGATCCGACGCGACCGTGGTGGCGGCGACCGCGCGCGTCGGTGGCACGGTCACGCTCATCTCCGCGGGGCAGGCCAGCGCCAGCACGTCGTCGGTCATGGCCGGCACCGTGCGCACCGGTGGTGGCGCGGCAGCCGTCGCCACCCGCGACCCGGTACTCGGCGAGCGTGCCACGCTGCTCCTCACCGTGCCGGTCACCACGCTCGCTGGCGCACGCTGGGGCCATGTCACGGCAGCGCTCGACCTTGCTGCCACACCGGCAGCACAGGGATGGCTCACGCGCAGGCCACCGGGCGAGGTCGTCGTGGCGGACGAAACGGGCCGGGTGCTGCTCGCCAGTGCAGGCAGCGGTTTCGCACCTCTCGATACCCTGCCCGCTGCGCTGGTGAAAAGGGCTGCGCGCCCGACCGGTGAGCCCTTCGATGTACCGGCCGGAAGCAGCGCGACACCGTCGGCCGGATTCATCGGCGTCAGTACGGCATTCGGGCCCGGCCTGCGGGTGCTGTTGCTCGCCCCGGCCGCAACGTTCGCCGCCGCACGCAGCACGGAACTCGGCGTGGTGCTCGGCTGGACGATCGGCGCCCTTCTCGTGGCGGGCTGGCTCGCCGTGGCGCTGTCGGCGAGCATCACCGACCCGCTGCGCGCACTCGATGCCGCTGTCCGTGGTTTCGATCCGGAACGCCAGCCGGCAGCGCCCGCCGCGCCGGCCGGCACCCCGCGCGAAGTGGCCGTGGTCTTCGAGCAGCTCGGCAGCGTCGGCGAACGCCAGCGGGTGGCTTACGACGACCTGCAG
The DNA here is from genome assembly GCA_964415505.1 of uncultured Chromatiaceae bacterium. GTDB lineage: Bacteria > Pseudomonadota > Gammaproteobacteria > Steroidobacterales > QUBU01. The sequence goes on along the minus strand of CAYQAR010000003.1, from coordinate 23,000 downwards.
CGCTCACTCGCGGAGGGCGAGCGGCTGCGCCGCGAGTTGATCAGCGTGCTGGAAGGACGCGAGGCCGCGATCCACGAACGCACCCAATACCTCAAGGCAGCCAACGAGCAGCTCGACCGCCTCAGTCGCACCGACGCGTTGACCGGCGTGGCGAACCGGCGCGGACTCACCGAGTTCCTCGATCGCGCCTGGCGCAAAGGGATGCGCGACCAGGGACCGGTGTCACTGCTGCTGATCGACATCGACCACTTCAAGGCCTACAACGACCGCTACGGCCATCCTCAGGGCGACCGCTGTCTGCAGGCCATCGCCAACGCCCTGCATCACGTGGCCGGCCGGGCAAGCGACATGGTTGCACGCTACGGTGGCGAGGAGTTCGCGGCCGTACTCGGGGATACGGCGCTGGAGGGAGCCCTGCAGGTCGCGGAGCAGGCGCGGTCCGCCATCGAGCGACTGGGCATCGAACACAGGTCTGCGCCCGGGCGTATCGTGACGGTGAGCATCGGGGTGACGTCCGCCCTGCCGGTCCGCGGCACACACCCAGAAGCGTCTCTCGAGGCTGCCGACCAGGCGCTGTACGCGGCCAAGGAACAGGGGCGCAATCGCGTCGGCTACAGCATGGTGTCGCACATCGCACTCTACGATCCAGCGTCGCTGCCGGGCAATCCCGGGCACCGTCTGTCCTGACACGGCCGATTGAATTCCTCCGGGGCGCCCCCATGACTGGGCCTGAGCCCGTTCGCTGCCGGCGTTGCCGTCCGGCGGCAAACCCGGGCCCGGAGGAAACAAGCCATCATGAACAACGTCAAGGACGATCCGGCCGGGGAGCCGGGCGAGGCACGCACCGCCGCGCCGGGGACTGTCGTTCCCGAGGACGTGCTGATCATCCTGCCGGTACGCAACACCGTCGTATTCCCCGGTGCCGTAGTGCCGCTCACGATCGGCCGGCGCATCTCGCTCGCTGCCGCCGAGGAAGCCAGCCGCAGCGGCCGGCGCATCGGACTGGTCATGCAGCGCGACCCGACACTCGACGAGCCGCAGCCGGCCGACCTGCATGCGGTTGGCACCATCGCCCGCATCGTCCGCTACTTCACCGCCCGCGACGGCACCCAGCACGTCGTCTGCCAGGGTGAACAGCGCTTTCGCACCCTCGACTACATCGGCGGCCTGCCGTTCCTGGCGGCGCGCTTCGACCTGATCAACCAGCACGCACCGGAGAACGCCGAGCTCGAAGCGCGCTTTCGTCTCCTGAAGGAGCGCTCGCTCGAGGCCATCGGGCTGCTGCCACAGTCGATGCCGGAACTTGCCAGCGTCGTCAGCGGCATCGAATCGCCGGGCCAGCTCGCTGACCTCGTTGCCGGCTTTCTCGACATCAAGCCCGTCGACAAGCAGCACGTCCTCGAGACGCTCGAGTTGCGCCAGCGGCTCGACCAGGTGCTCGGTCACCTCAATCACCAGGTCGAGGTACTCAAGCTCTCCCGCCAGCTCGAAGAGCAGACGAAGGAGAAAATCGACGAGCGCCAGCGTGAGTACTACCTGCGGGAGCAGATGAAGGCTATCCGCAACGAACTCGGCGAGGGCGAGGACAGCGGCGAGATCGAGGAGCTGCGCCGCGCGGTTACCGCTGCCAGCATGCCGGAGGAGGCGGCCCAGCAGGCAGCCAAGGAACTCAGGCGCCTGGAACGCATGCCCGAGGAATCCACCGAGCACTCGATGGTGCGGACCTACCTGGACTGGCTCATCGCGCTGCCCTGGGCGAAGCTCGCCACCGAGTCGATCGACATCGCGCGCGCCCGCCAGATCCTCGACGAGGACCACTACGGCCTGCCGAAGATCAAGCAGCGTATCCTCGAATACCTGGCCGTACGCAAGCTCAATCCGCAGGGCCGCAGCCCGATCCTGTGCTTCGTCGGCCCGCCGGGCGTCGGCAAGACGTCGCTCGGCCGGAGCATCGCCCGGGCGCTCGGGCTCGAATTCGTGCGCGCGAGCCTCGGTGGCGTCCACGACGAAGCTGAGATCCGCGGCCACCGGCGCACGTACATCGGCTCCATGCCCGGCAACGTGATCCAGCAGTTGCGCAAGGCCGGCACGCGCAACCCGGTGTTCATGCTCGATGAGATGGACAAGCTCGGTGCCAGCCTGCACGGTGACCCGGCATCCGCCCTCCTCGAGGTGCTCGACCCGGAGCAGAACGGCACGTTCCGCGACAACTACCTCGGCGTGCCGTTCGACCTGAGCAAGGTATTCTTCGTCGGCACCGCCAACGTCCTCGACGGCATCCCGGGGCCGCTGCGCGATCGCATGGAGATCATCGAGCTTCCCGGGTATACACAGGAGGAGAAGCTCGCCATCTCACGCCGCTACCTGGTCCGTCGCCAGCTCGAGGCTAACGGGCTCACCGCCGCCCAAGCCTCGATCGATGACGATGCACTCGGCGAGGTCATCGCCCGCTACACCCGCGAGGCCGGCGTACGCAATCTCGAGCGCGAGATCGGCAGCGTCCTGCGGCACGTGGCCGTGCGCATCACCGAGGATGCAGCGGGTGCAGTCCACGTCACGCGCGATGCGCTCGCCGGAATCCTCGGCGCACCGAAGTTCGAGGCCGAAGCAGCGCTGCGCACGAGCATGGCAGGCGTGGCCACCGGGCTGGCCTGGACGCCGGTGGGCGGCGATATCCTGTTCGTCGAGACCACGGCGGTCCGCGGCAAGGGTGGACTGATCCTCACCGGCCAGCTCGGCGACGTCATGAAGGAAAGCGCCCAGGCCGCGGTCACGCTGGTCAAGGCGCGTGCCGACGGACTGGGCCTCGGCGACTATCGCTTCGACGAGCAGGACCTGCACATCCACGTGCCCGCCGGGGCGATCCCGAAGGATGGCCCGAGCGCGGGAGTGGCGCTGTTCACCTCCGTGTGCTCGCTGCTCACCGGTCGCAAGGTGCGCAGCGATGTCGCCATGACCGGTGAGATCAGCCTGCGCGGACTCGTGCTGCCGGTCGGCGGCATCAAGGAAAAGGCTCTCGCCGCGCTGCGCGCGGGCATCCACACGGTGTTGCTGCCAGCACGCAACCGCAAGGACCTCGAGGACATTCCGGAAAGCGCACGGGCCAGTCTGCAGTTCGTCTGGCTGGACACGGTCGACGATGCGCTGGCGCACGCCCTGGAAAACTGAGGTCCGTCTGGCAGGCGCCAATCACACCCGTGTCGCGGTGAAACCGCGGCATCTGGCGCCCACGGTCGCGGTTCAGGCGCTGGTTGCCGGCGCCGCTGCCCGCGTCGTGCGATAGCCCCAGCGACCTGCACGGCGCTCGTTCAGCTGCCCGACGATCTGCTCGGCGGCAGTCTTGACCGCGACCGCCGTCCCCTGCAGGTAACCGTGGATGGCGTTGGCGTTCTGGCGGATGGTGTAGCGGTACCAGTTGCGACCCGCCGCTCCTGCGGGCGGCTCGGTACGCTCGATCGCCACCAGCCGGAAAGCTTCCGGGTTGGCGCCAGCGGGTGCCTTGATCTCGATACGCTCGACGGGTCGCTCCGGCCGCGGCGCGCGTTCGACCTTCACGACCTTCGCGCTGCGGGCAGGCGCTGGTTTGGCCGGCTTCGCCGCCTTGGTGGCCGCCTTCGACCGGGTAGTCGTGGTCGCCTTGGGAGATCCTGACTTCTTGCCGGTCACCCGGGCGCGGGTTTTGGACTTTGCGCGTGCATTCGCCATGACGTCACCTGATCGGGGCAATCTTCTTGATCGAGCGGCTCGGTCTACGACGGGACAGGCACGCTGAAGCTGGTCGGCGCGTAAAGTACCACCCGCCACCCGCCCGGCGCAAATGAATCGAGCCTAACTATTTGTTTGAAAAGATCTCTTGCGTCAGGGTACGGCGATTGGCAAGCGTTTCATGCGCCGCTGCCGGATTCATTTGTCCTGCTCGGGATCGGCGCGAAACAGCGAATCGGCTGCTGACTGCGTTGCAGCATCAGCCGGGGTATCCCTAGCGCCGAACAGCGCCGCCAGCTGGTCCTTCGCCTGCCGCTCTGCAGCGGTGCCCTTGAGATCGAACGCCCCCGGCCGTGGCCGGAAATAGTCGCAGAAGTTGGCCTGCTCCTTGTTGCGGACTTCCTCGGCATCCTCCTGCCGGCACTGACGCGCGCGGTGCGGTTCCCAGGACTCGCACATGCGGCACACGTGCAGCTCGGCGCGACAGCCCGGGCATTCCTCCCGGCGGCGCAATGGCAGCGTGAACTGTGCCAGCGAAGCGCCGCAGCGCCAGCAGACCAGAGATTCGGACATAGGCCCGCAAGTATAGCGGCCCGTATAATGCCCGGCTTTCCCGCCTGGCCCCACCACCCCATGTCCACCCCGCGCCTGCGCAACGTCGCCATCATCGCCCACGTCGACCACGGCAAGACGACGCTCGTGGACCAACTGCTCAGGCAGTCGGATACCCTCGACGAGCGCACGGTGTTGCCGGAACGCGCCATGGACTCCGGCGACCTCGAGCGCGAGCGCGGCATCACCATCCTCGCCAAGAACACCGCGATCCGCTGGCGCGACTGGCGCATCAACATCGTCGATACCCCGGGGCACGCGGACTTCGGCGGCGAGGTCGAGCGTGTACTCTCGATGGTCGACAGCGTGCTGCTGCTGGTCGATGCCGTCGACGGTCCCATGCCGCAGACCCGTTTCGTGACGCAAAAGGCCTTCGCGTTCGGCTTCACACCGATCGTGGTGATCAACAAGATCGACCGAGACGGTGCGCGGCCGGACTGGGTGCTCGACCAGACCTTCGACCTCTTCGACCGGCTCGGCGCCACCGACCGGCAGCTTGATTTCCCGGTCGTCTACACCTCGGCGCTGAACGGTTACGCCGGCGATGATGCCGCAGTCCGCAGCGGCGACATGACAGCGCTGTTCGAGGCCATTGTCCGGCACGTCCCGCCACCCGCCGTCGACCCGACAGGACCGCTGCAGCTGCAGGTTTCGAGCCTCGACTACGACGCCTACGTCGGCGTCCTCGGCATCGGCCGCGTGACGCGCGGTACGGCGACGACCAATACCGCGGTGAGCATCGTCTCGGCCGACGGCAGCACGCGCCAGGCCCGGCTCGGCGAACTGTACGGATTCATGGGGCTCGGGCGCATGCCGATCGCGGCAGCCAGCGCCGGCGACATCGTCGCCTTCAGTGGTGTCGAGGACCTGCGCATCTCCGACACGCTCTGCGACCGCAATGTCCCCGAGGCCTTGCCGCCGCTGCAGGTGGACGAACCCACCATCAGCATGACCTTCCAGGTCAACAAGTCACCATTCTCGGGCCGCGAGGGCCGCTACCTGACCAGCCGGCAGATCCGCGCGCGGCTCGACCAGGAGCTGCTCCACAACGTGGCGTTGCGGGTCGAGGAGACCGAGGACGCCGACAAGTTCAAGGTGTCCGGGCGCGGCGAACTGCACCTCGCCGTGCTCATCGAGAACATGCGCCGCGAGGGTTACGAACTCGCCGTCTCGCGCCCTGAAGTGATCGAGCACCTCGTCGACGGGGTGCGCTGCGAACCTTGGGAGCAACTCACGGTGGACTTCGCCGAGGACTACCAGGGCGCTGTCATGAGCCGGCTGGCCGAGCGCAAGGGCGAACTCCTGGCCATGCAGCCCGATGGACGTGGCCGCCTGCGGCTCGACTACCGCATCCCGGCGCGCGGCCTGATCGGCTTCAGGACCGAGTACCTGACCGCCACGGCCGGCACCGGCCTGCTCTACCACGTGTTCGATCGCTACGCGCCGCGCGTGCCGGTGGCCATCGGCCAGCGCATCAACGGCGTATTGATATCAAACGTCGCTGGCAAGGCCCTCGCCTACGCGCTGTTCAATCTCCAGGAACGCGGCCGTCTGTTCGCCGGCCACGGCGACCCGGTGTACGAAGGCATGATCGTCGGCATCCACAGCCGCGGCAACGACCTGGTGGTCAATCCCACCAAGGCGAAGCAACTCACGAATATCCGCGCCGCCGGTTCCGACGAGAACATCCTGCTCACGCCACCGGTGCGCTTTTCGCTGGAACAGGCGCTGGAATTCATCGACGACGACGAACTGGTCGAGGTCACTCCGGAGAGCATCCGGTTGCGCAAGAAGCTGCTGACCGAGAGCGACCGCAAGCGCGCCTCACGGCTGCCAGCCTGAACGGCGGCGCGGACCACGGTCCATGGCGAGCCCCGAAGAAGAAGCGCGCCACCGGCCGAAGGGCCGATCCCTGCGGCCACTGGCCGAGCTGATCCCGTTCCTGCGGCCCTACCGCGGCATGCTGGCGCTCGCGATCGCGGCCCTGCTGATCGCCTCGGGCCTCATGCTGGCTTTGCCGGCAGCCGGCAAGCTGGTGATCGACCGCGGCTTCGCCCCCGGCAACGCGGGCCGGCTCAACGCGTACTTTCTCGGTTTCGGCGCGTTGATCGTGGTCTTCTGCGCCTTCGCTTCGCTGCGCTACTACCTGCTCTCCTGGATCGGCGAGCGCGTGGTCGCCGACGTGCGCGACCGGGTCTATGCCCACGTGATCCGGCTCGATCCGACGTTCTTCGAAGTGACGCGCACGGGTGAGGTGCTCTCACGGCTCACCGCCGACACGACCCTGATCCAGTCGATCGCCGGCGTCAACCTCTCGATGGTGCTGCGTTCGCTGGTGCAGTTGCCCGGCGCGCTGGTGCTGCTGGCGATCACCGACATCAGGCTGATGGGCGTGATCGTCATGTTCATCCCCGCGGTCATGGCGCCGGTGATACTCATCGGCCGCAAGGTTCGCACCCTGTCGCGGGCTTCACAGGACCGCGTCGCCGACACCAGCGCGCTCGCCAGCGAATCGCTGAATGCGGTCCAGATCGTGCAGGCTTTCACGGCCGAGCCCACGCTGGCCGCCCGTTTCCGGCGCGCTGTGGAGAGCAGTTTCGCAACAGCGATAGTCCGCACGCGGGTGCGGGCGTTCATGACCTTCGTGACCTTCGTGTCGGTGTTCGGCGGCATCACCTTCGTGGTGTGGATCGGTGCGCGTGCGGTCCTGGCCGGTGAGATGACCTACGGTGAACTGGCGCAATTCCTGCTGTACGCCATGTTCACCGCCACGTCGGCCGGCACCCTTACGGAGATGTGGGGCGAAATACAGCGGGCCGCCGGTGCCATGGAGCGCATGGTCGAACTGCTGAACGCCCGGCCCGCCGTGCAGCGGCCAGCGAACCCCCAGCCGCTGCCGCAACCGGGGCGCGGCCAGCTGCGCTTCGAGGACGTGGGGTTCAGCTATCCCTCCCGCCCGGGACAACGGGCCCTCGACGGCTTCACGCTCGAGATCCGCCCGGGCGAGCGTGTCGCATTCGTCGGTCCTTCCGGCGCCGGCAAGAGCACGACGTTCCAGCTGCTGCTGCGCTTCTATGACCCGGAGGTCGGGCGCATCGTCGTCGATGGCGTGGACATCGCCCGGGCGGATCCCGCAGAACTGAGGGCGCGCATCGGTGTTGTCCCGCAGGACACGGTGATCTTCGGCGACTCCGCCCGCGAGAACATCCGCTTCGGTCGGCCGGACGCCACCGATGCCGAGGTCGAGGCTGCAGCGCGCTCGGCGGTGGCCGACGGCTTCATCCGCGAACTGCCGCAGGGTTACGCCACCTTCCTCGGCGAGCGCGGCACGCGCCTGTCGGGCGGCCAGCGCCAGCGCATTGCCATCGCGCGGGCGATCCTGCGCAACCCGCCGATCCTGCTCCTCGACGAAGCCACCAGCGCGCTCGACTCGGAGAACGAGCGGCTGGTCCAGGAGGCCCTCGGCCATCTCATGGCCAACCGCACCACCATCATCATCGCCCACCGACTCGCCACGGTACTCGAGGCCGACCGCATCGTGGTGATGGATCGCGGGCGCATCGTCGACATCGGCACGCACGACGAACTGGTGCACCGCGACCCGCTTTATACCCGGCTTGCCGAACTGCAGTTCGGCGAAGCCATGGAACCGCCAGGCGCCGCCCTGCAGGTCACCGGTACCTGAGCGGCCAGGCGACACCGATGGGCGCCTGGTCGCTGCTGATCGTGCTCGGGCTGCTGGTGGCCTTCATGGGCCTGTTCACCCACTGGCTGCTCATCCTCGTCGGCGCCCTGTTGCCGTTCGTACCGGTGTTCATCGAGTGGCGCCGACGACGGCGCTCGCGCCGTTCCTGACCGGCCGCGGACCGCCCTGCGGGAATCCGGTGCCAGCGGGGCGGCGCGGCGACGGCGACCGAAGATTTGCTCATAACCATCTGCAGACGTCGTCTAACCGGCCCGCGGCCCGGTCGCTAAGCTCTGCACCATTCCAGCCGGCCGCCACGTGTCGCGCGGCGGCCCATGGCGACAGCGAAAAAATCGCAGGACTCCCGGAGGATCTCGTCCGATGGCTCTCATCAAGCACGGTGAACTGGTGGCCGACCGCTTCCTGGACGTCACCGGTGCCACGACGATCCCGGCAATGGGCGCCATCCTCGTCAGCCTGGAGCAATGGCTCGCGAACCTCGACGTCCTGGTCGCACGCACTGATCCGCTCGGCATCCGCCTGAAGCGCGACCAGCACCCCGAGGTGGTGGCCGACGACCTCGATCACTTCGCGCTGATCGCACTCGAGGTCCCGGTCTTCAAGGATGGGCGCGCCTTCGGCTACGCGCGACTGCTGCGTGAGCACTGGGGCTTCCGGGGTGAACTGCGCGCGGTCGGCGACGTGCTGCCCGAGCAGGTTCCCTTCATGCAGCGCATCGGCTTCGACACCTTCGAACTGCGCGGCTGGACATCGGCCGGGAGCGGCGCATCAGCTGACCGGTTGAGCTGGCTCAGTCAGGCAGTGTCCGCGCCAGATCGGCAAGAAGCCGGCGTGCGCGGCCAGGAGCGGCCAGCGTTCCCTGGTTGAGTTCGAGTTCGATCCCGAGGTAACGCGCAGCCGGGAAGTGACGGCGCAGCGCAACCACCAGCCCGTCCGACGTCCCGCGGTATGGGAAGTTGCGCCGGACCTCCCAGCCGGCCCGGCTGCAAGCCAGGGCGGCCTGCCAAGCGCGGCACAGCCGCCGCTCGTGCGGTCGGGCGGGATCGTAGAGCAGTCCGAGGTCGCAGTCCCGGCGCGCGCCGCGCCAGAGCGGCGTGAAGGAGTGCACCGACAGGTGCAGCACCCGCTCACCGCAGGCGATCCGGGCCGCAATCCAGTTTTCCACCAGCCCGCGGTAAGGGTGGTAGTGGCGCGCAAGCAGCCGGGCCCGCTCCGCGGCCGGCAGAGCGCGCGTGACCGGCGAGAACAGCGCGCGGTGGCCGACCGAGCGGTTCAGGTCGACCAGCAGCCGGCTCACGGTGGCGCGGATGAGCGGCGCCTCCCAGTGACGCTGCAGGGTGCGCGCCGCGGCGTGCGCGCCGATGTCGTAACCCTCGTGCGAAGCCAGGCGTCCACCGCAACCCGCGAACAGCCGGCGATAGCCTGCCGGTATGGCGTTGCCGCCATGCTCGCAGGTCAGCAGCAGGCACGGCATGGTTCGTTCCTCCGCTCAGCGTCCCGCCGGCGGTGCATAGGGCTCGCCGGCGGCCAGGCAGTCGCAGAGCTGCCGGTACACGCGCTCGAGATCGGCTCGTGCGGGCTCGGCGGGCAGCGCGGCGACGATGCGGGTCGCAAGTGTCCCATGCCGCAGGTAGTGCTCGAGGGCACGCTCGGCGTCGCGGTCGAGCGCACCGGCGGCAGCCGCCCGCTCCGCCAGCAGGCCCCACACCGCGCCGACCCGCGTGCCGGCGGATCGACAGCCGAGCAGCTCGAGATAGCGGCGGTCGTGGATCTCCGTCGCCTCGGCACCGGCCACCGTCGCCTCGAAATAGCGCGCCAGGTCGGGCGTGCGCCAGGCGTGAAGCGTCGCCACGTCACCGTGGTATCGCTCGCAGAGCGCGCGCAGGGTGGCGGCCACCACGCGGGCGAAGGCGAGATCCATCCGTGGGCACTCCTGCACATCGAGCACGCGGATCTCGAGCGCCATGCGCTCGAAGCGCGCGATCGCACCGCGGGCGTTGACCCATTCCCCGGCGAGCACGCCATCGGGGTCGTGCGGTGCCAGGTCTGCTTGGATGCGGCCGAGGATCTCGCGCTGATACTGGGCGATGCCGGTGACGGGCTCCGGGACCACCGCGCCGGTAACCGACGGAATGCGCGCACAGTTGTTGCGGTAGACGGCGAGGCGGTTGTCGGCCATGCCGGTGAGGCGCGCGTCCATCACGGGCGAACTGGCCGCGAGCCCCGGCAGCAGCGGCAGCAGGAAGCGTGTCGCCGCGTGCAGGCGCACGAACTCGGCGTCATCCGCGAAAGGAAGGTTGAGGTGCATGCTCTGCAGGTTCGCCCAGCCGTGCCCCCGGCAGGAAAAGATGCGGTCGAAGGCGGCGTAGATCTCGCGGTTCTCGTGCGGCCACAGGCGCAGCTCCGCATCGGGATCCATCCACGGGTGCATACCGCCCGGCATGAGGCGCAGGCCGCGGCCGGCGAGCAGGCCGTTGATGCGCGCCACGTCCACCTGGAACGCCGTGGCCTTGCCGTCGAGCGATGCTGCCGGAGCCGCGAGCTTCAGCTCGATGACATGCAGGGCCAGCTCGTTGTTCCAGGCCAGCGGGCCGCTCGGGTACTCGCCGGTCACCTCACCGGCCGCCTCGGCGAGCAACCAGTCCGCTGCGGGTGCGACGCCGAGCGTCGCGGCGTCCACCAGCATGTACTCGAGCTCGATGCCGAAGGCCTCGAACAGGCGCAGCATGGCAGCCGGCTCAGCGCCCGTTGCCGCCGCGGGCGGCCTCGAGCCGGGCGCGGAATACCTGCATCACCGCGTCGTAGAGCGCCTCACCGAGCACCTGATCCTCGACGCCGCGCTCGACACTCGGGTTGTCGTTGACCTCGATGACCACGTAGCGACCGTCGACCTCCTTGATGTCGACGCCGTAGAAGCCATCCCCGATGGCGTTGGCCGCGCGCACGCCGAGGTCGATCACGCCCGGCGGGGCATCCTCGATGCGCAGCGTGTCCCAGCGCCCGCCCGTCACGCGTCCCCCGGCCTGCTGCTTGTAGATCTGCCAGTGCCCACGCGCCATGTAGTAACGACAGGCGTAGAGGGCCTTGCGGTCGAGCACACCGACTCGCCAGTCGAAGGAAGTCGGCAGGTATTCCTGGGCGACGACGAGAGCACTCTTTTCGAGCATCTGCCTGAGTGCCGCATGCAGCGCGGGCCGGTCGGCTGCCTTGAATACGCCCTGCGAGAAGCTGCTGTCCGGCTGCTTCAGCACGCACGGCAGGCCGAGCTCACTCTCCACGCGCTCGACGTTGTTGCGGTGGACGATGACGGTCCGTGGTGTCGGGATGCCGAAGCGCGTCAGGAGTTCCGCGAGATACACTTTGTTGGCGCAGCGCACGATGGAATCCGGGTCATCGATGACGATCAGGCCCTCGTTGCGTGCACGGGCCGCGAAGCGGTAGGTATGGTGGTTGACCCGGGTGGTCTCGCGGATGAACAGCGCGTCGAACTCGGCCAGCCGGCCGAAGTCATCCGGTCCGATCACCTCGGCCTCGAAGCCGTTGGCCTCGGCGGCCTTCTCGAACCTGCGGATCGCCGGCGGGTCGGAGGGTGGCGAGCGGTCGGCCGGGTTGGCGAGGATGGCCAGCTCGAAGCGCACCGCTGGCGCCTTCGGCTCCGGCATGCGCCGGGCGAAGTGCTGCTCGATCGCACCGCGCAGGAACTCGCGCTGCTCGGCCGGGATGTCTCCGACCGGGATGGGACGCAGGCCCTGCAGGCGCCACTTCTGACGGCGCAGGAAGCTCGCCCTGAGCAACGGTACCGGGAACACGTTGAACAGCGCCTGTGCCAGGCGGTGGAAGCGCGGCTCCGGGTGGTGCCCGAAGTAGACGCTGAGTTCCACGCGCTCCTCGATGCGGTCGGCCAGTGCGCGCTGCATCACCTCCTCGAGATCCTCCGTCGGACGGATCAGCGCCGGGGTCTTGATGTCCTGCATCGTCAGCACGTCGGGCAGCGGCCGGTGGCCGCGCGCCGCGGCCAGCAGCGACACGTAATAGCCGCTCGCCTGGTACGCGTAGGACTCGCACAGGTTGTAGACCCGCGGCCGCCGCAACCCGCTGAAACGCCCATCCGTGAGGTAGGCGGCCGCGGCGACCACCTCGGCCGAGGGAATGTGCAGCGGCCACTCGGCCGGCTCGTCGACGACGATCAGCGTGGCCATCGGCGGCGCCTCGGCACTTCGATCACGAGCAGGTTGGCGTCATAGGTCAGGCTGCCGAGCAGGACGGCACCGATCAGCCGGTTGAGGTCCACCGAGTAGTAGCGCTGGCCGCCGAGCGGGTTCCACTCGTACGGGTCGGCAACGTCGACGAGGCGCGTGTCGCGATCATACCCCGACAGCACCACGAAGTGCCCGACCGGCTCGCCGCCGACGTCGTCCGGGGCGCCCGTCTCCGGGATCTCGCGCCGCGCCTGGTACAGATAGGTTGCCGACAGGCCGGTCATGATCGGGATGCCGCGGCCGAGGAAGCGCCGGATCAGTCCCGGGCGCAGGTCTTCGAAGCGCAGCTTGCCGCCGAGCTCGAGGAAGCGCAGGTAGCCCGCGCTCGCAACCCGCAGCTTCGCATCGTCCTTGGCCGCAGCCTGCGCCTGCAGCCGCCGAGCGAGGTCCGGAACCGGCAGCAGCGCCCAGCTCGGGTCGAACAGGTGCAGGTTGTAGGTGAACAATGTCACCCGGTAGCCACGGGCCAACGCGTGGTTGGCCAGGAACACGTCGAGCGTGCCACCTCCGCCACTGCGGAGCATGTCGACGCCGCCGATGACGTCCTGGAGCTCGATGTCGTCGCCGAAGTAGTGATAGATGCCGTGCAGGCAGGTGGGGCCGCAGGTGACTCCGTCGGGCTGGGCGGCGATCTGGAAGCGCAGGCGCTCGTGCATCGCATCGGTCCGGGCTGCCGCCCCGCGGGCGGCCTGTGGTTGCGAAGGCTAGAGCATCCCGCTGCGGTTGCAAGCGGTCCGGGCGTCCTCCCCGGCTCAGCCCGGGTACTCCGCCACGCCGGCCAGGCTGCGGAACGGTTTGGCGAAACCCGTGTCGATCTGCCCGACGATGCTCCCTTCCTGCAGATCCACCTTCGACATCACGCCGGTGAAGATGTTGGCCACCAGCGCATGACGCTGGTCGCGGCAGGCCCGGATCATCGCATAGCCGTACTCGTCGAGCGCAATGGTGCGCAGGGACTGGCCCGCCTCGTCGATCAGGTCGATGAAGCTCCCGCGCAGCAGGAGCAGCGTGCCGTCGTCCAGGTAAGCGACACCGGTGGTCCACCGGCGGTTGTACTCTTTACCGCCCGGGTAGGTCACGAGGTCCGGGAGCTGGCGTCCCTCCACCACGTCATGACGCAGCACGCGCATGCCCAGGTCGGTGATATAGGTGATGAAGCGCCCCTCGGGGTGCAGCGCCGCATGGGTCACACCGTGGAAGCCGGTCAAGGAAGGCGCGGTCTCGTTGTCGTACTCGGTGACCACGGTCAGGTCGGCAGCGAGCTTGCGGATGCGCCCGTAACCGACGACATCGGTTCCCGGCAGCACGCGCATCGCACCCCGCTGGTAGGGCCTCGTACCCTTGAGATACTCGCACAGGTAGGTGCTGCCATCCCGCCCGAACAGCACGCTGCCCCAGGCCCGGTCGCCGAAGTCATGCGCCGGCAACTGCCGGCCGTCGCGGCCGACCCGCACGACCACCCGGGCGAACGGGTCGAAGGCCCACAGGGTGCCGTCGGGTGCGAAGCTCAGGTTGATGACCAGGTGCGTCGTGCCCTCGGTGTAGAGCGTCCCCTTGGGCACCATGTGGCGATCGAACTGCAGGATCCGGCCCTCGCCTGCATGGTCGTCCTGCGCATCGTTCAGGTAGGTACAGCCGAGGAATATGTCCCCTGCGGCGAACGGCTTCATGGTGGAAAACTTGGTCACGATGCGGGGCTCCCTGAGGCGACCTGCGGATCTTTGCGCGTCTCTCCCGGCGGGACAACGTCGCGGCTTGCCCTGATCGCCGGCGGCATGCCCGCCCCGGGGCCAGATGGCCGGCGCAGGTCGTGACGCATTACACATAATCCGGCAGCCGCTCCCGCTACGCTTGCCAGGCAATCGCTCACCGGCAGGAGCCGGACCAGAGCAGTCGGAGACTGCCCCGATGCGAAGCCTGAGAGTCAAGATCCTCGCGCTGGCGGCGCTGCTGGTGGTTCTCACCCAGGCGGGAACCATCGGCACGATTCTGGTCACCGCCAACCGCGAAGCCAGGAATAGCGCCGCGGAGAAACTGCACACCTCTGGCGCCATGCTGGAGCGCGTCCTGCAGTTGCGCGCCGACCAGATGCAGAACACCATGCGGCTGCTGGCGGCCGAGCCGGATTTCCTGTCCGCGACAGCCAGCGGCGATCCGGCCCGGATCACTGCGGCCCTGCAGCGACTGGGCACCCGCACGGACGCCGACGTCCACATCATGCTCGGCGCCGACGGCCGGCTGCTCGGCGGAACCGCCGGCGCAACTGCCCTGCCCGCCACCACGAGCGCGGCTTTTCGCGATGCGCTCGCCAACCCCGCCAGCCGCACCAGCCGGACCATCGTGCGGGCGGGCAACGAGGCGTTCGACATGATGTCCGTACCGCTCGCGGACCACGCCTGGCTCACCACGGGCATCGCGCTCGACAATGCCCGCGCACGGCGCATCGAGCGCCTGTCGGGACTCTGTGTCGCGTTCGTCACCAACGACCGTGAACCCGTAGTGCTTGGCAGTTCCATCGATGGCACAGATCTCCGCGCCATCGCCCGCCAGACAGTCCGGCAGCAGGGCGGCGCGGACAACGTCTTCGACCTCCGCGCGGACAACCGCGATTTTCTCGCCCTGCGACAGCCGCTGCTGGCCGGTACCACGGGAGTCGACCTGCTTCTGTTCGAGTCGGTCGACAACGCCGTCGCGCCATTCCGCATGCTGCGCACCACGGCCGTGGTGCTCGGTGGGCTGGCCCTGCTGGTCGCGCTTGCCGGCGGCGCCCTGGTGGCCCGTGCCATCACGCTGCCGATGCGCCAGCTCACGCAGGCGGCGCTGCGCATCCGTAGTGGCGACTACAGCGAGCCCGTGCGCGTCACGACCGACGGCGAGCTCGGCATGCTGGCCGCAGCCTTCAACACCATGCAGGGCGGCCTTGCCGAGCGCGAGGCGCGCATCACCTACCAGGCCCAGTTCGATCCGCTCACTGGCCTGCCGAACCGACTGCTCGCGCTGTCGCGCCTGACCCAGGCGATCACCGCAGCGGGGGAACGCCGGTCCGGCGTGGGCCTGCTGGTTGTGGACCTCGGCAGCTTCGGGGCCATCACTGCGAGCCTGGGGCACGAAATCGGCGATGCCCTGCTGGCGCAGGCAGCCGAACGCCTGCGCTCGAGCATCGACCCGCGACATGTGCTGGCGCGACTCGAGGGCGACCGCTTCGCCATCGTGCTCGAGGACGTCGGGCTCGATGAAGCGCGGGCGCTGGCCGAGGATCTGCTGCGCCTGCTCGGCATCGGCCTGTCGGTGCGCGACGTCAACCTCAGTCTCGACGTCGTGATCGGCATTGCGCTGTACCCCGAGCACGGCAACGACGCCGACCAGCTGCTACTGCGTGCCGTGGTCGCCCAGGACGACGCGCGGGCCGCCCAGCAGCGCATCCACGTCTACCAGCACGGCCGCGAAGAACGCCGCGTGCGCCAGCTCGCCATTCTCGGCGACCTGCGCCGCGCCGTGCGGCACGACGAACTGAAGCTCTACCTGCAACCCAAGCTGTCGCTGCGCACCGGGCGCATCTGCGGTGCCGAGGCGCTGGTGCGCTGGGATCATCCGACACTCGGCTGGCTGCCACCCGGGGAGTTCATCGGCGTCGCCGAACAGTTCGGCAACATCTCGCTGATCACGCACTGGGCGCTGGCGGCCGCGGTACGCGAATGCCGCCTCTGGCTGGAAGAAGGCCTCGACCTGACGGTGTCGGTCAACCTCTCCGGTCGCGACCTGCTCGACCAGGACCTGCCGATCCACATCCTGAAGCTGCTCCGCGACCACGACCTCGCCCCGCGGCACCTGACGCTCGAAGTGACCGAAGAGGCCCTGGTGCAGGATTTCTCCCGTGCCACGCTGGTCCTGCAGTGCCTGCGCGACCTCGGCGTGCGCATCGCCATCGACGACTTCGGCACCGGCTATTCGTCGCTGGCACAGATCCGCAACCTGCCCGTCGACGAACTGAAGATCGACCGGACCTTCGTCATGCACCTGCCCGACAACCGCGACGACGTGGCCATCGTCAGCGCGGCTCTCGACCTCGCCCACAAGCTCGGCCTGGAAGTCGTTGCCGAAGGCGTGGAGACGGCAGCCGCGTTGGGCTGGCTCACCGCTCATGGCTGCGAAACCGTGCAGGGCTTCCTCATCAGCCGGCCGATGCCTGCCGAGGCGCTCGCAGACTGGGTGCATCGCTATGGCACTGAGGATACCGGCATGGTGTCGGTGGAGCCTGCCTTCAGCGCCTGAAGCGAACGGGCGGGCGCGCTACTGTGCTGGCGGCAGCACCAGATCCGCGGGAACGGCGGCGAAAACCTTCTCGTAGAGCATCTGCTCATGGTGGGCCTCGGCGTCCGTGGCGCCGGCCATGTAGGCCCAGTCGTCCATGGAGAACAGCGACTGGGCGAGCTCCGTGGTGGCACCGTGGTGGCCCATGTTGGCGGTGATGAAGGCCGTGTAGTCGGCACTCACCTGCTCGAACTCCGCCAGCCGTGCAGCGCCCTCCTGTCGCAGCGCATCGCGACAGGCGAGAAACTCCCGCAGGTAACGCTGGTTGGCCTCGAGACGTTCGTCGAGTTCTTTCAGCCCGGCCTGCGCACGCGCATCGAGCTTGCCGCCAAGCTTCGAGTGGATCATCTCGCCCATGCGCACGTCCTGGATGTGCAGGCGATGCATGGCAGCGTCGATGTAGTCGGCTACGGCGAGGTAGAACGGCACCCATGCGGGACTACCGCCGGACCTCTGCGCAACCGCGGCCGACAGCGCCTGGCGCACCGATTTCAGCCGGCGCCTTTCGTTGGCAACGCGTTCTCGCAACGGCAACTGATTCATGTCCCTGTCCTCGGCATCTGGTGATGCGCGCTCCTTTACGGAGTGAATTATAGGCTGTCTGGGGACGGCGCCGGCAGGGCCGTCCCCACGGGCGGCGCGAGGCGGCCGCGGGCACCGTATACTGGCGGCCGGCAACATCCCTGCAGAGATCCTGGGTGCCCCCACCGCGATCGGCAACGTCGCGGAAGCGTGGCCATCTTGTATCCTGAACGACGCTTTTTGTCCACGGAGTTTCCGGCATGAAAATTGTGAGTGCGCGTCTCCTGCGGCTGGTGCTGGCCGCAAGCCTCGGCATTTTGATCAGCGCCTGCGCTGGCACCACCAGGGCGCCGAAGACCGTGCTGGTCGCCGGTGCGACGGGCCAGACCGGTCAGCAGGTGGTCAGGCACCTGCAACTCGCCGGCTACCACGTTCGTGCGCTGGTACGCGACATGGACAAGGCGCAGAGCCAGCTCGGTGACGGCGTGGAACTGGTGAAAGGCGACGTCAAGGACCCGGCCACGCTTGGCGCCGCCGTCACCGGCGTCTCGGCCGTGATCTCGAGTATCGGCGCACGCGGCAAGGACGGCCCGGATCGGCCGGAAATGATCGATTTCGAGGGCGTGCGCAACCTCGTCGATGCCGCCAGGACCGCGCGGGTCCGGCAATTCGTGCTGGTGTCGTCGCGCGGCGTGACCCAGGACGATCATCCGCTGAACCGCATGTTCGGCGACGTGCTCCGCTGGAAACTGAAGGGCGAGGACTACCTGCGCCAGAGCGGGCTCGCCTACACCGTGATTCGTCCCGGCGGCCTGCTCAACGAGCCGGCGGGCAAGTCCGATATCGCCTTCGAGCAGGGTGACCGGCGTATCGGCAACACCGTGCTCGCGATCCCCCGGGAAGACGTGGCGATCGTCTGCGTCCAGGCCCTGCTCGACCCCGAAGCGCGGTTCCGCACGTTCGAAATCCACCGCGCCGAAGGACCCCCGGTCGCCGACTGGAAGGCAAAGTTCGCGAGCCTGAAGCCCGACGCCGGGCAGGCTGCCCGTTAGTCGATCGGCACCGTGCGCCAGCCCGTCGTGGGCTCGCAGTCCGGCAGGGCAGCGTGGGCCGGCAGACAGGGCAACGCGCCCCAGCTGATCTCGTAGGCCGGCCAGTAGGTCTGGTCGAGCTTGAGCGTCAGCACCTCGGTGAAGTTGTTCCAGGTAATCGTGGTGAGGCGCACGGCCTCGCCATCGCGCCGGCGGCGCACCGTGTCGATGAAGGCATCGAGGTCGGGGGTCGCACGTCCATCGACCTCGACGATGCGCCGGCCGGCAAGCAGGCCGTGGCGTGAAGCCGGCGAACCGAAGGCAAAGAAGGCGACATACACCCCGTAGGGCTCCACCGCCCGCTGCGCAGCGATGTCCCGATAGGGCGCCTGCAGCAGCGCCCCGGCCCACATGACCGCACGGCGCACGCCACCACCACCGAGTCCGACGGTAGGCAGCTCGACCTCGAGTGGACGGCCATGGCGCAGGATCAACATGCGCACCGCAGCGTGCTGTGTCGCGACCTCCGCCTCGCGCACGCGGGTGACGGGCCGCCCATCGATACCGAGCAGCAGATCACCCGGTTGCAGCACACGCGCCGCCGGCGTACCGGCCACCGTGCGCACGACTGTCAGCGCCTGCGGTCGTTCACGATCGTGCTCCTGCAGGCGTTGCGCCCACTCGTCGGACAGACCGAGCCGGCGCGCCACCGCGAGCGGAACCTGGTTCCACTCGACTTCGGGGGAACGCAGTTCGCCGCCCTCGCGGGCGAGGGTGACCATTTCGCGGACAAGGTCCGCCGGGATGCCGCGATTCTCCTGCTCCGGCCCGCTGGCGCCCTGGTAGGCGAAGCTCGACCACAGCGCCACCACGTCACCGCGGCGATCGAGGATGACGCCATCGATGTCCCCGGGGCCATTCACCAGGTCGAGCGTGTCGAGGTTGGTTTCGCGGAAACGGATGGTGCGCGACAGCGGGTATTGCGCCGCTTCGAGCGAGGCCACCTCGGTGCTGCGATAGACGACCTTGAAGTCCGGACGCAGGCCGACGACCTCGACGGTTTCACCCGGCCGCGGCAGCTCCGTCCCGAGGCGCGCCGCACGCACCGGCGTGTCGCCGATCAGCGCCGGGTCGTAGGCGATCAGCGCCAGGTTGTGGGTCGGATGGATCCAGGCGACCCTGCCGGGCACCTCCAGGCTGCCACCGAACGTGACCTGTACATCGCCCATCGCCTCCGGCACGGTGTTGCGGTCGACCACGACATAGCCGCGTTGCGCGTCGACGATGACTCCGGTGCCGTAGTAGTGCCGGTCGGCGACGCCCGAGATCGTGTAGGGCATGTCGAAGTTGACCATCACCAGCGCGGGTGCGATGCGGGCAATGCGCCTGTCAGGGTGCTCGGCGAAGCGGGTCGAGCGGACCACGGGCGCAGTGGCAGGCGGGCCTCCCGCCAGTTCGCGGCAGGGCCAGACACCGCTCACGTCGTTGCGACGGCAGCGGCGCGCCGGAAACCAGCGCCGGTCCATGCGGATGGTACGCAGCTTGCTGGTGGCCGGATCCTCGAAGGTGAAGAACCGCACCGCAGCGCGCTGCTGGTCGGCGAGCGTGGCCAGCACGGCCTCGAGGTCGTCGAGGTTGCGCACCGGCTGGTCGTCGACCGCAACGATGATGCTCGCGCGCGGGATCGCCGCCGTACCGAACACGTAACCGGGTCCGGCGACGTAGACGCCGCTCGTGGCCCGGTTGTAATGGCGCGCCTGCTGCAGCGACAGGTCATGCACGACGGCGTCGCCGAACTCGATGTAGTCGGCCGGCGTGAGCGCGTGCAGGTCAGCCACCGGCAGCCGCAGTTCGACCGGGCTGCCGTTGCGCACGACGCTGACCGCAATTTCGCGTCCAACGGCCTCGTCGAGGATGTTCTCCAGGGGCACGAACTCGGTCACCAGATCGGCCCCGAGCTTCAACAGGATGTCGCCGACCCGCAGACGCCCGTCGGCCACGCCCCCGGGAATGACCTGGTCGACCACCAGCATGCCGGTCTGGTCCGGAAACCGCCGGCGGACCAGCGCCTCGGTCGCCTCGGGTAACCCGAGCCGGTGCAGCTCGTCGAACGGCTGGTGCATGAACACCGTGGCGAACGTGCCGCGGGTTACCGGGCGCCCCGCACGCACCAGTGCGAGCGCACGCGTCACGCGGTCGAGCGGCAGGAAGAAGCTGCTCGCCGCCTCGTTGCTGCCGCCGGCGTTCAGAGCCACCACCCGTCCGTCGATATCGATCACCGGCGAGCCCGAGGAACCACCCGAGGTACCCGAGGCGGCCTGCAGGTAGAAGGTGTTGAAGTCGTTGTAATTGCCCCGGCCATAGTCCGGCGCCGGCCGGCGCAGCCGCGCGATCGTTCCCGACAGGATCGAGAGCTGCTCGCCGGCGTCGTTGCCGACCACGCGGATTTCGCGCCCGAGCTGGACCCGCTCCGGGGCGAGAGCCAGTTCTGCGGGGGTGATGTAGCGCAGCTTTGCCGGGTCGTAACGGAAAAAGCCGAAGTCGTGCACCGGATCCCGGTACACCGGCACGAGCTCGACCTCTTCCTGGTTGACGAACAGCGCCTCGACACGCACCGGGCCTGGCGCCACCACGTGCCGGTTGGTCAGGATCAGGCCGAGGCGCGCATCGACGACGAAACCGGTCGCCTGGCTCGATGCGTTCCACTCCGTATCGAAGGCGCGCGTGGCGTCGACCTTGATGGCGACGACGCCGGAGGCGATTCGCTGCAGGGTGCGCCGCCAGGCGACGGGCTCCGTCTCGCTGCCGTCGGCCGGATGGGCCGGGACAGCGAACACGACCAGGATGGCCGCCGTGACCGCGCGGATGTCTATGGCCAGCTCCCGGCGCCACCGCTCACAGCGCTAGCGTCCGGCCGAAGGCCCGCTGGTAGTCCGCGGCGAGGCTCGCGCGCGTGAAGCTGTGGTTCTGTGTACCCCGGTGTGCGATCTTGAGCGCACCGATCAGCGAAGCGAGCCGCCCGGTCTCCTCCCAACCGAGCCCGTGCAGCAGCCCGTGCAGCAGGCCGGCGCGGTAAGCGTCGCCACAGCCGGTCGGGTCGCTCACGCTGGCCGGCACCACCGGCGGGATATCGTGGCGCTGGTCGCCGGCGAAGATCGTCGAGCCCTGCGCCCCGCGGGTCACGATGAGCGCACGCACCCGCGCGGCGATCTCGGTCTCCGACCAGCCGGTCCGCTCGCAGAGCAGCCGCCCTTCGTAGTCGTTCACGGTTACCCACGCCGCCTGGCCGACGAATCCGCGCAGATCCTCACCGTCGAACATGGGCAGTCCCTGGCCGGGGTCGAAGATGAACGGAATGCCGGCAGCAGAGAACTGTGCCGCGTGCTCGATCATGGCCTGGCGCCCGTCCGGGGAAACCATGCCGATGCTCACCCCGGCGTCACGCGGCACCTGGTTGACGTGGGCATGGTCCATGGCGCCCGGATGGAAGGCGGTGATCTGGTTGTCGTCGAGATCCGTGGTGATGAAGGCCTGGGCGGTCAGCGTCTGCGGCAGTTCGGTGATGAAGCGCGCATCGAGTCCCTGCTCGCGCAGCCGCGCACGGTAGCGGTCGAAGTCGCGGCCAACTGTCGCCATGATCAATGGCGCACCCCCGAGCAGGCGCAGGTTGTAGGCGATATTGCCGGCGCAGCCACCGAGTTCCTGGCGCATCTCCGGCACCAGGAACGCGACGTTGAGGATGTGGATCTGATCGGGAAGGATGTGGTCCCTGAAGCGGCCACGAAACACCATGATGTTGTCGTAGGCCATCGAGCCACAGATCAGTGCGGTCACGGAACTATCTCCTCGCGGTTCAGGCGCCCGTTGCGGGTACGTCGTGCCCGCGCCAGGCGAGATCGAGATCCCTTGCGGCGCGCACGTCGTCGAGGCGGCGTACGGGCGTGGTCAGGGGGGCTGCCTTGACCGCAGCCGCGTCGCTGCGTGCCTGGTCGCGGATCGCGACGAGTGCCGCAACAAAGGCGTCGAGCACCTCGCGGCTTTCGGTCTCGGTCGGCTCGATCAGCAGGCACTCGGGCACCAGCAGCGGAAAGTACGTGGTCGGGGCATGGAAGCCACGGTCGAGCAGGGCCTTGGCGAAATCCATGGCAGTGACGCCCGTGTCGCGCGTGATGCCCTTCAGCGAGACGATGAACTCGTGGCTGGCACGGCGCTGCGGATAGGCCACGTCGAAACCGGCCTGGCCGAGCTTTGCCATCAGGTAATTGGCATTGAGCGCCGCGTAGCCCGAGACCCGGCGCATGCCCTCCGCGCCGAGCATGCGCATGTACGCATAGGCGCGCAGCAGGATTCCCGTGTTGCCCATGAACGCTGACAGCCGGCCGATGCTCCGCGGCCGATCCTGTCCGGTGAGCCAGACGTAGCGGCCGGCGCGCTCGCCGACGATCGGCACCGGCAGGTAGGGCTCGAGGCGAGCGCCCACCGCGACAATGCCGGCGCCGGGTCCGCCGCCGCCGTGTGGCGTCGAAAAGGTCTTGTGCAGGTTGATGTGCACCACGTCGAAGCCCATCGTCGCCGGCAGTGCCCGGCCAAGGATGGCGTTGAGGTTGGCGCCATCGTAGTAGAGCAGCCCGCCGGCGGCGTGCACGATGGCGGCCACCTCGGTGATCCGGCGCTCGAACACACCCAGCGTCGACGGGTTGGTGAGCATGATGCCGGCGACGTCGGGACCGACCGCCTGGCGCAGGGCCTCGAGGTCGAGGTCGCCCCGCGGGTCGGTCGGCACTTCGCGGACCTCGAACCCGCACATCGTGGCGGTCGCCGGGTTGGTGCCGTGGGCCGCGTCCGGCACGATGA
>CAYQAR010000002.1:65108-107754 GCA_964415505.1 uncultured Chromatiaceae bacterium | reverse complement strand
ACCCATGAAAACCCGCCGTATCGGCATCCCTCTCACCGATGGGCTCGGCGCCTACATCGATCGGTGGGGCTACAGAGAGACGCCGGCGATGCTGCAGTGCCGGGAATACACCGCCACGATCGCGCGTTCGCTGATGCAGTTGTCGCCGGAGCAGGCGGCGCTGCTGCAGATCCTGGCGCAGGTCATGGGTGCGCGGAACATCCTCGAGATCGGCACTTTCACCGGCTATTCCACCCTGGCCATGGCGATGGTGCTGCCCGAGGGCGGGAAGATCACCACGCTCGACATGTCCGCGGACTACGTGAACGCGGCCCGGACGTTCTGGAGGGCCGGCGGCGTGGAGGACCGGATCGACACCATGGTCGGCGATGCCAGCGCCAGCCTCGATGCCCTGCTCGGCCAGGGCAGGGCGGGCCAGTTCGATCTGGTGTTCATCGATGCCGACAAGAAGGACGGCATCGACCATTTCCGCAAGTGCCTGCAGCTGGTGCGCCCGGGTGGCCTGATCGTCGTCGACGACACGCTCGCGTTTGGTCGCGTGGTCGATGGCCCGCAGGCAGACGATCATCCGGCCATCGCCGACATGGCTCGTGACGGTCACCCGGAGAACATGCACATCCACGCCTGTGACGGCGTGGACATGGTGCTGCTGCATTTCTCCAATGGCATGACGCTGGCACGCAAGCGGTAGGCGCCACTGTGGAAAATCGGGGTCAGACTGAGGTTTTGAAAGGAATCGCAGTCTGACCCCATTTTTCCCCCGCCATCATTCAGGGGGACGGCAATCGCTGTCGCAGTCCGTAGTGAGGCAGCAATACAGGCGCCGCCAGACGAACAGCGGGCTCGCAATGTTCCGGCAGTTATCCAGGCTCTGCAGGTCCGGGTTATCGGCCTCGACGCCGGATGGTTCCATCACGGTGCCGGGCGAGCCCTCCACGAGGACCACGTCGTCGCTGACCGTGCAGCCATCCACACCGGCGCCGGGATGGCACAGGTTCATCGCGTGCCCGAGCTCGTGTGCCAGCGCATTGAGGCTCGGCGGATCCATGCTGATGGTGTCGTCACTGATGATGACGTGGGCGGACTCGGTTCCGCTTCCAGCAGTGAGCGGTACGCCGCCAAGTGACGGCATGGATTCGACAAAGTAGACCTCTACCGCATCCGGTGCGCCGGCCCTTGCGGGGCGAAGTTCCGCATCCTCGTTGTTTTCGTCGAGGATCTTGAGATCCCCATTGTTGATGTACAGGGGCCGCCGGACGATGAAGGTCACGCAAGCCTTGTTCCATATGGCTTCGGCATGTTCCATCAGCGTATCGAGCGACCGCCCCGTCGGGCGCACGTCATCAGGTCCCGTACGGACGAAGATCGGCTGGATCGCCAGCGTCCTGAATCCGAAGGCGCCCTCGCAAGGGGGCGGCAGCCACTCGATCGGCGTCGGCAAGATCAGGATCTCCAGCTCCCGGATCGCTCCGACAACCGTGCCGCCGAGTTGCAGGCGGATACCGCCGGTGAAGATGGCCGGCGTGCCCGGCGCGGGTTGCGTGTCGCTCAGACGGCCCCGCAGTTCGCCGCCGAAGGTCTCGCTGAACGGTGCCTGCTGATCCTTGCTGAGCTGCCGGGTGCCGACGATCTTGTCGATCAATTGATAGTGTCCGAAGAGCGTAACGGCCGACGAGACCCGGCCGTTCGCCGGATCGACCGCAACCGATGGCATCGAGCTGCCGCGCAGGCTCAGGGAGTGCGGGCCCGTTGGCCCGCGGCGCGTCGGGACCGAAGTACCGAGCAGGTTGAAATCGCGCAAGGTCGTGAGTACAGCACCGGACGCATCACGGGTCTGCCGGAATACCAGCTGGCCCCGCAGCAGTGACGGCTGCGGGCCAAGGTCGGTGACGACGCGCGCCGGACTGCCGGCGAGCGGCACGATGAAATCGCGTGAACCGGTGACCGGAATCTCTCCCGGACCCGACTCCTGGGCGCCCGCTCCCGGGCTTGCGATCATCAGGCAGGGGCCGGCTACGGCCAAGGCTCCCAGCGCCAGTCGTACGCTTTTGAGCAGGCTGGCTCGCCGGTACGTGAAGATAGCCGCGTTTGCAACCGCGGACCTGGGATTACCACACCTGGAATCAGCCATGACAGGCCTCCCATGTTCTGGTGATGCTCCCCCGCTGGCGACGAGCCTACTCCTGGCCGGACCTGCCTGTCACCCGGATCCGGATGGATGTTCGGCGGCTACCGAGGTGATGCCGTTGAGCCAGCGGTGACGATGTTCCCGCCGGCCGCGTTGCACTGCGAGATGTCGGGTCCGGAGACCGGCCCCGGAAAATCGGGGTCAGACTGAGGTCTTGAAAAGAATCGCAGTCTGACCCAAGTTTTCCGCGGTGTCGCGCTGCGGGATGGGCTGCACCTTACCGCGGAACTTCTTCTTGGCCTGCCACAGATCGTAGTTGACCTGCATGCCGTACCAGAACTCTGGCGACGTGCCGAGTGCCTTGGACAGGCGCAGTGCCATCTCCGGACTGATGCCGGTGGCGCCATTCAACAGGCGCGACAGCGCCACGCGGCCGACACCCAGTCGCCTGGCTGCGTCGGTCACGCTGATCTGGCTCAAGGCTTCCTTGAGCACTTCGCCGGGGTGGCAGGGATTGTGCATTCGGCTCACGTCGACCCTCCGATTTGAAGCTCACGCCCCGGACTCTCGGCATCCATTGCCCACCTGCGCCGCCATGCTACGCATTCCGGCGGTCATCCTGGGGGGAAGTTGGCGCCAGGTTTGCCTGGATTTTCGCGACTGAAGGGTGGTCAGCCGCGTGCCTCCGGACCGGTTCTCCGGACAGGAGACCTATACTGCGTCAGGGAACGCGAGAATCGGGGTCAGACTGAGGTTTTGAAAAGAATCGCAGTCTGACCCCATTTTTCGATTTTTCGAGGGAACGAGGCATGCTGATCAACTTCTGGTATCCGATGGCCACCACCGCAGAGCTGACGGACAAGCCGCTGCGGGTGCGGGCCCTGACCCAGGACTTCGTGGTGTTCCGCGATGCCGATGGCAGGGCCCGTTGCCTGTCGAACACCTGCACGCACCGCGGCGGTTCGCTCGCCGGTGGCAAGCTGGTCGACGGCAACGTGCAGTGCCCGTACCACGGCTGGCAGTTCTCCGGCGACGGCCGCTGCCGGCGCATTCCCTCGCTCGGCACCGGCGCGAGCATCCCGGGGCGCACGCGCGTGGACAGCTACCCGGTCGATGAGCGCTACGGCATCGTCTTCGCGTTCCTCGGCGATCTGCCGGAGGCTGAGCGTCCGCCGATCCTCGCCGCGAAGGAGTGGGGTGAGGCGGGGTGGCGCCCGACGCTGCAGCACTTCGCCATCAAGGCGTACTACGAACGCTCGGTCGAGAACGGCATCGACCCGGCGCACAACGAGTACGTGCACGACACCCACGGTTTCAGCGGCGAGCGCGAGGACGAATACCGGATCGGTGACATGCGCATGGAGGAGGCGCCGCCCTGGGGCCGCGGCTTCTGGCATACCTTCAAGGCCCCGCCGCTGCAGGGCGATCTCAAGCAGTACCGCCCCGGGGAGGGCACGCTCGAGGCTGGCACCGGCTACTTCGGCACCAACCACGTCTGGACCTACATCCACCCGGCGCCGAACTACCTCATCCACCAGTACCTCTACGAGCGGCCGATCGACGAGGAGAACACGCATCTGTATCTCGTCTGCCTGCGCAACTTCGCGCTCGAGGAAAAAAGCGACGCCTACGTGCGCGAGCGCAACCAGTACGTCGCCGACCAGGACGTGAAGGTCATCGAGGCGCTGCACCCGATGGTGACGCCGGACACGAATACCCGCGAGTTCATGTTGCCGGCCGACAAGTGCATCCTGCTCTACCGCGAGTCGCAGAAGGAGTGGGAAGGCCGCGGCTGGCGCATCGACGTCGAGGAGATCGCCCGCACCCGCAACAAGGTCGCCTACGCCATCCCGAGCCCGGCGCGGCGCGAGCACAAGGGCTGGGTCCTCGACCCGATCCCGCTCGTCAGGCCCGATGCCGCGGATGCGGAGACCCGCAAGGTCACCAGCTGACCCTGTTGCCTGGTCGCGGCTCGCGCCGCTCCCACAGCTCCAGCAACCGTGTCTGGAGCTGTGGGAGGGGCGCCAGCCCCGAAAAATGTCCTTGGCCCCTGTCCGGATCCGCGGAAACGCGAGCCGCGACACATCGTCGCACCCCGCTTCGCAGGCCCCGGTGCCATCCGCTACGCTCCCCTGCATCCCCACACCCCTCATTCCGATCCCGAGCGGAGGTCCCATGAACACATTGCGTGCCTTGATCGTGCTGCTGGTGGCAGTTTTCTCACCGGCACTCGTGGCCGCCGAGGAGGGCTCGGCCCCGGCGGGCGATGCCTATGTCCCGACGGTGCTCGTCACCGGTTCCAACAAGGGCATCGGCCTGGAGTTCGTGCGCCAGTACGCGGCGCGCGGTGCGCGGGTGATCGCCACGGCGCGCAACCCCGGTGATGCCGCGGATCTCAACGCGCTGGCGGCGGCCAATCCGCGTGTGATCGTCGAGCCGCTCGACGTCACCGACCACGCGGCCATCGACGCGCTGGCCGCGAAATACGCCGGCACCGCGATCGACCTGCTGATCAACAACGCCGGCATCAGCGGTGGCAGCGAGAACCAGGTGTTCGGCAAGATGAAGTACGCGGCCTTCGAGGACGTGTTACGGGTCAACACGATCGGCCCGCTGAAGATGGCCGAGGCGTTCATGCCGCATGTGCAGGCGAGCCGCGACAAGCGCATCGTCGCGGTGTCGAGCAGCGAAGGCTCGATCGGCAAGGTCAACTCGGCGCGGCTGTACTTCTACCGCACCAGCAAGGCAGCGCTGAACATGGAGATGAAGGTTCTCGCCTACCAGGTGAAGTCCAAGGGCGTGAGCATCGGGCTGGTGAACCCGGGGATGGTGGATACCGACCTCATGAAAGGGCTGCCGAAGTCGATCCTGCGTCCGCCCGCGGACGCCGTGCGTGACATGATCCGCAACATCGATACGCTGACCGTGGCGAACACGGCGTCGTACTGGGACCACGACGGCACGATCCTGCCGTGGTAGCAGGCGGATAAGTCGGGGCTTGCGCCCCTCCCACAGGCACCGGGCATCACACCTGGAGCTGTGGGAGCGACGCCAGTCGCGACTCTCCCGGTCGGGGCTTGCGCCCCTCCCACAGGCACCGGGCATCACACCTGGAGCTGTGGGAGCGACGCCAGTCGCGACTCTCCTGGTCGGGGCTTGCGCCCCTCCCACAGCGCGGACCCTACCCCGGGTACTGCGCGACGCCGGCGAGTGAACGCTGCACGCCGGTCTCCGCCTTGGCGGTGATCGCACCGCTCGCCAGGCTGAACTTCGCCACGGTACCGGTAAAGAAGTTGCCGAGCAGGATCGTGTCCGGCTCGATCGACTGCCCGACCGCCGCCCAGCCCGGGCCCGGCAGCGGGTAGCTGCGCAGCACTTCGCCCGTCTCGCTCAGCTGGTCGAGGAAGAAGCCGGTCTTGAAATTCGCCCGCACGTGCAGCAGTCGCCCGTCACGCGCACAGGCGATGGTCATCGCCATGTTGCCGCTGTCGGGGGCATAGGTGACGAGATTCGGCAGCGGGCGGTCGGCGACGAGGTCGTAGGCCCGCACGCTGTCGGAGAGCTCGGAGAGATAGAGCATGGAGCGCCCGTCCGGGCGCAGCACCGAACCGGTGAGCCCGAGGAATGCCGGCATGCCGCCGTGCACCGGGGTGGCGAATTCCTTCAGCAGCTTGCCGTCGGTGGTGAACTGGTACAGGTGCCCGTAGCCGAAAAGATCGGTGCCGGGGACTTTCGCGAGCGTCGTGCCGAGCGGGTGGCCGGGGCGGGTGCGCACGGTGTTGCCGACCAGGTGCTCGCCGAGATAGATCGTGCCGTCCTTGGCGAAAGTGACGTTGGAGAACGCGCGGTCGGCGAATTTCACGGTTGGCAGGCGCTTGCCCTGCGGGCTGACGCGGATGACGGTGTAGCTATTGCTGTCGAAGGCCCACAGCGTGCCGTCCGGGGCGAAGACCAGGCCCCCGACGAGATGCGTCGTGCCCTCGGTCCAGAGGGTGCCCTTTTCCTTCAGGTCGCGGTCGTACTGGATGATGCGGCCGTCGCCGGCGTGATCGTCGTCGGCGCGGTTGAGCAGGGTGGCACCGGCAAAGATGTCGCCGGGAGCGAAGGGTTGCATCGTGGAGGCGTGGGCCATGTGCGCTTGCTCCGGTAAAACAGGCGGCCATTCTAGCCGCCGACCGCAGGGCCGCAACCGCCACCCGGGCTGGCGGCCGGGCTGCGGCCGGAGCGGCAATCGCCGCCTGCCGGTGGCACAATGCCGCCCTGTTACCGCTTTCCCGGCCTGGCCGGTTGCCCCATGACCGACGCGATCTACAACGTCAATGTCCTGTCCATGACCGCACTGCCGCCGCCCGCGGTCATCAAGGCTGAACTGCCGGCCGGCAAGGCGGCCGCCGAGACCGTGGTGGCCAGCCGGCGCGCCCTGCAGGACATCATCGACGGGCGCGATCCGCGCCTGTTCGTCGTGGTCGGGCCCTGCTCGATCCACGACACCGGCGCGGCGCTGGAATACGCGCAGCGCCTGCGCGCGCTGGCCGACGAGGTCGCCGATGTGCTCTGCATCGTCATGCGCGTGTACTTCGAGAAGCCGCGCACGACGGTCGGCTGGAAGGGGCTCATCAACGACCCCGACATGGACGACTCCTGCGACATGGAGAAGGGCATCCGCACCGCGCGGAGCCTGCTGATCGACCTCGCTGCACTCGGCCTGCCGACCGCCACCGAGGCGCTCGACCCGGTGATGCCGCAGTACCTCGGCGACCTCATCAGCTGGACGGCGATCGGTGCGCGCACCACCGAATCGCAGACGCACCGCGAGATGGCGAGCGGCCTGTCCACCCCGGTCGGTTTCAAGAACGGCACCGACGGCGGGCTGCAGGTCGCGGTCAATGCCCTGAAGTCCGCGCGCCAGCCGCACCGCTTCCTCGGCATCAACCAGGATGGCCGACCCGCCGTGATCCACACGCGCGGCAACGCCTACGGCCACGTGGTGCTGCGCGGTGGCGGCGGGCGGCCGAACTACGACTCGGTATGCGTGGCGTTGTGCGAGAAGGCCCTGGGCGCAGCCGGTTTGCCCGCGCGCATCGTCGTCGACTGCAGCCACGGCAATTCCAACAAGGATCCCGGGCTGCAGCCGCTGGTAGTGAAGGACTGTGTCGAGCAGGTGGTGCACGGCAACCGTGCCATCATCGGCTTGATGCTCGAGAGCAACCTCGGCTGGGGCAACCAGGACATCCCGGCCAACCGCGCGCAGCTGAAGTACGGCGTGTCCGTCACCGACGCCTGCATCGACTGGGCCACCACCGAAAAGACCCTGCGCGACGCCGCCGCGGCGCTGCGCCAGGTGTCGTCCGCCACGGTGCACGCGCCGGCGGCGCGGGCGCCCGGCAGGGCGTAGCGCCGGGCGGGCACGACACCATGACGGCCGGCAGCAGCGACGCCCCGCAGCGTGGCCTGCCATTCGTCGCGCCCTGTCGCCGCCTGGAGCCGCGCGCGCCGTATCGCTGGCTGCGCAAGGGCTGGTACGACCTGCGCCACGGCTGGCGTCCGACGCTGAGCTACGGCATCACCATCGTCGTGCTGAGCTGGGCCGTCACGGCGCTGGCCTTCCGTCTCGGCAGCTACGTGCTGGTGTTCGCCGCGCTCACCGGCTTCGTGTTCATCGCGCCGGTGGCGGCGATCGGGCTCTACGAGGTCAGCCGCCAGGTTGCGGCCGGGCGCCAGCCGATGATGGTCGTCACGCTGCGCGGCATCCGCCGCGTGTTCGGCAGCGCCATGGTGTTCGGGCTGGCGCTGCTGGTGGTGTTCCTGGTGTGGGCGCGGGCGGTCTCGCTGATCAGCGTCTTCCTGCCGATGGATGCCGACCCGACGTTCGGCGAGATGTGGCCCTACCTGCTGGCCGCGACCATGGTCGGCGGTCTGTTTTCGGCGGTCACCTTCGCGGTGAGTGCCTTCTCGCTGCCGATGATCGACGACCGGCAGACCGACACCATCACGGCGGTGGTCACCAGCGTCAACGCCGTGCTGCGCAACAAGCGCGCCATGGCCAACTGGGCTGCGGTGATCGTCACCGCGGTGCTGATCGGCTTTGCGACCGGCTTCCTGATGTTCATCATCATGATCCCGCTGCTCGGCTATGCCACCTGGCACGGCTACCTCGAGACCATCGACGCCAGCGCCTGGCCCAGGGCGGACTAGGCGGATACAGGGAACGTCAATGCTCAACGTCTTCACGCTCGCCAACGGCCGGCTCGTGCAGCAGGAGGTCGAACCCGACGGACCGCCGGGGGCGCTGGCTCCGGTATGGATCGACCTCGACTCGCCGACTCCGGAAGAGGAGGCATGGCTTGGCCGCCATTTCGGTCTGCGCCTGCCCAAGGACGCCGACGAGGAGGACCTCGAGGAGTCCGCCCGCTTCTTCGAGGAGGACAACGGCGAGTTGCACATCCGCTCGGATTTCCTCCTCGACGACGACCACACCGCCCGCAACGTGCGCGTGGCGTTCATCCTCGCCGGCAAGGTGCTGTTCTCGGTCCATGGCGAGGACCTGCCGGTGTTCCGGCTGCTGCGCCTGCGCGCCCGGCGGATTCCGGCCCTGATCGAGGACGCGAAGGACGTCCTGCTGAAACTCTACGACGCCAACGTGGAGTATTCGGCCGATGCCCTGGAAGGAATCTACGATGCGCTGGAGCAGGTCAGCTCCCGGGTCCTGCGCCAGGATTTCGACGACGAGGCTGCCGGCGAGACGCTGACCGCCATTGCCGTCGAGGAGGACCTCAACGGCCGCATCCGGCGCAACGTCATGGACACGCGTCGCGCCGTCAGCTTCCTGATGCGCCGTCGCCTGCTCAATACCGAGCAGTTCGAGGAAGCCCGCCAGATCCTGCGCGATATCGATTCCCTCGACTCGCACACGACCTTCGTTTTCGACAAGATCAACTTCCTCATGAGCGCCACGGTGGGTTTCATCAACATCAACCAGAACAAGATCATCAAGATCTTCTCGATCGCGGCGGTCGCACTGCTGCCGCCGACGCTTATCGCCACCATCTACGGCATGAACTTCCGCCGGATGCCAGAGCTCGACTGGGTGGCGGGATACCCGTTCGCGATCGTGCTGATGATCGTGAGCGTGGCGGTGCCGCTGATCTACTTCCGCCGCAAGGGCTGGTTGCGCTGAACGGCGCGCAGGCAATGCAAGGATCGACCCATGAATGACCGGCAAATGTCCGCCGACGACCTGCTGACCACCACCCGCTCGGTGCGCCGTCGCCTCGACCTCGAGCGGGCGGTGCCGCTCGAGCTGGTGCGGGACTGCGTGCGGATAGCGCTGCAGGCGCCAACGGGAGGCAACTCCCAGGTCGCGCACTTCGTCGTCGTTGCCGATGCCGGCAAACGCGCGCAGCTCGCCGGGATCTATCGCCGTGTCTGGGTGGGCTACCGCAAGGCGGAGAACTCGGTATATGCGCGGGCTGCGAACGAACCGCCCGGGCCACGCCGCGAGCAGTTGCAGCGCGTGGCGGAATCGGCGGATTTCCTGGTCGAGAACCTGCACCGCGTGCCGCTGCACGTCGTGCCCTGCATCGAGGGTCGGCTCGGCACGACGCCGCCCGGGCCTTTCGCCAACGTCGCCAACGCCAGTACCTACGGCTCGGTCCTGCCGGCGGCCTGGAGCTTCATGCTGGCGGCGCGGGTGCGCGGCCTCGGTTGCGCCTGGACGACGGCGCATCTGGCTTGCGAGCAGGAAGCCGCCGGGGTGCTCGGTATCCCCTACGAGAAGATCACGCAGGTCGCGCTGTTGCCGACGGCATACTACAGCGGCGAAACTTTCCGTCAGGCTGCCCGCCGGCCGCTCGAGGAGACGCTGCACGTCGACAGCTGGTGAGCGCATCAACAATGCCTGAGTCGGAAACCGCCATACGAGATTTCTTCGCGCAGCTCACCGAGCCGTCGGTGCTCACCCAGCTGTTCGCGGTGCTGATCGCCGTGCTCGTCGGAATCGCGGTGGCCAGCGCCATCCGGGCCTGGCACCGCCGGCGCAGCGCCGGTGCGCCCGGTATCGGTTTCACCGGCAAGATCGTCGAGGCGTCCCTGATCGTGGCGCCGATCGTCATCGCGGTCGCGCTGCTCCTCGGCACGCGCCTCGGGTTTGTCGGGCTCGACATGGACCACCTGCTCGTCGATCGCGCCCTGCAGCTGGCTGCGGCGCTGGTGCTGGTGCGCCTCGGCGTGTATGTGCTGCG
Source organism: uncultured Chromatiaceae bacterium (assembly GCA_964415505.1). Taxonomy (GTDB): domain Bacteria; phylum Pseudomonadota; class Gammaproteobacteria; order Steroidobacterales; genus QUBU01. The sequence continues at coordinate 97,386 of CAYQAR010000002.1, read as the reverse complement.
CCAGCTGCTCGGCGCCGACTCCTGGCTGAAGGGCTGGCAGAACCAGCTGACGTTCGTCGTGTGGCTCGCGGTCGCGTTCGACCTGCTCGGCTGGTTCGGGCGCGTGGAACGCGCGCTCGAGGGTATCGACCTGCTGCCCGGCAGGAGTTCGTTCACGATCTGGGACCTGATCAAGGCGCTGGTGATCATCACCATGGCCGTGATCGCCACCTCGCTGATCTCGCGCACCATCGAGCAGCGCGTGATGAAGATCAGTGCGCTGGCCCTGTCGACCCGCATCGGGGTGGCGAAGTTCTCGTATTTCTTCCTGGTCAGCCTCGGTCTGCTGCTGGGCATCAACGCGGCCGGCGTCGACCTCACGGCACTGACGCTCCTCACCGGCGCGGTCGGTGTGGGCCTTGGCTTCGGCATGCAGGCGATCGCCAGCAACTTCATGTCCGGCTTCGTGCTGCTGATGGACAAGTCGATCAAGCCGGGCGATGTGATCAGCTTCACCAGCAGTACCGCCAACATTCCCGGCGGCACGACCACCGACAGCTTCGGCTGGGTGGAAGAGCTGCGCGGCCGATATATCGTCGTGCGTGATCGCGACGGGGTCGAGACGCTGGTGCCGAACCAGTTCCTGATCAACAACGCGGTGATCAACTGGAGCTACTCCGACGCGCACGTGCGCCTGCGCCTGCCGGTCATGATCAGCTACCAGGATGATCCCGAGAGGGCGCTGGCGCTGCTGCAGCAGGCGGCGGCCAACCACCCGCGCATCCTCGAGGACCCGGTCCCGGTCACGCGCCTGATGTCGTTCGAGGACTACGGCATGCGCCTCGAGGTACGCTTCTGGATCGACGACCCGATGAACGGCGTCAACAACGTGCGCTCGGACGTCAACCGCGCGATCTTCCGCCTGTTCCGCGAAGCCGGCATCACCATCCCGGTGGCGCAGCGCGAGTTGCGCATGGCACCGGCGGCGGCCCGCACCGATCTGCGCCTGGCCCCGGATCGCGACGCCTGAGGCCGGGCAGGCTCCGGGTCAGCTGCGCGCAGACCCGTCGGGTGGAGGCGTACTGCCGGGAATCAGCGGATCGGTCCGCGCCGTGCACTCGCCGAGGCGCTCGGCGTCGGAACGGTCGAGCGCCGCCATCGAGGTTGGCGGTCGCTCGAGGTAGCGGTGCACGAGCGGCATCGCGCTGCCCCGGTTCAGCCGGTACACGCGCTCTTCGATGGCCTGGTCGGCGCGCGTGAGCCGCAGGCGGCGGCGCTGGTGCTCGAGCCAGGTCGGGCTGTGGTAGCGCTCGATCCAGCGTTCCGGCTGGTCCATGTCGTGCAGCAGCGTCCAGCCATGGGCCCCGTCTCGCTGGCGCACCCGGCGCAGCTCCTGCATCGCGGCGGCGAAGGCAACGCGGTCCCCTTCGGCGATCCGGTACTCGATGTTGACCACGACGGGCCCGCTCTGCGGGACGATGTCGATCTGCGGCGCGCGTGCCGGTAAGTCCTCGCGCATCGACTCGAGGTCGAGGTTCTCGGCCTGGGGCACCCGCAGCCAGCGGCCGAGCGGAACGGTGGCGAGCAGGCCGATGCCGGCCGTGATGAGGCTGGTGCGCAGCGACAGCGCATGGGCGACCTCGCCCCACAGCCAGCTGCCGAGCGCGAGGCCGCCGAAGGCGACCATCTGGTAGATCGCGACCGTACGGCCGACGACCCAGCGCGGCGAGGTGATCTGTACCGAGGCATTGAAGGTCGCAAGGCTCATCACCCAGGCGGCGCCCGCGCCGAGCAGCGCAAGCAGCGTCGTGGCGAGCCAGGGGCTCAGCGCGGCGCCGATCGCGGCCACCCCGAAGACGACGCTGGCGAGCCGCACCAGGGATTCGTTCGACAGGCGCTTGCCGAGGTGCGCCACGCTCAGTGCGCCGACGATCGCGCCCGTGCCGAAGGCACCGAGCAGTACCCCGTAGGTGATCGGCCCACCCCTCACCAGGTCACGCGCGATGAGGGGCATGAGGGCCCACACCGAGCTGGCCAGCACGGCGAAGACCGTGGCCCGCACGAAGGTGGCGACGAGGGTCGGCGACAGGCGCGCGTAGCGCAGGCCGGCCAGCATCGCGGCGCCGAGACTCTCGGGCGGCAGCGCGCGTTCCCGCGGCGAGTAGCGCCAGGCGCCGAGGACGCCGATCAGGCCGAGATACGAAACGGCATTGATCAGAAAAGCGAACTGGGCCCCGAATGCGGCGACGATCGCGCCGCCGAGGGCCGGCCCCACGGTGCGCGCCAGGTTGAAGCCGAGGGAATTCAGCGCGATCGCGCTCTGCACGAGGTCCCTGGGCACCTGCTCGCCGACCGACGACTGCCACGCCGGTCCGTAGAGCGCCCCGCCGCAGCCGAGCACGAAGGTGAACGTGAGCAGCAGCCACGGTGTGACGTGGCCGTGCCAAGTGACGACGGTCAGCGCGATCGAGGCGGTCAGCATGATCACCTGGGCGACCAGCATCAGGCGGCGCCGATCCCAGATGTCGGCCATCGCACCGGCGAGGAGCGACAACAGCATGACTGGCAGCGTGACCGAAGTCTGCACCAGCGCCACCATGTCGGCGGACGGTGCGAGGGAGATCATGAGCCAGGAGGCGCCCACGCTCTGGATCAGGCTGCCGAACGTGGAGACGAGCGTCGCGATCCAGATGGCGGCGAAGATCGGCACCTCGAACGGGGCCAGCGTACTGGCACGCCAGCGCTGAAAGGCCGTGCTCATGCCCGTGTGGTCGCGGGCCGGTGGCGCCGGGCCCGGGCCGGCGCCACCGGCCACCGCGTCACGCGCGAGGCGCGGCCGCACGCCAGCGGCGGCCGGTCGGCCTTGGCAGGGGAGTCGACGTTCAGATGGGACACGGACGCGTGCAGCAACAAGCGGACCGTGAGCGTACCACGCGCAAGGTGCGCAGCGGCATCGCTGCACGCAGTCCGCTGGTCCGGTGAAGTTCCACCGGCCGGTCGCTGATCAGGGTTAGCCGGGGTCGGCGCGGCGGCCGAGCCGTCGCAGGCCCAGGAAGAGCAGGAGCCAGACGCCGGTGCGCAGGGTCATCGCCCGCAGGCTCTCGACCGCCACGGCGCCACCGGACAGGTAGACCATGACGATCGCGCCGAGCACGAGCAGGTTGAGCAGGAATATCGTCGCGGCGCCCTTGCGGCCAGGATCGAGGCGCCGCCAGATCGTGACACCCACCCCGGCATACACGAAGCCCATGACGGTGTTGTAGAGGAGCAGCGGGCGGAAGACGATGTAGCCGGGATCGGCACCCCGCAGGACGCGCGTGCCGGCGAAGATCGTCACCAGACCGAACAGCATCGCGATGCCGGCGAGCACCTTGCGGCGGGTTTCCACGGAGGACTGTCTGAGTGATTCCGCCATCGTTGGGCCATGCAACGGACCGGCCCCATGATGCCTCGCCCGTGCGCTCCTTGCCACGTTTCCGGCGCAGCACCGACAATGGCCGTTCTCGCACCAACGGATTTCCGGCCGATGAAACTACCCGACTTTTTTGCTGCCGCGCCTCGCCTCGTCGTGCGCGATGCGCTGGCCGAGCTCCTCGGCGCAGCCGAGGGCGGCGTCTTCGAGTACGGTTACGCGGATGCCGTGAGGCTCGCCGGCCACTCCTGTCCGACGGTGGCCGCGGCGTACCTGCTGACGGTCCATGCGCTGCGTGCGCTCTATCCGCAGGAAATCCCCGAGCGCGGCGCGATCCGCGTCGAGTTCGCCAGGCCACTCGACGAGGGCACCACCGGGGTTGTCGCGAGCGTCGTCACCCTGCTGACGGGAGCCGCACAGGACGGTGGCTTCAAGGGCATCGCCGGGCGCCATGTCCGGCGGGGCCTCGAGCGCTTCGGCTGCGAGGTGCCGCTGCAGATCCGCTACACGCGGCTCGATACCGGTGCTGCGGTCGATGCGGCGAGCGATCTCGCGGTCGTTCCTGCGGACCCGGCCATGCCGGCGCTGCTGCAGCTGTGCATCGCCGGTCGTGCCGATCCGGAACAACGCCGCCGTTTCGCAGACCTCTGGCAGCGGCGGGTGCGCAGCCTGCTGCTCGAATTCGCCGACGATCCGCGGGTGTTCCGCATCGTCCGTGCGTGACAACCTGCCGCGGGTGACAATCTGCCACGGTGACAGGGTGCGATTTGCACCTAACATGACTGTGCAGGGGACGGGTTTTTCACGGAGCAGTGTGCCTATGTCCACGTCAGTCACCGCGCCACTCGCCGGCAAGTCGAAGCTCTGGCAGCCACCGATCGTCGGCATCGTCACTTTCGTGCTGATGTTCGTCGGTGTCGGCCTCGCCCACACGATGATGGTCCTGATCGAGCACGGGCTCGGTCGCGATACCACTCTGGCCATGTCACCGCTGCTCGGTTTCAGCGGCATCGTCATGCTCTGGCTCGGCATCAGGTCGAAGAGCGAGAACTTCCAGACCTGGATCGGCTTCTTCGGCGGCATCATCGTGTGGATGTGCTGGGTCGAGTTCTTCTTCATGTGGTACGGCCGCGAGAACTGGGGGATGCTGCCGCGCATGGACGGTGCCGATGGGCTGCGCGTCAGCGGCACCTGGCCGGAGTACATGATCATGGGCTCCACGGTCGGGGTCCTGCTGATGATGTTGTGCTTCTACACGTTCGACAAGGACACCCGCTGCAACATGTTCCTGTGGTTCCAGCGCCGGCTCGGGCTGCAGGAGGCGCTCGGCCCCAGCACCAAGACGGCGAAGGACCGCAACTACGCGATCATCACCTTCATGGAGACGTTCTTCGTCACCTGGTTCTGCTACGCGTGGAACCTGCTGTGCTTCGATCCGGCACTGGTCGGTGACGATCTGCTGTTCAAGGGCATCAACCTGGCGTCGGTGTTCATCGCCACCATCTGGAGCGGTTACTGCTTCACGCGACTCATCCAGTTCAAGCGCACCTCCACGGCGCTGCGCTACGCGATCCCGGTCGGCAACGTCATGTGGGTGAACGTCGAGATCCTCGAGAAGTTCGACATGGTCAATGCCATCTGGGTCGACCCCTGGAGCTACACGCTGGAGATGTCGGTGATCTTCGGCGCCTTCCTCGTGCTGGTCGCGCTGCTGGTGCTGGCGCCGAAGAAGCCCTCCGAAGTCGGCAGCCGCCGCCGGCAGGGAGCGAGCGCGTGAGCCGGGCCCGGGGCCTGGAAGGCCGCGCACCGCGGTTCGCGCTCCTCGCGGGCCTGCTGCTCGCCATCGCGGGCGGGAGTGCGTCGGCGGAATTGCTCAAGCTGCCTCGTGGCATGGGTGGTGTCTCCGATATCGGCGCGATCCCCTGCAAGGTCTTCAGCGAGATGATCGTGGTGGCGCCACAGGGCACGCGCCTGTCGCTCCTCACCTGGGCGGCAGGCTATTACTCGGCGACCTCGGGGAAGGCGCTGTTCGATGTGGTCTCGGCCGCCAACACGGCCGGGGCGACGTGGGACTTCGAGCGCCTGACCGGGCAACTCGTGGACTATTGCGCGGCCAATCCCGAGGCGGTCACCAGCGAGGCGGTGAAAGACCTCGGGCGCAGGCTCGGCCTCCAGGAAACCCGGCCCGGTTAGTCACGCGCCGGGCGCACGGGCAGGCCGCCACCCGTGACCGGGCTGGCGCGCACACCGGGATCGTCCCCTCCCGCGGTACCAGCGGCGAGCGCCGCGTTCAGACGCCGGCTGCGCTCCGTGCAGGCGGCGATGGTGGCATCGTCCTGTGCAACCGCCAGACCGCCAACTGCTGCGAGTTCGAACGCGGCCGCGGCAAGCGTCGTCAGCCCGGTGCATGTCCCGGCGATCCGGGACTGCAGCTCTCCGAGTCTGTGGGGCCGCCGGTCGGCCAGCGCGGCGAGCACGGCGCGGTGCACAGGGCCGGTGAGGTCGATGTCGCCGAGCGGTCCGCTGACACGCTCGGGCACCACGTCACTCGCAACGACCAGGACCAGCCGCGTGTCGTGCCACGCAGCCTCCAGCGCCAAACTCGAGAGCGGCGCAATGTCGCGAACCCAGTAGTCGCGGCGCACCTGGATACCGGTCAGCAGGTCGCGCGCAGTTTCGCGCAGCACCGGATCGGTGATGTCCGCCAGCAGGCGACGCTGTTCGCCCGTCAGGTTGAGCCCGTCGAGGTGGTCGCGCAGCCGGGCAGCACAGGCGTGGCGCAGGCCGGCGCCGGCGAGGAGGGCGGCCGCATCGCCGAAGGCGAACGGTTCCCAGTCTCGATTGAAGTACTCGTGGGCGAGATAGCGCCGGTCGGCGTGGCGCAGGCGTTCGAAGCGCCCGGCAACACCAGGCAGGGTCCGTAGCGCGAGCGGATTGGCGTCGATGAGGCGTCCGGTGAATTCGAGTGCGGCTTCGATCCGCGTCACGGTGTCGCCGCTGTCTCCTACCGCGGCATGCGCTGTCATCAGCCGGCGCAGCGGCAGCAGGTCGGCCCAGCCGGCAAGGGTGTTGTGGCTGGTGCAGACGACGCCACCGGGTGCCAGCCGGTCGCGCAGGAACGCGGCGATATGCGCGCGGTTCTCCGCCGATATCCAGCTCAGCACGCCGTTCAGGCCGATGAAATCGAAGGCCGGCAGGTCGTCGCGCGCCGCGAACCCGGCGAAATCCGCCGCGACGAGCACACTGCCCGAGCCGGCTGCCTCGTCGAGGGCGCGCGCATGGCGCACATGTGCCGGCAGCAGGTCGCAGCCCCACCAGCGCGCCGGACCGGCTGCGGCGTGCACGGCGAGGCTCACGCCTTGGCCGAAGCCGAGTTCGCAGGCCGTGGCGACGTTCGGTGGTGCGAGCCCGACGCGCAGGAAGGCAAGGCGCGTAGTCAGCGGGTTCAGCTCGGCATGGTAGCCAAAGGTGTAGCCGACGTCGGTGACGTAGCCGGCGGCCTGCCCTTCCGGGATGTCGGCCTGGGTCATGCGGGCTTTACCCGGCGGGCAACGCAGCGAATCGCGCCGCGAGGAAGTCGAGGAGGGCGCGGATCGCAGGCAATTGACCGCGGCGTGAAGCGAACACCGCGTGCACGATCTCGGGCCGTGGCGCCCATTGCGGCAGTACCGGCACCAGACCGCCCCGCGTGAGCTCCGTGCGCATCATCATCCGCGGCAGTTGCACGACGCCGACGCCAGCGAGCGCCGCGCTGCGCAACGTCGCCATGTCCCGCGTGACCAGACGCGGCCGGTGGTGAACGATTGCCTCCGCGCCATCGGTTCCACGCAGGTGCCAGGCATGCTCGTCCTGTGGCGTGCCGAGTGCGAGGCTCGGCAGCGTGGCGAGGTCCGACGCAACCCGTGGTGTGCCGAAACGCGCGAGCAGCGCCGGATTTGCGACCAGGCACTGGTGGCGTTCGGCGAGGACGCGCAGGACGAGGTCCGAGTCATCGAGTGGCGGCGGCCGGACGCGGATCGCGATGTCGAAGCCTTCGCCGATCACGTCGATGCGCCGGTTGGTCGCCGCCAGATGCAGATCGACCCGCGGGTGCGCGACCATGAAATCGGCGAGCATGACGCCGGCCACGGCATCGAGCAGCGCGACCGGGCAGCTCAGGCGCACGGTGCCCCGTGGTTCGGTCCGGCGCAGTGCAATCGCGTCTTCCGCCGCTTCGGCCTCGACGAGCATGGCGCGGCAATGCGCGTAGTAAGCCTCGCCAGGCTCCGTCACCGAGAAGCGCCGCGTCGAGCGCAGCAGCAGGCGCACGCCCAGTCGTTTCTCGAGCAGCGCAACCCGCCGGCTGAGCTTCGACTTCGGCAGGCCGAGGGCCCGCCCGGCCGGAGCGAAACCGCCGTGCTCCACGACCTTGGCGAAGAAATAGAGGTCGTTCAGGTCCTGCATGGCCAAACTATCGTTCCATATATAGAACGATAAAGCCAATTTTCGGCGACTACCGCCATCAGTGTCCTCCCGGTATCGTCGTCAACATCGAGAAACGACATCTCTGGCTACAGAGGAAGGAGCAGGTCATGAAGAAGATTCTCGGTATCCACAGCGCCCCGCGCATGCACTGGGTCGGTGACGGCTTCCCGGTGCGCACGCTTTTCAGTTACGACACCCTCGGGCAGCACCTGAGTCCGTTCCTCATGCTCGACTACGCGGCACCGACGGTCTTCGCGCCGGCCGCGCGCCCGCGCGGCGTGGGCGAGCATCCCCATCGCGGCTTCGAGACGGTGACGATCGTTTACCAGGGTGAGGTGGATCATCGCGATTCCTCCGGCGCGGGTGGGCATATCGGACCCGGCGACGTGCAGTGGATGACTGCTGCCGGCGGCATCCTCCACGATGAATTCCACTCCGCGGAGTTCTCCCGCCGCGGCGGCACTTTCGAGGTCGCGCAACTCTGGGTAAACCTGCCGGCGCGACACAAACTCGATCCGCCGGGCTATCAGGCGCTGCCCGGAAAGGACATCCCTGTCGTCGAGCTGCCCGACGGTGCCGGGCGGGTGCGCGTGATCGCCGGCGAGTACCAGGGTCACCGTGGGCCCGCGCGCAGCTTCACGCCGATGGACGTCTGGGACCTGCGCCTCGACCAGGGTGGCAGCGCAAGATTCGACCTGCCAGATGGTCGAACGCTCGCGCTGGCCGTGCTGCGCGGCGCCGTTGTGGTCAATGGCGGGCAGATTGCCCGCGACGGCCAGGTCGTCGTACTCGGCCGTGACGGCACTGGCGTGAGTCTCGAGGCAAACAGCGCTGCGTCGCTCCTGGTGCTCGGCGGCGAGCCGATCGACGAACCGATCGCCGGCTACGGCCCTTTCGTGATGAATACGGAGGCCGAGATCAGGCAGGCTGTCGAGGACTACCGCGCCGGCCGCTTCGGGCAGATCGCAGCCTGACCCGGTCCCGTCGCGGCGCCGCCGCCGCGACGGGACCCGCCGGGTGTACGGACCGTGCGTACGCCCTGATCAGAAGCCGAATTCCGCGAGGGTCTGCCCGACCCTCCTGCGCGCCGGTTCCGACTGCATCGGGAACGAGCGGAAGAAGTCGACGCGGGTGAGTGCCGGACTGCGTGCGCGCACATTGGCTGCCCACAAAGCCGCGCGCGGCTGGTCGTCGGCCAGGGCATGCGCTGCCGTGGCGATCATCGCGATCAGCACATGGGCGCCCGGCGCGCGTGCGGCCCGCTCGGCCCAGGCCGCGGCCTCGAGGTCCTCGCCGAGCGCCAGGTGGCCGAGGGCGCGCGTGCCGAGCATCGCGTAGTAGAGCGGATCGAGCGGGCTGAGCCTCATCGCGAGGTCGACGTGCTCGCGGCCCGCCGCGCTGCGCCCGGACAGGGTCTCGGTCCAGGAGCGCGCATAGATTCCCTGGGCGTAGTTCGGGCTGATCGTGCAGGCGCGTTCGAGCCAGCCTAGCCCCGCGTCGAGATCGCCCTCGAGCCAGAAGCTGCGCCCCATGGTGAAGTTCACGAAGGGATCGAGCGGGTCGAGTTCCAGGCCGCGCTCGGCATGGCGGCGCGCCAGGGCGATCTCGCTCGACAGATCGTCGCTGTAACGCAGGAACGCCGACTGGAAGTGCACGAACGACAGGCCCGCGTGAGCACGGGCAAATCCCGGGTCGCGCGCGACCGCCTGCTGGAACAGCGCAGACGCCGCTGAGTTGTCCCTGCGGTTGAAGCGATACATGTGCTGCAGGCCGAGGTGATACGCCGACCACGCATCGAGGTCACTGCTCACGGCCAGCCGTACCAGGCTCGCTTCGTGGAGCGGGATCCTGATTTCGAGCGCTGCCAGCACCTGTGCGGCAATCCGGGCACGGATATCGTGCACGTCGTCGACAGCGGCGGAGAAACGCTCGGCCCAGACCACGCTCGCATCGCGCGTGTCCGCCAGCTCGATCGTGACGCCCAGTTGCCGCCCCGCGACTTCGACGGTGCCGGAGAGGCAGTAGCGCACGCCGAGCAGGCGGCCGATCCCGGCGGCATCGACGTCGGCTGGCGACAGGCGGAACGAGGAGCCGCGCGCAGTGATGAACAGCCAGCGCAGCCGCGACAGCTCCGCGATGAGGTCGTGCGGCAGTGCCTCTGCGAAAGCGGCGAACTGCCCCGCATCTCCGACGAGGTGGAAACGCCGTACCGCAATCGACGGCCGCGTGATTTCGGCCGTGGCCGTGCCGGCTTCCGGGGCGATGGCCTGTGCATCGCCCGTCGCCAACACTGGAGCGACGAACCGCAAGCCGTGGCCGCGAATCGTCCTGATGTACGCCTGGGCCTTGCCATCGTCGCCCAGGGCCTGGCGTACGGATTTCACCCGGCTGGCGATGGCGGAATCGGACACGATGCGCCCGTCCCAGACCTTCTCGATGATTTCGTCGTGGGTGACGAGGCGCTCACGGTTCTCGACGAGCAGCGCGAGCAGGCCAAACACCTGCGGTTCGAGCGGGTGCAGCCTGCCGTCGGCGCGCAGCTCGATCCTGGCCAGGTCGAGCTCGAAGCGTCCGAAGCGATAGAGCATGGAAGGCAGCATAGCGCCGCGGCAGTGCAAATTCCCGCAAACCTCCAGCCGATCTCCACGCAGTCTCCAAGCACGGCGCGGTGCGTGGACCTATAAAGACTGCACTGGCGGCCGGTACGCCGCTACGCAACAGCAATGACCATCGAAGGAGATACAGACATGCCTCTCGTTACCATCGACCTCATCGAAGACGTCTTCACCCCGCAGCAGAAGCAGGCGCTGATCGCGAAGGTCACCGCGGCCATGCTCGAGGTGGAAGGTGAAAACCTGCGCCCGGTCACCTGGGTCCGGATCCGGGAGTTTGCGGGCGGTGACTGGGCCATCGGCGGCAAGGCACTGCGGGCCGCCGATGTCCATGCGCTCGCGGCCGGCAAGGCGGCCTGAACGGGTCGCCCTGAACCGGTCGACAATGGGGCGGCGTCTCACTCGGGGCGCCGCCCCGTCTGCGATGCTGTTCGCGCTGCAGGAAGATCGGACGCCTGCGCCGGGCAAGCGCCGCTACACGACGGGCGACGCTAGGTCGGCACCCCGATGATGACGCTGGAGGCCTTGAAGATCGCCGTCGCGGGCTTGCCGACCGCGAGGCCGAGGCTCGTGCTGCTGTCGTTGGTGACGATCGCGGCGATGGAGCTGCCACCCGGCAGGTCGATCACCACCTCGGTATTGACCGCACCCGGTTGGACACGGGCGATGGTGCCGTCCAGGCGGTTACGCGCGGAGAACCGCGTCCCGCCGTCGCCTGTCGCCACGATGACGGACGAGGACTTGATCAGGGCCAGCGCTTCCGTACCCACCTGCAGCCCGAGTTCCCGCGTACTTTCGCGGGTAATGGTCGCGGTGATCCGGTGGCCTCCGGTGACCTCCAGTTCGACTTCGTCGTTCACGGCGCCCGGTTTCACTCGCGTAACCCTGCCGATGAACTGGTTGCGTGCGCTGGTCTTCATGCCCATTCTCCTGATCAACACGTAATCGTCGGCCATTCCTTCGGCCTGCTCACCGAGTGCATCGACGAAACGACGATGCTCGCGCTCGATGAGGCGGAAGTTCTTCACCAGCTGCTCGCCCCGGCGCGTCAGGCGCGTGCCACCGCCGCCCTTGCCACCCGCGGAGCGTTCGACCAGCGGCTCGCCGGCCAGGTTGTTCATCGTGTCGACGGCATCCCAGGCGGCCTTGTAGCTCATGCCGAGCGTTTTCGCGGCCTGGGTGATAGAGCCGCAGGAGGCGATCCGGGTGAGCAGGTCGATGCGCCCCTGGCCACCCAGATTCGCATCGCCCACCGTCATCCAGATCGCGCCACGCAGTTCGATGGCCTTCTTGCGGGAGCGCATGGCCTGTCATCGTGTCCTGTTGCCGGACTGGCGCCAGCTTACCGGATACAGGGCGGGCGTGTCGGGCGGGAGCGGCGCGATCGACCGCGCCCGGTACCGGTAACCCGGGCAGCTCAGTCGACGACCTTCCTGACTTCGATGTCCTTCAGCCATTTGACGTGACGCGGGCCGGTGCGGATGTCCTTGCTCGACACCATCGCGATGCGACCCTCGTCGTCGGCCAGCGGCAACCCGTCCTTTTCGAAGAACACCAGCACACCGTCGCCGACCGGCGAGTTGAACACTTCACTCCAGGAGAACACGACCTTGTAGCCGTCGCTGGCGCTGGCGACGATGACCATCTTCTTGACGTCGTTGTGGCCCGGCGCGCGGATGACTGCGCGATCGAGGATGTCGCGCAGGCGCACACCCTTGAAGTTCTCGAGCTTGCCGACATTGGCCCCCGTCTGGCAGACCAGCGGAACCTCGCCGATCTGCTGCGGCGGAAACCCGCGCAGCTCGTCGACCCCGAGGCGCAGCGGGTTCTCGACGGCTCCCGTCACGGTGATCTCCCGGGTGACGAACTTCGTGGGATCGTCGACTTTGTCCATGGCCATGACCAGGCTGCTGCAGGCGAGCCCGGTGACGATCAGCAGAGTACGGATTGCGGGTGACATGGCGTTTCTCCGGTTCAGAACTGGAAGCGGCTGTTGGCGAACCACATGCGCCCCGGGCTGGGGAAGCCATCGGCCAGCGAGTAGTCCTTGTCGGTCAGGTTGGTGACTCCGGCCTCGATGGTGGTGCCTGCGATCGGTCGCCAGGCTCCCTTGAGGTTCAACGTGGTGAATCCCGACAGCTCGACGGTGTTCGATGCCCAGCGGTCGCTGTTGTGTTCGGCAAACGCAATGACATCCAGGGGTGCGAACGGCTGCAGCTGGGCGTATGCGGTGATCTTGTGCCTGGGGACGTCGGTCAGGCGGGTGTCCGGGTCGCTGCGGTTGTCCAGGTCGATGCCGGTGTACGTGCCACCAAGCTCGAGCCACGACGTGACGCCGGAGGCCAGGCTCAGCTCGACGCCGGTGGCCCGCACTTCGCCGACGTTCTGCATCTGCGAACGGTTGCCGGAGACGTTGGCTACCGGCTGGATCTTGTCGTTGATGTCATTGTAGAAGACTGCCAGCTCGATCCGCCCTCCGGTCCACGGCTTGCCCTGATAACCGATCTCGTAGTTCAGGGCTTCCTCGGTGCGCAGGTCCGGATTCTCGATGTAGGTTCCCAGACGCTGCGAGTAGCGGTCCTTCAGGGTCGGCAGGCGTGATTTCCGGGCCACGGTCGCGTAGAAGCGGGCCGTGGCTGACCGGTCGTAGAAGAGACCAGCTTGCGCGTCGGTCGCGTCCTTGTCGTCCGGCAGCGAGTATGGATTGCCGATGCTGTAGACCGAATCGGGACGCAGTTCGTGGTGGGCGATGCCGAGCGAGAGTGTCCACCGCTCGGCCATGCGGATGTTGTCTTCGGCGGCCAGGGACACCAGCGTGTCTTCGAAGTGGGTGTTCTCGCGGCCCGTCGCATCGACCTCCCGGTGCTCGTCGGTCCGGTAGTGTCCGGTCAGCCGCAGGGCATGTGCGTCGAAGCGCAGGGACTCGACCTCGACGGACCCGCCGTTCGTCCGGTCATGGTAGATGCTGCGCCCGGTGGAGACGCTGCCGCGCCCGCTGGTGCGAAGCGTCGTGTAGCTGTCGTCGGTATAGGAGTTCACCTCGTTGTCGAAACGGTCGTGGTAGAGGCGCACCTTCAGGGTCTCGTTCGTGCCAAGCGCCGTGTTCGACAGGAAATACAGGCTTTCCTTGTCCCAGTAAGGCCATTTCCAGTACCGGGCCACCGCGGGATCGGTGGACGGCGGCTGGCCTTTCTCGCCGTCCTGGCGGTAGTAGCTGATGGCGTACTCGTCGCTGGCATTCGGTGTCAGCCCGAGCTTGAGCGACAGTTTGCTGTCCTTGCTCCGGGAGTTGTTGCGCTTGCCGCCGTCCTCGGTGGGGGTCGGATCGAAATCCGATGACAGGGGAAAGCCGTCGCTTTCGAAGAGGGAAGCGCCGGCCTGCAGGTACCAGCCTCCCTGGTTGGTGCCGACGTTCGCCGAGGTCTGGAACCCCTGTTCCTCGCCGAAACCCGCCGAGGCATCGGCCTCGAAGGAGTCGACAGGCTTGCGGGAGACCAGGTTGACGGCACCACCGAGAACATTGGGTCCGTAGGCGACCGAGCTGAATCCTTTTGCGACCTGGATCGCTGCCAGGTCGGACGTGGCGAAGCGGTTGAAATCCACGTAGCCGTCGTAGGGCACGTAGACGGGAATGCCGTCGATGAACAGTGGCGCCTGGCGCGAATCGAAACCGCGCACTGCGATGGTCTTCTCGTTGCGGGAGTTGGTGGACAGCGTCACGCCGGCGAGCAGGTTCAGCGCGTCGCCGACGGTGTCACGATTGAACCGTTGCATCTCCCGGCGTTCGATCACCGTGGAAATCTGCGCGCTGCCCGCCTCTCCGATCGCGCTGCGATGACCCACGACGGTGATTTCGCCGAGGGTGAACGGTGCGGTCGGCGCGGGTTCCTGCGCCAGGGCCAGGGCCGGGATGGTGGCCAGCAGGGCGGCCAGCGTCCGGGCGAGCGGGCTCGGGGCCCGGACCGGGCCGCGCGGGATCCAGTGGTTCATGGTGTCATCTCCAGATCGACGTCATATCTGTTGTTATATAACGACGCTTAAAAAAATCCGGATCGCCGGAATGCGCGTGCCGACGCTGAAAAGCAAGGTCTCAAGCGTATCGGGTACCGGAGCGTCTTGGCTACGCAATATACACATGACTATAACGAATACAACCCATGCGCCGGCCCGTGCCGCTCCTGCAGCGCTGGCCAGATGCACGGGACAGGGTGGGACACGGTTGATGTGGTGGATGCCACCGAAGGCTGCGTGCAGCGGATGACCGGCTTCGATCACCATGCTTTTCACGTGCCGCCAGGCACGATAGCCCTCGGGCCAGGCGACTTCGGCCGTGTCCGCTGCCATGCCGACGCTGGCCAGCAGACCGGTGGAGACGAGCGCGACGAGTGACTTGTTCATGGGTAGACTCCCCGGGTGCTGAACGACCCTGTTGTCCCAGTGATGCTGCACGTCCTCGGCCGGATCCGCGCCGCCACGCATCGTCCCGGTGCCATCCGCGCCAGTCTCGACGGCCTGACCACCAAAGTGCTGAACGAGCGCCTGCAGGCGGAGCTGGCGCGCGAGGAGCGGTAACAGCCGTGGAGGGCGACATTCCATGCCGGCGATGAGCGACGATCTGGGCACGATCCACACGCGCAACGAAGACGGCGTGCTGGTGATGACGATCGACCGGACCGCAAAGCGCAACGGCTTCACCCCGAAGATGGCGGGCGAGCTGGCCGCGGCATTCACGCAGCTCGAATCCGAGCCCGCGCTGCGCGTGGGGTTGTTGTGCGCAGCCGGTGGCCATTTCACCGGCGGGATCGACCTGCCGCTGTGGGCCGATGCCATGCAGCGCGGTGAACCCATCTGGAGCGCCGATGAGATCGATCCCCTGGATCTGCGCGAGCCGCGGCGCACGAAGCCCGTCGTGTGCGCCGTCAGTGGCATCTGCTTCACGCTGGGCATCGAGCTGATGCTGGCTGCCGACGTGGTCATCGCTGCCGACGACTGCCGCTTCTCGCAGCTGGAGGTCAGGCGCGGCATCATGGCCTCCGGTGGGGCGACACTGCGTTTTGCCGAACGTGCCGGTATGGGCAATGCACTGGCGCTGCTGCTGACCGGTGACGAGTTCGATGCCGCGACTGCGCTGCGGCTGAATTTCGTACAGAAGGTCGTACCGGCAGGGACCGAGTTCGATGCAGCGCTGGCGATCGCGCACCGCATCGCTGCGATGGCGCCACTGGCGGTACGCGCTACGCGCCGCAGCGTGCTGCTCGCCGCCGAGCAGGGTCCGGCAGCGGCGCTCGCGGAGATCCCCGCCGCACAGATGGCCCTGGCACGCAGCGACGATGCTGCCGAAGGCGTGCGTGCCTTCGTCGACCGACGCGAGCCGGTATTTCGCGGCCGCTGACGCGGCCGGACCTCAGCCGGCGCGCTGCATCGGTACGCCGTTGCCGCGGCGGACGATGCGGTTGGCGGCGTCGACGTAGATCAGCCGTGGCGCGTAGCGCGCCAGATCGAGCTCGGTGTAGTGCGCGTAGACGGCGATGATGAGGAGGTCGCCGGGCGCGGCACGGCGCGCGGCGGCACCGTTCACCGAGATGGTGCCCGAGCCGCGCTCGGCGCGGATGGCGTAGGTGCTGAAGCGCTCGCCGTTGGTGACGTTGTAGATCTCGACCTGCTGGTGCTCGCGGATGTCGGCCGCCTCGAGCAGATCATCGTCGATGGCGCAGGAGCCCTCGTAATGAAGCTCCGACTGGGTGACGGTCACCCGGTGCAGCTTGGCCTGCAGCATGGTCCGTTGCATCGTCGTCTCCTGGCGGTGCGTCCGTGTGCCGGGTGATTCTAGGCCAGCCGGATATTGCGGCGCAAGATTGTCAACCAAGGGGACATTCTACCCGGGGTGTCAGTCTCCCGCGAGCTCGCTCCAGGTCGTGCCGATGACGTCCTCGACCGTACCGTCACCGTTCGCATCGACTTCGAGGTCGACCACGCCGCCGGGGCCGACCAGCGCCCGCACGCGGGAACCCGCGGCACCGGTGATGCGGATGATGCCGCCGTGCGGATCGCCGGTTCCGGAGGCCACGAGCGGCGCGCCGTTCTCGGTGAGAAAGCCGACCTTGCCGGCGAGCTGCGGGTTGGTGACCGTGCCGCTGGCGGTGGCCGTGCCCGGCACGGGCTGCTGGCCGTAGTCTTCCTCCAGCTGCATGTCGAACGCCGTGAGCCGGATTTCCTCGCCTGCCGAAACCATTTCGAACAGGCTGCCGGCGAGTGAAGTGACGGTCAGCGGATAACCGAGCGAGTCGAGTGTGAGCGTGAACTCGCCGTTGCCCGTGGCGCTCATGCCCGATTCGGTCAGCACGAGGTCGTCGAGGTCGACGTCTGCCCGGACGAGGAACACGTCGGTGAGCGGATCGCCGCTGAGGGCGCGGATGACGAGTTCGAGCCGGCCGTCGAGTACCGCGCCGTCGCCGTCGTCGCACTGAGCGAATCTTGCGACGATGCGATCGCCCACGCCGATGTCCGGCGGGTTCGCGATATTGCCCGACAGGGTGAGAGAGCCGCTTGTGGCGCAGGATTCGGTTTCCGGGCCGAAGGCCACGGCCGGACGCACGTTGCCGGTTTGCGACAGCGCCTGCGTGCGTGCCACAGCCAGGCCGGCGGCGCGCGCGTTCAGCCGGTCGAGTGCACTGGCCGCTGACGGATCAAGTTCACCGCCGCTGCTGTCGCCGAAATCGAATGCCAGCACGGTGGCCGTGACGACCGCCGCACCGACTGCACGGGCGTTCGCCGCCGTGATCGCCAGTTCGGGAACGGGCGGCGTGCTGTCGCCACCACCGCCACCACCACCGCAGGCTGCGAGCAGCGCGGTGCCCAGCGCGAGGAGAGCCGGAGCGAAGCGGTACATGATTCCCTCCCATCGGCCCATGGGCGGACCAACGCTACGCCGCGTCCGGCGGGTACGTCAATGCAGGCCACGGGATCCGTACATCACGAGCTGGAGAGCCACGGTGCGGCATTCGCCGTGCCGCCGCTGATTCGGGGAACGTCGGAAAAGTTGACATAAAGACCCGGTGCCGGATGACCCGGACCAGGGCGTTACGGCAGCGTCCGAATCCTGACTGAGATTTTCCCGTCGCTACCGTGTCGCCGCGACGGCGACTGTGGCAACATGATTCGAAAGATGCGGATCGTGCCGCCTGTGCGCGGCACGCCTCCCGGCTGCGGCCGTCGCCCGCGTCACAACAACAATCGACCCGCACGTACGTGTGTCGGGTCAGGTGGGAGGGAACGGACATGATGTTCGATCCATGTGCCGTGCGTCGCGCCGTCACCGGCGCGCTCGCGGCAATCATGCTCATGGCGGGGCAGGCAGCGCTTGCGGCGCTGCCGTCCGGATTCACCGAGACGACGCTCACGCGTCCCGATGGTGCGCCCTGGCAGGAAGCGGTGGGCCTCGCTTTCGCGCCGAATGGCCGCCTGTTCGTGTGGGAACGTGGCGGCAGCGTCTGGGTCATCGACGCCGCCAGTCCGCTCACCACGCGCTTCATCGATATCCGCAACGAGGTCGCTGCCTATCGCGACCACGGCCTGCTTGGTTTCGCGCTGCATCCGAACTTCCTCGCCAACGGCTTCGTGTACCTGCTGTACGCCGTGGAGCGCGAGCACCTGGTCAACTGCGACTCGCCGCGGACCGGACCCCCCGTCTGCGGTGATGGCTACACGCCGGGCGCGCACACACCGTTCCAGCCAACGCTCGGGCGCGTCGCCCGTTACCGGGCCACACGTCCGGTTGGCGATTCCGACTACAGCCGTGCGAACGGCATCGATCCGACCAGCCGCGTGGTGCTGCTCGGCGAGTCCTACTGGGTGTCGGATCCCACGGGCTCCGACCCGACCCGGCCGCGCAACACCGGCTGCCCGCTGATGCACGAGTCGCACGGGGTCGGCTCGCTCGTCTTCGGCCAGGACGGCACGCTGATGGTGAGTTGCGGTGACGGCGCCCATTATTCAGGTGTGGATCAGGGTCCGGGCTCGGGTGCCTATGACGATCAGGCCCGGAGCGAGGGACTCATCCGGCCGGCGGAAGCCGTCGGTGCCTTCCGTTCACAGCTGGTGGACTCCTTCGGCGGCAAACTGCTGCGCATCGATCCGGACACCGGCGACGGCGTGGCCAGCAACCCATTCTACGACCCGGCCAAGCCACGCGCGGCGCGTTCGCGGGTCTGGGCCCTCGGCCTGCGCAATCCGTTCCGTTTCTCCCTGCGCCCGGATACCGGCGTCCACGACCCGCTGATCGGCAATCCGGGGGTTTTCTATGTGGGCGACGTGGGCTGGACGGAATGGGAGGACCTCGATGTCGTGCAGGTGGGCGGGCAGAATTTCGGCTGGCCGCTGTACGAGGGCCAGGAACAGCAGAACGACTACTGGAACACTCCGGTGTCGAACCAGGACGCGCCGAACCCGCTCTACAACGGTACCAGCTGCACACGCCAGTATTTCCTGTTTCGCGAACTTACCCGCCAGGACACCCTCGGCACACCGAGCTGGCCGAATCCCTGCAACTCGTCGCAGCAGATCACCAGCGCCGATGTCTTCGTGCACGAACGCCCGGCGATCGACTGGCGCCACAACTCGAGTTCCTCGCGCTTCGCAGCCTACAACGGCAACAATGCGGTCGCCTGGCCGATCGGCAGCACCGCCCCCGATGGGCGCCTCGTCGTCGGGGCGCCGTTCCCCGGCAACTCCTCGACCGGCGGCATCTGGTACACGGGCGGTGATTTCCCGGCGCAGTACACCAACACCTACTTCCAGGGCGATTACGGCGCCCAGTGGATCAAGAGCTTCGCCTTCGACCAGAACAACGTGCTCACCGAGGTGCGCAACTTCGGCGACGGCCTCGGTGGCATCGTCGCGCTCGCCACGCATCCGCAGAACGGCGGGCTCTACTACATTTCGTGGACCGCGTTCGTCAAGAAGATCAGCTATGCGCCGACGACGAACGTGCCACCCGTGGCGGTGGCGACCGTCGATCGCCAGTACGGGCTGAGCCCGCTGGTGGTCAACTTCGATGCCAGCCAGACGACCGATGCCAACGGTGGCGCCCTGACCTACACCTGGAATTTCGGCGACGGCAGTCCGACGCAAACCGGCATCACCGCCAGCCACAGCTACACCGCGGCGGGCATCACCAATTTCACCGCAACCCTCACGGCGCGCGACTCCGGCGGGCTTGCCGGCACGGCAAATGTGTTGATCTCCGTGAACAACACCCCGCCGGGCGTGACCATCACCAGTCCGCTCGACAACAGCACCTACAGCATGACGGAGCCAACGCAGTTGCCGCTCACGGCCTCGCTGGACGATGCCGAAAGCGGGCCGGGCGCCTTGTCCTGCAGCTGGACCACGATCCTGCACCACAACCAGCACACGCACAACGACCCGCCGACCGAGAGCTGCAGCACGATCACGCAGATCACACCGATCGGCTGCGAGAGCGAGATCTATTTCTACGAGCTGCGGCTGGTCGTGACCGACCCGCAGGGCCTGACGACGACCGCGAGTTCGAACATCTACCCTGACTGCCCGGCGCAGGACGCGACACCGCCAACGGCACCGGGCAACCTCGATGGCGTGACCGTCTCCTGGAGCCAGGCTGACCTGAACTGGCTTCCGGCGGCCGACAACGTCGGCGTGACCGGCTACCTGATCGAGCGCTGCACCGGCATCGGCTGCAGCAATTTCGCCCAGGTGGGAGCGTCGGCCGGCACCACGTTCACGAGTGCCGGCCTGAGCGGTGGCACGAGCTACAGCTGGCGCGTGCATGCCACTGATGCTGCCGGCAACCTCGGTGCGTACTCGAACACGCTGACACTGGTGACGCCGGCGGCGCCGCCGGCGCTGATCCGCGTCAACGTCGGCGGTCCGGCCTACACGGATGCGGCGGGCAATGCCTGGAGCGCAGACACGGGCTTCAACACGGGCAATGCGCTCTCCTGGCCGGCCGGTACGGCGATTGCGGGCACCAGCGACCCCGAGCTGTATCGTACCGAGCGCTGGGATGCACCCGCGGCGCCGGCGCTGACCTACAGCTTCACGGTGCCGAACGGCGTCTACCAGGTACAGCTGCACTTCTCCGAAAACAATTCTGCGTTGTTCGCCGTCGGTCAGCGCGTGTTCGACGTGCAGGCTGAAGGATTGACGGCAATCGCCGGGCTGGATGTCTTCGCCGAGGCGGGTGCCCAGACCGCACTGGTGAAGACGTTCAACGCCACGGTGGCCGACGGTGTGCTGAACCTGGTGTTCGTGCACGGTGTCGAGGATCCGTTCGTCAACGCCATCGAGGTGCTCGGCAGCGACACCGGGCCGGACACCACGCCGCCGACGACGCCGGTGCTTGCGGCACCGGTGCCCGTCGGTGCCACGCGCATCGATCTCGCCTGGAGCGCCGCATTCGACGCAGTCGGCGTGACCGGGTACCACGTCGAGCGTTGCCAGGGGACCGGCTGTGCGGACTTCGCCGAGATCGCGCAGGTATCCGGCAGCGTCACTGCGCTCGGCAACACGGGCCTGGCGGCTACTACAAGCTACAGCTACCGCGTGCGGGCCAGGGACGCCGCCGGCAACTTCAGCGCGTATTCCAACATCGGCACAGCGACGACCGGCACGGTACCCGATACCACGCCGCCAACCGCACCGGTGCTGGCGGCGCCGGTCGCGGCCGGTTCGACCCAGATCGACCTTACGTGGAGCGGCGCGAGCGATGCGGTCGGTGTGACCGGCTACTTCATCGAGCGCTGCACGGGGGCCGGCTGCACGATCTTCAGTGAGATCGCACAGGTGTCGGCTGCGGTGACCACGCTCAGCAACACCGGACTGGCACCGGCCACGAGCTACAGTTACCGCGTACGCGCCACGGACGCGGCGGGCAATCTCAGCGCCTGGTCGAACGTCGGCAGTGCGACGACGGCGGCGAATCCCGACATCACCCCGCCGACACCGCCCGTGCTGGCCGCGCCGGTGGCGGTGAGTGCCACGCAGGTGAACCTCGCCTGGAGTGCGTCGAGCGATGTGGTCGGTGTCACCGGCTACCGCATCGAGCGTTGCAGCGGGATCGGCTGCAGCAACTTCACGCAGATCGGTACCACGACAGCCACGAGCTTCAGCGTCACTTCCCTGACGCCGGCCACCAGCTACAGCTTCAGGGTGCGCGCCACGGATGCGGCCGGCAACCTCAGTGCCTGGTCGAACGTGGCGAGCGTGGCCACGCCGGCGCCGCCGGCGGTGGCGATCCGCGTCAATGTCGGTGGACCGTCGCTGACCGACTCGGCGGGCAACACCTGGCTGGCCGATACCGGCTACAACACCGGCACCGCACTGTCTTGGCCGGCGGGAACGGCGATTGCGGGAACCAGCGACCCGGCGCTGTATCGCACCGAGCGCTGGGACGCTCCTTCGGCACCGGCCCTGACCTACAGCTTCACCGTGCCGAATGGTGGTTACCAGGTAAGGCTGCACTTTGCGGAGAACTATTCGCCGCTGTTCGCGATCGGCCAGCGGGTGTTTGCGGTCCAGGTCGAGGGTGTCACGGTCAACGCGGCGCTCGATGTCTTTGCCGAGGCGGGCGCCCGTACAGCACTCGTCAAGACCTACAACACCACCGTCGGCGATGGCGCCGTGACGATCGCCTTCCTGCACGGCATCGAGGATCCGTTCGTCAACGCGATCGAGGTGATCTCGCAGGCGCCGGGTGACACCACGCCGCCGACGGCGCCGGTGCTCGCCATCCCGGTGGCGGTGAGCGCCACGCAGATCGATCTCGGCTGGAGCGCCGCCACGGACAACGTGGCGGTGACGGGCTACCAGGTCGAGAGCTGCAGCGGCGCCGGCTGCACCACGTTTGCGCAGGTCGGCACCTCGGCCACGCTCGCCTTCAGCCATGGCGGACTCGCGCCGCTCACCAGCCACAGTTACCGCGTGCGGGCCACGGATGCGGCCGGCAACCTCGGCGCCTGGTCGAACGTGGCGACCGCTGTGACACTGGCCGACACCACGCCGCCGACGGCGCCGGTGCTCGCTGCACCAGTGGCGGCAGGGCCGACGCAGGTCAACCTGTCGTGGAGCGCGGCGAGCGACGCGGTCGGCGTCACCGGTTATCGCGTCGAGCGCTGCAGCGGCAGCGGCTGCACGACCTTCGTCGAGATCGCCAACCTGCCGGCCAGCACCACCACGCTCGCGAACACCGGGCTCTCGCCGGCGACGAGCTATAGCTACCGCGTACGCGCGACGGATGCCGCCGGCAACCTCGGTCCGTTCTCGAACACCGGCAGCGTCACCACGGCCACGGGCGGCGACACTACACCGCCGACGGCACCCGTGCTCGCGGCGCCGACCGTGGTGAGTTCGAGCCGCATCGACCTCGCCTGGAGCGCCGCCACGGACAACGTGGGGGTGACGGGTTACCGCGTCGAGCGCTGCACGGGCGCCGGCTGCTCGAGCTTCACCCAGGTCGGCACTACCACGGCGACGAGCTACAGCTCGACGTCGCTGTCGCCCTCGACGAGCTACAGCTTCCGGGTGCGCGCCACGGATGCCGCGGGCAACCTCGGCGACTGGTCGAACGTGGTGAGTGCGACGACCCAGGCACCGCCGGCGGTATCGATCCGCGTCAACGCCGGCGGTCCAGCCTACACGGATGCGGCGGGCAACGCCTGGAGCGCAGACACGGGCTTCAACACGGGCAATGCGCTCGCCTGGCCGACCGGTACCGCGATCGCGGGGACCGCGGACCAGGCGCTGTACCGCACGGAGCGCTGGGACTCACCCGCAGCGCCGGCGATGACCTACAGCTTCACGGTACCGAACGGCGTCTACCAGGTGCGGCTGCACTTCTCCGAAAACAATTCCGCGTTGTTCGCGGTCGGCCAGCGCGTGTTCGACGTGCAGGCGGAGGGGGTGACGGCGATCGCGGGGCTCGACGTCTTCGCCGAGGCCGGTTCCCTGAGGGCGCTCGTGAAGACCTTCAACGTCACGGTCGCCGACGGGACGCTCAACCTGGTGTTCGTGCACGGCATCGAGGATCCGTTCGTCAACGCGATCGAGGTGATCTCGCAGGCGCCGGGTGACACCACGCCGCCGACGGCGCCGGTGCTCGCCATCCCGGTGGCGGTGAGCGCCACGCAGATCGATCTCGGCTGGAGCGCCGCCACGGACAACGTGGCGGTGACGGGCTACCAGGTCGAGAGCTGCAGCGGCGCCGGCTGCACCACGTTTGCGCAGGTCGGCACCTCGGCCACGCTCGCCTTCAGCCATGGCGGACTCGCGCCGCTCACCAGCCACAGTTACCGCGTGCGGGCCACGGATGCGGCCGGCAACCTCGGCGCCTGGTCGAACGTGGCGACCGCTGTGACACTGGCCGACACCACGCCGCCGACGGCGCCGGTGCTCGCTGCACCAGTGGCGGC
This sequence comes from uncultured Chromatiaceae bacterium, assembly GCA_964415505.1. Taxonomy (GTDB): domain Bacteria; phylum Pseudomonadota; class Gammaproteobacteria; order Steroidobacterales; genus QUBU01. The sequence goes on along the minus strand of CAYQAR010000002.1, from coordinate 73,474 downwards.
AGGGCCGACGCAGGTCAACCTGTCGTGGAGCGCGGCGAGCGACGCGGTCGGCGTCACCGGTTATCGCGTCGAGCGCTGCAGCGGCAGCGGCTGCACGACCTTCGTCGAGATCGCCAACCTGCCGGCCAGCACCACCACGCTCGCGAACACCGGGCTCTCGCCGGCGACGAGCTATAGCTACCGCGTACGCGCGACGGATGCCGCCGGCAACCTCGGTCCGTTCTCGAACACCGGCAGCGTCACCACGGCCACGGGCGGCGACACTACACCGCCGACGGCACCCGTGCTCGCGGCGCCGACCGTGGTGAGTTCGAGCCGCATCGACCTCGCCTGGAGCGCCGCCACGGACAACGTGGGGGTGACGGGTTACCGCGTCGAGCGCTGCACGGGCGCCGGCTGCTCGAGCTTCACCCAGGTCGGCACTACCACGGCGACGAGCTACAGCTCGACGTCGCTGTCGCCCTCGACGAGCTACAGCTTCCGGGTGCGCGCCACGGATGCCGCGGGCAACCTCGGCGACTGGTCGAACGTGGTGAGTGCGACGACCCAGGCACCGCCGGCGGTATCGATCCGCGTCAACGCCGGCGGTCCAGCCTACACGGATGCGGCGGGCAACGCCTGGAGCGCAGACACGGGCTTCAACACGGGCAATGCGCTCGCCTGGCCGACCGGTACCGCGATCGCGGGGACCGCGGACCAGGCGCTGTACCGCACGGAGCGCTGGGACTCACCCGCAGCGCCGGCGATGACCTACAGCTTCACGGTACCGAACGGCGTCTACCAGGTGCGGCTGCACTTCTCCGAAAACAATTCCGCGTTGTTCGCGGTCGGCCAGCGCGTGTTCGACGTGCAGGCGGAGGGGGTGACGGCGATCGCGGGGCTCGACGTCTTCGCCGAGGCCGGTTCCCTGAGGGCGCTCGTGAAGACCTTCAACGTCACGGTCGCCGACGGGACGCTCAACCTGGTGTTCGTGCACGGCATCGAGGACCCGTTCGTCAACGCCATCGAGGTGACGAGCCAGTAACCGGGCGGATATTCCTAACGCAGCACCACCGTGCGCCGTCCGTTCAGGAACACGCGCCGGTCGAGGTGCAGCTTGACGGCGCGGGCGAGCGTGATGCACTCAGCATCTCGGCCGACGGCGGCGAGGTCCTCCACCGACTGCGTGTGGTCGACGCGCTCCACGGTCTGCTCGATGATCGGCCCCTCGTCGAGGTCGGCGGTCACGTAGTGCGCGGTGGCGCCGATCAGCTTCACGCCGCGGGCGTGGGCCTCGTGGTAGGGCCGGGCGCCCTTGAAGCCCGGCAGGAACGAGTGGTGGATGTTGATGACCCGGCCCGGCAGGCGCGCGCACAGCTGCGGCGACAACACCTGCATGTAGCGGGCGAGCACGCCGAGATCCGCCCTGGTGTCCTCGATGATGTCGAGCAGCCGCTGCTCGGCCTGCGGCTTGCTGTCGGCCGTCACCGGCACGTGGAAGTAGGGTACGCGGTGCCACTCGGCGAGCGCGGCGAGATCCATGTGGTTGGAAACGATTGCCGGAACCTGCATCGCGAGCGCGCGGGTGCGATAGCGGTAGAGCAGGTCGTTCAGGCAGTGGTCGTGGCGCGACACCATGACGAGGACCCGCGGCAGCACCTGCGTGTCGTGCACCTGCCACTCCATGCGGAAGCGCGCGGCGATCGGCCCGAAGCCGGCGGTGAAGGCGGTGCGCGAGAAGCCTGCGGCTGGCGCGGTGAAGCGCGTGCGCATGAAGAAGCGCTTCGTCTCCGGGTCACCGTAGTGCGAGGACTCGTCGATGAAGATGCCCTGGTCGCTCAGGTAGCCCGCCACGGCGGCGACGATGCCGGTGGTGTCCGGGCAGACGATGGTGAGGACGTGCGCTCCCGGTGCCGCGCTCATGACGGCAGGCGCCGGGGCGCGGCGGGGGCGGAGGGCGGGTGCTGCATGCGGCCTGTCCTGGGAACCGGGTAAACTGCGGCCCGGAGCGCGCATGGTAGCAGGCCGCGACAGTGCACCGCACGGTGCCGCCGGCGCACAGGGGACCCGACCGACATGCCCGAAGCGATTTCGCAGGCCATCGAGCAACTGCGCCGTGCCGAACCGCGGCTGCGCCAGGTCGAACTGCTGCTGCCGGATCTCAACGGCATCCTGCGCGGCAAGCGCTGCACGCTGAAGGAACTCGAGGGCATCGCCCGTGCCGGGTTGTCGTTTCCGGCCTCCGGCTACCTGCTCGACAGCCGCGGCAGCCTGATCGAGGGCCTCGCGCAGGGCAGCGAGGACGGCGATCCCGATTACCTTTGCCGGCTCGTGCCCGACTCGATCGTGCCGGTGCCGTGGTCACGCGCACCGCTCGCGCAGGCGCTGCTCGCCATGGAACATCGCGACGGGCGGCCATACTTCGCCGACAGCCGCCAGGTGCTCGCCGGTGTCGTGGCGCGCTTCGCCGCGCTCGGGCTGACGCCCGTCGTCGCCGTCGAGTACGAGTTCTACCTGCTCGACGACACGCGCGGCGGCACGCCGCGCGCGCGTCGCATGCGCGTGCCCGGCACCGAGCGTCGTGCCGAGGGCCCGCGCGTCTACAGCCTCGAGGATCTGCACGAGCTCGAGGGCCTGTTCGAGGCCATCACCGACGCCTGCGCCGCCCAGCAGATACCGGCCGGCAGCGTGGTGTCCGAGTACGGCGCAGGCCAGTACGAGGTGAACCTGAACCACGTCCCCGACGCGCTGCTCGCCTGCGACCACGCGGTGCTGCTGCGCCGGCTGATCCGCGGTGTGGCCAGCCGCCACGGGCTTGCCGCGACCTTCATGGCCAAACCTTTTGGCGATCGCGACGGCTCGGGGATGCACGTGCACCTGAGCCTGGTCGATGCGGCAGGGCGCAACGTCTTCGGTCCGATGCCGGCGCCGGGCCAGGCCTACGCACCACCGCTGCGCCACGCGATCGGCGGGTTGCTCGCGGCGCTCGGCGAATCGCTCGCGATCTTCTGTCCGAACGCCAATTCGTACCGGCGCATCCGCCCGGGCTGTTTCGCGCCGATCGCGCCGAACTGGGGAGCGAACCACCGCGGTGTCGCGGTCCGTATCCCGGTGTCGGATGACCGCAACCTGCGCCTCGAGCACCGCCCGGCCGGCGCCGACTGCAATCCCTATCTCGCTGTCGCGGCGATCCTCGCGGCCGTGCACCATGGCATCGACAAGGCGCTGGAACCCCCGCCGATGGTGCGCGAGGGCGAGCGGATCGACACCGAGGTGCGCCTCTCGCACCGCTGGGGGGCGGCGCTCGACGCCTTCGAGGCCGGGTCGATCCTGCCGGGCTACCTCGGGCCGGAATTCTGCCGGGTGTTCGCCCAGGCGCGGCGCTTCGAGGCCGAACAGTTCCACGCCTGCGTGCCGGATCTCGACTACGACTGGTACCTGGCCTCGATCTGAGCAGCCGGTCATCGCTGCACCCGGGCACTTCACCTAGAATATGCGGCCCCGGAGGACCAGCACGCAACGAGGCTTTGCATGGCCGAGTACCAGGCACCCCTGCAGGAGATGCAGTTCGTCCTCGAGGCGCTCGCCGGCCTCGGCGCCATCACCCGACTGCCGGCATTCGCCGAAGCCACCCCCGATGTGGTCGAGGCCGTGCTTGGCGAGGCGGCGCAGTTCGCTGCCGGGGTGCTGGCCCCGGCCAACCGCATCGGTGACCTGCAGGGGACGCGCCTGGAAAACGGTGTGGTACGTGTGCCGCGCGAGTTCACCGAGGCCTACCGCCAGTTCATCGCCGGCGGCTGGCCGGGTCTCGCCTTCCCGACGGAACAGGGTGGCCAGGGCCTGCCGTACGTGGTCGGCGTGGCGGCCGAGGAGATCTGGCAGTCGGCAAACCTCGCCTGGTCGCTCGGTCCGCTGCTGACACAGGGTGCGGCACGCGCCATTGCCGAGCACGGCAGCGCGGCGCAGCGCGCCCTGTATCTCGAGAAGCTGGTGACCGGGGTGTGGGCCGCCACCATGAACCTGACCGAGCCACAGGCGGGCTCCGATCTCGCCGCGGTGCGCTCGCAGGCGGTGCCCGAGGGGGACCATTTCCGCATCACCGGGCAGAAGATCTTCATCACCTGGGGCGACCACGACATGACCGAGAACGTGGTGCACCTGGTGCTGGCGCGCTTGCCCGACGCACCGCCCGGCACGCGCGGCATCTCGCTGTTCCTGGTGCCGAAGTTCCTGCCGGGTCCCGACGGGCAGCCTGGCGAGCGCAACAATGTCAGCGTGGTGTCGGTCGAGCACAAGCTCGGCATCCACGGCAGCCCGACCTGCGTGATGGCCTACGAGCGCGCGGCCGGCTGGCTGGTCGGCGCAGCGCACGAAGGCCTCGCCTGCATGTTCACGATGATGAACCACGCGCGGTTGTGCGTCGGGATGGAAGGTGTGGCGATCGCCGAGCGCGCTTATCAGCAGGCGCGCGCCTATGCGCGCGAACGCGTGCAGGGTCGCGTGCCCGGCGCTGGCGCCCGTGCCACCATCATCGGCCACGCCGACGTGCGCCGCATGCTGCTCACCATGAAGGCGCAGATCGAAGCGATGCGCGCCAGCGCCTACGTGGCCGCGGCGAGCCTCGATCATGCACACCATGCTGCCGACCCCGCAGAACGCGCCCGTCATCAGACGCGTGTCGAACTGCTGACGCCGGTCATCAAGGGCTGGTGCACGGAGACCGGCCAGCAGCTGACCTCGCTGGCACTGCAGGTCCACGGCGGCATGGGCTACGTCGAGGAGACCGGTGCCGCCCAGTACTTCCGCGACGCGCGCATCACCACCATCTACGAGGGCACCACCGGCATCCAGGCCGCCGACTTCGTCGGGCGCAAGATCCTGCGCGATGGCGGTGCGGCGCTGCGCGATCTGGTCGGGGAAATGGCTGCGACCGTGGCCGGGCTGCAGCGCCGCGAGGCGCAGCTTGCCGACGTGCGTGCCGCACTGAAGGAAGGGGTCGAATCGATCGCAGCGGCCGGTGCCTGGCTCGCGGCCAACCATGCACGCGACCCGGCGGTGCCCGGTGCCGTGTCCTGGAACCTGCTGATGCTGGTCGGCACGGTGCTCGGCGGCTGGCAGCTCGCGCGTGCGGCCGCCGTGGCCTGCGACCGGCTGGCAGCAGGCAGCGGTGATGCCGGGTTCCTCGAAGCGAAGATACTTACCGCGCGCTTCTACGCTGGGCAGATCATGCCGGCGGCCACGGCGTGGCGGCGCGGCATCGAGGCCGGCTGCGAGCCGCTGATCGCACTCCCCGACGAGCAGTTCTGACGGGGCGCCGTGGCGTCAGTCGCCGTAGGGACGCTCGCTGGCGCTGAACAGCGCGAGCAGGGCCAGGTCCTCGCGGATTTCCACAAAGCTGTGACGTGCCTCGGCCGGGATGAACAGCACCAGCCCCGGCCGGATCTCGTGGTCGATGCCGGTCACGCGCAGCCGCGCGCTGCCCTCGAGCACCAGGTAGACCTCGTCCTCCAGGTGCGGACCCTGCAGGTCGGCGGCGCCTGCCGGCAGGCGGTACAGGGCGGCTGACAGGCGGTCCGAGCGCAGGAATTCGAAAAACCGGGGCTCCGGGCCACGGACCCGCTGCCGCAGCTCATCGAGTTCGAAGATCTGGACATCCTGCAGAACCATGGCTGCATGATCGCGATTCCCGGGTACGGCTGCAACCGCGGGCGGCTGTCCCATGCGCCCTATACAATGTGGCCTGCGGACGTCGATCCGGTGTCCGGGCAGGGAATTCACCATGAATGATGCGAAGCGACAAGAAGGCGAGCCGCTGGGATTCGACACGCGGCAGATCCACGCCGGTGTGGCGCCAGATCCGGTCACCGGGTCGATCCTCACGCCGATCTACCAGACGACCACCTACGTACAGGAGTCGGTTGACCAGTATCTGGCGAAAGGCTACTCGTACTCGCGCTCCGGCAACCCGACGGTGCGCGCCCTCGAGGTCAAGCTCGCCGATCTCGAGGGCGGGGCCGACTGCACCTGCTACGGTACCGGCATGGCGGCATTGCAGGCGGTGTACCTGGCCTGCCTCAACGCCGGCGATCACGCCATCGTCTCCGACGTTGTCTATGGCGGCACCTATCGGCTGTCGACCAAGGTGTTCAGCCGCTTCGGTGTCCAGTTCTCCTTCGTCGATACCTCGCAGCCCGAGGCAGTGCGTCGTGCCCTGCGGCCGAACACGCGCCTCGTGCTCACCGAGACGCCGGCCAACCCGACTCTGAAGCTCACCGACATCGCTGCGGTGTCGGCCATCGCCCGCGAAGCCGGCATCCTGCACGCGGTCGACAACACCTTCCTCACGCCGTACTACCAGCGGCCGCTCGAACTCGGTGCTGACCTCGTGGTGCACAGCACCACCAAGTACTTCGATGGCCACAACGCCACCGTCGGCGGTGCCGTGGTGGCGCGCACCGCGGAACTCGACCGCGCACTGCGCTTCATCCAGAACGCGACCGGCATGATCATGGCGCCGCACGGTGCCTGGCTCACGTTGCAGGGCTGCAAGACGCTCTCGGTACGGCTCGAGCGCCAGTCGGCGAACGCGTTGGCCATCGCACGCTTTCTCGAGGCGCATCCAAAAGTGGCCACGGTGCGCTACCCGGGGCTGGAGTCCTTCCCGCAGCGCGAGCTCGCCATGCGGCAGGCCTCGGGTTTCGGGGCCATGCTCTGGTTCGAAGTCCGCGGCGGAGTCGCCGCGGGCAAGGCGCTGATGGATCGCATCCGCGTCTGGAGCCTCGCCGAAAACCTCGGCTCCGTGGAGTCGCTGATCACGCATCCCGTGACCATGACCCATGCGGATGTCGAGGAGGCCGAGCGGCGGCGCGTCGGCATCAGCGACGGGCTCGTGCGCCTGTCTGTCGGCATGGAGGATGCAGCCGACCTCATCCGCGCGCTCGACGAGGCGCTGGCCGGTGTCGGTGCCTGATACCGGCGTGGCTGGCCTGCGCCGCATCCTGGTGATCGGTGCCGCCGTGGCGCGCGCAGAAGCGCTTGCACGGCAGTGCGATGCCAGCATCGAGCGGGTCGAGGCCGCAACCGATGCCGCTGCGCTGGCGCGCGAGTCTGGTGCCGACCTGCTCGTGTTCGACATACCGCGCGATGCGCGCACGCGGCACTGGTTGCCTGGCGCTCCCGAATGGCAGGTGTTGCGCCTGAGTCCGTGCCCGGTCCTTCTCGCCGACCCGCAGGCTCACGCCGCCTATGCCCGGGTCCTCGTGGCCATCGACCCGCTGCACGAGCACGACCGTCCGGCAGCGCTCGATGACGCGCTCGTCGCTGCGGCGCGGGCAGTAGCGGCGCCACAGGCCCACATCGGTCTCGTGCATTGTCACCTGCCGTCCGAGAACATGCCGCTGCGGGCGCCCGGTGCCACCCGCGGGTCCGTCATCCACCGGCGCACGGGAACGTTCGCGGCACAGCGGGTCGCGCTGGAGGCGTTTGCCACGCGCCAGGGGATTCCCGCCGCGGCACTGCAGATCGAGCCCGGTGATCCGCGTGAAGCGATCCCCGAGGTGGCGACCCGCACCGGTGCCGATCTCGTCGTGCTCGGTGCCGTAGCGCGCGGCCCGGTGCGCCGGTTCCTGATCGGCAGCACCACCGAACCGGTCATCGGCCGGCTCGGCTGCGACGTGCTCGCTGTCACCGGACCACGCCCTACCTCCTGATCCCATCGGCTGCCGTTGAAAAATCCCGCCCCGGCCCCATTGATAGGTCAGCGCCGGGGCCGGGCCCTGGCAGTCGGTTACCCAGACAGGAGATGACGACATGACCCTGGTGCATTGGAGCCCGTTCCGGGAGTTCGAAGACCTTTTCGACCGCTACAACCGCGTGCTCAACCGCTCGCTGCCGGCCGCAGGCCAGGGCGAGGCGGCGCAGGTGGCGCAGTGGCGCCCGGTGGCGAATATCTCGGAGACCAAGACCGAGTACCTGATCAAGGCGGAACTGCCGGAAGTCGAGAAGAAGGATGTCGAGGTCACGGTCAATGACGGCGTGATCTCGATCCGTGGCGAACGGCGCTTCGAACGCACGGACGACAGCGAGAAGCAGCACCGCGTCGAATCGTTCTACGGCAGCTTCGAGCGCAGCTTTTCGCTGCCGGCGGACGCGGACGAGGCGAAGATCTACGCCGAGTCGAAGGATGGCGTGCTGAAGGTGCACATCCCGAAGGCGCAGGTCGTGAAGCCGAAGCCGATCGAGATCCAGGTGAAGTGATGCCGGATGCGGGAGCAGGCCGGGCCTGCTCCCGCAGTGGCGCGCCCGCATTCCTGAACAAGGCGTCGTGCCAGGTCCCGGTGAGGCGGCCTGGTCTCTGCCGCGGACTTGCGCTGCCTGCGCGCTGCTCC
>CAYQAR010000002.1:0-65008 GCA_964415505.1 uncultured Chromatiaceae bacterium | reverse complement strand
CGCTTGACGTAACGTGGCGACCCGAATCACCCCGGACGTGTGACATATCATCGCGCGCACAAACGGTGACGGTGTTCACCGTGGCGCCGTTCGACCAGGTCTAACGTAGCTCTCGAGTCGAGATCACCGACGGCCAGGATGGCCAGGGTGAGCGGTCGATGAGTCCGAGACGCGTTGCTTCTCGCAGGCCGGCCGCCGGACAGGGACGTCCGGCGGTCGTGCTCTTCCTGCCGCTGCTGGTGCTCGGCGCCGGGCCTGCCTGCGCCGACCTGCCATCGTCAGGCGTTCCGCTCGAGTTCGAGCTGACGGCTGCCGATGCGTTCACGGGCGCCGGTGGATGGGACAACGTCCTGGCCGCCGCCGTCCTGCCCTCCGACGAGGATCTCACCGCGGCCGATGTGGATGCACCCGCGTCCGAGCTCGCCGAGGGATTCGATGTGCGGGTCGTGCACAGCCGGCGCAAGTTCCGCGCCCGGGCCATGGACTGGATCAGCGCGCGCTCGGAAGCCGTCGGGCATATGGCTGACTTCATCGTCGGCGGCGCCGATTCCGGCTGGCACCTCACCGTCGACCCGCGTGGCGACGACGAGTACCAGCTGCAGTGGAAGGCCCGTTTTCGCTGACGCGACCCCGCGCGGCGATGTCCTGACAGTTCAGCTGCCGCCCGCGCGGCCGAGAATCCACGGTAGATAGCGGCGGGTGATCTCCGTCCATTCCAGCTTCAGCCAGGGCGTGAAGCGCTGCGGGTCGGCGCTGAGTTCTGCCGCGAGCGCGTCCGGGGTGACATAGCGCCAGGCGGCGATCTCGGCCGCATTGGCGGTCGGTGCCCCGGCACCGAAACCGGCATAGACCCAGCACACCTCGTGTTCTGCACCGATGTCCAGGTAGCGTGCCTGGTACTCGAACTTGTACAGGAACTCGACTTCCGCCTCGAGCGAGAGTTCCTCGTGCAGGCGGCGTTGCACTGCGGCCTCGACCGTCTCGCCGCGGCGCGGGTGACTGCAGCAGCTGTTCGACCAGTACAGCGGCCAGAGCGGCTTGGCCGCACTGCGCTGTTGCAGGAGCAGTTCGCCGCGCCCGTTGAAGAGGAATACCGAAAAGGCCCGGTGGCGCACGCCGTCGCCGCGGTGGCACTCCTCCTTGGAGAGGTGGCCGGTGTCGCGGTCTTCGCAGTCGACGAGGATCAGCTGGTCGGTGGGGTTGTTGTCCGGGGCCCCGAGGGCGCTCACGAGGTGCCCCCGACCGTCACTTCCAGCGCGCGGAAACCCTGTCGTTCGAGGGCCAGGCGCACGATGGTGCTGTCGCCCTCGCAGAGGGCGACGATGGCGCCGCCGCCGCCACCGCCGGTGAGCTTGGCGCCGAGCGCGCCGGCACCGCGCGCGATGCCGATCAGCCGCTCGAGTTCCGGGGTGGAGACCTGCAGCGCATTGAGCAGGCCCTGGCAGACGTTCATCAGGTCGCCGAGGGCCTTGACGTCGTGGTCCTGCAGCGCGGTCACCGCCTGCAGGACGAGTGCATCGATGTCGTCGAAGATCTTCTCGTACAGGCGCGGGTTGCGCTCGCGGGCCGCCCGCACGTTGCCGACGGTCTTCGCGGTGAGGCCTTCGTCGCGGGTCATCGCGATCACCAGATGCAGCGGCCGGGTGATGTTCAACGGCTCGACCAGCGGCGGGTCGCCGCGCCGGTACACCAGCGGGCGGCCGTAGGTGGCCAGCGTGTTGTCGATGCCGCTCGGGCTGCCGTGCGCGATCTCCTCGGAGAGGTAGGCGAGCTCGTTGACCTCGGCGTCGGAAAGGCGCAGGGCGAAGTGCCGGTCGAGGGCGCGGATGATGGCCACGGCGATGGCCGCCGAGCCGCCGAGCCCCATGCCGCGTGGCACGTCCGGGAACACCTCGATGCGGATGTTGCGCTGGTTGAGCCCGAGCCGGTCGAGGATTGCCCCGGCCGCGCGCTCGTAGGAACGGCGCTGCTCGGGGGGCTTGGCGAGCTGGTACTCGACGCCCCAGCGCGGAATCAGCAGTTCGACGCCATGGCCGGCGTCCTCGACCACCGCGCGGGTGGTTAGCGGCAGCGGCACCGCGATGGCGTGGCGGCCGTAGACGACCGCGTGCTCGCCGAGCAGGATCGCCTTGCCGTAGCCGACGCCGAGTTCGGCATCGGAGCGCAGTACGACGGCCGGTGCGACACCCTCGCGCTCCCGACGCAGCTGCGTGAGCACCTCCTGCGCCTTCCATACCTTGATCTCGCCGTCGCGCAGGACGCGCTCGAGCACCTCGTCGAAGAGCTCCGGTGGCGTGCCGGCTGCCTTGACCACGCTGCGTGCGTGGAGCGTCATGTGGCCGGTCTGGATGCCCTCGGTGGCGAGCGCGCGCAGGGCAGCGAGATTCTGCGCGAGGCCGACAGCCGCCATCACCTCGGCCAGTTCCTGTGCGCTCTTGACGCCGAGCAGGCGCATGTTCATGGCCACGCCGGGGTTGGACTCGAGCGGGCCGCCGACGATGCCGACCTTCATCGGCATTTCCAGGCGTCCGCGCAGGTTGCCGCGTTCGTCCTGCCACCACTGGGAGAGCGAGCGGTAGCGGCCCTTGTGCGCGGCGTAGGCGTGGGCGCCGGCCTCGATGGCGCGCCAGTCGTTGCCGGTGGCGAGCGCGACGGCGTCGACGCCGTTCATGATGCCCTTGTTGTGCGTCGCTGCGCGGTAGGGATCCACTGCGGCGAAGTCCGAGGCAACGATGATGCCATCGCGTACGCGTTCACCGGAGTAGCCCTTGCCGGCAAGCTCGCCGGGCGGCAACGTGACCTCGGCGCGCGCCAGCGCCCGATCGGCGAGGTTGGAGAGGATGCGCAGGAACACCTCGCCCTCGCTGATCGACTCCACCAGCGAGGCCACGCCCTCGCACATGCCGTTGACGAGGTTGGCGCCCATGGCATCGCGGGTGTCGACCAGCAGGTGCAGCACCAGCATCTCGCCTTCGAGCGTGGTCATCGGGTAACGGCGCACCTCGATGTCCACCGCGCCGCCGCCGCGCGCCACCATGCGCGGATGGAAGCTGTTGGCGAGATCGAGGATCTCCTGTCGGCGTTCCATGAGTGCACTCATGGCGCGCTCCATGTCGGGGACGTCGAGGACCTGGATCTGGCCGATCAGCACCGGCGGGCTGGCGCTCGCCGTGAAACCGCCGCACTGCCTGGCGAGTTTCGCGGCGGCGCTCAGTGCGGCCACGATCGAGGGCTCCTCGACCGCCAGCGGCACCACGTAGTCGCGGCCATTGATGAGGAAGTTGAGCCCGAGACCGACCGGCATGCCGAGCACGCCGATGACGTTCTCGATCATCTTGTCGGCGGCGTTGATATCGAGCGTCGCCTCACCGGTGGCAAGGCGGGCGAGGTCGGCGTCCGACAGCAGACCGCGCTCATGCACCGCGCGCACCCGCTCAGCGGGTGACATACGGTAGAAATGTGGAATGCGGGAGCGGGCCAAGGAGCTGACTTTCCGGAGCTGCCCGGGGTTTCCTCGTGGGCGCCGGCGTGCGGACGGGCCACCGCAGCCGGGCCGCACGTTAGCAGGAACAGCCCTATATTGCCACGCCGCAGGGGCAGTACACTGTCGGCGGACTTCCCCGCGGATTGCCTCATGCGCCGAGCCAGCCTAGCCCTCGCTGCCCTGATCGTCTGCCTGCCAGCGCTTGCCGACGAGGGCATGTGGACCTTCGACAACTTCCCGCGCGAAAACGTGAAGAGCCGCTATGGCGTGGACATCGACCAGCCCTGGCTCGACCGCGTGCGCCAGGCGACGGTACGGCTCGAAGGCGGCTGCACCGGTTCGGTGGCCTCGCCGCAGGGCCTGGTGCTCACCAACCATCACTGCGTGGTCGACTGCCTGAGCCGTCTGTCGACACCGGCGCGCGACGTACAGGCGGCGGGATTCCTCGCCCGTTCCCGGGCCGAGGAGCAGCGCTGTGCCGCCGAGCAGGCCTCGGTGCTGGTCGCGCTCGAGGACGTTACCGCACAGGTCATGGCCGCCGTCGGCGACAGCGCCGGGCCGCAGGCCAACCGCGCCCGCAAGGCAGTGCTGACCCGCCTGGAGGCCGACTGTGAGCAGCGCCACCGCGATGCCGCAACCCGCCAGTCCTGCGAGGCGGTGACGCTGTACGGCGGCGGCCAGTACTTCATCTACCGTTACCAGCGTTACGACGACGTCCGCCTGGTGTTCGCTCCCGAGACCGACATCGCCTTCTTCGGTGGCGATATCGACAACTTCCAGTTCCCGCGCTGGAACCTCGATTTTGCGCTGCTACGGCTCTACGCCGGCGACGCCCCGGCGGCGACCCCGGGGCACCTGCGCTGGCGCCGCGCCGGCGCGGCGGCGGGCGAGCCGGTCTTCGTCGCCGGCCACCCCGGCAGTACCGAGCGGCTGAAGACGGTCGCCGAGCTGCGCTTCGAGCGTAACCAGCAGCTCGCGCGCTGGCTGCTGCGTGCCGCGGAGCTGCGCGGCCGCTACCTCGAGTTCGCCGCCCGCAGCCCGGATTCGGCCCGCATCGTGCAGGAACCGCTGTTCGGCCTCGAGAACGTATTCAAGGTCCGTCGCATCCAGATGCAGGTGCTGCTCGACGAGGATTTCCTGCGCGCTCGCGAGCGCGAGGAACAGACCCTGCGCGAGGCGCTCACCGGCAATCCCCGGTTGCGGCCTGCAGCCGGCTCCTTCGACGAGATCGGGAGCGCGCTCGCCACCTGGCGTGCGATCTTCGACCGGCACCTGTATTTCGAGCGGGGCGTGGCCCTGCAGGGTGAGCTGGCCGGATATGCCCGCGTGCTGGTACGTGCGGCGGGCGAGCGGGAGAAGCCGAACGAGCAGCGCCAGCGCGAGTACACCGACGCCGCGCTGCCGCTGCTCGAACAGCAGGTGCTCGCACCGGCACCGGTCTACACCGAGCTCGAGACGCTGCGTCTCGCGTTCTCGCTCGAGAAGATGGTCGAGGCACTCGGCGTCGATGACCCGACGGTGCGCCTCGCGCTCGGGCGGACCGCACCGCGCGCCCTCGCCGCGCGCCTCGTCCGCGAGACGAAGCTCGGTGACCCGGCCTTCCGTGCCCGGCTGTGGCAGGGTACGCGTGCGACGCTCGAGCAGTCGGGCGACCCACTCGTCGCGCTGGCCCTGCGCCTGGAGCCCGAGGCGCTGCGCCTGCGGCAGCGCTACGACGACGAGGTCGAGGCCCCCCTCGCGGCGGCTGGTGAACGCCTCGCCCGCGCGCGCTTCGCGGTGCAGGGCAAGGCGGGTTATCCCGACGCCACCTTCACCCTGCGGCTGAGCTACGGTGCCGTGCAGGGCTGGCGCGAGGCGGAACGCGAAATCACCCCGTTCACGACGCTGGAGGGGCTGTACGCACGCGCCACCGGCCAGCCGCCGTTTCGCCTGCCGCCGCGCTGGCTGTGGGCGCAGGATCGCGTCAACCTCGAGACCCGCTTCGACTTCGTCGCCAACACCGACATCACCGGAGGCAACTCCGGCAGCCCGGTGCTGGATGCCGCCGGGCGCCTGGTCGGGCTCATCTTCGACGGCAACATCCACTCCATCGGCGGCGACTACGGTTTCGACCCTGTGCTCAACCGCTCGGTGGCGGTGCATCCGGCGGTGATGGTGCTGGCGCTCGCCGAGGTCTACGGCGCAGAGGCGCTGCTCGGCGAAATGGTCATCGAGTAGGAACGCGCATGGACCGGCCCTGGTTTGCGAACTACCCGCCCGGCGTGCCACGTGGGATCGTGGTCGACCCGGCCGAGTCGCTCGCCGGGATGCTCGCGACGGCGTGCCAGCGCTTTGCCGACCGGCCGGCCTTCACCAGCCTGGGGCGCACCATCACCTACCTCGAACTCGACGTGTGGTCGGCTCGCTTCGCGGCGTTCCTGCAGAAGCGGCTCGGGCTCGCGCGCGGTGACCGCGTGGCCATCATGCTGCCGAACCTGCTGCAGTTCCCGGTGGCGCTCTACGGTGTCCTGCGCGCCGGCATGGTGGTGGTCAACGTCAATCCGCTGTATACGGCGCACGAACTCTCCCACCAGCTCAAGGACTCCGGGGCCCGGGCCATTGTCGTCATCGCCAACGCCGGGGCGGCGCTCGAAAAGGCACTGCCGGGTACCGCAGTCGAGCACGTGATCGTCACCGAGGTCGGCGATCTGCTCGGTTTTCCGCGCCGGCAGCTCGCCAACTTCGTGGTGCGCCACCTGCGCCGCCTGGTGCCGCCGTTCGAGCTGGCGGGTGCGGTCGAATTCGATGCGACCATCGGCCACGTCCTGCGGCCCGAGCCGGTGGCACTCGGTGCCGCTGACCTGGCCTGCCTGCAGTACACCGGCGGCACCACCGGAGTCGCGCGCGGCGCGATGCTGAGCCACGGCAACCTCATGGCCAACGTGCGCCAGATCAACACCTGGTTCCAGGGCCTGTCGCGTCCGGGCGAGGAGATCGTCATCACCGCGCTGCCGCTTTACCACGTCTACGCACTCACCTGTAACTGCCTTGCGTACACCGAACTCGGCGGCCACGACGTGCTCATACCCGACCCGCGCGACCTGGCGGCCTTCATCCGCGAATTGCGCCGCTGGAAGTTCACCGCCATGACCGGCGTGAACACGCTCTACCAGCACCTGGCCAGTCATCCGGACATCCGCAGCGTCGACTTCTCGCACCTGCGTCTGGTGTCGGCCGGCGGCATGGCCGTGATGGAGGCGACTGCCCGGCAGTGGCAGGCGGCGACCGGAAAGCCGATCCTCGAGGGCTACGGACTGTCGGAGGCCTCGCCGGTGGTGAGCATCAATCCACCGCAGCAGCAGGAATTCAGCGGCACCATCGGCATGCCGCTGCCGGGCACCGACGTGGCGTTGCGTGACGAGGAAGGTCGCGCGAGCGCGCCGGGCGCACCGGGCGAACTCTGCGTGAAGGGTCCGCAGGTCATGAGCGGTTACTGGGGCAACGGTGAGGCCAGCCGCGCCGCGTTCACGACGGACGGTTACCTGCGTACCGGCGACATTGCCGTGATGGACGAGCGTGGTTACTTTCGCATCGTCGACCGGCTCAAGGACATGATCTCGGTCTCCGGCCTCAAGGCCTACCCGAACGAGATCGAGAACGTGGTGACGATGCACCCGGCGGTGCTCGAGGCCGCCTGCATCGGGGTTCCTGACCCGGTCACGCGCGAGGCGGTGAAGGTGTTCGTGGTGCTGCGCGCCGGCATGAGCGCGACAGCCGACGACATTCGCCGGCTCTGCCGCGAAAACCTCGCGGCCTTCAAGGTGCCGAAGCACATCGAGTTCAGGGCCTCGCTGCCGAAGTCCAACGTCGGCAAGATCCTGCGCCGCGAGCTGCGCGGCTGATCGGCGCGCGCCCGTCCCGGACTATACTGCGCCGGGGTCCAACGACGAGGGATGTTCCATGAACACGACACGGTTCCTGATCACGCTGCTGTCCGCCTTGCCGGTTGCTGCTGCAGGCGGCGAGATCTACGGCAAGGTGAGCCTGGGCGGCACTCCGGTCGGTGCGGATGTGACCGTGGCTGCGCAGTGTGGGTCGACCTCCTACCCGGCGGTCACCACGGACAAGGCCGGCAGCTACAACCTGGTCGTCGCCGAGACCGGCCGGTGCCTGCTGACGATCACGCGGGCGGGGCTCTCGACGCAGCTTGCCGTGGCTTCCTACGACGATGCGGCACAGGCCGACATCGTGCTCGAGCTGCGCGATGGCGCGCTCGTCGCCCGGCGCCGCTGAACCGCCATGACCGTAAGCCCGGGGAAGAAGGACTTCTGGGACAAGCTCCAGGTCGTGATGCAGCCGCTCGGCGGCCTGCTCACCGCCTTCGCCGTGGCCTTCGTCGGCATGACCGGCTCACAGCTGCTCGAGCGGCGCCAGTCGCTCGACACCAATGCGCGGTTGTATTCCGAAATCATGAGCCGGCGCGAGGAGGCCGAGGCGAGCCTGCGCAAGGACATGTTCGTCTCGATCATCTCGACCTTCCTGCAACCCGGTGCGGATGACCTCGGTGCCAGGGTGCTCAACCTGGAGCTGCTCACCTACAATTTCCACGATTCGCTGAACCTGAAGCCCCTGTTCCTCGAGATCCAGCGCCAGCTGCTGCGCTCACGCGACGCCGAGCGCGAGGAGTACCTGCAGCGTATCCGCCGCGTGGCGCGCGAGATCACGGCCAAGCAACTGTTTGCCCTCGAGGGCCATGGGCAGAGTTTCCGCCGCTCGGTCGATCTCGATGCCCTGGCGCAGGCGGGCGCCGCGGGCGTGGCGCTCGATCCGGAGATGGTCACCGTGCGTCAGCAGCACGCCGAGGTGAGCCTGCGTGTACTGCAGGTCGACGCCGAGCAGCAGCAGCTGACGGTGCGCATGAAGGTCACTGCACCGGACGGCCAGGTGCAGCTGCCGGATTCGCGGGCCACCTTCACCGTCGGGTACTACGATTTTCCGGTGATCGACAATACGCGTCTTCCCGGGGGCTTGCGCTGTGCGGTCGCGTTGGCGAATTTCTCGCCCGCTGCCGCGGATCTCACCACGGTGTGTTTCCCCGGCGAGTACGCCAGCCTGAAGGACCGCCCGTACTACGACGAGGTGATCCAGAAGCTGCGCGAAGCCAATGCGGCGGAGATGCTGCCGGCCGCCTCGGCCGGTCCCTGATGATGGCTCCCGTCCGCAACGCGTTGCTGCTGCTGTTGCAGGGATGGGCCGCGACGGTGGCGCTGGCGGCGGGGCCGGGTGATTCCCTTGGTGAACTGACGCCCGGGCAGGCAGTGGTCGCCGAGCGCATGCTCGCTTTCATGAGCACGACCGAGCAGCGCTTCTGGCAGAACGTGCAGCGTTTCGACGGTCGTGGCAGCGTCGAACCGTGGGTCGCCGACGTGCCGGACAACGGCCATTACGAGGTACGCGTGCGGCGCGGCGAGGTGGTGGAGAAGGCCGGCGTCATGACGATCATGACCACCGTCGAGAAGCCGCCGTTCATCGTCGGCGGGCGCTGGAACCGCTTCATCGAGCTGGCGGTGCATCCGCGCACGCCGCTGGTCGGCATGCTGCATGCCACGCTGGTGGTGCAGGTCTCCGCACAGGGTGTCGGCAACATCGGTGCGACGATGGACATGCTGAAGTCGGCGCAGCCGGCCGAGGACCTTGCGTTCATGGACGAGCGCGTGGCGGCCGTGTTCGTCCGCCACGGCGTGGACCGCGAAAAATACCGCTCGCGCGGCTGCGGCAAGCCTGACGCAGGAGCGTGGAAATGGCATCGCATCGGCACCTGCACGGGAGTGAGCATGTACGGGCCGCAGCTCGTTGCCGACGAGCCGACCTTCGCGCTGGTGACCGATCTCTACGGTACCGTCATGGACAGCTACTTCGAGATCCTGCAGAAGCGCCGGCGCCAGCGTTATTCATCTGCCGATCTCGCGGCGCAGGATCTCATGCGCCGGCGCTGGCTCGAGGACCAGCTGTTCTGGGACATCCTGGCGCGGAAGTTCGTGCCTTACGAAGCCTGGTCGGCGGTCAATGCACCGCCGGTGGTGCGGTTCTGATGAGGCCATCGGCATGAATGACGTCGGCTGCCTGCTCCTGCGCCTCGCCCTCGGCGGGCTGATACTGCTCCACGGCCTTGCCAAGCTCGCCGGCGGCATCGGCTACATCACAGGACTCGTCACCGGGGCGGGTCTGCCGGCCTGGGTCGCCTACGGGGTCTACGTCGGCGAGGTCATCGCACCGCTCATGGTCATCGTCGGCTGGTACACACGTCCGGCGGCGCTGGTGATTGCGGTCAACATGCTGTTCGCGTTCGGGCTTGCCCACCGTCACGAACTGCTGGAGATCGGCCGCAGCGGCGGCTGGGCACTCGAGCTGCAGGGGCTGTTCCTGGCGGTCGCCGTGGCCGTGGCCCTGCTCGGGCCGGGGCGCTACGCCGTCAACAGCCGCTGAAGCGGCGCCTCGCCCGCTGCGGGGTGCTGTCCGCCAGGCTGCGCGAGCGGATCGCGGCGCAGGTCGTCGGCTGAGGCTGGATAGCGGCGGAATCGCGTAGAATCGAGGCGAGACTGCGGGCTGCAGGTGTCGTGCGGGGGATGGCACAGATGAATGCATCGGGATCTCGGGGCGCCGCGTGGATGCCGTCCTGCTACCGCGCTCCGGTTGTGGTTGTCGTCCTCCTCGTCCTCGGCGGCTGTGGCCGGGGCGGCGAGGAATCACCGCCTGCAGCGCCAAAGTCCGAGCTGACCGGCAAGGAACTGGTCGACAGGCACTGCCTGCGCTGCCACCTTGCGCCCGAGCCAGGCGATTTGTCGAAGGAATACTGGTCCTTCGCGCTGCACTACATGGGTAACTACGTCGGCATGAAGGGCGACGAGTTCCCGGACATGCGCACCGAGACCTTCCCGCCCGAGCTCGAGCCGGCGCAGGACTACACCAAGCGGTATTTCCTGTACGACAGCCACGGCTACTTCCGCGACCTGTATCCCTTCAAGATGTATATCCCGGCCGAGCCGGAGATGACGCCGGAGGAGTTCCGGCGCATGCGCGAGTACTTCGTCGGCGGTGCGCGCTCATGGCGCGATCTCGAACAGCAGGAGCCGAAGGCGCCACTCACCAAGACCTTCCGGGCGCAGTTCCCGAAGCTCGAACTGGAACCCGATGCGCTGATCCTCTCCACCCAGGTCGATCCGAAGCGAAAGCGCCTGTACGTCGGGCGCACCGTGATCGACGACTGGGTCGGTGGCGGTGAGCGGCGGGCCGGTTTCGACAGGTGGGACGACGTGGTCGCCCTCGACATTACGAGCGGCAAGCGCACGGGCTACACGCGGGTGGCGAGCGATCCGATCGACATGTCACTCACGGAGCATGGCCTGCGCCTGGTGACGCACGGACGCTTTCCGATGACCAAGGTCGGCATCGCCAACATCGCCGACTGGGAGATCGACGGCAAGAACGTGCGCGAGCGCATGCTCGTCAACGGCAAGCAGCGCCTCGTTCAGCATCACAACGTCGACATGAATGGCGATGGCCTCGTCGACATCGTCGCCAATGCCTTCGGCGACGGCGTGGCGCAGGACGCCGAGAGCTTCCTCGGCATCTACTACCGGACCGCTGATTTCGAGCGCCTGTGGCGTGATGCTCCGGGCGAGATCCCGCCGGGCGTGCTACCCGGAGCGCTGCGCGAGAACCTGGTGGCGGTCGATTCCGGCACCATCGGCAACGCCATCGCGGACTTCAACGGCGACGGCCGCCCCGACATCGCGGTGGTGGTGGCGCAGGGCCGCCAGCTGCTGCTCCTGTACATCAACAACGGCGACGAGACCTTCACCCGCCACGTGCT
Organism: uncultured Chromatiaceae bacterium; assembly: GCA_964415505.1. GTDB lineage: Bacteria > Pseudomonadota > Gammaproteobacteria > Steroidobacterales > QUBU01. Next base: position 53,672 of record CAYQAR010000002.1, on the reverse strand, counting down.
CGACCAGCACACGCCCTCCTGGGGTGGCAACAGCCTGCGGGCCGCTGATTTCGACGGCGACGGCGACGTCGACCTGGTCGTGGTGAACGGCGACAACGTCGCCGGCAACCACGTCGGCAAGGTGGTGCCGGCACCGCGGCCGCAGCACGGCATCCGCGTGTACCGCAACGACGGCAACCTGAAGTTCACCGAGGCTTTCTTCCGGCGCATGCATGGGGCGATCCGCTCGGTGGTCGAGGACTTCGACCACGACGGCGATCCGGACATCGCCGCCATCGCGCTGTTCCCGCAGTGGAGCTACGCGGAGCCGGAGACCTTCGTCTACCTCGAGAACCAGGGTGGGCTGAAGTTCGCGCCCCAGTCGATCCCGCGCGAGTTCTTCGGCGTGTGGTGTTCGATCGAGGCGGCCGACGTCAACGGCGATGGCCGCACCGACCTCGTGCTCGGGCTCGGCAACTTCCCGGAGCTGGTGCCGCCCGACTGGATCACGGCCCACCCGGCCATGCAGGGTCGCGGCGGCAAGGCCGACAGCATCCTGTTCCTGCTCAACCAGACGTGAGCGACGGCCAGACGACACCCGCGATGGATCCTGCCATCCACGTCCGGGGCAAGGTGGCGCTGGTGACTGGCGCCGCCAAGGGCATCGGCGCTGCCTGCGCGACGCTGCTCGCCGGGCAGGGCGCGGCGGTGCTCGTCGCCGACGTCGATGCCGCGGCGGGGCAGGGCGTTGCCGACAGCATCGCTGCAGCCGGCGGACGCGCCGCATTCCTGCCGCTCGACGTGACCCGCGAAGCTGACTGGCAGCGCGGTATCGATGCGGCGCTGACACGCTTCGGCGGGCTCGACGTGCTGGTCAACAACGCCGGCATCGCCATCGTGCGCACGCTGCTCGAGACCACGCTCGAGGACTGGCGCCGCGTGCACGCGATCAACGTCGAGGGCGTGTTCCTCGGCACGCGCTGCGCGGTCGATGCGATGCGCCCGGGCGGGCGTGCTGGGCGCGGCGGCTCGATCGTCAACCTGTCTTCCGTCGGCGGCATGATCGGCGCCGAAGGCCTGTCCGCCTACTGCTCGACCAAGGGTGCGGTGCGGTTGTTCACCAAGGCCGTCGCCATCGAGTGCGGCCGTGCCCGCTGGGGAATCCGCGTCAATTCCGTGCACCCCGGCAATACCGACACGCCGATGTTCCGCCAGGAACTCGAGGACATGCGCGCCAAGGGTGCGGTGGCCAGCGTCGAGGAAGCCCTGAAGTTCTACATGGACATGCAGGTCCTGCCCGAGATCGGCCAGCCGCGCGACATTGCCGCCATGGTGCTGTTCCTTGCCTCCGATGCGGCGCGTTTCGTCACCGGTGCGGAGTTCGTGGTCGACGGCGGACTGACGGCACAGTGAGCGCGCCGGGGGCAGGGCGGGCGTTCGACGACGGGCTGGCAGCGACGCTGCTGGTCTGTGTCGTCTACCCGGTCGGACCGGCGGCTACCATCCTCATGCCGATGATCGTCGGCGGCTTCATCGACGGTTACGGTTACAGCGAACAGCAGGCCGGCAACATCGCCGCGCTCGAAGGTCTCGGGCTGGTCGTGGCCTCGTTCGCTGCCACCGCCTGGATCCGCCGCGTGTCCTGGGTGCGCGCCGTGTTCGCCGGAATCCTGGCCTACGCGGTCCTCAATGCGGCGAGCGTGACGGTCACCGACTACGCGACGCTTGCCGCGCTGCGTTTCTGTGCCGGCATCGCCGGGGGCAACCTGTTTGCCGTGACGGTGGCGGCACTCGGCGACAACCGCGCGCCAGACCGGGCCTTCGGCCTGGCACAGGCCGTGCAGGGCGTGCTGATGCTCGCGGCATTCCTGGCGGCACCGGCGCTGCTCGCACGCGGGCAGGTCGGCGCGATCTACGTGATGCTGGCGCTGGCAGCGCTGCTGATGCTGCCGGTGCTGCTGCGTTTTCCGGCAGCGGGCCGGGTGCGCACCGGGGCGGACGTCGGGACTGGCCCGGCCACCTCGTCGAGCGCACTCATCTGGCTCGGACTCGGCGCGAGCGTGCTCTACTTCATCAGCGTGTTCGGCTTCTGGGGGTTCGTCGAACGCATGGGCCAGGCCGCCGGCCTGCCGGCGGCGACGATCGGGCTTGCGCTGGGCATCTCGCAGGTCACCGCGATCGCCGGGGCGCTGGCCGCGGCTGCGGCGAGCGACCGTTTCGGGCGCTACCTGCCGCTGCTCGTGGTCTGGCTCGGGCAGTCGGCGGCGCTCTGGGCGGTCACGGACGGGTTCGGCGCAGCGGCGTTCTTCTTCAGCACCGGTGTCTTCCAGGCACTGTTCATCGTCGCGGTTTCCTACCAGATGGGCGCGATCGCCGCGCTCGATGTGCGCGGTCGCTTCCTGGTGATGATGACGGCAGCGCAGGGTCTCGGTGCGGCCATCGGACCGGCCGCGGCGGCAGCGGTCATCGGTGCCGGCGAGGGCTACGGCGGTGTTGTCGGAATGGCCGCCGCACTTTGCCTGGTGAGCACGGTCGCGTTCCTGTTCGTCATCCGCCGCTCTGCCGCACGCACCTGAGCACGCGGCCGCGGGTGTTCCCATGCCGGACCCTGCGGTAGGATACGGTCGGGGCCGATGACGGGGGCAGGAGCGATGAGCGCGCAGCAGACGCCGAAACCGGTGGCACCCTACCTGGCGGTGGGTTTGTCTACCGTGATCTACGGCATCTCCGAGCGGCGCCAGATCCGGCACAACCTCGAGACCATCGAAGAGGCGATCCACGCCGCCGTGTCGATGGTGAACATCAATATGCCGGTCAAGATCATCGCGCTCGCCGAGGGCGCGCTCACCGGCTTCACCGACGAGATCTTCGACCTGCCGCACGTGATGGCGGCACGCGACCTGTTCATCGACGTCCCGGGCGAGGAGACCGAGTGGCTGGGGCGCCTGGCCCGGCTCTACGGCACCTACATCGTTGGCCAGTGCAAGGCCCGCTGGCCGGAGGTGATGGCAGACCGCTATTTCAACACGCTGTTCGTGATCGCGCCGAATGGCAGGGTGGTGCACAAGGCCGCCAAGAACCACGTCTGGTGCCGCGAACGCTCCTGCGTGCCGCACGACGTCTACGACCGCTGGGTCGAACTCTTCGGCGACGGCATCGACGCCTTTTACCCGGTGCTGAAGACCGACGACATCGGCAACATCGGCACCATCTGCTGCAGCGACGGGGAATACCCCGAGGCGGTGCGGGCGCTTGCCTTCAACGGCGCCGAGGTGGTCTACCGACCGAGCGAAGCCACGCCGATGACCACCGCAGGCCCGCGCGGCGGCACCTGGATGATCCAGAACCAGGGTCACGCTGAGTTCAACACCGTGTACATGCTCTGCCCGAACGCAGGGCCGGTGTATCTCGGCGCCACCTCGAAGCATCCGGTGGACATCGCCGGTGGCAGCGCCCACATCGTCGACTACCGCGGCCAGGTCGTGGCGTACAGTGCCTCGACCAACAACACCATCGTTGCCGCGACGGTCGATATCGAGGCGCTGCGCCAGTTCCGTGCCATGAGCCTGAACGCCAACTGGCTGAAGGACCTGCGCGTGGAACTGTTCCGCCGCATGTACGAGCAGCCGATCCATCCGAAGAACCTGTGGCTGCAGCAGGATCCGAAGCCGCATGCCCAGGTCGACGACATCTATCGCGCCAACATCCGCCGCCTCGTCGAGCGTGGCGCGTGGACGAAACCTGCTTTCGAACATCCGGGCTGCCGCTACCAGCCTTCCGGTGACGACGACGTCGCCTGGGAGGAAATCCGGGAGCGGCTCTGGGGACCGTGGCTGAACGAATAGACCGACGCAACGACAGGGGGATCCGATGAACAGGCGAAATGCAATGTGGCCGGCGCTCGTGCCGGCGGTGGGCGTGCTGGCGATGCTCGCTCTCGATGTGGCCCTGGCCCAGGACAGCGGACCGCTCGGCGAGATGGTGGTCACGGCCCAGCGGCGTGAGGAGAACCTGCAGGACGTCGGCATCTCGGTGACGGCCTTCAGCGACGTGCAGGTCCAGCAGATGGGCCTCACCAATACCGTCGACGTGGCGCAGATGACGCCGAACCTCAACTTCACCACGCCACAGGCCGAGTCGAGCCAGATCAACTTCTTCCTGCGCGGCGTCGGCCTCAACGATTTCGCCGATGCGCAGGAAAACCCGGTGGCGGTGTACGTCGATGACGTCTACAAGCCGGCGATGGGTGGCCTGGCGCTGCAACTGTTCGACGTCCAGCGCATCGAGGTGCTGCGCGGCCCGCAGGGTGCGCTGTTCGGGCGCAATTCCACCGGCGGCGTGATCCACTTCGTCACCAAGCGGCCGACGGCGGATTTCGATGCCTACGCCGATGCCTCCTACGGTGCCTACAACCAGTTCAAGGCGGAAGGCGCCATCGGTGGTGCGCTCACCGACGGTGTCATGGGGCGCCTGTCGGTCGCCATGAACCGCAACGATGGCTGGACCCGCAACCGCACCCCGGACGTGCAGGACTTCAACGAGACCGACGCCCACGCTGCACGGGCCCAGCTCCTGTTCCAGCCTTCCGACGCGCTCGACATCCTCGTCAGCGGCAACTACTCGAAGAACGACGCTGCCGTCGGTGCCTGGCAGCACGAATCGACGCAGCGGCCGGACGGCAACACCAGCATCCCGAATCCGGGCGCCCCGGATGCCTTCGGCTATGCCGATAACGATGGCGATCCCTGGGCCGGCGACTACGACCGTCCCGGCCAGGTCGAGGTGGAGAACAAGGGCCTGCAGGCCAACATCACCTGGACCGTGGGCGGAGTGGATATCACCTCGATCACGGCGTACACCAACGTCGAGCGCCTGCAGGAGGAGGACACGGACATGAACCCGTTCCTCGTGCCACCGTACTCGCCGCCGCCACCGCCGCCGGCGGCGATCCGCTCGTTCATCGCGCCGACCTTCGCGGCCGACACCGACACCTTCTCGCAGGAACTGCGCGTGGCCGGTTCGACCGAGCGCATGCGCTGGCTTGCTGGTGCTTACTTCTTCGACAACGAGGTCGACGGCGCCTACGACTTGAACACCGATGCCATCGGCTTCGTGCGCATGAATGCCGACTACGTGCAGCAGACCGATTCCTGGGACGTCTTCGGTCAGGTCGAATTCGACCTCGCCGACGCCTGGACCATCATTGCGGGCCTGCGCTACACGGATGAGGAGAAGGAACTCGACTTCAACAACATCGACACCTCCGGAATCACCGCGGTGTGCAGCCTCGACCCCTCGCAGCCGGGTTGCACCAACGGCGTGGCGACACCGATCACCGCGTGGCGGCCGACAGCGGACCACATGATCCTGTTCAACACGGCGACCGTGGGCGATCTCGCCGTGCAGGATGACAGCTATGTCACCGGCCGGGTGCAGCTGAACTGGAAGGCGGCCGACGACCTGCTGCTCTATGGCTCGTACTCGCGTGGCAAGAAGTCGGCGGGCTTCAACAACGGCTTCCTCGACACCACGCAGGTGTTCGGCAACAACCCGCTGCCCACGATCCCGTTCGACTCCGAGACACTCGACGCCTACGAACTCGGCGTGAAGTCGACCGTGCTCGACGCCACGACGCGGCTCAATGCGGCGGTGTTCTACTACGACTACAAGGACTTCCAGACCTTCCAGTGGCTGATCCTGAACCAGGTGATCTTCAACGCCGATGCCGAGGTCTGGGGAGCGGAGGTCGAGATCGACAGCCGGCCGATCGACGGCCTGACGCTGCAGCTCGGTTTCGGCTGGCTCGACGCCACGGCGGAGGACATCCCCACGATCCTCGGCGATGCCAGGCGCGATCGCGACATGGTGAGCGCGCCCGACATGAACATCAGCGCGCTGGTGCGCTACGAGTGGCCGGCTCTCGGTGGCCGGCTGGCGCTGCAGGGCTGGGGCAGCTGGCAGGATGACATCTGGTTCGACATCCAGAACCATCCGATCTCGAAGGAAGACGGTTACACGGTGGTGAACTTCCGGGCGTCGTACTTCACCGGCGACGACGCGTGGGAACTGTACGCCTACGTCAACAACGCCTTCGAGGAGGAGTACAAGAACTACACCTTCGACTTCAGCGTGCCGTTCGGCTTCAACCAGGTCGCGGCCGGTCCGCCGCGCTGGTGGGGTGTCGGGGCGCGGGTGAATTTCTGAGCGGACCGGTTGATCGCGGCTGAAGCCGCTCCTACGGGTACGGCCGGTCGCGGCTGAAGCCGCTCCTACGGGTACGGCGCGCTCGTGGGGGCGGCTTTGGCCGCGGTCCTCAGCCTGTCTTGTCCCTGCCGAACCGGTAACGCACCGCCAGGCGCGGCCGGATCCCAGGCGCCGAAAAGCCGATCGCTTCCTCGTAGTCGCCGTCGAGCAGGTTGTCGACGGCGAGCACCAGGTGCAGCCGCGTACTCGCCTGCCAGCCGAGCGCGAGGTCGACGCGATGGTACGGGTCGAGCACGACGGTGCCGGTCGGCAAGGCCTCGTCGAAGGTCTCGTCCACCCACAGCCAGTCGAGATCGAGCTGCCAGGCGGCGCGGGGCGTCCAGCACAGCCCGGCGCCACCGCGCCACTGCGGCCGCTGCAGCAGTTCACGCTCGCTGCCGTGGACTTCGAGGTCGACGTAGGTGGCGTGCCCGCGCAGCGCGAGCGTCGCTGCAGCGGTCCAGCTCGCGGCAAGTTCCAGGCCACGCGCCGTGACGCGGTCGCGGTTGACGTTGCGGAAGCTCTCCGGGTCGAAGTCGATGAAGTCCGTGTAGTCCGCGGCGAACAGCGTCGCCTGCAGGCGGGCATCGGCACCGAGGGCCTGGTCGACGCCGATCTCGATGTTCTCGCTCGTTTCGGGCCGCAGCGCCGGATTGCCGACCAGGGGGCTGCCGAGGGCGAAGAAGCTCGGCAGCCGGAAACCCGTGCCCCAGTCCGCATGCAGGCGCGTGGCGCCATCGGCGAGAGTGAGCACCGCACCGAGCCGGCCGGTGGTCTCGGCATCGCTGCCTTCGGGTTCGTCGCGGCGCAGGCTCGCCTGCAACAGCAGCGCCTCGCCGGCACGGGCCTGGGCCTCGACGAACACGCCGACGGTGTCGCGCTCGAGGGTGAAGTCGTTGGCGAGGCGCAGTCCGGGCGCGAAAGCCACATAACCCCGGGATTCGCCCGATTCCTGCAGGAGGTCGGCCCCGGTTGTCGCACGCCAGTCCTCGCTGCCGTTCACGGTGACGTGCAGCGCTGCGCGGTCGCGCGTGAACTCGTTGCGTGCGCCGTTCGGCGGCACCAGGTTGCCCGGGGCGATGCCGGGCGAGTCGTAGCGGTCGCGCCGGTCGTAGCGGGCGCCGACCGCCTGGAGCGTGAGGCGATCCGACAGCGACCAGGCGAGGTCACCGCCGATGCCATACTCGTGCGCCTCGGCCTCGTCGAGCGTGCGCCAGACGGCGTACTCGGGTCCGCCGCTCTCCTCGGGGAAGGAACTACGCTCGGTGGCTGCATAACGGCCGACGAGGTTGGCGGTGAGCCTGGCGGCAGGCGCGAGTCGCAGCCGCGCCTGGGCGGTGTCGGCTTCGTAGCGGCTGCCCGGTACGGCTTCGCCATCGTCGCGGCTTGACGCCTGCACGGCATAGCCGCCATCGCCGAGCGGTCCAGCCAGGGCAACGCTGCCGCGGGTGAGCGATTCGGCACCGGCCTCGGCTTCCAGTGTCGCCCGCAGCGGTTCGCCGCCTGCGCGGCTGATCAGGTTCACGACGCCGGCCAGGGCGTCGGCGCCGTAGATCGCCGACTGCGGTCCGCGCACGATTTCCACACGCTCGAGGTCAGCCAGGCTGAGTGCGGCGAGGTCGAAGGAGCCGCCGCGCGAGTTGGTCGGGTCGTTGACCTCGATGCCATCGACGAGGAAGACGGTGTAGTTCGGTTCGGCGCCGCGCATGAACAGCTGGGTGACGCCACCGGCCCCGGGCTGCACCACCTGGATGCCGGGCACGGCGCGCAGCAGGTCGACAACCCCGTTGTCGGCGCGGGCCGCGATCTCGTCGGCGTCGATGACCGTGGCCGCACCGGCGAACTCAGTTGCGGCTATGGGCAGGCGCGTTCCGGTGACGATTAGTTCCTCGACGGCCGCGGCCGCACCCGGGGCGAGGACCAGGATGGCGAGCGCCCAGCCGGGCGGCATGGCGCAGCGCACGGCAGTCAGCGCGCAGTGCCTTTCGTGCCGGATCCGGCCACCGCAGCCCAGTGGTCCGCGTGGGTCCAGGTGCGCACGAACTGTTCCTCTTCTACCGGGGCAAGTGCGACGTGCACACGGCGGCGTTCGGCGGCCGTGGTCGCCTTGAAGCCGGCCAGCACGGCACGCGGACGCGCGAGGTAGGGCTCGAGGAATGTGGCGAGGCAGGAATCGAGGGTCTGTCCGGGGGCGCAGACCCAGTCGACGAGTCCGAGGTCGAGGGCGCGTGCGGCCTCGAGCCGTGCCGAAGTGGCGAGGATGCGCAGGGCGCGGCGGTCGCCGACGGTGAGTGCGAGGTCGATGCTGCCGCCCCATGCCGTCGTGACCGCGAGCTGCGCCTGCAGGAAGCCGATCTCGGCGTGCGGTGCGGCGACCCGCAGGTCGCAGGCAACGGCAAGCTCCGCGCCGCCACCCAGCGCGTGGCCGTTCAGGGCAGCGATGACCGGAACCGGGAAGGCACGTACCTGGTCGAGCGCAGCCCGGCCACGGCGGCTCATGGCGCGCGTCTCGGCCTCCGCGCGCACGGCATCGAGTTCCGCCAGGTCACCACCAGCGGCGAAACAGCGGTCGCCGGCACCGGTCAGCACGACGCACTTCAGGCTGGTGTCGTCCGCGTGCCCGGCGAAGGCCGCGCCGATTTCGTCGAGCAGGGCGAGGCTGAGGGCGTTGCGCTTTTCGGGACGATTGATGGTCAGGCGCAGCACGGCGTCCTGGCGTTCGACGAGCAGAGAGTCGGACATGGAGCGGTTCCTCAGAAGTACAGGCGCATGATGCATTCGGCGACGCAGGCCGGGCGTGACTGGCCTTCGACTTCCACGGTGTACTCCTCGGTCAGCTCGATGCTGTTCTTGACCTCGACTGCGTCGAGGATGCGGCAGCGGGCGCGGATGCGGCTGCCCGTCGGCACCGCCCCCGGGAAGCGCAGCTTGTTGATGCCGTAGTTGATGATGCTGCGCACGCCCGGGAAGAGCGGCCGCGATTCGTCGACCAGCCCGCGCAGGTACGGGTACAGCGACAGCGTGAAATAACCGTGCGCGATGGTCCCGCGGTATGCGGATTCCGCCGCCGCCCGGCGCGGGTCGACGTGGATCCACTGCTGGTCGCGCGTGGCCCTGGCGAAGTCGTCGATCATCGGCTGGGTCACGGTCAGCCACTCGCTGACATGGACCTCGGTGCCTTTCCTGCCCTGCAGGTCGGCGAGCGTCTCGGCCAGTGCCATGGGTCGTCCTCGGGCGTCGGGGTGGGCAGCGGATGCTAACAGATGGCTGTGGCGCGGCGAAATGACGGGTTCTGTTGAACCAAACCGCTGCGCGGTGCGTCGAAAATCGGGGAGAACGCCGCACGCCGGAGGTGCCGAACGGGGCACGGAGGCGGGCCGTGGCGGCGATATAATCCACCGATGCACCGAAATTCACGACGACTTGCCGGTCACCGCCGTCCACTCGCGTCGGCGCTTGCCGTCGCGCTCGCCATCGTGGTCGCCGGCTGCAGCAACAGCAGCATGAGTTCGGGCGGGTCGAGCGGACCCTCCGTGAGCGTGCCCGGCGGCAGCTCCGGATCGAGCGGTGGCGGAGGCAGCCCATCGGGTGGCGGCTCCCAGGGCGGTGCCAGTGGCGGCGGTTCCCCCGGCGGTGGTGGCACTGGGGGCAGCAGCGGGGGCGGCGGTCAGCCCGGCATGTCGGGTGGTGGTTCGGCCGGGATGCCCGGTGGCATGCCCGGCGCCGGCGGACTTCCGGGCAGTGGCCTACCCGGCAGTGGAGCCGACAGCGGTGGCCAGCAGGGCAGCGGCAAGGACGGTAGCGGCCAGGCGGGCAGCAGCGGTGCGCAGTCCGGCGGCAAGGGCGGAGCGGCCGGCGCAGGCGCCGAAACGCCGACGGACGTAGCCGCGAAGCGCGCCGGTGGCAGTGGTACGGACCCGTACGGCGGTCTGCCGAGCGCGACGGGCGGTGCGGTCGGCGGCAGCGGTGCGGGCGGCAGCGATCCCGAGGCTGTCTTCGACAAGTCGCTGGGTGACTTCGATGGCGAGATCGCGCGCGAGCGCGACGCCATGGCCTCGGCCGGCAAGGGCAGCGGCCGTTCCGCGGAAGGTCGCGAGGCGGGCGATGCCGGTGCGGTGCGTTCTGCCGGCGAGAGCGCCAGCGGCACCCGAGGCAGCGGTGGCGGGGCGCCCGGTGGCGGTGCTGGTGGCGAGTCAGGTGGCGCCGGCGGTGAACCGGCCAACACCCCGGCCGGCGACAAGTCGGGTGGCGCCGGCGGTGCCCCCGGTGCCGGACCCGGCGTGCAGGGCGGGCAGGGTGGTGATTCCGGCACCGGCGGCAATGGTGGCCCGCAGGACGGCGGCGCCGCGCCCGACATCCCGGACGACATTCCCGCGGACGGTACGGGCGAGGACCAGGTCGCGAAGCAGTTGCGCGAGGCGGCCCTGGCCGAGAAGGACCCGGTGGTGCGCGAGGCCCTGTGGGAGCAGTACCGGCGGCACACGGGGATCCGCAAGTGATGGCCGGTCCCTGCGTACGCGTGGCCGGGGCGGCAGTGCTGTGCGCGGCATTCGTTGCCGCCGGCGGCTGTGCGACCTCGCGCGGTGTCGAGTACGAGCACGTCGACCTCGCGCGCACCGACCAGGAAATCCCCGCCGCGGAACTGCTCGACGTCGGCATCGTGCTGTTCGATCCCGGGTTGCCCGAAGGCGAGCCGGACCCGAAGAGCCTGGTATTTCCCGAGGTGCGTCGCGCCGAGTCGCGCTTCATGCCGTATCACCTGAAGGCGACGCTGGAGGCCAGCGGCTACTGGGGTTCGGTATGGGTCTTGCCCGAGAAGAGCGACTCGGTGGATGTGCTGGTGTGGGGCCGCATCGACCGTTCCGATGGGCTCGAGGCGAAGCTGCGCGTCGGCGCCTGGGATGCGACGGGGCGCGAGTGGCTCAACAAGACCTACGAGGTGCGCGTCCCGGAGAAGGCGTACTCGAAGTATCGCGACCAGACGCAGGACCCCTACCAGACGCTCTACAACGAGATTGCCAACGACCTGCTCGAAGTGCGCCGCGGTATGCCGGCGAAGGAGTTGCAGGCGGTACGCGACGTGGCGGAACTGCGCTTTGCCGCCGCGCTCGCGCCGGGCGCCTTCGATGGCTACCTGGCGCAGGACCGCAAGGGCCAGTACCGCGTCGCGCGGCTGCCGGCCGCCGACGACCCGATGCTCGCGCGCATGCGCGCCGTGCGCGAACGCGAGTATGCGGTGGTCGACACCATCAACGAACACTACGCCGGCCTGTACTTCGACCTCGACAAGCCGTACGAGGACTGGCGGCGTGTCTCGCGTGAGGAGACGCTCAAGTACCAGGACCTGAAGCGCTCGGCGATGATCCGCTACCTGCTGGGCGGTGCGGCGATCCTTGCCTCGGTGATGTACGAAGGCGGTGGCGGCGACAATTCCGCCATCACCATGGTCGGCGTCATGGGTGGTATCGAGGGTATCAAGGCGGGGCTCGGCAAATCGGCCGAAGCCGGGATTGCGCGCGAAGGCATCGCCGAGCAGGGCAAGTCGCTGTCTGCTGAGGCCGAGCCGCTGGTGGTCGAGGTCGAGGGCCAGACCCGCCGGCTCACCGGCACGGCGGAAGAAAAATTCAAGGAATGGCGGCAGCTCCTCAAGGAGATCTACGAGAAGGAAACCGGCCTGCCGCAGCCGCCTGGTCCAGCCGCCGCCCCGGCGGCGAGTGGCTGATATCACGCGCGCATGGAGTCGTGGGCGGCGGGACAGGTCCTGGCCGGGCGCTTCCGGCTGATCCGCCCGCTTGGTGCGGGCGCTGCCGGCGCCGTGTGGCTGGCCAACACGCTCGACACCGGTCGCGAGGTTGCACTCAAGTGCACCGCCGACGGCGCAGACTCCGCGCGGCTGCGCGAGGAGTACGCCACCGCGCATCGCCTCGTGCATCCCGGGATCGTGCGGGTCGAGGAATTCGTCACGGGTGACCCGCCGTTTCTCGTGCTGCAGGCCGTGCCCGGTGGCGCCACTGCTGCAGCGCTGCGCGGCGCAGGCTTCCGCGACCTGCTCGCGGCCCTGCTGCCTGTGGCCGAAGCACTCGAGCATGCGCACCGCCAGGGCGTGGTCCACCGCGACCTGAAGGCATCGAATGTGCTGCGCATGCCCGATGGCCGCTGCCTCGTCGCCGACTTCGGCGTGGCGGCGGCCGGTGGCGGGGGGTCGCTGCCCGGGATGAGTCCACAGCAACTCGCCGGCGCAGCACCGCAACCGGCCGACGACGTCTACGCCTTCGGTGCGCTGCTCTACGATCTGCTCACCGGGCAGCCGCTGTTCCATCCGGAGCCGGATGCCACGCGTATCCGGGAAGAGGTTCCTGCACTGCCGGCAACTGACCTCGCGGGTGCGCCGCTGCCCATGTCTCTCGCCCAGTTGCTCGAGGCCCTGCTGGCCAAGGAGCCCACGGCGCGTCCGGCGGGGATGGCGGCGGTGCGCAGCGCGCTCGAGGCCATCCTGGAGGAACACCGGGCGCAAGACCCGGACGTGATCCGGCCGCTCGAGCGGGCCCGCGCTGCGAGCGGCACCGTGGCTCCGGCTGGCCCGCGCCGCGGGCGGCACGGCCTGCCGGCGGGAGTGGTGGCGGCAGCACTCGGCCTGCTCGTCGTCGTCGCGCTGGCAGTGGTGTTTCTCCTGCCCGGCTGGGTGCGCGAGCGCGGTCCGGTACCGCATGCGGTACCGCCGCCGGCCCCCGCCGTTCCCGCTGCGGCGGCTACCGGCTCGGCCCCGCCGGCCGTACCGCGAGCCGAGCTCGACACGGCACTCGGCGAGTTTCTCGCTGCCGACGAAGCGGCACAGGCCGTGCACGCCGAGCGCTGGGCCGGGCCTGACTGGGCGCGGCTGCGTACCGCGGCGTCGGCCGCCGATGCCGCCTATCGCGCCCGTGATGGCGTCGCCGCGCTCACCGGCTATCGCGAGGCTACCGCGCTGGCCCGCGCACTCGAGGCACGTGCACCCGCGGAGCATGCGGCTGCGCTGCGCGAGGGTGAGGCCGCCCTCGTCGCGGCCGACCAGCCACGCGCCATCGCGGCGTTCGACCGTGCGCTCGCGGTGACTCCGGACGACGCCGTGGCACGGGCCGGGCTCGAACGTGCGCGCCGGCTCGACCAGGTGCTCGCCCTGCTCGGCGAAGCCACCGCTGCCGAGGCGGCCGGTGACAGGGTCGGCGCGCTGAAGCTCTACCGGCAGGCCGCGACGCTCGACCCGGCCTGGGCACCGGCTGCGGCGGGTGTCGCACGCCTGGAGCAGGCTGCCGCCCGCGACAGCTACGAGACCGGCATGGCGCGCGGCCTGGCCGCGCATGCGGCTGGCGACCTGGCTGGCGCACGCACGGCATTCAACGCGGCACTCGCTGTACGCCCTGGCGATGCTGCGGCACGCGAGGCCCTGGCCCAGGTCGAGGCTGACCAGCAGGGAGCACACCTCGCTGCACAGCAGGCGCGGGCGCTGGCGCTCGAGCAGTCCGAGCGCTGGGCCGAGGCGCTCGCTGCCTGGGAGGCGCTGCTCGGCGAGAACCGCCAGCTTGCCGCGGCCCAGGCAGGCCGCGAGCGCAGCCGCGAACGTGCCACGCTCGACGAACGCCTGCGCCGTGAACTCGGCAACGCCGAACGTTTCAACGACGACGCCGTGCTTGCCGGTGCGCGTACGGTGCTGGCGAGTGCGCAGGCCGTCCCCGCACCGGGTCCCGTGTTGCGCGGGCAAATCGGCGAACTCGAGGCGCTGCTGGCGGTGGCCGTGGTTCCGGTCGAGGTCACGCTCGAGTCGGACAATCTCACGCAGGTGGTGCTGTTCAAGGTCGGCCGCCTCGGTGCCTTCGCCAGCCGCACGCTGACGCTGCGGCCGGGTGCGTATACTGCCGTCGGCAGCCGCGCCGGTTACCGCGACGTGCGTCGCACGTTCCGCGTCGCGCCGGGTGGCATGGCGAGGGTGGTCGTGCGCTGCGAGGAGCCGATTTGACCCGACCACTGATCATCGGATCGCCGGCGGGGGAGCGCCGGCTGCTGCCCGCGCAGTTGCCGCTGCGCATCGGCAGCGGGCCGGGCGCCGACCTGCGCGTACCCGGTCCGGTCACGGGCGCGATGATCGGCCTGGTCAGCAGTCTCGATGACCGGCTCCTGCTGCAGGCAACCGGCGAGCAGGGCGGACCACCGCTCGCAGTCAACGGCGAACCGGTGACCGCCACACGCTGGCTCACCGACGGCGACGCGATCACGGCCGGCACGTTGCGCGTGGAATGCCACTTCGACGCCGAGGCGCTGCGCCTGTCGGTGGCGTACACCGACACCGAGTACGCCACACTGCCGCCGGTCGGCGCACAGACAGCCGCACGCGCGGCGCCCATCGCCCCGGCGCGCAGGGAAGCCGTGGTCCGTTCCGGACCTCGCCGGTGGCCGTGGTTGTTCTATGGCGCGCTCGGGCTGCTTGCCGCGCTGGCGCTGTGGGTGTTCACGGCGCGCGTGGTGCAGGTGGAGGTGGAACCGGCCGATGCCACGGTCACGCTGGCCGGCCGCTGGCCGGCGCCGCACTTCGGCGCGAGTTTCCTGCTGCGCGCCGGTGCGTACGAGGTGCAGATTGCGGCACCCGGCTATACGCCGGTGACGCAGGGGATCGAAGTCGGCGCCGAGCCGCGTCAGCGCCTGCACTACCGGCTGGTTCCGCTGCCGGGCCGGCTCGCACTCGATGCTGCGCCCGGGCTCGAACTCGCGCTCGTCGCGGATGGCCAGGCGGTGGCGCGCGATGCCGACGGCACTTGGCGGCTGGCTGCCGGCGAACATGCCCTGGAGGTCAGCGCGCCGCGCCACCTGCCGCTGACGACGCGCGTCGTCATCGAGGGCCGCGAAAGGCTGCAGCACCTGCCGGTGCAGCTGACGCCGAACTGGGCCGACGTCGTCGTCAGCTCGGAGCCGGCCGGCGCGGCGATCCATGTCGGCGCCGAAATGCTCGGTACGACACCGGCCACGGTGGCCGTGACGGCCGGCACGGCCGAACTCGAACTGCGCCTCGACGGCTACCGGACGTGGCGCCAGTCGCTCACGGTGCGGGCCGGCGAACGGCGCGAGCTGCCGCCGATCCAACTGCAGGCCGTCGACGCCCTGCTACGGGTGAGCAGTACGCCGCCCGGCGCGGCGATCACGATCGACGGACGCTTCCGTGGCACCACGCCGCTCGAGGTGGAGATCGCTGCGGCGCGTGCGCACGCGGTCGCGATCGCGCGGCCCGGCTACGAGACGGTCACGCGCAGCATCACCGTCGAGCGGCGTGGCACCGGTACGCTCGCCGTCACGCTCGAGCCGCGGCTCGGTGCCGTGCGCATCGAGGCCGAGCCCGCGGATGCGGAGTTGTGGGTCGACGGCGTGCGACGCGGGCCGGCGAACCAGGAACTGACCTTGCCGGCAGTGGCGCATGTCCTCGAGGTACGCCGCAGCGGGTTCGTCACCTTCACGATCCGCGTCACGCCACGACCGGGGCTGCCGCAGCTCGTGCGGGCGCAGTTGCTGACGCCGCAGCAGGCGGCACTGGCGGCGACGCCGAAGACGCTCACGACGAAGCAGGGGGCGACGCTGCGCCTCGTCGAGCCCGGCCGCTTCGAGGCGGGCGCACCGCGTCGTGAGCAGGGCCGCCGTCCCAACGAAGTCCAGCATCCGGTACGCCTGACGCAGCGCTATTACCTCGGTACGCGCGAGGTGACGAACCGCGAGTACCGGGAATTCCGCCCCAATCATGGCTCGGGGGCCGAGAAGTACCGCGACCTGGCGGGCGGCGAACACCCAGCGGTGATGCTCTCCTGGGAGGATGCTGTCGCGTACTGCAACTGGCTGAGCGACCGCGACGGTCTCGCTCCGGCCTACATTCTTCAGGACGGCCGGCTGCGCTTGGCCGAGCCGCGCACCGGCGGCTACCGGCTGCCGACCGAGGCGGAATGGGAATGGGCCGCCCGTTACAATGGCGGTGGCGGCGCACGTCGCTATCCCTGGGGCGAGCAGATGCCGCCGGGGCCTGGCGCCGGCAACTACGCCGACCAGTCGGCGAAAGGGATCGTGGCCAACGTGCTCAGCGCCTACGACGACGGCTTTCCGGTGACCGCACCGGTCGGGTCCTTTCCGGCGAGCCCGTTCGGGCTCTACGACATCGGCGGCAACGTCGCCGAGTGGGTGCACGATCTCTACACGGTACCGTCACCCGGCATCGAGGTCGTCGATCCGACCGGGCCGCCGACCGGGCAGTACCACGTGATCCGCGGATCCGGCTGGCGGCATGCGAGCATCGCCGAGCTGCGCTTCGCGTACCGTGATTTCGGTGACCAGGGTCGCCTCGACGTCGGCTTCCGGCTGGCCCGCAATGCCGAGTAGGAGGGACGGACGATGGAATTCGTGAAGGTGGCGCTGGTGGCGATGGCGGGCCTCGGCTCGACCTGGATGGCACGGGCCACGACCGATGCGCTGTTTGGCCCGCCTGCGGTCACGACGACGGCGGCAGCGCTGGCGCAGGCCGCTGAGGAAGCGCCGCGGGGTGCTGCCACGCCTGCCCCGGCACCGACACCAACTGCAGCACCGCCCGACGTTCCGCAACTGACTCCCGAGGAGATGGCCGCGGAACTGCGCCGCGCGCAGGCCGAACTCGCCGGCAAGCCCGGCGGGGACCCCGAGGAATTCCGGGCCACGCGGCCGCTCGCGGCGGATCTCGCCATCGCCCTGCCATCCGACATGTGAAGCCTGCCGGAAACCATCGCATGAACAAGACCTTTTCCCGCGAATTCGTGTTCCAGCTGTTCGCACTGCTGATCGCGGTGATCCTGGTGCACGGTATCTACGTCGCCGTCGTCTGGCCGAACGCCGAGGCGGTGCTGGTCGAGCAGCGGGCGATGATGCAGCAGGACCCGGAGTACGCCGCCGAGCCCTCGCTCTACGTGATCGTCAAGGACTACGAGCAGGAATCCTGCTTCGTACTCATGCTGTGGTGCCTGGCCATCATCGGCTACAAGGGCTGGGCGACAGTGCGCGAGCGGCGCCTGTTCGAGCTGGCGCTGGTGCCGATCGCCGAAGGCGTGCGCGTCCTGCCCGAGGATACGCGCGAGTACGCCCGCCAGCTGCAGACCCTCGGCGACGTCGAGCGCAGCATGCTGCTGCCGCGCGCGCTCATGAATGCGCTGGTGCGCTTCGGCGCCACCCGCAACGTGCAGGATGTCGCGGCCGCCACGCACCAGCTCGCGGCCTCGGAGGCCGAGCGCATGGAATCCGAGCTGTCCATGGTGCGCTATATCCTCTGGGCCATCCCGGCGATCGGCTTCATCGGCACCGTGCGTGGCATCGGCCTCGCGCTCGGCATGGCGCACCGGGCCGTCGAAGGCGACGTCAGCGGCGTCACCGAGAACCTCGGCACGGCATTCAACTCGACGCTGATTGCGCTCCTCATCAGCATCCCGCTGATGTTCCTCGTGCACCAGCTGCAGCTGATGCAGGAGCGGCTGGTGTTCGACGCCGAGACCTATACCGACGACCACCTGATCCGCCACCTGCACACCCACTGACGCCGGGCGCGGGCGGGCATACCCATGGGCAGCGTGGCGATCGACCTCGACGATGCCGGGCTGGTGATTGCCCGCGATGACGGAGTCGAGGACGCCGGCCCCGGCTACGCCGCAAGCCTCGATGGCGTCCTTGGCTTCGGCGCTGCAGCAGCCGCGGCAGCCACGCTCCAGCCGCGACTGGTGCAGCGGCGCTACTGGCTCGACCTCGCCGACCGGCCCCTGCCGGCACCGCTCGGCGACTGCCGTACGTCGGCCGACCTCGCCCAGCGGCACCTCCAGGCGCTGTGGGCGCGCTCTGCAGGAGCCGACAGCGCGGTGCTCGCGGTGATGCCGGGCTGGTCGACGGCACAACTCGCCCTGCTGCTCGGCATCGCGCGCGATGCCGGCGTGCCGGTCACGGCGCTGGTCGACGCCGCTGTCGCCGCCAGCCGCCGGCCGTGGCCCGGCCGCACGCTGTGGCACCTGCACGTCGGGCTGCACACAGCTGCGGTCACCCGCATCGGCCAAGAGCATGGCGCCACGCTCGGCGAGCGGATCGGAATCGAGCGGCTCGGCGTCGAGTTGCTCGCGCGCGGCTGCGCCGAATTTCTCGCCCGGCGCTTCGTCGCCTGCTCGCGCTTCGACCCCCTGCACGATGCGCGTGCCGAGCAGCAGCTGCGCACGGCGATGCCGCAATGGCTGGCAGCCGCGGCGCGCACCGAGCGCGTGGAACTCGCACTCGAACACGGTGGTCATCGCTTCGAGGCCACACTCGATGCCGGCGAGCTGCGCGCGCATGTGGCGCGCCTGATCGAGCCGCTGACGCAGCGGCTGCGCACGCTGCTGTCGCCGCGTGAGCCGGCCGTGCTGCAGGTGCAGGCCAGGCTCGCGGAGTACCCGGGTCTCATTGATGCGCTGCTGCGCCTGCCGGCGTGCACCGTGGTGCTGCTGGAGCCGGCTGCCGCCGCGCGCGGCGCCCTGCGCACGACGGGCGCTGCGCTTGCCGCCGACGGCGTGCGCCTGACCACGGCGCTGCCCTGGGACCAGCCTGCCGACGACAGCCTGCCGGCGCCGGTCGGTGCAGCCTCCCTCGTACCGACGCACGTGACCTTCGAGGGGCGCGCATGGCGGCTGTCGGCGCAGCCGTTCGTCATCGGTACCGATATCGGCGGCACCACCCACGGGCTGCAGATCGGCCCGGGAACCCAGGCCGTGTCCCGCCGCCACTGCACCATCCAGCTCGAAGATGGCCGGGTGATGGTGCACGACCAGAGCCGCTACGGCACGCGGCTCAACGGCCATCCGGTGGCCGGCTCGGCGGTGCTGCAGGCTGGTGACGTACTCGCCATCGGCGAGCCGGCGCGCGAGCTGACGCTGCTCGCCGAGGTGGCGCATGGCGCGTAGGAAGCGCAAGTTCGACGTCTTCAGCCTGTCGTTCCTCGACTGCATGTGCTGCGGCTTTGGTGCGGTGGTGCTGCTGCTGGTGATCATCAACTCGCAGGTCGCCGTGCGCGCCGAGCAGTCCGCGGTCGAGTCACAGTCAGAGACCAGTCGCATCGAGGAGGAAGTGCTCGACGGGCGCAAGCACCTCGTGCGGCTGCGCAACAGCCTCGTGGAGGAGCGCGAGCGCCGCTCGATCGTCACCACCGAGGCCGAGCGCATCGAGGCGCTGCTCGAGCGGCTGCGGCGCGAGCTGGCTGCGGCCGGAGGCGACACCGTGGCGCGCAAGGAGAGCGTGGAAAAACTGCGTGCCGACATCCGCCAGCTCGAGGAGGCGAACCGGCGGCTGGTGGCGCGCGCGGCCGAGCAACAGCCGAAGTCAGGCGAACGCATCCGCAGCTTCGTCGGCGACGGCAACCGCCAGTATCTCACCGGCATCCGCATGGGCGGCTCGCATGTACTGATCCTGCTCGATGCCTCGGCGAGCATGCTCGGGCGCACCTACGTCAACGTGGTGCGTTTCCGCAGCATGCCCGACGAGCGCAAGCGCCGCGCGCCGAAGTGGCAGCAGGCGGTGAAGACGGTGGACTGGCTCACCGCGCAGATCCGCCCGGGCACGAAGGTGCAGATCTACACCTTCGCCGAACGGGCGCGCAGCGTGGTCGACGGTACCGACGGTCAGTGGATCACGGTCAGGGACGGGGCCACGCTCGACGCTGCGATCCGCAGCCTGCGCCAGGTCGTGCCCGGCAAGGGCACGAGCCTGATCAACGCCTTTGCGGTGATCGGCACGCTCGAGCCGCGGCCCGACAACGTCTTCCTCATCACCGACGGCCTGCCGACGCAGGGAGAGAAGGCACCGGCCGAGGTCGAGGACATCCGCCCGGACCGCCGGGTGAAGTACATGGTCGATGCGGTGCGTTCGCTGCCGCGCCGGGTGCCGGTCAACGTCATGCTGCTGCCAATGGACGGCGATCCGGCTGCGGCCGGCTACTTCTGGGAGCTGGCGGTGGCGAGCGGCGGCTCGCTGCTCACGCCGTCGCGGGACTGGCCCTGATGGTGCGCCGTCGCGAAATCGAGGTCTTCAGCCTGTCCTTCCTGGACGCGATCTGCTGCGGCTTCGGCGCGGTGATCATGTTGCTCGTCCTGAACAAGGCAGGCGAGCCCGGCATCATCGAGCAGGCGAAAGTCGACCGCCGCGAACTGGTCGCCGCACTCGAGCGCGAACTCGCCGAGATCCGCGGCGAGACCACGGTGCTCGAGCGCGACATGAAGACCGTCGCGGGTGAGCTCGCTGCGGGTCGCAGCCTGCTCGCGCGCCTGCAGGGTGACCTCAGCCGGATCCGCGGCCAGTTCGCGGCGAGCCGGGAGGAGGGTATGACAGCCGAGCAGCGGGGCGAGCTCCTCGCCGCGCGGCAGAAGCTCACCGACGAGATGCGCCGGCTGCTCGACACCTACCAGCCACCCGCAGAGGACAATCCGGTCGGCGGCATCCCCGTCGACAGCGAATACATCCTCTTCGTCATCGACACCTCGGGCAGCATGTTCCAGGGCCCGTGGCAGCTGGTGCTGCGCAAGATTTCCGAGACGCTGAGGGTCTATCCGCGCGTCAAGGGCATCCAGGTGCTCAACGATGAAGGCAAGTACATGTTTTCGAGCTACGCCGGCAAGTGGATTCCCGACTCCCCCGGTACGCGCCAGCGCATCGTCAGCACGCTCGCGAGCTGGAACCCGTACAGCGACTCGAGCCCCGTGGAAGGCATCGCCGAGGCCATCAACACCTTCTACGAGCCCGGCAAGCCGATGAGCATCTACGTCTTCGGCGACGATTTTCCGACCGGGCAGGTCGAGGCCGTGGCGCGCTACGTCGAACGCATCAACCAGGCCGACGAGCACGGCAACCGCCTGGTGCGCATCCACGGCGTCGGCTTCCCGACCCAGCTTGCCGGCGGACGCATGGGCAATGCGGTACGCTTCGCCAATCTGATGCGCACGCTCTGCGAACGCAACGGCGGCACCTTCGTGGCGCTGGCGACCCTGAACTGAAAGCGGTCCATGGAACACACGGCCAATCCCCCGCGGCAGCTCGCCCTGCTGGCCCTCGGCGTGGTCTTTGGCGACATCGGCACCAGCCCGCTGTACGCATTCCGTACGGCCCTGGCCATCGCCCCGGAGATGGCGCAGGAGGCCAACGTGCTCGGCATCCTGTCGCTGCTGATCTGGACGCTGGTCGTGGTGGTATGCATCAAGTACGTCGCGATCGTGCTCAATGCCGACAACCGCGGGGAGGGCGGCGTGCTGGTGCTGTCCACGCTGGTGCTGGCCGGCCGGGTACCGGCCGGGCGGGCGATCATCGGCATCCTCGGCATGGTGGGTGCCGCCCTGTTCTTCGCTGACGGGGCGATCACACCGGCGATCTCGGTGCTGAGCGCCGTCGAGGGCCTGACCGTCACCCGGCCGTCGCTCGAGCCGCTGGTCGTGCCGGTGACGCTGGTCATCCTGGTGGTGCTGTTTCGCATCCAGTCGCACGGCACGGCGCGGATCGGCCGGCTGTTCGGGCCGGTCATGCTGGCCTGGTTCGCCACCATCGCCCTGCTCGGTGTCATCGCCATCGCGCGCCACCCGGCGATCCTGGCGGCCCTGTCGCCGGTCCACGCTGCCGGCTTCGTGAGCCACAACGGCGGCTACGGGCTGGCTGTCGTGGCCGCGGTGTTTCTCGCCGTCACCGGCGGCGAGGCGCTGTTCGCCGACCTCGGCCACTTCGGCAAGCTGCCGATCCGCCTCGCCTGGTACGTGGTGGTGTTGCCGGCGCTGGTGCTGAATTACCTCGGCCAGGGCGCCGAGGTGCTCGCTGACGCGACGGCCGCAGCCAACCCGTTTTTTCACCTCGCGCCGTCGTGGGGGCTGCCCCTGCTGGTCGTGCTGGCGACAGCAGCGACCGTGATTGCCTCCCAGGCGGTGATTTCCGGTGCCTTCTCGGTGGTCTACCAGGCGGTGCGCCTCAGTTACGTCCCGCGCCTCGCCGTGCACCACTCCTCGGAGCACAGCATGGGCCAGGTGTTCGTGCCGGCGGCCAACGCCGTGCTCGCCATCGGCACCGTGCTCCTCGTGATCGGCTTCGGCAGTTCGGGGGCGCTGGCCGGCGCCTATGGCATTGCCATCTCGCTGGCCATGGCGATCGACACGATCCTGATCGTCTACTGGCTGCTGCAGCGGGATTCGAGCCTGAACCGCGCGCTGCTCGGTGTCATGGCCGGCATGCTCGTCGTGGACGCGGTGTTCTGCTTCGGCAACCTGCAGAAGCTCTTCGACGGCGGCTGGGTGCCGGCGCTGATCGCAGCGGCCCTGTTTGTGCTGATGAATACCTGGACGCGCGGGCGCGTGATGGTGGCGCAGCAGATCGCCCGCGAACGCCATTCGGCGTTCGACCTGCGCCAGCGCCTCGAGCATGATCCGCCCACCCGGGCACCGGGCACGGCGGTGTTTCTCGCCAGCAATCCCGAGGGCATTCCGCGTGCGCTCTGGCACAACCTGCAGTTCAACAACGTGCTGCACGAACGGGTCATCCTGCTGACCATGCTCACCGCCGAGGTGCCGCGCGTGCCCGAGTATCAGCGGCTGGAGACCGCGGAGGTACTGCCCGGGATCACCCGCGTCGTGGCACGGCACGGTTTCATGGAGACGCCGGTGGTGAGCGACATCCTCTACCAGGCCTCGCGGCAGGGCGTGCCGTACCGGCCGACCGATGCCATCTTCTTCGTCGGCGCCGAGTCCGTGTTCTTCGGCAGGTCACGGCTGCGCGGCTGGGAGCAGCGCCTGTTCGGCTTCCTCATGCGCAACTCCCGGCGTGCCGCCGGCTTCTATTCCGTACCCGAGTCGCGGCTCGTCGAGTTCGGGACCCATATCGGCGTGTGAGCCGCGCGCCGCACCCCTGTGGGAGCGACGCCAGTCGCGACTCTTGCGGCCCGGTCGGGGCTTGCGCCCCTCCTACAGCGGCCCACAGCAAACACCGTATGCTGGGACCATTACCACCCGCCGGAGGCCTGAGCCATGACGACGCCCCCCGACCTCAGCCGCAAGCGCTGCACG
This sequence comes from uncultured Chromatiaceae bacterium, assembly GCA_964415505.1. Classification (GTDB taxonomy): domain Bacteria; phylum Pseudomonadota; class Gammaproteobacteria; order Steroidobacterales; genus QUBU01. Next base: position 30,378 of record CAYQAR010000002.1, on the reverse strand, counting down.
CCCTGCGAGGGCGGCGTGCCTGCCCTGTCTCCCGACGGCGTGCGCGAGCTGCTGCGCGCGCTCGATCCCGCCTGGCAGGTCGCCGCCGATGGTCGTTCGATCGCCCGGAGCTTCGCGTTCGACAGTTACGCGCGCACGATCGGCTTCGTCAACGCCATCGCCTGGATCGCCGAGTCCGAAGGCCACCACCCCGACCTCGAGGTCGGGTACGGGCGCTGCCGGGTGACCTGGTGGACGCACGCGGTCGGCGGTCTGACGGAGAACGACTTCATCTGTGCCGCCCGGGTCGACCGGCTGGGCGCCGGCTGAGCGCGGCCAGGTGCCGCTCCTGGCCCGGCTGCGGACCCGGGCCCGGGCTTGGTAAGCTTGCACCCCTGGCCTGTACCGCAGAGGAAACACGACCATGACCCGTACGTTCCGCCACCTCATCCTCGTCGGCGTGGCTGCGCTCGCCACCGTCACGGCAGGCGCCGCCGAGCTGAAACTCGAGACCGCACGCGACAACCTGGTCGCCCTGCGCAAGATCCAGTGCTCGCTGAAGGACGGCGAGGTCGTGACCTGGTACTGGAACGGCTACGCCTACAGCCGCGTGCCGGGCGAACCCGATCGGCTGCTCTTCGCGGTCGAGGGCATGAACATTCGCCAGTGCGGCCCGCTCAACGCCGCGACCGACGGCAGCTTCAAGATGACCACCCGCGAGCTGCTGATCTACAAGGACCCGAAGACCGGCGAGGTGTTGCGGACCTGGACCAATCCCTGGACGGGCAAGGAAGTGAAGGTCCTGCACGTCGCCAACGATCCGGTGAACCAGCGCCTCGGCGCCACGGACCGCACCGGGCAGCCGTTCAAACTGCCCCTGGTCATCAACGGCAACCAGTGGTGGCTGACGTCGACGGTACCGCTGTTCTACAGGAACCCGCTCGCGGGCGACTACCAGGACTACATCGGCGGCAAATACCACGCGACCGAGATGTTCAACTTCCTCGGTGATGTCGACCAGCTCGCCAATCCGCGCCGCTCCTCGGTCGACGCGCGGGTCGGCTGGGTGCGCATGTCCGACTGGCTGCCGTGGATGGAGATGGGCGGGCGCGCCGGGCTCATCTACTTCAACACCGCCGGGCGGCGTCTCGACCGCTTCGAGGACCTTTCGGAGACGATGAAGGCGGAGATCCGCATCAATTACCCGGACTATGCCGCGCCACCGCCGCTCGACGACGAACGCCCGAACGAGACCAGCTGGACGTACTTCCGCAAGGTCACACCGGTCACGCCATGACGACGGGCGGCGCGGGGCTGGCGGTGCGCAACCCGCGCACCGGCGTGAACGACTACGTCATGCACCCGCCCGACGCGGCGGCGCTCGACGCGCTGGCCGCGCGCCTGCGCCGCGCGCAGCCGGCCTGGGCTGCCGCCGGCGTGGCGCACCGCGCCGACGTGCTGCGCCGCTGGTACACCGGACTCGAGGCCGCGCCCCAGGCGTTTCTCGCGGCGTTGTCGACGGACACCGGACGTTACGCGCTCGCGCTGAACGAGCTCGCTGTATTGCGCGGTGCTGTCGAGGGCAACGCCGCCATGGCCGCGCAGCTGCTGGCGCCGGCTGCAGAGCGTGCCTCTGCGGCGCCGGGAATCGCGATCGAGACACAGCTCGTTCCGTACGCGCTCGCCGGCGTCATCAGCCCGTGGAACTTTCCGTTCCTCCTCTCGGTGCTCGACACCGTGCCGGCGCTGATGGCCGGCTGTGCCGTGCTCGTCAAGCCGAGCGAAGTCACGCCGCGCTTCATCCGCCCCCTGATGGAGTCGATCGCACGTGTGCCCGAGCTCGCCGCGGTGCTCGCCTTCGTCGAGGGCGACGGTCGCACCGGGGCGCAGCTGATCGGCCACGCGGACATCGTCTGCTTCACCGGCAGCGTCGCCACCGGACGCAAGGTTGCCGAGGCCTGCGCCGGGCGGTTCATCCCGGCCTGCCTGGAGCTCGGCGGCAAGGATCCGGCGATCGTGCTCGCTTCCGCCGACCCGGTACGCGCCGCCGAGGTGGTGCTGCGCGCCTCGGTGCAGGCGACCGGCCAGGCCTGCCAGTCGATCGAGCGTGTCTATGTGGACCGGCGCATCCAGGACCGTTTCCTCGAGGTGCTGGTCGACCGCGCCCGGCAGGTCACGCTGAACTACCCCGACATCCACCGTGGCCAGATCGGTCCGCTGATCTTCGCGCGCCAGGCCGGGATCATCGCCGCCCAGCTCGATGACGCGCGTGCCGGCGGCGCGCGTGTGCTGGCCGGCGGCGAGATCGAGCGCCACGGTGGTGGCTGCTGGCTGCGCCCGACGGTGATCACCGGCGTCACGCCGCGCATGAAGCTCATGGCCGAGGAAACCTTCGGCCCGGTCATCCCGGTGGTGCCATTCGACGACGTCGAGGAAGCCATCGCGCTCGCCAACGACTCGGAGTTCGGCCTGTCGGCCGCCGTCTTCGGCGCGGAAGCCGAGGCCCGGGCCGTGGCGGCGCGGCTCGAGGTCGGCGCCATCAGCGTCAACGACGGTGGACTCACCACCGAAGCCTGGGATGCGGAGAAGAACTCGTTCCGCCTCTCCGGCATGGGCCCGTCGCGCATGGGGCCCTCCGGCCTGCTGCGCTTCACCCGCAAGCGCGCTCTTCTCATCCGCCGCGGGCGCGCGAAGGACATCGGCGACTTCGAGGAAGCCCGTTCAGCGCCGCCTGCCGGCTGATGGCCCCGCTGCATGCCGACATGAGCGATCTCTCCAAGCCATCGCCGGGCTGGCACCTGTTCGTGCCGAAGCTCGTGACCACGCTGCGCCTCGGTTATGGGCCGGCGGACGCCCGCCAGGACATCGTCGCCGGCCTGACGGTGGCCATCGTCGCCCTGCCGCTCGCCATGGCACTGGCGATCGCCTCGGGCACCACGCCCGACAAGGGCCTCGTGACGGCCGTGATCGCCGGCTTCCTGATCTCGGCGCTCGGCGGCAGCCGCTTCCAGATCGGCGGGCCGACCGGGGCCTTCGTCGTCGTCGTCTTCAACGTCATCGCCACGCATGGCTACGACGGTCTGGTGCTCGCCACGCTCATGGCTGGCGCCATGCTGGTCGTCGCCGGGCTGGCGCGCGTCGGCACCTGGATCAAGTACATCCCGGAGCCGGTGGTCGTCGGCTTCACGGCGGGCATTGCCGTCATCATCTTCACGAGCCAGATCCGCGACCTGTTCGGGCTGGACGTCGGTACGGTGCCGGCGGAGTTCTTCGGAAAGCTAGACGCCTTCTGGGCTGCGCGCGCCAGCGTCAATGCGTGGAGCGTACTGATCGCGGGCGCGGCGCTGGCGACGATCCTGCTCCTGCGCCGCCATGCGCCGCGCGCTCCCGGCCTGCTGCTCGCGGTGGTCGGCGCGGCACTGCTGACGGCGCTGGCGGGGCTGTCCGTGGATACCATCGGTTCGCGCTTCGGCGGGATTCCCTCGGGTCTGCCGGCACCATCATGGCCCGCGATATCGTTGACACGTATCCGCGAGCTGCTGCCGAGCGCCTTCACCATCGCCTTCCTCGCCGGCGTGGAGTCGCTGCTCTCGGCGGTCGTGGCCGACGGCATGACCGGCAGGCGCCACCGCTCGAACTGTGAGCTGGTCGCCCAGGGTGTGGCCAATGCCGCCTCGGCGCTGTTCGGCGGGCTGCCCGCCACCGGCGCCATCGCCCGTACGGCCACCAGCATCCGCGCCGGTGCCCGCTCGCCGGTAGCCGGCATGATGCACGCGGTGTTCCTGCTCCTGTTCATGCTGCTGGCGGCTCCGCTGGCCGCGTGGGTGCCGATGGCGAGCCTCGCCGCGGTGCTGGTCATGGTGGCGTGGAACATGGCTGAGGTGCATCGCTTCCGCTACCTCCTGCAGGGTCCGGTGGGCGACCGCGTGGTGCTGCTCACGACGTTCGGGCTCACGGTGATCGTCGACCTGACGGTCGCCATCGAAGTCGGCGTGGTCCTCGCGTCGATCCTGTTCATGCACCGGATGAGCGAGCTCGGCGCCATCGGCAGTGCCAGTGGTGCAGCTGCGGCCGGTATCGAGGAAGACCAGGACGATTTCGCACGGCCGCGCACGGACGTCTACACGCAGCGCGACGACCTGCCCGCCGGCGTGGAGGTGTTCCAGCTGCGCGGACCGCTGTTCTTCGGCGTGGCGAGCCGGCTGTCGGACGTCGTCGACGCCATCAGCGGCTCGCCGCGGGTGTTCATCCTGCGCATGCGCGAGGTGCCGCTGATCGATGCGTCCGGCGCAAGCCGCCTGCGCGACTTCATCCGGCAGGCTGGACGCAACGGGACCGTGGTGATCCTATCCGGGCTGCAGCCGGGACCGCGCGAGATCCTCGCGCACATGAACGTGACGGGTCCGGCATCGGGGGTACGGCTGGTGCGCGATTTTGCCGCCGCCGTGGCGCTGGCACGGCAGCTGACCAGCGGCTCCGGAGTCGAAATGCCGACGCCGACCTGAGGATCGGCCGCCGTGGCGACTGGTGGTATCGTGGAGCGAGGCGGGGGATTGCCAGTGAGGGGTCGGATGCTGCTCCAGCGACTGCTCTACGTGCTCTGCGCGGGCGCCGTGATCGGACCGCTGGCCGACGCTGGTGCCGCGGGGAGGGAGCGGCGTGCTGCCGAGCCCGTCGATCGCCTGATCGTCGGCCTGCGGCCGGGTGCAGTGGCCAGCCGTACCGGGGAACCCGGCCGCACGAGCGAGTTGGCCGGGCGGCGTGGCCTGCGGGTGCGCGCCGAACGCACCCTCGGCCCGCAGCTGCGCCTGCTCGAACTCAATAGCCCGGTCACCGACGATGCCGGCCTGGCGCTGGCGCGACTCGCCGCCGATCCGCAGGTCGCCTTCGTCGAGCCCGACGGGCGCGCCTTCCGGCACGCGCTGCCGGTCGATCCGCGCTACGTGGACCAGTGGTACCTGCACGATGTGCAGCCCGCGGCACTCGACCTGGAATCCGCCTGGGACACGGTTACCGGTTCGTCCGGCACCGTGGTCGCGGTGCTCGACACGGGAGTGCGCTTCGATCATCCCGATCTCGGCCAGGCGGGTCGCGGCGGGCGCCTGCTGCCCGGTTTCGATTTTGTCGGCGGCGATGGCGATGGCCGCTTCCGGCGCGCCAACGATGGTGACGGCTGGGACGGAAACCCGGCGGACCCGGGCGACTGGGTCACCGCGGCCGAAGCTGCCCTGCCGACGTTCAGCGACTGCGACCCCGGCGACAGCTCCTGGCACGGCACGCGCGTGGCCGGGCTGATCGGCGCCATCGCCAACAACAACGTCGGCATGGCCGGTGCGACCTGGTCGGGCTGGATCCTGCCGGTGCGCGTGCTCGGCAAGTGCTACGGGCGCAACTCCGACATCCTGCAGGGCATGCGCTGGGCCGCCGGCCTCACGGTCAGCGGGGCACCCGCCAATCCCTACCCGGCACACATCATCAACATGAGTCTCGGTGCCGACGGCAGCTGCACGCAAAGCTACGTCACCATCATGAACGAGCTTGCCGCGGCCGGTGTGCTGGTCGTGGCCTCGGCGGGCAATGCGGGTGGTCCGGTGGAGTATCCGGGCAACTGCCCGGGCATGACCACGGTCGCCGGCCTGCGCCACGCCGGCACCAAGGTGGGCTACAGCAGCCTCGGGCCGGAGATCGCCGTCGCGGCGCCGGGCGGCAACTGCGTCAACGACTTCGGCGCCTGCCTGTTCTCGGTGGACAGCACCAGCAACTCAGGCGCGCAGGCGCCCGGGGCAGCCAGCTACACGGACCAGCTCGATCCCAACGTCGGCACCAGTTTTTCCGCCCCGTTCGTGAGCGCCATCGCCGCGCTGATGCACGCCGCCAACGGCAACCTGCGCGGCACGCAGCTCATCGCCCGCCTGCAGGACGGCTCCCGGCCGTTCCCGGCGCCGGGCCCGGGCATCCCCACCTGCCACGTGCCGGTGGATGAGAACGACCTGCAGGTGACCGAGTGTGGCTGCACCACCGCGACCTGCGGCGACGGTATGGCACACGCGCCTGGCGCCATTGCCGAGGCCCTGCGGCCGATCGCCGCCGTGGTCGTACCGGTCGCGGTCGCCCCGGGGCAGATGCTCGCCTTCGACGGCGCGGGCAGCGCTGCCGCCTGCGGGCGCAACCTCACGAGCTATCGCTGGAACACATTCGGCGCCGTGCCCCCGCCCGCGATCGGCGGTGCCGATACCCCGAGCGCGACCGTGGCAGCGCCAATGAACGGGCAATTCACGCTGCGCCTCACGGTCACCGACGACCACGGCGCTGTCGACACCGCCGACGTGGTGATCACCAGCACTTCGGCCGCAACCGTCGCCCCGGCGAGTGCCGGCAGCAGCGCCTGCCCGGCTGCGATCACACCCGCCGACCCCGGCCCGTTCGTCGACGACGGCCCGCCGGGGCCAAAGCCGCCCTCGTCGGGCGGTGGCGGCGGCGGGGGCGGGGCGATTGGGGTGGTGGAGCTGCTGGGGCTCGCGGCAGCGTGGCGGAGGTGGGGAAAGAAGCGCGGCTGACCGGGAAAGTCGGGGCTTGCGCCCCTCCCACAGCTCAAGAATGAGTGTCTGGATCTGTGGGAGGAGAGTCGGGGCTTGCGCCCCTCCCACAGCTCCAGACCGCCATGCTTGAGTTGTGGGAGGGGCGCAAGCCCCGACCCTCGACTCCGCCTCAGAACATCGAGTTCCCGCCCACCGGTCCCGGTTCGGTCGGTGGCTTGCGGCTGGCGATGAAGTCGCCCGTGATCATCTGGTCGTAGGCCATTCCCGGCCCGATCATCGGGTAGACGCCGGCATCGGGGTCGATGATGACCTCGAGGAACGCGGGCCCGCGGAAGGCGATGAACTCCTGCACCACGCGCGGGACGTCGGCCTTGCGGTCGAGGCGCACGGCATAGCCGAAGCCGTCGGCCTGGGCGGCACGCACGAAGTCCTTGCGGTGCAGCGACTTGTCGCTGCCCGACAGCCGTCCCTTGTAGAACAGCTTCTGCCACTGCTTGACCATACCGTCGCCGAAGTTGTTCAGCACGACGACCTTGATCGGCAGCTCGTAGGTGGTGACGGTCTCCAGCTCGCCGATATTCATGCGCAGGCTGGCGTCGCCGTCGATGTCGATGACCAGCCGGTCGCGGTGCGCAAACTGCGCGCCTATCGCCGCTGGCAGGCCGAAGCCCATGGTGCCCATGCTGCCGGAAGTGAGCCACAGTCGCGGATGGCGGAAGTCGAAGCCCTGCGCCGCCCACATCTGGTGCTGGCCGACACCGGTGGTGATGATGGCCTCGCCGCGGGTGTGGCGGTTGATCTCCTCGATCACGTAGTGCGGCTGGATCAGTTTGCTGGCGCGGTCGTAGTTGTCCGCATGCCGGCGCTTGAGTTCGGCGATCTCCCCATGCCAGCGCCCGAAGTCCGACGCCTGGTGATGGCGCTCGCCCCAGGCGAGCAGCGTGTCGAGGTCGCGGTCGAGCACGCCGACATGGTGCCAGTCGGCGCGCTTCACCTTGCCGATCTCGGCCGGATCGATGTCGAAGTGGGCGATACGCCGCGCATGCGGGGCGAACTTGTCCGGCACGCCGGCGACGCGGTCGTCGAAGCGCGCGCCGACGCTGATGAGGAAATCGCAGTCCTCGACGGCGTAGTTCGCGAATGCCGAGCCGTGCATGCCAAGCATGCGCAGCGACAACGGGTCGCTGGTGTCGACGGCGCCGATGCCCATGAGCGTGGTCGTCACCGGCAGCCGCAAGTGCTGTGCGAAGCGGCGCAGGGCGGCGGCTGCGTTGGCATTGATGACCCCGCCGCCGGCGTAGATCAACGGCCGCTCGGCTGCGCGCAGCAAGGCGAAGAATGCCTTGCAGTCGGCAGCCGTGAGCACGTTCTCGCGCACGGCCTCGATGCGCTGGCGGTAGCCCGGCACGGGCAGCAGGCCCGTGCCCTGGAATTCGCCGGTCCAGTTCTGCACGTCCTTCGGCAGGTCGACCACTACCGGACCCGGCCGCCCGGTGCGGGCGATCTCGAAGGCGGTGCGGATCGTGGCCTCGAGCTTGTAGGGATCGGTGACGAGGAAGACGTGCTTGGCGACCGAGCCCATGATCGCCGAGACCGGCGCTTCCTGGAATGCGTCGCTGCCGATCATGGCGGTCGGCACCTGGCCGCAGAGCACCACGATGGGCGTGGAATCGGCCATCGAGTCGCGCACCGGCGTCACGGTGTTGGTGGCGCCGGGGCCGGAGGTGACCAGCACCACGCCGACGCGCCCGCTGGCGCGCGCGTACCCGGCAGCCATGAAGCCGGCACCCTGCTCGTTGGCGGGCACGATGATCGGCAGCGGTTCGCCGCCACCGCCATTGCGCTGCTCGTCGTTGTAGCGGAAGACCGCGTCGTAGGTCGGCAGGATTGCCCCACCGCTGTAGCCGAAGACGACTTCCACGCCTTCGTCGGCCAGCACCTGCACGATCATCTCCGCGCCGGTCATGCGCTTGCCGGCGAGGGGATGCGGTGCTGCCGCCATGGCCTGAGGCGAGGTTGTCATAAGGATTACGATGCTGGCGTGGGTCGCGGGCGGGCGGCGGAAATAGCCCGCCGGACGCAATTTTCCCGAGTGTCCGCCAATTGTATTTGCATTGCAATAGGACTGGTTCTCGGTCAACATGCCATGCGCTGCGGCGCCGGCGCGTGAGGTCGGCGCCGGCGTTAGTCGGGACCGTTGGCACCATGCGGCACATCATCTCCGTCCTGCTGCAGAACGAAGCCGGGGCACTCACCCGGGTCGCCTCGCTGTTTTCCACACGCGGCTACAACATCGAGTCGCTGAGCGTGGCGCCCACCCAGGATCCGCTGTTCTCGCGCCTGACGCTCGTGACCCTCGGCTCCGACCAGGTGGTCGACCAGATCAACAAGCAGCTGCTGAAGCTCGTCGATGTCGTGGGCATGGCCGATCTCACCCGTGGCGACCACATCGAGCGTGAGCTGCTGCTGCTCAAGGCGCGCGTGAGCGATGCGGCGTGGGAGCGCGTCGGCGAACTGGTCGCGCGCGAGGGTGCCCGGGTGCTCGACGACAACCGCTCCACCTACACGGTCGAACTCACCAGCACCTGCGGCCGCATCGACGAATTCGTCGACAAGGTGTCCGGCCTCGCCACCATCCTCACCGTAGTGCGCAGCGGGCCGATGGCCATCGGTCGGGGCGGCCAGACGCTGGCGGCGCCGACGGCCTGAGCGGCGCGCGGGCCATGACCACGCGAGCGCGCCGCCGGACGGGTCGCAGCCGGCTGCCCGATGCCCGGCGGGTAGTCGTCAAGATCGGCTCATCGCTGCTGGTGGAGGATTCCACCGGCCGGCTGCACCGCAAGTGGCTGCAGTCGCTCGCGCGCGAGATCGCGCGCCTGCACCGCCGCGGCCAGCAGGTGGTGCTGGTCTCCTCGGGGGCGATCGCCCTGGGGCGGCGTTACCTCGGCCTCGCGCGCGAGCAGCGCAAACTCGAGGAACAGCAGGCCGCCGCTGCTGCCGGACAGATCATCCTGGCGCATGCCTACCAGGAGCTGCTCAATCGGCACGACATCAAGGTCGCCCAGGTGCTGCTCACGCTCGAGGACACCGAGAACCGCCGTCGCTACCTGAACGCGCGCAACACGCTGCAGACGCTGCTCGAACTCGGCGCAGTCCCGGTCATCAACGAGAATGACACGGTGGCCACCGCCGAGATCCGCTACGGCGACAATGACCGGCTCGGTGCACGCGTGGCCGAAATGCTCGGGGCCGATTGCCTGGTGCTGCTCTCCGACGTGGACGGCCTGTACAGCGCCGATCCCGGCCGTGATCCGCAGGCGCGGCTCATTCCCGAGGTGCGTGAGATCACGGCTGAGATCGAGGCGCTCGCCGGCGCCTCGGCGACCGAGTTCGGTTCCGGTGGCATGATCACGAAGCTGGTCGCCGCCCGCATCGCGCTTTCCGCCGGCTGCGCCACGGTGATCGCGAGCGGCCGGCGGTTGCGGCCCCTCGCTGCCATCGAAGCCGGCAAGCCCTGCACCTGGTTCGTCGGCAGCGGGTCGCCGCTCGCGGCGCGCAAGCAGTGGATCGCCGGTACCCTCAAGCCGCGCGGCGAACTGACCATCGACAGTGGCGCCGAGCGCGCCTTGGCCGCCGGCGGCAGCCTGCTGCCGGTCGGCGTGGTCGCCGTGAGCGGGCAATTCGGACGTGGCGATGCGGTCACGATCCGCAACCGCGACGGGCGCGATTTCGCCCGCGGGCTGGTGGCCTACGACAGCGACGAGGCGCGCCGCATCAAGGGGCGGCGCAGCGAGGACATCGAGGCACTGCTCGGCTATCGTGGCCGCGACGAACTGGTCCACCGCGACAACCTGGTCCTGATCAGCGGAGGTGCGCCGTGAGCGCGACGAACCCGACCACCGACGGCGCCCTGGCCGGCACCATGCGCGCGATCGGCATGCGGGCCCGCGCCGCCGCCCGCGCGCTCGCCCGCGTGGACAGTGCCGGCAAGGACGCGGCGCTGCGCGCCGCTGCTGCAGCGATCCGCACCGCCGGCGAGGCGATCATTGCCGCCAACGCGCGTGACATGAAGGCGGCCAGCGAGCGCGGCCTGTCGAAGGCGCTGCTCGACCGGTTGCTGCTCGATGCCGCCCGCGTCGAGGCCATGGCGCGGAGCATCGAGGAGATCGTCGCCCTGCCGGACCCGGTCGGCCAGGTGATGGCCACGTGGACCCGGCCGAACGGGCTCGTGATCGAGCGCGTGCGCGTGCCGCTCGGCGTGATCGGCATCATCTACGAGAGCCGTCCGAACGTGACTGCGGACGCAGGCGCCCTGTGCCTGAAGTCCGGCAACGCCGTGATCCTGCGCGGCGGCTCGGAGAGCTTTCACTCGAGCACGGCCATCCACAGCTGCCTGCAGCACGGGCTCGCCACGGCGCGCCTGCCGGTCGACGCCATCCAGATCGTGCCGACCACGGACCGCGAGGCGGTCGGCATCCTGCTCGGCGAGATGCAGGAGTTCGTCGATGTCGTCGTCCCGCGGGGCGGCCGCAGCCTGATCGAGCGCGTGCTGCGCGATGCGCGCGTGCCGGTGATCGGCCACCTCGAGGGCATCTGCCACACCTACGTGCACCGTTCCGCGGATCCGGGCATGGCGCAGCGCGTGACGCTCAACGCCAAGATGCGCCGCACCGGCATCTGCGGCGCGACCGAGACCTTGCTGATCGACCGCGACTGCCTCGCCACGCACTACGCGCCGATCGCCGATGCCCTGGTCGCGGCCGGCTGTGAGCTGCGCGGTGATGCCGAGATCTGCGCCCGCGACCCGCGCGCACGGCCGGCGACGGAGCAGGACTGGCGCAGCGAGTACCTCGACGCCATCATCTCGATCCGCGCGGTGGCGGGGGTGGAGGAGGCGATCGAGCACATCACGCGCTACGGCTCGGGTCACACCGAGGCGATCGTCGCCGAGGACCAAGCGGCGGTTGCGCGCTTCTTCCGCGACCTCGACAGCGCCATCCTGCTGCACAACGCCTCCACGCAGTTCGCCGATGGCGGCGAGTTCGGCATGGGTGCGGAGATCGGCATTGCCACCGGGCGCATCCACGCGCGCGGGCCGGTCGGCGCCGAGCAGCTAACGAGCTTCAAGTACCTCGTGCGCGGCAGCGGACAGACGCGTCCCTGACGGGAACCGCGTGGCCCCTCAGGCCTGCGGTCGGCGCCCGAGCAGTCCCAGGGCGAGCATCGTCAGCGCCGGCAGGCCGAGGGCGCCACCACCACCACCGCTGTCGGCAGCAGCAGGGTCGGGGGCGTCCGGCGGGTTGCCGCCGGGCGGTGGCGCTGTGACGGCGACGGTTACCGCGTCGGTAGCGACGGCGCCGCCGACAGCGGTGCAGGCCAGCGTGAACGTGGTTGCCTGGGTCAGTGCGGCGCTGGCCTGACTGCCGGCGAGCGCCTTGGCTCCGGCCCAGCCGTCCGCGGCTGTACAGGTCGCTGCATGCGCCGAGCTCCAGCTCAACGTCGTCGTGGCACCGCTCACCACCGGGTTCGGCGTGGCATCGAGGGTCACGGAGGGTGCCGGTGCGATCCCCTTGAAGCCCGGACCGACCGGCCAGCCGGGATTGTTCGCCGCCGTGTAGACGTAGGCGCCCGCATCGTGCGTGCCGGCGCGGGCGGTGCCGTTGAAGTCATCGGTGGGGTTCAAGGCGGCAGATCCCGCCGCGCGCAGCGGCGAGTCGCTGGTCGGGTAGACGTCGCGGCCAGCAGCATCCTGCAGGTCGAGCGCGGCCGAGCGTCCCGTCGTGTAGCTGCCGGCGGGGAAGGTCGGCGGCGCCGGCGCGAACACGTTGCCAGCCGCCTGCACCCCGGCGAGTCCGCTCAGCACGTAGCTGCCACCCGGGCAATAGACCGCGTTGTTGGCAAACACGAGGCCGGTCTTGTTGTTCCAGTTGCTGAGTCGCAGGCAGGGGTCGCCGCCGACCACCGTGTTGTTGACGAAGGCGAGGTTCGCCGGCGTCACGCCCTGGTGGTCCTGGGAATTGAAGGCGGTCGCACCGTCGCCGAGGATGATGTTGTTGCGGATCACCGCGTCGGCGGCGGCCTGGATCCCCGAGTCCCCGCAGTTCCACATGACATTGCGCTCGATCGTGTTGCGCGGATTACCGTCGGTCCCGTAGACCAGGATGCAGGGGTAGTGGGTGTCGTGGATGACGTTGTCACGCACCACGTTGGAGTGCGAGCCGCGCTTGATTTCGATGCCGTCGCCCTGGTCGCTGGTCAGCGTGTGGTGGATGTAGTTACCCTCGAAAACCGAGTCGCTGACGACGCAGGTTGAATCGTTGCAGCCGATGTACATGCCCTCGCCGGTGTAGCCCGGCCCGCCCGTGTCGTAGATCTCGCTGCCGCGCACGGTGATGTGGTGCATGCTGCTGCGCAGGTTCACGCCGACGTCGACGTCGTGGATGACGAGGTTCTCGAGCGTCACCCAGGAGACCGCGCCGCTCAGGTTGACGCCGTCGCCGCCGTTGCTGGTGATCTCGAGGCCACGGATGGTGAGGTGCGTGGCGCCCTCGATGTTGATGGTGTTCTGTGCCGAGGCGCCTGCCGGGCGCGCGATCACCGGTCGCGCCTCGCCCAATGCCGCCTCGATCACCACCGGCTGGGCGACGGTGCCGCGCACCGTGATGCCGATGCGCCCGCTGTCCTGGTAGGTGCCGGCATGGACGATCAGCGTGTCGCCGGGCGCGAGGTTCTCGACGGCCTGCTCGAAGCTTCCGCCCGGGTTGAGGTGTACCGTGGCCGCGCCGGCGCCCGTGGTGCAGGCTGCAAGCAGTGCGCCGAGCAGGCACGCCGGATCGAATGTCCGCGCGCTGGCGGACCGGAGAATGCTGCGCATGGAATCCCGCTCCCTGGGAAATCGCGGGCAGCCTAGCTCCGGCGCACCATCGGAACAAGGGTGGGGATGCCCGATCCGGCAGCCGGACTGTGACCTGCGTCAATGTCCGCGCGTCCGGATCGCGCCCGGGATGCACCGTGGGACCTGCTGCGCAGAAGCGACCCGGGCAGCGGGCTAGGCTCGGCCCCGATGTACGCGGGTTTCATTTTCATCGGGGTGGTCTTCGGGCTGGCGCTCACCGTCACCGTCGGGCTCTTCTACGTGCTCGGCCTGGATGGGACTTTCCGCGAGAACCTCGAGGCCACCGCGCGCGAACTGCGCGACCGGATGACCGGCCGGCGCCGCTACGTGCCGGGCGTGACTGGCGAGCGACGCCAGGACGTCGATCCGCGCGTGCGTTCGCTGCAGGAGGAGCTGCGCCTCGCCAACCGGCTGCTCGAGCAGGCGCGTTCCGGGCAGCAGGGTGACGCGGATCAGGCCAGGCGCGCGGTGGAGGAGAACGCCACGCTGCGCCAGGATCTCGCCGCGCGTGACGAGCGCCTCGCTGCGCTCGAGGCGGAGTTGCAGGCCACGACCGGGCGGCTGGAGGCCCTGCGCGAGCAGCTGGCCGAGCGTGCCGAGCAGCTCGCACGCTCGCAACGCGACGTGCGTGACTTGCAGACCGAGCTCGACGTGCTGCAGTCGGGCGTCAGCGTCGTCAACCAGTAGCTGCCCCGGCGCTTCGGTACACTGTCCCCGGGATCGAAGGGCGGGGCGCGTGGCGTTCGACGTCATCATCATCGGCGGCGGCATCAACGGTGCTGGCATTGCACGCGACGCGGTGCTGCGCGGCCTGCGGGTGGTGCTGGTCGAGCAGGCGGACTTCTGCACGGCGACCTCGCGCTGGTCGAGCCGGCTGATCCACGGCGGCCTGCGCTACCTTGAGCACGCCGAACTCGCGCTGGTGCGCGAGTCGCTGCGTGAACGCGAGACACTGCTCGCCATCGCGCCGCACCTGGTGCGCCCGTTGCCGCTGCTCGTGCCAGTCTACCGCGGGGCGCGCCGCGGCCCGCTCACGGTGCGCGCCGGCATGTGGCTCTATGATCTCCTGTCGGCGGGAAAGTCGTTGCCGGTACATCGCATGCTCGATGCCGGCGAGGCGAGCGAACGCATGCCCGGGCTAGCTTCCCGGGGCCTTGCGGCGGCCGCGCTCTACCACGACGCCCAGGTCGAGTTCCCCGAGCGGCTGGTACTGGAGAACGTTCTCGCCGCGCATGCCGCCGGTGCCGAGCTGCGCCCGTACACGAGGGTCGAGCGGCTGCTGGTGGAGGCGGGTCGTGTGAGGGGCGTCGTCACGCGCGCCCTCGGCAGCGGCCGGGAGGACACCGTCATCGCCCCCCTCGTGGTCAATGCCAGCGGACCTTGGGTGGATCGCCTGCTCGATACGCTGCCCGGGCGCCGGCCGCAGCCGCTCATCGGCGGCGCGAAAGGCACGCACCTCGTGGTCGACCGCCTCGCCGGCAGCGACGCGACAGCCTGTTACGCGGAAGCGGGTGCCGACGGGCGGCCGTTCTTCGTCATCCCTTGGAACGGCCTGACGCTGATCGGCACCACCGACATCGCCTACCGTGGCGACCCGGCACAGGTCAGCGCCGATCCCGGCGAGATCGACTACCTGCTCGCCGAGACCGCCCGGCTGTTTCCCGCCGCCGGACTCACCCGGGCGGCGATTCGCTACGCCTATGTCGGCGTGCGCCCGCTGCCGGCCGCAGCGGGCAAGGACCAGGCCGCAATCACGCGCCGTCACCACGTGCGCCACCACCGGCTGGTGGCGCGCGGGCTGTACTCGGTCATCGGCGGCAAGCTCACCACCTACCGGCATCTCGCCGAGCTGGTCGTCGACCGGCTCGCGCGCAAGGTGCCGCGCGAGCTGCGCGACTGCGAATCGGCGCGCCAGCCGCTGCCGGGTGCAGTCGCCGACCCGGTACCGCTCGCGGCCGAGCTGGTGCAGCGCGTGGCGGTCGCGCCGGCGGTGGCGGCACGGTTGCTGCGCGTCTACGGGCGGCGGGCCCTCGAGATCGGTGCACTGGTCGAGCGCGAGCCGGCACTCGGTGCGTCGTTGACGGCGACGAGCGTTGCCGCCGAAATTGTCCACGCCTTCGAATCCGAGCACGCGACCACACTCGCCGATGTGCTCATGCGCCGCACGATGCTCGGCCTCGACGCCGACCTCGGTGCCACTGCCCTCGAACCTGCGCTCGCCGCCGGTGCCCGGCACCTCGGCTGGGATGCCGGACGCTGCGCCGAGGAGCGCGCCCGGTTCCTGGCGGAGACGGCGGCGCTGCGCCTGCCGGCGGCGGGGGATGCATCGCGGCCCGCGTAGCCGCACGGCGTTATGTCAGGTGCCGGTACTTCGGTTGCGGAAAACCGCTCCATCAACGCTGTGGTGCCGGCGGCGGCAGGAACGTTTCCGGAACCGGGGCGCCAGCATCGCGGGCGGGAAGCCTTGACGTGATCCGCGATGGCTCGATAATGGCTGCATAACAACATCAACTCCGGATTGGGCCGAACCTCGGCAGCAGCGCCTGGGCCCGACATCCTGAGCAGGGGGCATCTTGCGATCTTCAGCCCTTTCGATCCTGCCAGCTTCGCTCTCGATTGCGCTGGTCGTGTCATCCATGGCCTTGGCCGATGACCGCAGTGTCAGCTACAACTTCGATCCTCCGCTGGCCGTGGGGCTGCCCCAGACCGGCGAGTGGACCACCGTCGAGAAATGGGGGCCGACCATCTGCCTGCAGTTCGACGACGAGGGCCACTGCGTTCAGAAGGGCTATCCGGGGCTGCAACCTGCCGATGCCACCGAGTACGTGTTCTACAAGGTTTCCATAGCCGGCAATGCGCCGTTCTCGACCACGACCATGGACATGAACGTCATGGCAAGCGTCGCCGAGGTCAGTGTCAGTGCCAACACCACGCTGAGAGTCGGCGGACAGCTCGGGCTGAACTGGTGGAAAGTGCCGGTCGTGACCGCAACTCCGGAATGGAAGCGGGCGATTCTGAAGAACGATGGCCAGGTCGACGTGCTCGGCATGATCTACAGCAACGGCAAAGTGGACATCACCGGCTCCGGCACCATCAGCCTGCTGGGCGGCACGATCCGGGCGGATGATCTGGCCAATTCCACCCGCATCGAGGGCACGGGCAGCATCACGCGTATCGGTTCCATCGAAACGCTCGAGTTCTCGAACAGCGGCGTCATCGACGCGAACCTCGGTGGCGCACCACTGATCCTGGATGCCTTGCCGGCCGGCAAGACGCTGTATAACGCCGGCCAGTTGCGGGCGAGCGGGGGAGGGAAACTGCGCATTCAGGCCAGCGGTGCGAGTTCACCGATCGGCGTAATCCAGAACTCCGGCGGCACAATCGAGGCGCTGGACGACTCGCTGGTGGAGATCCACGGCCTCGACATTCGCAACGGCACCCTGTCCACGACAGGCACCGGCAGGATCGAGGTGACCGGCCGCAACGTGGCGGTACGAGCCGTGACGAACGAGGGGTTGCTCAACGTCAACAACGGCCAGCAGCTGACGCTGGCCGGATCGATCACCAACAACGGCACCATCCGTCTTGATGCCGCAGCGAGCAACACCGAATTGTTCATCACGGGTCTGGCTGCGGAGGATTTCAGCATCGGCGGCAACGGCGTGCTGGAGCTTGGCCATGCGACCCGCAGCGTGATCAGGAGCGTCGGCCCCGGCCTCGTCAACGGCACCGACCACAGCATTCGCGGGACTGGTGTGGTGCAGGGCGTAAAGCGCCTCGTCAACTGGGGTCTCGTGGACGCGGACGTGGCCGCGAGCGCCCTGAAAATCACCTCGGTCAACGCCGGCACCATCACCAACACCGGCGTTATGCGCGCGCGCAACGGCGCCACGCTGGAAATCACCGGCTTCGACGCCTACAACCCGGTGTTGTTCAACAATACGGGCGGCGTCATCCAGGCCCAGGACGGCTCGCTGGCGCAGCTGAGCTACCTGACCCTGACCGGCGGCACGCTGACCACCGCGGGCAGCGGCGTGATCCGGCTGCCGACCAGCGTGACGGCGATCGGCAGTCTGGAAAATCTCGGCACGCTCGATATCCGCGGCAGCACCACCCTGCTCGGCGGCACATTCACCAACCAGGGCAGCATGCTGCTCGGCTCGGGCAGCAGCGCGGCGAGTCTCAACATCAGCCCCGGCGTAGTCCTGGCGGGCGGCGGCACGCTGACGCTCTCGAACAGCGCATCGAACAGCATCGCCTCGGCCGGCATCGGCACCGGCACGCTCACCAACGAGGCCGGCCACACGATCCAGGGAGCCGGAAAGATCGGCTCCTACGGCATGACGCTCGTCAACCGCGGCCTCATCCAGGCCAATCAGTCGAACGCGCTGGTGCTCGCCGAGTCCGGAGTGGCCGCGAACGTCGTCAACGAGGGCACACTGCGGGCGGCGGCGGGCAGTACGCTGCAGGTCAGACAGAACCTCGTCAATTTCGATGCCGGCACGCACACGCTTGTCGGCGGGCGTTACGAGGCGATCGGCACGCTGCGCCTGCCCGTCGGCGGCGGCATCGTGCGCAACGGCGCCGACATCGTTCTCGACGGCGCGGCATCGCGTCTCTACGACGGCAACGATGGCACGGTCGATGCGCTGGCGGGCTTCACGACCAACCTGAGCACGGGCCGCTTCGAGGTGCGCAATGGCCGCAACTTCGCGGTGGGCATGTTCGACAACGCCGGCACCATCGATGCCGGCGCGGGCAGCACCCTGACGGCGACGACCTATACCCAGACGGCCGGCATCACCGAGGTGGACGGCACGCTGCTGGTGGCCGGGGACATCACCCTGAACGGTGGTACGTTCACCGGGAGCGGCACGGTGGCCGGCAATCTCCTGAACAACGGCAGCCTGTCGCCGGGCAATTCACCGGGGACCCTGAGCCTCACCGGCAACTACACGCAGGCCGCCGGCACGCTGGAAATGGAGCTCGGGAAACTCGCTTGGGACCAGCTTCTCGTGAGCGGCAGCGCCACGCTCGGCGGGACGCTGAACGTCAGCCTTTGGGCGGCACCGGGCGATCCGCTGTTCGCCCCTGCGCCCGGTCAGCAGTTCGACCTTCTGCTGGCGGAGGTCGTCGCCGGCAAGTTCGGCAGCGTCAACCTGCCGTCGGTCGCGGGAATCGTCTGGGACCTGCAGTACCTGACCGACGCCGCCGGCACGACCGACACCGTGCGCCTGACCGCAAACGCCGTCCCGCTGCCCCCGGCGCTGTGGCTCGCCACCACCGCGTTTGCCGCAGCCGCGCTGCGCGCCAGGGGCCGGCGCTCCGGTCCTGGAAAGTAACCGGGACGGAAGGCGAGAAAAACCCAGCCGAGACCGGCTGGTTGACCGTTGCCGGAGGGGACGGGACCGGCGGCACAGGACCTGCCGCCGGTCACCGCAGTCACTACTTCTTCTTCGGCGACGGCTGCGAGGCGCGCCGGTCAAGGGCGGCTGCGCCGAACTTGGCTTCCTTCTCCTTCCGTGTCCGGGCATTCCACTTGCGGACATTTTCCAGGGCGACCTTCTGTTGATCGGCCATCATGCGGTCATAGCTGGGCGCCCGCACCATGATCTCGGTCTGCAGCCCGTTCGGGTCGTACATGTAGATCGACTTGCAGATGCCGTGGTCGGTCGGCCCGTGGCAGTTGACGCCGGCGGCCTGGATCCGCTTCTGCCACTGCAGCAGTTCTTCCTCCGTGTCGACCAGGAAGGCGACATGGCGCTCGAAGCCGGCCGCGCGCTCGAACAGCTCGGGGGTCGCGCCGTCCGGCGAATCGAAGAAGGCGATCGTGTTGCCGTCGCCGAGCCCGAAGAACAGGTGCAGGTAGGGAATGTCCCGCTCCAGGCCTGCGACCTTCTCGTTGATGATCGCCGCGGCCAGTGGCAGGCCGAGGACGTCCTCGTAGAACCAGCGGGTCTGTTCGGCGTCGCGGCAGCGGAACGCTGCGTGGTGGATGCTGGCGAGCGTGGCCAGTTTTCCGGGCTTCGAAGTCTGGGCTGCGGTGCTCATTGGATGACTGCTCCCTTCAGGTTGTTGCGGGGGACGACACC
This sequence comes from uncultured Chromatiaceae bacterium, assembly GCA_964415505.1. Classification (GTDB taxonomy): domain Bacteria; phylum Pseudomonadota; class Gammaproteobacteria; order Steroidobacterales; genus QUBU01. Next base: position 10,873 of record CAYQAR010000002.1, on the reverse strand, counting down.
GGGGAGATCCGGTGTGTACGACCATGCCAGCATCCCACTTCGGGGAATATTTGTCAATGACGTTGACGTTATCGGCGTGGGCCCTGCGCCCTGTGCCGCGGCGGGGTGCCGGGCGCTTCGGTTTCCTGCCGGTGTCGGTTACAGTCGGAGGCGGCCAGGACGAGAAACGGAGGCTCGACATGCGGTTCTGGGGCGAATGGGTCTGCCCGCGGCTGCTCGACCTGATGATGGGCGACGACGAGCAGGTCAAGGCGCTGCGCACCCGCACGCTGGCCGGCGCGACCGGGCGCGTGCTGGAACTCGGCTTCGGCACCGGGTTGAACCTGTACCACTATCCGCCCGGCGTGAAACGCCTGGTTGCGGTCGACCCGAATCCGGGGATGACGGAACTTGCCCGCGAGCGCATGGCCAGCCTCGGCCTCGAGGTCGAGCATCACCAGACGACCGCCGAGCAGCTGCCATTCGACGCGGCGAGTTTCGATTCGGTGGTCTGTACGCTGACCTTATGCAGCATCCCCGACGTCGCCGCGTCGCTCGCCGAGGTGCACCGCGTGTTGAAGCCTGGCGGGCAGTTCCTGTTCTGCGAACACGGCCTGCACGCGGACCCGGGGATGCGCAAGTGGCAGAACCGCCTCGACCCGCTGTGGAAGGTGGTGTTCGACGGCTGCCACATCAATCGCGACATCGCCCGGCTGATCGAGGACGCCGGCCTCGTGCTCGATCCGCTCGAACACCCGCAGATGAAGGCGATGCCGAAGGTCGCTGCCTACTTCTACCTCGGGCGCGCAGCGCGCGCCTGAAGCGGGGTTCAGTTGCGCGGCGGGCGCAGACTGGCCAGGGCACCAGTCCATTTCGCCAGTTCGTCGAGCGTCTGCTGCGCCGAGTGATCGATCAGCCGGTTGGAGACGAAGACACCCTGCTCGTCGAGTGACTGGGCCACCATCGGCACTGCGACCCCTTCGATCATCGGCATCATCTTCAGCGTGGTGACCAGCAGCTTGGCGGACTGCGCCGCGCGCAGGCCTCCGGATACGCCGCCGTAGCTGACGAAGCCGCAGGCCTTGTAGTTCCACTCGCGGTAAACGTAGTTCAGCGCGTTCACCAGCGACGGCGGCGGATTGCAGTTGTACTCGGGAACCACGAATACGTACGCGTCGGCGCCGGCCACGCTCGCCGCCCAGGCCTTGGTGTGGGCGTGTTCGTACTTCTGCCTGGCCGGATGCTGCGGCTCGTCGTAGATCGGCAGGTTGAACGCCGCCAGATCCACCAGGTGCGGGTCGAAGTGACCGTGCTGCCGGGCGAAATCATGGAACCACTGCGCCACGGCGGGGCCGACGCGCCCGGGGCGGGTGCTGGTGATGATGGTATGGAGTATGGGCTTCAACGGAGTGCTCCTCGACGTCGGTGGGCCGGTATTGTCGCCGACAACAGTTGCACCGGTACCCTGTTCACGGTTGCTGCACGACTGCCCGGACATCGACCTCGATGTCACTCGACACCCACTCCCCGGCAGGGTCGGATTCCATGCCGAGATCGAAGGTGGCGCGCGATACGCTCACCTTGCCGGCGATGGTGGCTCGACCATCGGCCGCCAGGTCGAGCCGCAATGGTCCCACGGGTGCAGTCCGGTCCTTGATGGTCAGCGTTCCCGCGACGGTCCAGCTGCCATCGGCTGCGGGCTGGAAGGTCGTGGCCTCGTAACGTGCGGTGGGAAACTCCGCGACATGGAACCACTCGCGGGTCGGCAGGGCCTCATCGTGCATGGGTTCGCCGTCCGTCGCCGAGGCGGTCCAGATGGTCACGGCGATCCGCGACTGCCCGGGGCTCGCGCGGTCGATCCGGATGTCGGGCTGCCAGCGGGTGAAGCGCCCGCGAAACGGCGTACCGGCGTTGGCACCGGCGAACTCGATGACGCTTTGCGCCGGATCGATGGTCCAGGCACCCGGTGCCGACGCGATGTCGCTGCCGGTTGCCGTCACTGCTGCGCCGGCGGATGTCGGCGGGCGGAACACCGCCCAGCCCGTGGCCAGGATAGCCAGCACGATGGCGCCAAAGCCGCTGCGCAACGCCAGTCGCCGGCCCGGGGCGGGCAGGATCTGCCGGTCAGCTGCCAGTGCCGGAATCATCTGTCCCGTCACCGCGTCGCGGTCGATGAACTGGTGCTTGAGCGCCGCACCGACATGCAGCACCAGCAGGGCGACCATGGACCAGGCCAGCAGTTCGTGGCCTTCGAGGAAGGTCCCGGCCCAGGCGGCCCGCGCCTCGTTCGCCATGGCCTGCAGCCCGAACAGGTTCGGCACGGGTAGCAGCCCGAACCACACGGTCGGCACGAGGAGCGGTGCCTCGCCGCGCCACTGGGTCGACACGTAGAGCCAGCCGCTCAGCGGGATCGCGAACATCAGCAGGTACAGCAGCCCGTGCGCGGCGTGTGCGGCCGCCTTCTCCCAGCCCGCCATCCGCGCTGGCAGGGGCGGCGGTCGGTGGAGCAGGCGCCACAGCAGGCGGATCACCGTCAGCACGAGCACGGTCAGGCCGATCGACTTGTGCAGCTGGAACACGGCGACCGCGCGCGTGCGGGTGGCCGCGACGTCGATGGCTTCGTGCATCCACAGGCCGATCGCGAGGTTGCCGACGATGGCGGCCGCAATCGCCCAGTGCAGGACGATGGCGACGGCCGTGTAGCCGGGCGTCGCGATGTCCGGCCGCATCGGCTTCACGTCGTGCCCGTGGCCCCTGCCGGTGCCTTCTGCTCGTTGAACTCGCCTTCGAAGCGCATGAAGATCTCGTCGCCGACGATCCCGGGCGCGACCAGGTGGTCCATGCCGAACGCCGAGCGGTTGAAGCGGCCCGTGACGGACAACCCGAACACGTCGAGGCCGCCGTACATCGGATGATCGGCCTTCGAGCCGACCACGGTGGCATCGAGGGTGACGGGGTGGGTCTGGCCGTGCAGGCTCAGGTCTCCGGTGATCGAGAGCCGGCCAGGGCTACTCGCTTCAATGCGCGTGGAATGGAACTCGATGGTCGGATACTTCGCGGCGTCGAAGTACTTGTCGCCCATCAGCTCGTCGACGAAGGTGGCGTTCGGCGAATTCGGGTGGGTGGCCTTGAAGTCGGCGCGGTAGTCGAGGCCGATCGACCTAGGATCGATGACTACCGAGACGCTGGAAGCAGCAAGGTTGTCGGGCACGTACTTCACCTCGATGCTGTAGTCGGTGAAGCGGGCGACGTAATTCGACATGCCCATGTGCTGGACCTGGAAGGCAAGCGTGGCGTGGTCGAGGTCGACCAGGTAGGTTCCGGCGCCCACGTTGAGCTGCGGCGTGGTGGCAGCCTTGTCCGGCGCGGCCTGGTCCGCGGTCGGTGCGGGCGCCTGGTTGCAACCGACCACCAGGGCCAGCACGGCAGGAACAAGCAGGAAACGGCTGATCATCACATCCTCCTTACGATGAAACCCAGACCGGCGAGCGCACTGCCACTCACCGTCTTGCCTGAGCGGGTGAGTTTACCGGCCGGGCGACCGATCGGGCAGTCGGTTCGTTGGACCCGAACCCTGTAGGAGGGGCGCAAGCCCCGACCTGTGGCGAGTCGCGACTGGCGTCGCTCCCACAGGGAAGAGCTGTGGGCCTGACTCCCACAGGGAGGGGCGGTGGGCCTGACTCCCACAGGGAAGGGCGGTGGGCCTAGGGCGAGGTGGCTGGGGGGGCGGTCGCCCCGGTGGATCCGTCGACGTCGATCGTCACGCCGCGCCGGCGCAGTTCCTCGACGATCAGGGTGGCGTTGGCATTGCCGGCACGCGCCACGCGGGCGGTGCGTGCAGCGAGCGATTCGAGCCGCTCGCGCACCTTCTTCGACTGCTCGACCTGCGTGTCCTGGCCGGAGATACCGGCCGTGAGACGGCCGCGCTCGGCGACGAGCTGCGTGGTCTGGAAGGTGGTCCAGCCGAGCACGGCCACCGCCAGCAGCAGCAGCGGCAGGAACGGGCTGCGCCCGCCGTCCGGGGCGCTCATGGCTGGCCTCCCGGCGCCGCGGCGGCGTCGAGGTTGAGCGTGATGCCCTCGGCAGCGAGCAGGTCGCGCACCTGCTCGTCATGGGTGCGCAGGCCGCGGTCGGCGAGCGCTTGGACGATTTCGCGGTACAACCCCTCGAGCGCGATGCTCTGCTGGATGTACTGCGCGCGCTCGCTGGCCTGCTGTTGCAGGGCGCGGTTGCTGGTGAACAGGAAGCCGTTCACCGCGGCCAGCACGATGGCGAGCGCGCCGGCGGCGACGAGCGCCAGGAACTGGTTCTGGTTCAGCATGGCATCTGGTCTCCCGCCGGTGCTCCGCCCCGGCCTACATGTTGCGGATCAGGAGGTCACCGAACTCCGAGCACTTCACTTCCTTCGCACCCTCCATCAGGCGCGCGAAGTCGTAGGTCACCGACTTCTGGCCGATGGTGCGGTCCATGGCGGTGATGATGCGGTCGGCGGCCTCGGTCCAGCCCATGTAGCGCAGCATCATCTCGCCCGAGAGGATCACCGAGCCGGGGTTCACCTTGTCGAGGTTGGCGTACTTCGGCGCGGTGCCGTGGGTGGCCTCGAACACCGCGTGGCCGGTGACGTAGTTGATGTTGGCGCCCGGGGCGATGCCGATGCCGCCGACCTGCGCGGCGAGCGCATCGGAGAGGTAGTCGCCGTTGAGGTTCATCGTCGCGATGACGTCGAATTCCTTCGGGCGGGTCAGCACCTGCTGCAGCGTGATGTCGGCGATGGCGTCCTTGATGAGCACGCGCCCCGCCTTCAGCGCCGCGTCCTGCTCGGCATTCGCCGCCTTCTCGCCCTGCGCCGCCTTGGTCCGCTCCCACTGCTCCCAGGTGTAGACCTTGCCGCCGAACTCGCGCTCGGCGAGCGCGTAGCTCCAGTTCCGGAAGGCGCCTTCCGTGAACTTCATGATGTTGCCCTTGTGCACGATGGTGACGCTCTTGCGCTTGTTGGCGAGGGCGTACTCGATGGCGGCGCGGAACAGCCGCTCGGTGCCATCCTGCGACACCGGCTTGATGCCGATGCCGGAGCTGCCCGGGAAGCGGATCTTGCCGAATTCCTTCGGGAAGCTGGCCTTGAAGAGGTCGAGGAACTTGCGGCCCTGCTCGGAGCCGGCTTCGAACTCGATGCCGGCGTAGATGTCCTCGGTGTTCTCGCGGAAGATCACCATGTCGACGTTTTCCGGTGCGCGCACCGGCGAGGGCACGCCCTTGAACCAGCGTACCGGGCGCAGGCAGACGTAGAGGTCGAGCAGCTGGCGCAGCGCCACGTTGAGCGAGCGGATGCCGCCGCCGATCGGGGTGGTCAGCGGGCCTTTGATCGACACCAGGTACTCGCGGCAGGTCTCGACGGTCGCGTCCGGCAGCCAGGTGTTGAACTGGTCGTACGCCTTCTGGCCGGCGAAGACCTCGACCCAGTGGATCTTGCGGCGCCCGCCGTAGGACTTCTCCACCGCGGCGTCGAGCACGCGCACCGAGGAGCGCCAGATGTCGGGCCCCGTGCCGTCGCCCTCGATGAACGGCACGATCGGGTGGTCGGGAACGACGAGCTTGCCGTTCTGGATGCTGATCTTCGCGCCACCGGCGGGGATGGCGATCTTGGGCTCGGCCATGGACTGGGCTCCTTGGAAGTATGCGGCAGGCACCCGCGTCCGCACGGCCCGGCCCGCCAGGCGGCGGGAGGCCGGCGCACCCTGGTGCCCGGTGAAAGGGCGCCAATTATCATGGGTTTGCCGCAGCGGGACAACCCGCGCGGTCAGTTGCGGGCGGTCGGGATCAGCGGCTGCGCCAGCCGAGCTCGAGGTAGAGTTCCCGCTCCCGGCCCGGGAAATAGCGGTACCCGGGCGCCGGGAAGCTGACGAAATCGGCGCGCTCGGCGTAATGCTTGTCGGCGAGGTTCACCAGGCGCAGGCCGAGCCACCAGTCCGATGCCAGCTGCCAGCGACTGTGCAGGTTGAGCAGGTCGTGGCCGCCATAGCGGGCGAGGTTGGCAGCGTCGAGATAGTAGTCGCCGACATGGGTCCACTCGAGCTCGGTCGTGCCCCGGCCGCGTTCGTAGCCGAGGCGAGCGCTCGCCAGCGTGCGCGGCGCGGTATCGACGTCGTTGCCGTCGCGGATGACCTCGCCACCCGGGCTGCGGGCGTCGAAGGCGTAGGTCTGGCGCGCATAGCTCGCGGCGAGGCTGCCGAACCAGCCTGACGGGAGCCGCAGGTCCGCCTGGGCCTCGATGCCGGCGTGATGCGTCTTCCCGTCGCTGACGTTGGCGCGACTGATGTCCTGGAAGATGACGTGGCGCTTGCGCATGGCGAAGGTCGCCAGTTCGAGGCGCACCGCGTCCTGTTCCCAGTGCAGGCCGAGTTCGGCGCTGTCCAAGGTCTCGCTGTCGAGATCGGCGACCAGCTGGCCGGCCTGCAGGCGGTAGAGCTCGGTCGCCTGCGGTGGCCGGAAGCCATGCGTGAGGCTCAGCCAGGCGGCGAGCGGCGGGGCGATGCGCCAGCGCAGGGCGACGTTCGGTGCCACGTTGAGAAAGTCGTCGTTGCGGTCGGCGGGACGGCTGTAGCGGCAGGGCGCGGGCGTGCACGGCGTGCCGTCCTCGCGCGTGCTGCCATCGGCCATGCGGTTGTCGTAGTCGTAGCGCATGACCTCCACGCGCAGGCCGAGCTGCAGCAGCCAGTCGGCGCCGAGCGGCAGGGCCAGCTGCGCGAACGGCGCGGCGAGTGCGCTGTCGACCTCGTAATCGTAGTGCGCTCCGGTGGGGAGCGTGCCTATTCCCGAGTCGCCGTCCTGGTACTCCTCGAGGAAGCCGCGCGCGAACTCGACGTCAAGCCCGGCGGTGAGCAGGCTGCCGCCGGCGGTCTCGTGGCGCGTGGTGGTCATGAGCCCGGCGCTCCACTGGCCGTTTTCCTCGCGCGGCTTGCCGGGCAGGAAGTGCTGCAGGAAGTCCATGCGCGAACGGCGCAGGACCGCGCTGAACTCGGTCCCGGCCAAGGGATGTCCGGCAGCCGGAGTGAAGCGCGCGGTGAGGCGCTGGCTGTCGGCGTCGCGGTAGGCTTCCGGATTGAGGTTGCCCGTGCGCAGCGCGTCGTCCGCGTACGCCTCGTAGCCGGTGATGTAGCCGGCCGATTCCTGGTCGAGCATGGTCGCGGCGAAGCCGAACTCGAGGTCGCCGGCCTCGGTCGCGTGGCGCAGCTTCGCGAAGCCCTTGGCCTGCCCGTAGCCGGCGTCGGCGCGGAAGTCGCTGTCGTGGTCGACGACGAGGCCGGCCACGAGCGGGTCGGCACCGGCCATCCCGTCCCAGCCGAGCCGCGTGCGCCAGTAGTGGTTCGGCCCGAGCTCGCCGCTCGCCGCGCTGCCCGGTGCGGCGCCGGGCTCGGGCAGCAGGAAATTCAGCGTCCCGTGCAGGCCGTTCGCCCCGTACAGGGCACCGGCCGGACCGCGCACGACCTCCATCGCCACCGACTGCTCGGTCAGCATTTCGAAGAGCTGGTTGACGTTGCAGAAACCCGCCGGGCGTACCGGGATGCCGTCCTCGAGCATCAGGAAGGCGCCGCAGGAGCCCGGGCCGGTGAGCACCGGGGAGCGGATCGCGGGCAGGCTTTCCTGCTCGGCGCCGCGCCCGAGCCAGGTGCCCGCCGCCTGCGCGCCGAGCTGGCTGGCGTGGGTGTGTCCGAGCAGCCGGATGCTGTCGGCGTCGATGCGCGCAGTGTTGCCGGGGAGCGTGAGGGCCGGGGCAGGCTCGCGCGCCGCGGTGACGACCATCTGCGGGTCGGCAGCGGCGTTGTTGGTCGTGGACAGGACCAGAAGGGCAGCTGCTGCGGTCACCGCAGGGCGAATCATCGCGCGGGGCCGCCGGGTGGAGCAGGAATGTTCGCGGCTGAAGCCGCTCCTACGGGAAACAGCCACCGTAGGAGCGGCTTCAGCCGCGAACATTCTCCACGCCTCTCGTCCGCCACCATCTGCCTTCAGCGCTCCACCGCCTCGAGCACGATGCTCGGCAGGTCGCCGATGCGCGAATAGCGGTGCCGTTCCGCCATCTCCTGCATCGTCCGGTCCCGGTCGGCACGGGACGCAAACCAGCGGAACGAATGCCAGTCGTCGCCGACCAGGCGGCGGAAGGGATCGCCCGGCGGGGCGCTGACGCGGATGCCGAAGCGCCGTTCGGCGGCAGGCTGGGTGGCGGGGTTGTCCACGGTCTCGTCTCCTTGGGCGATGGTGCTGGGCCACAATTTTCGAAATTATGATGACATGTGACGACTGGTTGTGCCAACAGTTGCGGAGCCTGCGGGCAGGGAGTGCCCGGGTACGAGCATCAACAACTTCGAAAACTGGGACCCGGCACCATCGACGGCACCATCGAAAACTGGACGGTGTCTCGTGCTCAACCGCGCTCGTCGCTGGGCGGATGCGACGACAGGAAGCCGAAGTCGGTGCCGTCGACACCCTCTGCCTGCTCCAGGCGCTCGAGCAGTGAACGCAGCACGCTCCGCGACAGGCCGTTGCGCTCCAGCCAGCCGACCGCGTAGGCGTCGGCCTCCAACTCGAACTGGCGGGAATGCTGCGCCTGGACCAGCACCGCCGGAACCGTAGCGACCACCGCGGTCGCACCGCCGACGTCGCCGAGCAGTCCGAGCATCACGAGGGCGGTGAAGGAGTTCTGCAACAGCATCCGCATGCTGTGGCGATGCACGACGTGGCCGATCTCGTGGGCCAGGACGGCGCGGATCTCGTCGTCGCTGCCGGCAATTTCCACGAGAGTGTCGGTCAGGATGACGATGCCGCCCGGCAGGGCGAAGGCGTTGGCACCGACCTCGTCACTGCGCCGCAGTTCCAGCCGGAACGCCCACCGGCCTTCGCCCGCAGGCGGCGCCATGGCCAGGAAGAGCGCGCCCAGTTCCCGCTGCCGTTCCGGTGGCAGGGCGGACGGCTCGAACACGTGGTCGTCGAGTTCCTCGAGCGCCAGACGCCCGACGCGCTCGTCGGTTTCGCGCGGCACGGCGCCTGCGGCGTGCCGCGCCGCCCAGGGGATGCCGTACACCACGGCCAACACGGTGAGCACAAGGACACCGGCCAGCGCAGCCAGGGCCCATCCCCAGCGGCGCTCGAAACGATGGAGCGAGCTGCCGCCAGCGCCGATCCCGGCACGCGCGAGGGCTTCGTCCAGCGCGTCGTTGTCGTCGACTTCACAGGCACTGCCGTCGGCAAAGCGGATTTCGCGCGGCAGGTTGCCGAGGCGCTGTCCGATCGCGACGGACGGCAGGTCCGCGAAGTGCCGCACGCCGTCGCCGGTGACGGTGATGCCGATCGGCGTGACGTCGAGAGTGACTGCCGTTACGCGCGACGACCGGCCGTCCTGGTAACGCGCGCGCAGGGCCATCAGAGGCCGAGATCCACGTCGAAGAAATCCCCGACTTCGTCGCCGGTGGCCGTGCCGGCCTCCTGCTCGGCGGCGATGAACCCGTCGAGCGAATCCTGCACCTCGAGGACAATGCATTCGGCGCGGTAGCGCGCGAGCCGCACGTGCGCCCAGGGGATGAACAGCCCCGCGGTCACGATGACCATCACCGCATTCGACAGGTAGAGCCAGAAGAGCCAGCGGAACTGCAGCGTGCTGCGCAGCCGATGCGGGCCGATCGCCGTGTTGCCGTAGACGGTGTTGAGCACGTGCTTCCTCACGTAGGCCCCGAACGCGATGAATGCAGGTATCACCAGCAGGTAGCCCGCGAAAACCATCGCGACGACGGCGCCAGGGTCCGTGGCTGCCGCAGCGGCGGTATCCGCGTTACCGAACATCTCGCCGAAATCGGGCAGCATCACCAGGCCGGTCGCCACCAGCCCGGCCCCGAGCAACAGCACCACGAGCAGCCCGCCGAGCAGCACGAAGAAGCCCTTGGCATAGAGCGCGAAGAAGGCGCCGGTGCGGAACGACGGCACGAACGGCGTCTGGCCGAAGCGACTGTTCTCCACCGTGAAATCCCAGCGGCGCTTGACCCACCACGGGAAGAGCGCACCGAGGGTAAGCGCCACGCCGAAGGCGGAGAGAACGTACGTCCGGAAGGCTCCGCCGTAGTTCCGCTCGAAGCCGAAGCGGACGTTGCGGTAGGAGCTCATCCGCATCATGAATATCCGTGAGCGCACCACGATCCAGGGAATCGCGAAGAACAACGCGACACCGGCGATGGCGCCGAGCAGCGCGGATATCTCGCCGGCAACGCTGTAGACGACGAAGAGCGCAACAGCGATCAGCCGCCCCTTCAGGATTTTCAGGGGCTCGGCGTGGTAGCCGAACGGCGAGCCGGCGAGCACCGTGTTGCCGTAGAAGTACTTCAGCCGGCGCACCTTGGCCCAGGCGGAATAGATGCCGAGGGTCAGGATGCTGAGCGCGAGATTGACGATCCAGATGCGGAAATACTCGCCTCCGCTGCCGCGGAACTCGAACTGTTCCACGTGGGTGGACGAGGTCGCGGCAGGCGCAACCTGCCCGAGCGGGCTCTCCATGGTTCCCCCTGTTCGCACGATTCCCCTGGGCGATTATGCTCCGCTGCCTGGCCACACGGTACCTCGTGCCACGAATCCAGCGGCCGCGATTCGATAGCAATCGATGGAAGAATGATCCCACAGGACGGGGCCTTCATCGTTCGGGAATTGCGACCCGGCACCAAACCGCGTAAGCAGCCACTGGACTTCCCGCGAGCGGTGCCAGCTTTTCATGGCGCCGTTCATGATGCCGGGTCCGATATACTTCGCCGCATGCCTTCTGCGAACGCGCTCCCCCCCCCCCCGGGGGCCCCGGCCCCACCCGGGCCGCCGCGGTGGCCCGCCGCGGGGGGCCCACGGGGCGCGTGGGGGGGGGGGG
>CAYQAR010000001.1:0-148548 GCA_964415505.1 uncultured Chromatiaceae bacterium | reverse complement strand
ACCCCGGTTACCGCCGTGAAAGGGCGATGTCCTAGGCCTCTAGACGATGGGGACGCGGATCAGGGCGTGGCGTGAAGGGCTGGTGGAGCTAGGCGGGATCGAACCGCCGACCTCTTGCATGCCATGCAAGCGCTCTCCCAGCTGAGCTATAGCCCCACGCGGGAGCGGACTGTACGCAAGGGTCCGGGCAGTGTCAAGAAAACGACGCGGCACGGGCACTTACGCCGGTTGTGCGGCGATGTGGTCGAGCGCGCGGGCGAGTCGCGCGACGGTACGTTCGCGGCCGACGAGTTCGAGCGTGACGTCGATCGGCGGGGAAACGGTGCCGCCGGTGACGGCCACGCGCAGCGGCTGGCCGATCTTGCCGAAGCCGAGGCCGCTCTCGGCGGCGACTGCGGTAACGGCGTCGTGAATGTCCTGCCGGCGCCAGGCGGCGAGCGCGGCGAGGCGTTCGCGGGCGTGCGTTAGCGGGCCGGCGATGGTGGCCTTGAGGTGCTGGCGTGCGGCCTTCTCGTCGAGCGGCACGGGTTCGACAAAGAGGTAGCCGCTCGCCTGCACGATGTCGTCGAGCGTGACGGCCCGTTCGCGATAGGCGTCGACGACGGCAGCGAGCGGTGGGCCCTGCCGCGCATCGACTCCGCGCCGGGCCATGTGTGCGGCGAGTTCACCGGCGAGATGGCCGCTCTCGCCACGCTGGATGTACTGCTGGTTGAGCCAGGCGAGTTTTTCCGGATTGAAGCGCGCGGCGGCGGCGTTGACGCTGGCGACGTCGAACAGCCGGATCATCTCCTCGCGCGTGAACAGCTCCTGGTCGCCGTGCGCCCAGCCGAGGCGCACGAGGTAGTTGAGCAGCGCTGCCGGCAGGTAGCCCTGCTCGCGGTACTCGAGCACGTTGACGGCGCCGTGGCGCTTGGAAAGCCGCGCACCGTCGGCACCGAGGATCATCGGCAGGTGCGCGTACACCGGTACCGGCATGCCGAGTGCCTGCAGGATATGGATCTGGCGCGGCGTGTTGGTGAGGTGGTCGTCACCGCGGATGACATGCGTGATGCCCATGTCGGCATCGTCGACGACCACGCCGAAGTGGAACGTCGGTACGCCGTCGGAGCGCACCAGGATCAGGTCGTCGAGACTCGCATTGTCGAAAGGCACATCACCGTGCACGAGGTCGTGGACGGTGATCGAGCCGGTACCGGGACTGCGCAGGCGCACGACCGGGCTGACGCCAGGCACGGGAGTGCGCCGGTCGCGGCAGCGGCCGTCGTAGCGCGGGTTTTCGCCGCGCGCTACCTGCGCCGCACGCATGGCTTCGAGTTCCTCGCGCGAGCAGTAGCAGCGGTAGGCTGTACCCGCGCGCAGCATCGACTCGGCGACCTCGGCGTAGCGGTTGAAACGCTCGGTCTGGCGCACCGGACCCTCGTCCCAGTCGAGACCGACCCAGTCCATGCCGGTGAGGATCGCCTGGATCGATTCCTCCGTGGAGCGCTCGCGGTCGGTGTCCTCGATGCGCAGCACGAAGCGCCCGCCGTGGTGGCGCGCGTAGAGCCATGAGAACAGCGCAGTGCGCACGCCGCCGATGTGCAGGTAGCCGGTGGGGCTCGGGGCGAAGCGGGTCTTGACTGTCATGGGCGCGGGGAGGTGCTCGGAAAGGATGGCGATTCTACTGGGGACAGCGCGAGAATGCCCGGTGCCCGTGCCTGCTGTCGGCCGATACCATCGATGACCGAGCCCGCCCCCCACCCGATCGACGCGCCCCTTCCCGCCGTCCTGTTCCCCACGGAGGTTGCGAGCTGGCTGTCCTGGCGCCTGCCGCCCGAAGCGACGCTGCTCACGATGGAGTCGGCGGCTGCCGCGGCCTTCGCGCCGGGACGCCGCGCCGAGTTCACCCACGGTCGCAGCTGCGCCCGCCAGGCACTGCACCAGCTCGGCCTGGAAGCGGTGGGGATTCCCGTCGGTGCCTCGCGCGAGCCACTGTGGCCGACCGGCATCGTCGGCAGCATCTCGCACGCCGGGACTGCGGCGACTGCCGTCGTGGCGCGCGCCGGTGGCAACATCGTCAACCTCGGCCTCGACCTCGAACCCGACGAACCGCTCGATGCCGAACTCGTGGCGCAGGTCTGCCGACCCACCGAGATCGCCCGCCTTGCGATATCAGACGCAGATCCTGCACGTGCAGCACGCCACGTATTCGCCATGAAGGAGGCGGTCTACAAGGCGCTCTGGCCGGTACAGCGCAGGTTCCTCGAGTTCCACGACGTCGAGGTGCACGGCGGCAGCGGACGGGGAACATTCGGCGTCACGATCCACAATGGTCGCTGCCCGCCGGAGACGGCGGCGCGGCTCGAGGGGCGCTTCGCCCGCATCGGGACGATGTTCGTCGCGGGCGTCGTACTGGGAAAGTAAGCCAGCAAGGGAAACACGGCGCGTCCCCTGACCCGGGACCGCGGTTGAAGCGGCTCCTAAGAAGAATCGCGGCCGGTCGGGCCCGCAATCACGGCTGGAGCAGCTGTCCCGCCAGGCAGCACCGGGCCCGCCATCGCCGGTCCGGCCGGCGACCAGCTGCGGCAACGGGTGGCATCGACGCTGCGGCGCGGGACGCCGCTGCGCCGGTCGAAGCCGGAACGGCGCTCGGGTCCGCTGTAGTGCGGGTCGCGCTTCTGGCGCCGGTCGGCGAGCATGCGCCGGTCTGGCTGGGAACCGCGGCGCCGACAGATGGAGCGGTGGAAGAACCGCATTACGCGCCAGGCGTGCATGATCATCCAGAAGTAGGTCAGGCCGACGATCAGGAACGCAGCCGCGACCCAGAGATCCGGGCAGTTCCAGTGCGTACTGGCCAGCCCGACGGCGACACCGGCGGCCGCGAGCAGTGCCATGGTCGCCACCGTCTGGTTTACGCTGAACCCCGCCAGCAGGAAGACGTGGTGCAGGTGCTCGCGGTCCGCGGAAAACGGCGAGCGGCCACGCACGATGCGCCTGAGCATCATGGCGACCGCATCGATGACCGGCACCATGATGAACCACAGTGCTGCGGCGGGCTTGATCACCCGATCGGGACCCTGCGAGAGCGAGATGGCGAACCAGGTCAGCGCGAAGCCCAGGAACATGCTGCCTGCATCACCGAGGAAAATACTGGCGCGGCTGCGGCCGGGCAGGCGCATGTTGAACAGCAGGAAACCGAGCACGCCACCGCCGAGCACCGTGAGCAGGCTGCCGTCGGTGCCCTGCCCCCACAACGCCACCGCCAGGGCGAACCCGGAGAACGACACCAGCGCCATGCTGCCGCTCAGGCCATCAAGGCCGTCGCACATATTCAACGCGTTGATGACGCCGATGGTGGCGAAGATGGTGAACGGCACGGCGAGCAGCCCGAGTTCGAGCGGTTCGCCTGACCAGCTCATCGCTCCCAGGTCGTCCAGAACCACACCGGCGCCGAAGATCATGGCGAGCGCAGCGCCGGCCTCGGCCAGAAAGCGCGCCGTCGGCGACACCTCGACCATGTCATCGACCAGGCCGACGCCGACCAGCAGCAGGCTCGCGCCGAGGAAACTCGCCACACCGGGGCCGGACACCGACAACCCGGTCAGCCGCGAAAGGAAGCAGGCAGCCGCCACGGCGGCGAATATCGCCAGGCCGCCGACCAGCGGGATCGGACTCTGGTGGGTCTTGCGGACGTCGGGCACGTCGACCAGACCGATGCTCACGGCAATCGGCCTCAGGATCGCGATCAGCCCCGCCGTGGCAAGGCAGGCGAGCAGTGTGGCCACCAGGCCGGTCATCGGGACACTGGCTTCCCTCGACTCGATCCCGTGTACGGACCAGGTCGTAAATTGCTGTTATCGGACTGAATTATCAGTTAATAATATGGTTGGTTCTGGGATCCGGCGCACGGCTCGCGCAAGGATCCCGGCCCAGAATATGTCGTACCCGCACGCCGCCACCCCGGGCCGGCGTACCGGATCACCCCGGAAACGGGATCGATGATTTGAGCGCCGGCTTAAACGACACTTAAGGATGATGCGGCTCACTGGGGCCGCCGTGAAGAAGCCCGACAGGCCACACGAGCAATCACCGTTACCTGGAGTCCCCCGCATGGTTTGCACACCGAAGTCTTTTCCGACGGTCCGCCTGGCTGCACTGCTGGCGATGCTGCTCGCGGTCGCATCGACGCAGGCTGCCGACCCGGCGCCAGTCAGGGATCCCTACCGCATCAACCCGGGCGATGTCCTGCAGATCTCCGTGTGGAAGGAAGAAGACCTCACGCGCGAATTGCTGGTCAACCCGGATGGCCACATCGCCTTTCCGCTCGCCGGCGACATGGTCGCCGAAGGTCGCACCGTCGAGCAGTTGCGCGTGGAACTCGTCGAGAAACTCTCCCGTTTCATTCCCGACGTCGTCGTCACGGTGGCGGCCCTGCAGCTGAACGGGAACAAGGTCTACGTCCTCGGCCAGGTCACCCGGCCCGGCGAATTCGTGATGACCCGCACCGTCGATGTCATGCAGGCCATCAGCACGGCAGGCGGCACGACGCCGTTCGCCAAGCTCGACGAAGTCAGGATCCTGCGCCGTGGTGATCAGGGCACGCAGATCGCCATCCCGTTCAAGTACAGCGACGTGCAGGAAGGCCGCAAGCTCGAGCAGAACATCCTGCTGCGCGCGGGTGACACGATCGTGGTGCCGTGAGGCCCCACCCGCTCATGGCCAGGACGATTGCGCTGGTGGCCACCGCTGTCTGGTGGCTCCTGCCGGGCCCGGCCGGCGCGGTGGTGTGGGAGTACACTCCGAGCCTCGCCGTGGGTGCGCTCTGGGAGTCCAATCCGCGCGGTGTATCGGACAGCAACCTCGAAGACGACGGCTACGCAGGCACGGTCGACGCACGACTCGACGTCGTCGGCAGAACCCGCATCGACACCCTCGGTTTTCGCCCGCGGATGACCGCCGCGAGCTACCAGGGCACGGCCCGCGCCAGCGATCTCGATTACTTCGATTATTTCCTGCCGGTCACCGCCAGGCGCACAGGGCAGCGTACGGATCTGGGCTTCGACGGCGGTTTCAGCCGCACGTCGACCCGCAGCTTTCCGGCTGTCGATCCGAACGACCCGTCGGGCGGCGAGACCTCGCGACCGCGGGTCGACGAGTACATGGAACGCTGGTGGCTGGCTCCGGAGCTGAGCTGGCAGCTGCGGGCGCAGGACGTGATCTCGGTGGCCCTGTCGTACGACGACGTGCGGTTCACCGAGGCCGAACTGTCGCGTCGCACCAACTACGAGGCCGGCAATATCGATCTGACCTGGACCCGGCTCCTCGCTCCCCAGCACAAGGTCAGCATCACGCTCAACGCCAGCGGATTCGAGTCGCAGCTGCCAGGCTCAACCATCGAGAACGACTCGCTGAGCTACGGCGGCTACCTCGGCTACGAATTCGCCTGGAGCGAGGCGACGACGATCGGTGGTACAGCCGGTGCCTCGCGCAGCGAAGTCACGGTCAAGGGCCTGCCGTTCATCATGACGCCGCTCGGCCCCCTGCCCTGCCTCGACCCGGTGCAGAACGTGTTCGTGCTGTGCGAGATGGAGACGGACGACCGCAACTTCATCGGCCAGCTCTACCTGCGCCAGCAGACGGCCGAGACCATTACCACGGAACTCAGCATCAGCCGCTCGATCCAGCCGAACTCCGATGGCGCTCAGGTGACGGTCGACTCGGCACGGGCCTACCTCTCCAAGCGTCTGACGGCGATGCTCGACGGCTCGATCGGCGCCACCTGGTCGAGCCAGAAGGCGGTCGGCGCCGACAACGTCGAGGGTGGCTTCGGCCGGCGTTTCGACCGCGATTACTGGAGCACGCAGGCGACGCTCGGCTGGCGGCTGAACCGCACCTGGACCCTGCGGGCCGAGTATGCGTTCTACCTCGACGAGCGCGACGAAGGCGTCTTCGCCTACGACACCGATCGCCACCGCGTCAACCTGTGGCTGCGCTATACGGGGCTGCCACGGCGCTGAACCGCTGCACGGTGACGGTCGGTGTGGCCGGGTCGTGGTGGGCGATGAAGGGATCGAACCTTCGACCTCTCCCGTGTGAAGGGAGCGCTCTCCCGCTGAGCTAATCGCCCGAGCATCGCAAGGGGTGCACATATTATGCGAACTGCGTGCGCTCCGGAAGCCATCCAATGTAATAACATGAGCGCTTGGCTCGCCTCGCCAGCCCCGGGACCGGACACGTCACCGCCATGTACGAGCAACATTTCGGACTGACCTGCCGCCCGTTCGACCTGGCGCCGGATCCGCGCTTCATCTACATGACCGCGCAGCATGCGCGGGCGGTCGCGAACATGAAGTTCGCGCTGCTGAACCGCGACAGCTTCGTCATCATCACCGGCGAGATCGGCATCGGCAAGACCACGATCCTCAACACCGTGCTCGAGGAACTCGGCCCGGACTTCGTCACCGCCAAGCTGACGCACACGACGCTGTCGCACATCGAGTTGCTGCAGGCGCTCCTGTCCGAGTTCGGCATGCCGATCTACAAGAAGAAGAAAGTACTGCTGCTCGATACGCTGCGCGCCTTTTTCCTCAAGAAGCACGAGGAAGGCAAGCATGTCGTCATCATCGTCGATGAAGCGCAGAACCTGACCGGACCGGCGCTCGAGGAACTGCGTCTGCTATCCTGCATCGACACCGCCGACCGCAAGATCATCAGCATCGTGCTCACCGGTCAGCCCAACCTCGACGATCTGATCGACGCGCCCGGCCTCACCCAGCTGCGCCAGCGGGCGCGGCTGCGCCAACGGCTGGAGGCGCTGAACGAGGAAGAGACCGTCGATTACCTGCGCCACCGCCTCGCGATCGCCGGCGGCCAGCTCGACCAGATCTTCGAGCCCGAGGCCGTGCGCGACGTGCACCGGCTCACGCAGGGCATCCCGCGCCTGATCAACACGCTGTGCGACACTGCCCTCACCGCCTGCATGGTCGAGAACCTGCCGAAAGTGAACCTCGAGGTCATCGACGAAGTCGTGAACGAACTGCGCTGGCAGTGGTTCGAGGAACGCGAGGAACACGACCGGAAAAGCGACTCCGCCAACACCGGCACCGTCGCCAAGGGACGCACGCCGCGCGTCATGCTCATGGTCTACAAGGCCGGGCAGTTCGTCGAGCAGGTGCAGGCCGGCCAGTTCCCGTTCGTCATCGGTCGCAGCAACGCCAACGACCTCGTCGTCATCGACAAGGAAGTCAGTCGCCGGCATGCCCTGATCGACTGCATCGGCGGCATCTACGTGGTCGAGGACCTCAACAGCAAGAACGGCATCCTGGTCAACCGCAAGCGCCGGCCGCGGGCGCTGCTGCGCTCCGGAGACGTGATCAGCTTCGGCCAGGTCGACGTGGTGTTCTACAGCGACCGCAAGGCCGCCAAGGACGCGACGGGCCAGCACGCAGTGCCTGCGGTCGACAAGGCCGCGACGGCCGTGGCAGCCGACACCGAACCCGCTGACGAGATCGAGCACACCGCGCGGCGCCGGAACCACGGTGTCCTCAAGCTCACCTGATCGTTCCGCCGGCTGGCAAAATGGTAGGCGCGGGTAGGGATCGAACCTCCGACCTCTGCCGTGTTTCGGCAGCGCTCTGCCACTGAGCTACGCGCCTTTGCTGAACATTCCAGTGCCCGATGCGCCACTCAGGCGACATCGCGCTTCTTGCCCGTCGCCAGGGAAACCGCTCCGGACTCGCGCCCATGCGACGCGGGATCGACCGGTCTGGGGCCCGCCATGCTGACCGCACGACCCCAGATCACGACTTCGACCGTCTGCATCACGATGAACAGGTCGAACAGGAAACTCGTGTTCTTGATATAGAACAGGTCGTACTTCAGTTTCTCGGCAGCATCCTCGACGGACGCGCCGTACGGAAAATTGAGCTGCGCCCAGCCCGCCAAGCCCGGCTGCACGCAGTGACGGTAATCATACAGCGCGATGTGCGCCGTTAGCTTCTCGACGAACTCCGGACGTTCCGGTCGGGGACCGACGATGCTCATCTCGCCGCGGATGACGTTGACCAGCTGTGGCAGCTCATCGATGCGGAAACGGCGGATGATGCGTCCGGTCGTGGTGACCCGCGCGTCATCCTTGCCCGATGCCCACTGCGGCCCGGAATGCTTCTCGGCATCGACACGCATGCTGCGGAACTTGAACAGCTCGAACACACGCCCACCGCGGCCCACGCGGCGCTGGCGGTAGAACAGCGGCGCGCCCAGCCCTTCCTCCAGCCACATGCCCACCACCGCCAGCGCAGCGAGTGGCGTGCTTGCCACCAGCAGCCCGATGGCGAAGGTCAGGTCGAACAGACGCTTGCACAGCCGATACCCCCAGCGGCTGTGCCCGCTCGCGGCGAAGATGAGCCAGCCCGGGTGCAGCACGTCGAGGTCGATGCGCCCGGTTTCATGCTCGAGAAAGTCGACGACGTCGCGGACCTCGATGCCGACGTAGCGGTGACGCAGCAGCTGGTCGGTCGGAAACACGCCGCGGCGGTCGTCAAGCGCCACCACCACTTCGTCGAACACCAACGCCTCGAGATCGGTCTCCGGCGCCAGCAGCGGTCCCATGCCGCGTTGCTCGGCGTAAGCCCGCTCGGCCGCGCTGCCAGGCACGAAGCCGACGACATCGAAGCGGCGCCGATCCGAGCGCCGGCGCAGCATACCGACCTTGGACGCCACGCGGCCCGAGCCGATCATGAGCACGCGCCGCTTGGCCGTGTTGTTGTCGAGCACCTGCAGCAGCGCGATTCGCAGGCCGCTCAGCGCGACGAAGCCGAGCCCCATGGCGATGGCGAGGGTCAGCCGGCCGGTATTCAGGTCAGGGAAAAGATAGAACAGCAGCACATAGCCAAAGCCGCCGATGACAACGCCGACCAGCACACGCGCCACGCACTCTGCCACCGTTGGACGCTGGCGTGCCCGGTACAGGCCCATTGTCAGCAACCCGACCACGGCGCACAGCGCGAAGCCGGCGGCACGCGGAGCGATGGGGCCACCGAGTGTGGCGTGGGCCCGCTCCAGGTCGAAGCCGAAACGCAACCAGGCAGCGGCGTAGAGCGTGATGCCGGCAACCATGGCGTCAGCCGGCAGCAGCACGAGCAGGGGGTTGGCCAGCTGGCGGGCCAGTTGGCGCCACGGGGTCACGCGGGCCGGCCTCGCAGGTTCTGGTTCGGTGATTCAGGCATGTTTATTGGTTGGTATTGCAATGCCGGACCCTGCCGTACTCTTTGCCGCCAATGGCGGCCTGCCGACTCGGGCAACCGACAGTCTAGGAGTGTCGTGAGCAAGGACACCACCGACCAGGTCGCTCTTTCACCCCAAGGGCCGGTTCACATAACCGGATCGTCCTGCCAGGCTGCGTCAGGGCGCCACCTCGATGCCCTTTTCGGCCAGCTTGCGTCGCAGGCCCTGCAGCGGGTAATGGTGCTCGTACGCGGCCCGGGCATGCACGGCGGCCTTGTCGTAGTCACCGAGCTTGACGTACAGCAAGCCGAGATTGTAGTCGACCTCGACATCGTCGGGCATCAGTTCCTTGGCCCGCTGGTAGGCCTCGAGCGCGGTGTCCGTGGCGCCGAGCCGGGACTTGTAGTTGCCGTAGACCAGCCATACGGTGCCGTCTTCCGGCCGAAACGTGAGCGCACGATCGAACCAGCACTGAGCCGAGCGCCAATTGGACGGGATCCTGCCGATCTCGATCTCGTAGCGCGCCACGGCATTCAGCGCACGGGGGTGATTGGGGATCGCGCGCAGGATGTAATCGAGGTCGTCCATCGCATAGTCGCTGGTGACGCCGCGCTCGAGGCGCTCTACGGCCGGGCTCCAGTGATGCCGTTCCACGTTCGGCACCCGCTCGATGGTGACGCGATTCTCCGCCTTGGTGTAATCCCACGGTCCAACCTCACCGTTGTCGAACACGTTGCCGCATTCATCGGTGGTCCGTGCCGCCTGGCCGGGTACGGGGCCGGTCAGGGCGGCGACCGCCGCCACGGTGGCTGCGATCGTCCTGAGCGCAGCGAACACCGTCGCAGATGGCAATGCAATCTTCATACGACCTCCAGGAGATCCTGCGTTCCATCGCCAACGAGGACGTCACAGGTATACATAGTACAGCCAGCCAGCTATCGCCAGCCATCCACCCGCCGCGAGCACGGCGCGTACGCCACGACCGGCTCCGAGCCGGGCCAGAAGCCACAGCACCAGCACCTGCGTGACGGCCAGTGCAAGGATCGCCGCGGTGGCCTTCCCGCGGTACTCGACATGGTCCCGGAACAGCGGGAAGCGAGCGGCGACCTCGAGATAACGTGCCGTCGCCGCACTGAGACGTGCCTGCTGCTCCGTCGGCGGGTGCACCGGTACGGTCGTCGCTGCGCTCGACGGCCCTTCGCGCGAGAGCGTGGCGCCATCGCGCTTCACGCGGACCGTGTGGTTCTGCCGCTCGATCGACAACAGCCAGTGTTCGGCGTCGCCTCGCTGTTCCAGGGCAACGGCTGCCGGCGCTGCTTCATCCCCGCCGCCGGTCGCCCAGAATACGGCACGCCAGCCGCCGTCCTCGACGGCAACCACCAGCGACTCGGTCGGCCGGATCACGCCGGCATCGGCGACAAGGCCACCGAATGGCCTGCGCGAACCCGCCAGGCGGGTGACCGTGCAGCGCGGCGCACACAGCCAGTAGCTGCCGATCCTCCTGCCGCTCTGCGGATCGAGCAGCCGGATCGCCGTGTCGCCGGACCCATCCCGCTGCAGGACCGTACCGGGACTGAAGGTCCACACCGACGTCGTGCTGCCACGCGGCCCCGCTCCTGCGCGGCTGGTGTCGACCACGAGCAGGCCTTCACCGGCAATGCCGACCACCTGTCGACGATAGTAGCGACCGCCCGGTGCCTGCCGTTCCACGTCGAGCAGCTGCAGCGGTGCGCCCAGCGCCGAACCGAGCAGCCGGCTCGTACCACCGGGCCGTCCTTCTTCACCCGTGTCATGCGGCGCATTGGCACCGCGCCAGGACACGGCGGCCTCGCGGTCGCTGTCGCCGTAGGGCCAGTAGCCCGAAGCCGCCAGCCAGTCGCGACCGGCGGCCCAGAGCCATACCGCTAGTTCGTCGTCGTGCTTGTGGGCGCGCCCGGCAAAGTTGGCCCAGGTCATGAACAGCTGGTCGTCCGGCGCACCGCCTGCGCGCAATGCGGCGTAGCCGAACTCCTCATCGAGCCACGAGGCATCACCAGGTGCGCAGGCCACATGGGCACTCTCTGCCATCAGCGCCGCAGATCGTGGCGCAAGGGCGGTGTCGCCATAGGCCGGCAGCGTACCGTCCGGCCGCAGGAGGCGGCGCTGCCAGCACTCGGCGGCGCGGTACCTGTCACGCCATGCAGCCGGCACGTCCTCGCCGAGCAGTGCCAGGTAGCGCATGCCCAGGCCGAGCAGATGGATGGCGAAGTCGTGATAGCCGGCAGAGTGCTCGAGGACGACACCGCCGTCCGCAACGTAGTACGGAAGGTGCTGCCCGAACCGTTCGATCGCCACACGCACGCCTTCGGTGGTACCCGCAAGGCCCGGGAACGCGATACCCGCGTGCAACAGGGCGAGATTCTGCATGATGCCGTGGTTGGTCCAGGGCGTGTAATGCGTGGGGGCTGCGAGCAGCCGAACCGAACGGCTCACGAACGCCAGCACGTCGGTGGCTTCGACCGCATCGAGATCGGCCCGACCGCGCACCTCACCCCAGAGGCGTGACAACACCAGCAGCCGTGCGGCGATGGCGTGGTCGTTCCACAACAGCCCGACCGGAAGCCAGGCGGAATGCTCGAATCGCGCCCAAGCCACCGCCGAGTCCCACGCCGCCGCGAGATAACGCTCCTGCCCTGTGCGTCGGTAGGCTTCGAGCAGGGTGTCGGCGACGATCATCGAGCTCACGTCGAGCTGGTCGCCGGGCATGCCGGCAGTGAGCGCGGCACGGTTCGGCATTGGTCCGACCGCAAGGATGTCGCCACCGCGTCCCGGAAAACGCTCGCGGAGGAACTCGTCGGCTCGCCTCACCGCCGTGTCCGGTGCGTTCATGGGCGTGTCGTAGCGGATATCGTCGAGCGCCGTGAAAATGTCGGCAGTCGGTGAGCGGCGCAGCGTCCCGATCAGGCCTGGGGTGACCGGCAGGTCGGTGACATGGTAATGAGCGAGCAGCGGACCCCAGACAGCCAGCAGGGCCAGCAGTGGCCCAAGCAGCGCGACGGCAGGCAGGGTCGCCCGGACCACCCGCCGCAGCCCGCTTCGTTCCGTCGCCGCGCCGGTCGGCGCGGTTCTGGTTGCCGCTGGAGACATAATCGACCCACCTGGACGGTCGCGACAGCCGCGCCGTCGCTGCCACCGGAGCCCTCGTTGTCGTTTGCCGGGACTTGGACCAGAACGACGCCTGTCAGTGCCCTGCCGGTCCCGTTCCTGCCGTTATTGTAGGCAACGCACAGCGCCAGGTCCGAGAACTGCTGCATACTGCACGGCGCCCGGTCGGACCCTGCGGTACCGGTGGGTGACCACGCAGCCAGGCAGCGCGGTCCACGGAGCAGCCAGGAGAAGCGACGGTGGTGCAAACCCGGCAGGTCGACCTGCTGTCCGGCGCGGTCACGCCAGGACATGTGCCCGCAAGGAGACCCGATGCCGGGCCGGCATCCGACGGCCACGGTCTGTGCGGGGAACTCGCCTTCCGGCTGGCAGCGACGCCGGCACGCCGCCACGTGCACGAATCGGCCCGGCGGTGGACCGGCTGCGTAGGTGCGCCATACGCGAGCGACAGCGGCGACGCCACCGCGACCCTGGCGCGACTGTCACCCGCCGACAGCGGCGAGCTTGCCAGCCTCGGCGGCGAGTTCGTGCTGGCGAGCTACGACTCCGCGAGCGGGGCGCTCCTGCTCGCCACCGACCTCTTCGCCAGCATCCCGCTCTACTACAGCACACAGGGTGATGCCCTGCGCTTCGGCACCGATCCGGCGCTGGCACAGGCAACTGCCCGCCCGGCGCTGGATCCACAGGCGATCTACGACTACCTGTTTTTCGGCGTGGTGCCGGGCAGCCGCAGCATCCTCGCGGGCGTGCACAAACTCGGCCCTGCCACAGCGCTGCTCTGGCAAGGCGGACGAGTGCGGACCTGGCGCTACTGGCAGCCGGATTTCAGACGCTCGCGCGAGACCTCCGCTGAGCTGGCCGAAGCTGCACGCGCGGCGCTCTCGGCGGCAGTGCGCCAGCGCACGACCCTGCCCGATCTCGCGTGCTTTCTGAGCGGCGGGCTCGACAGCTCGACGGTCTGTGGCTACGCGGCACGGCACATGGCTCTGCGCGTGCCCGCCTTCACGATCGGCTTCGACGTGGCCGGCTTCGACGAGAGCGAGTATGCCCGCATCTGCGCCCGTCACTTCGACCTCGATCTGCACGAACACCGGATCCGCTCGGGCGACGTGAGCGACTGCATCGACCAGCTGGTTGGCGCATTTCCGGAACCCTTCGGCAACCCCTCGGCGGTACCTGCCTACCTGTGCGCGCGGTTTGCGCACGATGCGGGCGCGCGCCACCTGCTCGCCGGCGACGGCGGCGACGAACTGTTCGGCGGCAACGAGCGTTACCAGAAGCAGCTCGTGTTCGGGCTGTACGAGCGCACGCCGCGCTGGCTGCGCGCGGGAGCTGTCGATCCACTGGCGCGCCTCACCGCACGGGCACCGGCCCCGTTCAGCAAGCTCGCGAGCTACGTCAACCAGGCCCAGGTGCCGCTGCCCGACCGGCTGTTCAGCTACAACCTGCTGGTCCGCAATGATCCGGCGACGGTACTGACCACGGACTTCCTGCGCAGCGTCGATCCGCTGGGGGCCCTCGACTATGCCCGCCGTTGCTTCCACGAACCCGCCGGCGGCGATGCCGTCGACCGCATGCTCTACCTCGACTGGGCCGTGACGCTGGCGGACAACGACCTGCGCAAGGTGCGGCGTGCCTGCGACCTCGCCGGCGTGGACGTGTACTTCCCGATGCTCGACCCACGCGTGGTGGCAGTCTCCACACGCGTTCCGAGCACCGCCAAGCTCGACCTGGTCACGCTGCGCAAGTTCTACAAGAGCGCCCTCACGGGATTCCTGCCGCCGCAGATCATCGACAAGACCAAGCACGGCTTCGGCGTGCCGGTCGGACCATGGATCAACGACGATCCGCAGCTGCGTGACCGCGTCCGGACGCGGCTCGCGGCGCTCGCCAGGCGCGACATCCTGCAGCCTGCCTTCATCGCCGACCTCCTGCGCCTGCAGGAGACCGACCACGCGGTCTACTACGGCTCGCTGGTCTGGCCGCTGTTCATGCTCGAGGAGTGGCTGGCCGCCAACGGCCACTGAGCTGGGCAGGCACCGGTGCGGTACTAGCTCGCCACTGTGCGCGAGCTGGCCGTCGCCGGGGTTGCGTCGGTCGTGTCACCTGGCCCTGCGACCGCGGCCAGGACTGCCTCCTCGGCGACGATCGCCTTCAGCACGACGATCACGGCGACGAGGTGGTAGTAGAGATCGAAGTACGACAGGCCGAGGAAAGCTCCACCCACGGCATAACCGACCATGCTCACCTGCATCATCGCGGCAAGATCGCCCGCCCAACTGAGATCGGGACGGTCACGGACCGCACGTATCACTGCCGAACCGCTGCGATAGGCGGCAAGACCGAGCAGCAGGAACAGCGCGAGCCCCACGAAACCGTGTTCCCCGAGCACCTTGAAGTAGATGCTGTGGGCGTCCTGGAAGCGTCCGTCGCCACGCTCGACGATCTCGCGCGTGATGTCGGGCGCAAAGCGCCGGTAGTTCGGCTCGGTGAAGCTGTCGAAGCCGCCACCGACCGGGCGTGCCAGCGCCATCTCGATGCCGAAGCGCCAGGCGCGGATGCGGCCCATGGCCGAGTCGTCCTGCTCGAAGGTGGACACGGTCTCCATGCGCTCGAACCAGCTGTCCGGCATGTTCACCACCAGGAACGGCAGTGCCAGCACCATGCCTAGTGCGATCAGGAGCTTGCGCGAGCCCTTGAGCCACAGGAACAGCAGCATCATGGCCCCGGCGATAGCGGCGCCGCGGGAGTGTGAGCCGAGCACCGAAGTGCAGCAGGTCAGCATGGCCAGGCCGAGTCCGATGCGGCCTGCGCGCGTGCGCGCATGGCCGAACAGGAACCACAGCATCGGCATGATCATGATGATCGCAAGTGCGAGCGCGTTGTTGTCACCGAAGAACGTGCCCGGCGGGCCCCACACGAGCGACTCGCCGCCACCGCGCAGCACGAACAGGCCACCCTTGAACCCGTAGAAACCGACGGAAAGCGCGATGACCCAGACCAGCGCAAGCAGCCGCTCGCGGGTGCGGATCAGCATAATGGTCAGCAGCGCGAACACCTGGATCTTGATGGTGCGTTCCCAAGCCGGCCACGCCACGGCGCCGTCGAGCGCCAGCGCAGTGGTGAGCGTCATCCAAGCCATGAACAGCAGCCACACCAGCGTCAACAGACTCATCGGAATGCCACGCCGGTCGCGTGCGAACAGCAACCCGAGCAGTGTCGCTGCCGCCACCACCTGGGAGAACGGAAAATCGTAGGCGAACCCCCAGCTCAGGCGATGGGGATTCATGTAGCCGAGCCAGCTCCAGAAGAGGATTCCGGTCCAGGGCCGTGCCAGGATCAGGGGCAACCCTCCGAGCACGATCAGCGTAACGACGATGTCGCGCATCGACGCTCAGCCAGGCTGCGCCATGGCCGGAGCGCGCAGAGCGCCCCTGCCGATGGCCCGCTCGAGCGCGAGGCGCGCCGAAAACCGCCAGGCGCTGCGATCCCAGGTGGCGACCCGCGGCATCTCGAGCAGGCTCGCGCTGCGGTCGGCGAAACCTCGCGCCGTCGTCACCGCGCCCTGGAATCCTGCCTGGCCGACCAGCCGGACGTCGCGCTGGCTGTAGTCGCGCCCCGGTGCGCCGTTCGGGTACGCAAACAGCGTGATGGGTTCGCCGAGGATCGCCTCGAGATCCGCCTTGCCACCGGCGATCTCCAGCGCTGCCTCGGCGTCGCCAAGATTGGCGAGGATCGGGTGGCTGCGCGTGTGGCCCCCGATAGTCATGCCGGCGGCACGCAGCGCACGGACCTGATCCGGGCTCATCATCAAGCCCCGTGGAGCGCCCGCCCCCGTTGCGTCCAGCAGACGCTGCGCGAAGTCATGCCGGACCTGCCCGGGGAGGTACTTGGCGTGCGCTATCAGCCTATAGGCGAGCCGGCAGCGCCCGGGGCCGTCCCTGAGCTCGACGCGCCCGACCGACGGCACGCCCGTGTCCCACCCGCCGGCGGGAGCGCGCCGGCAGGCCTCGATGATGACGTCGTTGAACATGGCCCCGGCACCAAGATGGCCGGAGGCGACGAAGAAGGTCGCCGACATCTGCAGATCCCGCAGCACCGGCAGGGCGTGATCGTGATTGTCCGCAAAGCCGTCGTCGAAGGTGATGGCGACCGCGCCCGCCGGCAGCGTGCCGCGCGGCAGGCGCTCGAGGGCCTCGCCGAGCGGCAACACGCGGAAATCCTCGCGCAGGGCCCGCATCTGCTCGCGAAACAGCGCGACATCCGGGTCGTGCGGGTACATCGCATCGGCAATCGGCAGCACGCGGTGATAGATGAGCACGAGCAGCCGTCCCCCGCCGGTGCGCAGGCGTGTCAGGCCGTCGCAGGAACGGATCAGGAGACTGCGCACGGATACCACCATGATTCGGCCGATTCTGCCCCGGCCGCCATCATCCGGCCAGCACCTCACGGTTGAAACTCTCGTAGATCAACAGGGCCCAGAGCACCGCGCTGTGATCGCGCAGCCCGGCCTGGTGCTGCGAGACGAGCGTGCCGACGGTATCCATGTCGAACAGCCCGGTTCCGTCGAGGGAACCATCGAGCAGGCGCGTGCGCACGCGTTCGCGCAGTTCCCGCCGGAACCACTTGGCGAGCGGCACGGCAAAGCCCATTTTCGGGCGGTAGACGACCTCGGGCGGCACCTGTCGCGCAACCGCCTTCTTGAAGACGTACTTGCCGTCACCACCGCGCAGGCGCAGGTCCGGCGGCAGCGTGGTCGCCCACTCGATGAACTCGTGGTCGAGGATCGGTACACGCACCTCGAGGCTGTTGGCCATGCTGGCCCGGTCGACCTTGGTGAGGATGTCGCCGACGAGGTAGGTCTTGATGTCGATGTACTGGATCTGCGACAGGCGATCGACACCGTCGAGCCTGCGTTCGATGTCGCGCACTATGTCTACTGCGCTGTACCCCTGCAAGGCGGCGCGCTGGCGTGCCGAGAACAGCCGGGAGCGAGCCGCGCCGGTGGTGATCGCCAGGCTGTCGAAATAGGCCTCCACGCTGCTGCGTGCGAGCGCCGCGAACGTCGTCTTGGCACGCAGGAAACGTGGCGCCCAGTCGGCCTTCGGGTACAGGCGCGCCAGGGCGCCGAACAGCGGGCCGCGCAGGCCGGGCGGCAGGAGGTTGCGCACCTGCTCCTCGCGCATATGCCAGCGGTAGCGCCGGTAGCCGGCGAACACTTCGTCGCCGCCGTCGCCCGAGAGCGCCACCTTGACGTGCTTGCGGGCCAGCTCGCACACGCGGTACGTCGGCAACGCCGAGCTGTCGGCAAAAGGCTCGTCGTAGATCGCGGACAGGCGGTCGACCAGGGAGAAATCCTCCGGGTCGACCTGCTCGACGAAGTGCCGTGTGCCGAGCGCCTGCGCCACGCGCGCTGCGTGCGCCGCCTCGTTGTAGGCCGGCTCCCCGAAGGATATCGAGCAGGTATTGACCGGCTGCGAGGAAGCGCGTGCCATCAGGGCGACGACCCCGCTCGAGTCGACCCCGCCCGACAGGAAGGCGCCGACCGGTACGTCGGCGATCATGCGCAGGCGCACCGATTCCTGCAGCCGCTCGAGCAGCGCATCGATCGCGGCCGCTTCGCCGATCTGCGCCGGACGCGCAAAGCTCACGTCCCAGTACGCCTGCGGCACCGGCACCCGGGCACCACGCTTCAGGACCAGCGTCGAGGCTGCCGGCAGCTTCGCGACAGAGGTGAGGATGGAACGCGGATCGGCCACGTAGCCGAGCGCGAAGTACTCCTCGACGGCGCAGGGATCGACCTCGCGGCGCACCGCCGGATGGCGCAGCAGGCCCTTGAGTTCGGAGGCCAGCACCAGCCAGCCGCCGGGGAGAATGGCGTAGTACAGCGGTTTCTTGCCGAGCCGGTCGCGTGCCAGGAACAGCTCCTCGCGATTGCGGTCCCACAGCGCGAAGGCAAACATGCCGCGAAAGCGCCGGACGCAGTCGCGCCCCCACTGCTCCCAGCCGTGGAGGATGACCTCCGTATCCGTGCGGGTCCGGAAGCGGTGGCCGCAGCGCTCCAGTTCGTCGCGCAGCTCCATGAAGTTGTAGATCTCGCCGTTGAACACGACGACGACCGAGTCGTCCTCGTTGTACAGCGGCTGGTGGCCGGTCGACAGGTCGATGATCGACAGCCGGCGGTGGCCGAGGCCGACGCCGGGCTCGACGTGAAAGCCATCGTCGTCGGGTCCGCGGTGACGCTGGACGTCGTTCATTGCCCTGAGCAGGTCCGCGTCGACGGGCCGCGCCGTCTCGAGATCGAAGATTCCGGAAATTCCGCACATGACCTGGCCCTGCCTACCCCCCGGCTGCCGCGCCGGCACACTGCCGGTAGAGCTGCGCGTAGCGACCCACCATGACCTCGAGACTGAACTCGCGCAACACCCGCTCACGCGCCGCGGCACCGTGCGCACGCAGCGCCTGCGGATGTGTCCTATACCAGCCGATCCGATCCGCGAGCGCCGCGGGATCACCCGGTGGCACGAGGAATCCGGTCACGCCATCCACCACCAGCTCCGCATTGCCACCCACGGCCGTGGCGATGACGGGCAAACCGCAGGCCATGGCTTCCAGGATGGTGTTGGAGATGCCCTCCGCCAGCGACGGCAGCGCGAACACGCTGAAGCTGCGCATGACCTCCGGTACATCGTCGCGGGCACCGGTCAGCGTCACCGCGGACGCAGACCCGAGGGCCGCGACACTGGCCGCGATGGTCTCCCGCTCCGCACCGTCACCCACCAGCACCAGCCGCGCACTGGGGCCGAGCGCGCCCGCGACGCTGCCAAAGGCCCGCACCAGTGTCGGGTAGTCCTTCACCGCTTCCAGTCGCCCGACCGAACCCACGACGAACGGATCGGCGACGGGCCCGGCGGCAGCAGGATGAAAACGCCCGGCATCGACGCCGTTGCAGATGTGCAGCACACGCTCTGGCCTTACACCAATCGTGCCGGTGAGGTATTCACCGAGATGGCGCGAGACCACGACGTAGCGGTCGATGAGCAGGCGGAATGCGCGCCGCAGCGTGCGATAGCGGCGCCGCGTGCCGTGCAGGTCGATGACGTCCCAGCCGTGCTCGCCATGGACCTGTGCCGGTACGCGGGCGAGCAGCCCGGCGAACTGCGATTCCAGGCACGGCAGGTTGCGCGTGTGCAGGACATCGAAGTGGCCCGATCGCAGCATTTTCCAGAGCCGATAAAGGTAGGCCGGGCTGTTGCCCGACCGCTTGTGCAGTTCCACGACCGGTACATTGTCCGGGAGACGGCGGCGGAATTCCGTCGAATCAGTCAGCGAAACGATGACGTGTTCGAACTCGTCGGCGGGCAGTCCGTGCATTATGTTGATCATGCCATTCTGCAGGCCGCCGCAGTCGAAGCGATAGACGACATGTGCGATGCGGATCCGGTCCCGCCTGGCTCGCGCCATGTCAGCGGATCTCCGCCGCAAATGCCTCGGCCATCGGTGCCCAGCGGAAGTCGCGACACAGGCGCACGAGCTTGGCCTCGAAACGGTCGAGGTTCACGTAGTGGCGGAAGCGGGTCCGCCGATCGATGCCGGCGACTCGCGGCTGGCCCGGATCCACTTCCCAGGGATGGAAATAGAACACCGCCGGCTGCCGCTCGACGCCGACGACCCGACGCAGGGCCCAGCGGCTCCAGGCGTAGGGCAGCAGCCGGAAATAGCCGCCGCCCCCGCAGGGCAGGCGCAGACCGGCCACTTCGACGGAGGTGATGGGAATCTCGGCGATCGCTTGCCCCGGCGCCCGGAAGCTGAAGCGCGGCGCCTCGCGCATGCCGTAATGATCGTGGCTGATCGGGTTGATGCTGGAGCTGTAGCGATAGCCGGCCTCATGCAGCGCGTCGAGCGCCCATAGGTTGCGCGCATCGATCGAGAAGCTCGCGGCCCGGTACCCGACGACGGCACGGCCGCACAGGTCCTCGAGCAACTGCCGGGTGCGCACGACGTCGGCGCGAAACGCCTCCGGTGCCTGTTCGTGGACGCGTACGTGACTCCAGCCGTGGCTGGCGATCTCGTGACCCGCATTGGCGACCGTACGCACCAGTGCCGGAAACCGCTCCGCAGCCCAGCCGAGCCAGAAGAACGTCGCCCGGACCTGCTCGGCCGCAAAGATTTCCAGGACCCGCTGCACGTTGCGCTCGAGGCGCTGTGGCAGGCGGCCCCAGTCGTCGGGCCTGATGTAGGGGCGAAATGCGGAAACCTGGAAGTAGTCTTCCACGTCGACCGACATGCCGCTGACCGTAGGCGTCTGCGCGTGGACCATCGACATCGCTGGCTGGTGCAGTTGCGGCCGATCAGGCCGGGTGCGGCATGCCCCGGCCGTCACCGCTCAGAATTCGCGCGCGAGCTGCAGCATCGCCCAGAGCTCGTCATAGTCGCTGAGGCCCGTCGACGCATCGTCCCGGCGTTGCAGTCCCATGGTGAAACCGAGTCGGGTACGCTGGCCGAGGGCGTAGTCGATCTGGGCTTCGAGCGTCATGAGCGTGTCGTCGCCATTGATGACCTCGCAGGACGGGTCCGTCTCGACGTCGCAGCCCGGATCGAGCAGGGCGTTGTAGTCACGGCTGGCCCAGGTGCCCGAGATTGCGGCATCGGTACGCGATCCGACCTCCCAGCTGAAGCCAGCCTCGACACCGTAGGAGGTGGAATTCTCCAGGTTGTCGAGCAGCAGCACGTCATCGGAGACGAGCACCTGGTCCTCGCGATCTTCCCAGAACAGGTTCACGTACAGGCGACTGCGACTGAGCGCCCAGCTGGCATCGATGTCGCCACGCTTCAGGATGTATCGCGTCGGATCACCCGGGCGATCGATTCCGGCATCCGGAGGCGGCACTCCCGGCTCGACCGGAGCACCGACCGGAACTTCCTCGAGCGCCATCAGGTCGGAAACGCTCGGGGCCTCGCTGTAACTGATGCCGTAGCTCGACTCGCCGCTGGTCAGTTCCCAGTCAAACGCGTACGTTGTGCCGAAATAACGTTCGCCGATGGCCGCGCTCAGTCGCTGCGCGCCAAATTCGGTGGCGACACCGACCTCCCAGCGGCCCTCCTTCAGACTGTCGTCTGTGGGATCCTCGAGGTCGTTGTCGAGGCCGCCCAGTACGAACACTTCGGTCGATCGATCGACCCGGTAACCCAGCCGCAGGTACGCGGCCTGGATGACCGACTTGCCGCTGATGTCATAGTCGAGGCTGGAGTACTCGTAGGCGAGCTCGTAGGTGGTCACCGCCTGCGAGCGAGCCGCCGAATGCAGCGCCGCGCGTCCCGAGAACGTGTCGACATCCTGCGACCGTTCGTCGTCGTAATTAACGTGTCCGACACGGGCGAAACCATCGAACTGCGACTGCCCGAACAGGCCACGGCTCCACTCGGGGCCAACGTTCCAGTTGAGGGCATCGCTGCGGTTGCCGGTGGTGTTGATGTTCGTATTGCTGACCGGCCGGCTCGGCTCCACGTTGACCTGCGAGGCGTTGGCGGCAGCACGCAGCCGCAATTCGTCACCGATCAGGTCGAGCAGCGCATTGGCATCGAGCTGGTTGTAGGCCTCGTTGCGGTCCGAGTCGTCCGCGTAGAACAGCGCCTCGAACGTGTAGTCCAGGTTGACGTCGAGGCCACCGCCGTCGTGAATCAGGCTGATGCTTGGCGCCACACGGGTAACCCACTCGGACTCCTCCAGTCCGTCGGGAGCGAGATCGACGTTGTTGGTGTAGATCTCCGCGATCGAGATCGACGGCTCGAGATCGACCGCCCCCGCCACCGGCGGCAGGCCGGCCAGCACGAGCACCGGCAGCAGACTGCAAACGAACGGCTTCAGCTGCATGGTGATCGACTCCCCAGCGGACGACCTGCTAGTAGGCGTAATAGTAGTCGTGCTGCCCGGACGACCCGCGACCCGGGGTCTTGTTCAGCACGACATTGACGGATGCCGACGATTCGCGCATGAGGTCGAGCACCTGGCTCACCTCCGACGCCGTCGAACGCCCGGCCTCCACCACGACAAGCGCATGGTGCACGTGATCGGCAAGCACCCGCCCCTCGCTCGACAACAGCAGCGGGGCCGAGTCGAGGATCACGATGAGATTGGGGTCCTCGAACTGCTTCAGTACCTGATCCATCCGCGGACTGGCCATCAGCTCCGTGGCATCGGGCCGTGGCTGCCCGGCAGGCATGAAATACAGCGATTCGACGTCCGTCGCCAGCAGCACGTCGCCCGGCCGTGCCACCTCCCCGGACAGCAGTTCGAGCAGGCCCTTGCGGTCGGATACGCCGAGCCGCCCGCTCAGCGTGCGGCGCACCGGATCGGCATCGACCAGCACGACCCGCATCATGCGCTCGCTCGCCATGCTGCCTGCCAGGTTCAGGGCGATGAAGGACTTGCCGGCCTGCGGCTGGTCGCTGGTGATCATCACCAGATTGCCGCTGCGCGCACCGGAACGCGACATACCGAAGACCCGTGCCAGGACCGGACGCTTGAGAAAGCGGAAGTCCCGCGCCAGAGCCTGGAACTGCTCGATCGCAAGCCCCTGCCGGACCGCCACCGGTGGCCCTTCTGTCGTTGCCGGCGGGTGGGAGTCGGGTGCCGCAGGCGCCGGCGCCAGGGTGGACGAACCGGCAGCCGCTGTGCGGCTGCGCTCGCCCTGTGACCGGCTCATGGCCTTCTCGACGATGCTCATGGACGCCCTGCTAGCTCCCTGCAACCATGCCGAAGAATCCGAGCGTCAGGACATAGACGCCGAACAGTCCACCCACGCCGGCAAGCACCCAGGTCGCCTGCCGGCGATCCAGCGCCTGCTCGGCGTCGGTCCGGGCCAGACGTACCATGCCCAGCACCGGTACGCCGAAGCGACGCTCGAGTTCGCGGCCGGTGTAGAACACCGGATTCATGAAGTGCAGCGCCGCCGCCAGGCCAAGGCCCGCGAGCAGCGCCAGCACCAGCACACCGCTCACCAGCAACCCGCGCTTCGGCCCCACCGGCAACGCCGGCACCGTTGGCGGATCGATGATCCGGAAAGTCACATCACCCTTGCGCTCGTCAGCCGCCTCCGACAGGCGCGCCGATTCCAGGCGGCGCAGGAGCTGGTCGTACTGCGCCTTGGTCACGTCATAGTCGCGATTCAGGCGCTTGAGCTCGGCCTCGATGGCGGGCACCACGTCGACCTTCTGGCGCAGTCCGGCGACGATCGCCGCCTGGTCGCTGTATTCGGCCTGCAGCTGGGCCAGCTCCACGTCAGCACGTGACAGCTGGATCTTCATCTGCTGGTAGACCGGGTTGAGATCGAGCGGCGAATAGGCCTTGCGTCCGGCTGCGCTCTCTTTGGCGAGCTGGGCTTCCTTCTCCACCCGCAATGCTTCGATGGTCCGCTTGATCTCGACGATCCCGGGGTAGGTCTCGGTGTATTTCAGGCGCAACTCGGCGAGCTGCTGCTCAAACTGGGCGATCTGCCGGTCCTGTGGCGTGGTGAGCAGGTTGGTCTTCGGATCCGCCGGTACCAGTCCGAAGACCGGTTCCTCACCCTCGACCTGGCGCTCGAGTTCGGCACGGCGGTTGCGTGCCACGCGCAGCTTGCCCTCGGTTTCCTGCAGCCGGGCCAGTGACTGCTGCAGCCGGCCGTAGTAGTCGGCCTGCGCATCCGGCATGAGCCCGACGTTCTTGCGCTTGAAGTCGGCCAGCCGGGATTCGGCCTCGTTGAGGCGGCGCTCGTAGTCGCTGATCTGCTGCAGCAGGAATTCCTCGGCGCTCGAACTATCCTTGCGCGCCTTGCCCAGCGAACCCTCGACGAACATGTTGAGCAGGGAGGTCACCACGGCGAGGGCACGTTCGCGATCGTTGTTCTCGTAGCTGATACGGATGATGTTGTTGCCGTCACGCTGGGTCTTGATGCTCGCCTGCAACTGCTCGATCAACCGGTCGAGTTCGACGCGATCCTTCGCGTCGATGTCCATGTCCGTCTCGCGCGCCAGGTGCTCCAGATTGGGCCGGCTCATGATGGCCCGTTCCATCATGTTGACCTCCGACATAACGTCGGAGTTGACCGCCAGTCCCTCGAGCAGCGGACGCAGGCTGTTCTGCATGTCCACGTAGACGCGTGCCGAGGCCTGGTGCACATCCGGGATCAGGGCCACGATGATCCAACCAACGACGGCCACGACCCAAGCCAGGCCGACCGCTCGCCAGCGGAAACGCCAGCATCCCCAGAGTGTCCCGCGGGCGAGGTCCGCGATCTCGGACAGGTCCACGGTCCCGGCTGCGGCATTGCTGGTCATCGCCTGCTTCCTCCCGTCGGGGCGCCTACAGGCGCGACTCCGGGATGACGAGGACGTCACCAGGCAGCATCTCGACGTTCTGCGACAGGTCGCCGTCGTTCAACAGGGCCTCGAGGCGCACGGGTATCTCACTACGCTTGCCGCCCACCGTGCGTACGATCTTGGCGCGATTGCCCGCCGCACCGGGCGCCAGGCCGCCGACTTCGATCATCACGTCGAGCACGGTGAGGCTGCGCCGGTAGGCCAGTGCCTTGGGCGTGGTCGCCTTGCCCACGACGCGGATCTGCTCACCGAAGGCACCGACGAAACCGCGCACGATGATGTTCACCTGTGGCGATTTGACGTAGGCCGACAGCGCAGCCTCCATGTCGCGCGCCAGTTGTGTCGGCGTCTTGCCGACGGCCTGGAGATCCTCGACCAGCGGCGTGGAAATGCGCCCGTCCGGGCGTACCGGCACCGTGACCGACAGATCGGGGTTGTTCCAGACGAAGATCTCGAGTTGGTCGCCCGGACCTATCAGGTACTGCGATGGCGTGGCCGGCGCCTCGGCTGCCGGCGGTTTCGATCCCTGACAGCCGAGCACCAGCAGTGCGAGTGCCGGGGCCCAGAACCTGGCGAACCTGGTCAACTTGTTCATCTGTGCATGCTCCCTTCCACCCCAGAAACAGACGTCGACGGCACCGGTCCGGCTGCCGGCGCCCGGCAATCGCTCCCGGCAAGCCCAGCCACCTGCAGACAATGCTGCACTGAAGCAGCAACCTCGTCGACCAGTGTATTCAGGGAGGCCCCGGGCTGTTCGAGTTGGTCAGAATCCAGCGCCAAGGCCACCAGCGCCGGTCTTTTGTGCCCGCCGGTCAGCATTGTCCAGCCTTCCACGAGTTTTGCAGTGACCGGGTTCGCAATCCGGTCCCCGCCCACCAGAAACCAGTAGACCACCACGGTCTCCTGCCGTCCGTCGTCCAGACGCATTCTGCGCGCCCGCAGGGGTTGCTGGCGAGAGCCCGCCTCGATGGTGTCCTCGGCGACCAGCACCACCTGCTGCGGGTCGACCTCCTCACGCAGCGCAATGAGATCACGGCCAGCTGCGTCGCGGCTGCCACGGAACACATGCAGATCGAAAGACACCGGTCCTTCGTAATGCAGATGCAGCGCGTCCCATCCGGGATCATCGCGCAGCCACGGCGGCGCAGCAACCGGGCCCGCCAGCCGGGCGCCAGCGGCATGCACCGGCGCTGCCAGGACCACCCCGGCAGCTTCGGGCAGGAACCCTGGCAGGGTGGCGCCGCCGACCAGCACCGCCAGCGCCGCCAGCGCCGGCACGGCGAACCGCGGCAAGGCGGCGGCGATGGTGGCGCGGAAGGCGTCACTGGCATCACCCGCCGCGCCAGGCCGCGGGTCATCGGCAAAGCGCAGGCCGATGCCGAATACGATCGCGATCAGTGTGGCAAACAGGACCCAGCCGTAAATCACGTGGTCCACTGCTGCCGCCAGGCGCATGTCGGTGAGATGCCCGGCGACGACGGTCACATAGGCGCGCAGGATATTGGCAGCCACCGTGAAAACGGCGGCAAACGCGAGGAACACCAGGCGCTTCGGCCAACCGCGGAAGAACAGGCCCGCGAACAGCGCCCCGGCAGTCACCGTACCGATGAGATATCGGACCCCGCTGCAGGCGTTGGCGATGAGGAAGTCCCCGGCCGGAATACTGATCAGCCAGCGGTCCCGGAATACCGGCACACCGGATGCCATGAGCATGGCCACGGTGCTGTGCGCCGTGAGGTCCATCATCGGCGGCACGAGGAACTCACCGGCAGGAACGGCGAGAAAGGCGATCACCAGCGGAAATGCCGTTACCCGCAGCACCTGCGGCCCGAACACGAGCAGGACCACCGCCGGAACCATGGCGATCATCGCGACGTGGGTCACGACGTCGGCCTGCAGGAACCAGGCGACCAGCCAGGTGAGGACGCTCGCAACGAGCGGTAGCAGCCCCCACCAGCAGGGCCCGGGTGCGGCAGCCGCGATGGCGTGGCGGGCACGCACGATGAGCCACAGGGCAATCGGCAGGACCAGCACACCGTGGGAATACGTATCCGAGCGGGCCCACACCGCTGCCATCGAGCGCAGGGTCGGCCAGTAGACCGTGAGCACCGTGACGAACACGGCGACGATGGCGAGCACGGGCAGCACGAGGTCGCGGCTCCACGACGACCTCAGGCGGGCATGGAACGCGGGCAGCCGGGATGGGGACGCGACGTTCAGCCGAGGTTCCTCGCCAGCAGCGGGCCGATCAGGATGGTCAACGGGACCGGCAGCCTGCGCCAGACCTCGATGATGGCGTGGTACCTGGGATTGTCCGGAGTGACGTTCGGAATCTCCTGCGCACGCACCAGATCGTACTGGTAGTGCAGCGGTTGCGGCTCGAAACCCCAGTGTGTCTTGAAACGGTAGGAACCGGTGCCCTGCCTGCTGCGCCCGAAATCGAAGATGCGCGCGCCCCGGCCGAGGGCGTGGACCAGCAGTTCCCAGTACATGAAGTCGTAGGCGTGCAGCTCGCGCGCAGCGGCCGTGCCGCCACCGTAGTAAGGCAGCACCTCGTCACGGAAATAGAAGCTCATGACGGCAGCCACGGCCGGTGCGTCGCCTCCGGGGCTGACGCTCATGATCTCGCAGGCGTCGCCGAACACTTCCTTCAGGATCGCAAAATAGCGTCGCGGCAGCACGGGCGTGCCGAGGTTGCGCAGGCTCTCGGCATAGATCGCGAAAAAGCGCTCGACCGACGTGTCGAACGCGGGAACGAGACCGGCAGCAGCTCCTTTGCGGATCATGGCCCGCTGCTTGCGCGGCACGGCCTTCAGGTTGACCTCCGGGTCCGCATCGAGCGCACGGCGGAACGTCACGTAACGATCCGAGTTGGGCAGTTCGGCTCCGC
Source organism: uncultured Chromatiaceae bacterium (assembly GCA_964415505.1). Classification (GTDB taxonomy): domain Bacteria; phylum Pseudomonadota; class Gammaproteobacteria; order Steroidobacterales; genus QUBU01. The sequence continues at coordinate 120,950 of CAYQAR010000001.1, read as the reverse complement.
TGGCCGCCACCTGGCGCAGTTCGAGGAAATCGACGCCGAGTTGCCGCGCGAGCCGGCCGGCGGCAGCGATGAGCGCCGTGCCGCTTGCGCCATCGGTTGCCGCCACACCGCCGTAGACACAAAATGGCAGCGACACCAGTTTGTTGCCAAACAGGCGGCTGCGCACGTGGGCGAGCGGCAGCACACCGCTTACCTCGCCGTCACGTTGCGCATAGAGAAACCAGGTCGGCTGGCCGAAGGCGGTTGCAATCACCCTGCGCCAGCCGGCGAGGTGGAAGAAACTCGCCGTCGGACAGGCCGCGACGAACGCGTCCCACCGGCCGATCTCGACCGGGTCGTTGGATAGTTCGCGCACCTCCATCAGCCGTCGCCCCCCGCCAGCACGTTCTGCAGGCGCCGATCCAGATCCTCGGCAGCAGCGCGGTTCGCAAACGGCTCCGCCGAGGTCAGCACGCGGCTGACAGCCGCACGCGCCCCGCGCACGTCACCCGTGGCCGCGAGCGCAAAGGCCAGGTGATAACCGACGTCGAGGTCCTGCGGACTGCCGGCTGCTGCCGCCGTGAGCAGTTCCAGCCCGCGGTGCTTGTCGCCCTGGTTGGCCTCGATCCAGCCGAGAGTGTCCATCGCCGGTAACGACTCCGGCTGGGCCGCAAGTGCGCGCCGCGCCGTCGCGAGAGCCCGCTGGTCACCAAGCTCGAAATAGAGCCAGGCGAGATTGTTGAGCGCCACCGGTTCGCCCGGGTGGTGCCCGATCACGGCTTCATACTGCGCCACCGCCGCGGCACGATTGCTCCTCGCCTGATACACCGAAGCGCGGAACATCCGCGCCGGCACGTCGCCGGGATGCCGCTGGATCCACTCGTCCAGCAAACCGCAGGGCTGCGGCCGGCTCGCGGCGTTCCCGGCCCGGCAGGCACGCATGGCGGCCTCGGCACCTGGCGCAGCCGCATACGCGCGCGCCGCAATCGGCACCGCTTCCGCGGGCCTGCCGATCTCGACCAGGAGATCTGCGGCGGCAGCGAGCACCTGCGCATCGTCGGGAGCCAGTTCCAGCGCCCGCTCCAGGCCGTCCGGTACACGGCTGCGCTGTCCGCCGCGCACGACGGCCCCTGCCAGATTCAGCCAGCTGCGCGGGTTGCGCGGATCGAGCTCCGTGGCGCGCTCAAAATTCTTGCGGGCCTCGTCCCAGTACCCGGCACCGGCCGCAACAGCGCCGAGCAGGTTCAGCGCCGGGACGGAGTCCGGTGCCCCGCGAACCGCCAGGCGCGCCTCGGTCAGCGCCTCCTCGGTACGGCCCGCCTCCATTTCAGCGCGGACCAGCAGCAACCGCGGCCGCAGGTCGGCTGGTTCCGTGGCGATCAGCCGGCGCAGGGCACCAACGCCGCCCGCGTAGTCACCGGACTGCACGTCGATGCGGGCGAGGTTGAGCAGCGCCTCCTTGTTGGCGGGCTCGAGGGCGAGTACCGAGCGCAGCGGGCCACGGGCCGCCTCCATCTGGCCCTGGACCAGGTACACGGAAGCGAGCAAAAGATGGGCCCACGGGGCTTCGGCATGTTCGCCGGCGAGGCGGACGGCGAGTTGCTGCGCCGTCGGGTAATCGCGTTCGACCAGGTGCGCGACCACCGTCAGGTAATCCACCGCCGCCTTGCTGCTGGTCGAGGCGCGCATGCCCTGCAGCATGGTGCGCGCCGAACCGACGTCGCCGGCCGCAAGCAAGGCGCTTATCTCGCCGAGGCGCAGCCGCTCGTCGTCCGGATCACCGGCGCTGCTGCGCCGGAAGTACTCCACCGCGGCAGGGGCATCGCCCAGGCGCAGGCTGGCTTGCCCGGCCAGCACCAGGATGCGCTGGTCGAACACGGCGCCGGGCCCCTGTCGCATCATGGGCAGCAGCGTCTGCAGGGCCTGGTCGGGGCGGTTCTGCTGCAGGCGGATCTCCGCGAGCAGGCGCGCGAGGAACACGTCGGGCGGTCCCTCCGCCAGGATGCGGGCGATGTGCACCGCCGCCTGCTCGATGTTGCCGTCCAGGTACTGCACGGCCCCGAGCAGGCGTTCCGCCGGCAGGAAATCCGGGGCATCGATCAGCAGCCGCTGCAGCGCCAGCACGGCCGTGGTGAAGTCGCCCTCCTGTGCCTTCAGCCAGGCGCGCAGGAATCGCGTCGGCACATCTCCCGGTGCCATCCGCTGCAGCTCGGCCAGGGTGCGCGCAGCCCCGGTATGATCCTCTGCGCTCAGTTGCGCATCGGCGAGTTGCACCAGCAGGTCGGCCCGGTCGCGCAGGGTCCTGGCGGCGTCGAGATGGGACGCGAAGTAGGCGGCCGCGGGCGCGGCTCCATCGCGATCTGCGATCCTGCGCCCCTGCAGTACGATGGCGGGCACGTGCTTCGGGTCGAGTTCGAGCGCACGGTCGATGAGTGGATCCGCCTCTGCCTGCCGGCCCATCGCGACCAGGAGGTCGGCCAGCGAGACCACCGCATCGGTGTCGTCGGGCGCGCGCGCCAGCGCCGCCCGGAACCGGACCTCCGCCTCGTCGAAGCGGCCGGCACCGCGCAGCCCACGGCCTGCCAGCAGCAGCCGCCGGTGATCGCTGTCCGCATTGTCGGCGACATCGCCGAGTTCGGTGAGCGCCTCCGCGAATCGTCCCTGGGCGAGCAGCGCCTCCACGAGCGCCGGCTTCAGCGCTGCAGGCGGCTCACCGAGCGCCAGCGCCCGCCGGAACTCCTTCTCGGCACCGACCGCATCACCGAGGGTGAACTGCACCCGGCCGAGTGTGGCGCGCGCCTCGCCGTCGCCCGGACGCTGCTGCACGTAGGCCTTCAGGTGGATGACCGCTTCGCGCAGGTCGCCGCTGGCCGTGGCCTGCTCGGCGCGTGCCCGCTGCTCCTCGGGAGACGGTTGGCAGGCAGCCGCCAGCCACGCCAGCGCCAGCAGGGCGAGCCAGCGGCCGGGCGAACCAGTGACAAAGGGCATCGGCGCGCTGCGCATGCGGGGATTCCGGCGACCAGCTGCCCATGATATTGAGAAAGCGGTCACAGGGCACTGAACCGTTTCACAGCTTGCGTGCGGCACGCCGTCGCAGGCAAGCGCCGTCTGGCGAACCGGGTCGCTTTCAATCGCTACGGCCATGCCACAGACTAGCGCCGGCATGCAGCAGTATCGGGCAGATCGATCGTGACCACCGCCAGCAGCGGCGCCGATGCCGCACCGGACCCGTTCGTCGATTACTACGAGAAGCAGAGCATTACGCCGGAAACCATGGCGCGCTTCCGGCAGGTCTTCGACCTCGTCCTGGCCTTTCGCCAGCGCCGCGGCCTGCCGGTCGAGCGCCTCGCGATGCTCGACATCGGCTGCAATGCCGGCACCCAGGCGTTCATCTGGGCTGCTGCGGGCCATGCTGTCCGCGGCCTCGACATCAATGAACCGCTGCTCGAGATCGCGCGCCGGCGCGGCCACGAGCAGGGCTTCTCCATCGATTTTCAGGCCGGCACGGCCACCGCGCTGCCCTGGCCGGCCGCCTCGATCGACGTATGCCTGATGCCGGAATTGCTCGAGCACATCGCCGACTGGCAGGCGTGCCTGCGCGAGGCAGCGCGCGTGCTGCGTCCGGGTGGCACGCTGTACCTGAGCACGACCAACCGGCTGTGTCCGCGCCAGCTCGAATTCAATCTGCCGGCCTACGGCTGGTACCCCGCCCCGCTCAAGCGGCACTTCGAACGCCTCGCCGTGACCAGCCGACCCGATCTGGTCAACTTCGCGACCTATCCAGCCGTCAACTGGTTCACACCCTACCAGTTGCGCCGACAGCTCGGCGCACTTGGCTTCTCCGCCTGGGATCACTTCGACTGCATCGGGACCGCCGGGCGCAGTGCGATGGCGAAGCTCGCGATCGCGGCAATTCGCGCGCTGCCACCGTTGCGCTGGCTGGCGCACGTGATGACCCCCTACTCGATGGTGGTTGCCGAACGCCGCTAGCCGGCGCCACCGGACCGGCGCAGCTGCCGGCAATCAACCGCCATCGAGCAGCGCGAGGATGGCCTGTGTTTCGCGCTCGAGCAACGTCGCGTCGGCGCGGGTTTCGACGTTCAGGCGGATGACGGGCTCGGTGTTGGACAGGCGCAGGTTGAAGCGCCAGTCCGCGAATTCGAGCCCCAGGCCGTCGGTCTCGTCGATGGCGATGGCGCCGGGCGCATAACGCTCGCGTACACGCGCCATGGCTGCAGCCGGATCGGCGAGGCGGCGGTTGATCTCGCCGCTGACCGGATAGCGGGCGATACGGGCGGCGACGAGCTCTGAAAGGCGACGCCTACCGCTGGCGAGCAGGCTGGCGACCAGCAGCCAGGGAATCATGCCGCTGTCGCAATAGGCGAAATCGCGGAAATAGTGGTGGGCACTCATCTCGCCACCGTACACCGCATCCTCCAGGCGCATGCGTTCCTTGATGAAGGCGTGACCGGTCTTGCTCTGCACCGGTATGCCGCCACTGGCGCGCACGATCTCCCTGGTGTTCCACACCAGGCGCGGATCGTGGACGACGCGCCCGCCCGGATGGCGCGCCAGGATCGCCTCGGCCAGCAGGCCGACGACGTAGTAGCCCTCGATGAACTCGCCGCGCTCGTCGAAGAGGAAGCAGCGGTCGAAATCGCCGTCCCAGGCCACACCGAAGTCCGCGCCCGCCGCCCGCACGGCCGCGCTGGTGGCCGCCCGGTTTTCGGGCAGTAGCGGGTTGGGCACGCCGTTGGGAAAACGGCCATCGGGCTCCGCGTGGAGTCGCTCGAGACGAAGTGGCAGCTGCGGTTCGAGCACATCGAGCACCGGCCCGGCGCTGCCGTTGCCCGGATTGACGACGACGGTGAGCGGTGCCAGGCGTGAGCGATCGACATACCCGAGCAGGTGCGCCACGTAGGCGGGCCGCGGATTGGCGTGCCGCACGCTGCCGCGCCGTCCGGCCGTCCGTGCACGTTCGCCGGCGAGCGCCTCGGCGCGTTGCCTGATGTCGTCGAGGCCGCTGTCGCCGCTCACCGGCCTGGCACCGGCGCGCACCAGCTTCATGCCGTTGTAATCGGCCGGGTTGTGGCTGGCCGTGATCATGATGCCGCCGCCGGCACCGAGGTGCCCGGTCGCGAAGTACACCTCCTCGGTGCCGCACAGGCCGATGTCGATCACATCGGCGCCGGCGCTGGTCAGGCCGTCGACCAGCGCTGCCGCCAGCGCTGGCCCGGTCAGCCTGATGTCGTGGCCGACGACCACATCGGCAGGGCGCAGCAGTTCAGCGTAGGCCCGCCCGATGCGCCAGGCGATATCCTCGTTGATCTCGTCGGGAATGCGCCCGCGGATGTCGTAGGCCTTGAAGCAGGTCAGGGGCTGGATCATGGGGCAGCGGCTGTTCCGGAGAGACGGATCGACCCGGTCAGTCGGTGCGGCCCTGGCGGCCGTACCGGTCCTCGAGCCGCACGATGTCGTCCTCGCCGAGGTAGTCGCCGATCTGCACCTCGATGATCTCGAGCAGTTCGGTCCCCGGGTTCTCGATGCGGTGGCGGGCACCGAGCGGGATGAACGTGTGTTCATTGCGGCGGAGCTCGAACACCTCGTCCCCGCGTGTGATGCGCGCCACGCCTGCGACCACCACCCAGTGCTCGGCGCGCCGGTGATGCAGCTGCAGCGACAGCACGGCACCGGGCAGCACCGCCAGGCGTTTCACCTGGAAGCCGGGCTTCGACTCCAGGCTGTCGTAGCTGCCCCAGGGCCGGAAGACTTCGCGCCCCAGGCGGGCCTCCGGGCGGCCGCGTGCTGCCAGGGCATCGACCACGGCCTTCACGTCCTGGGCCCGATCAATGGGCGCCACCAGCACCGCATCGCTGGTTTCGACGACCACGCAGCCGTCGAGGCCGACCACGCCGACGAGGCGGCTCTCGGCGCGGACGTAGGAATCGCGGGTGTCGATGGCAACGACATCGCCGAGCGTCACGTTGCCGTCGGCGTCGGCACTGGACACCCCATGCAGCGCTGCCCATGAGCCGACATCGTTCCAGCCGGCGACGAGCGGGACCACGGCCGCTCCCGCCGTCTTTTCCATCACCGCATAGTCGATGGAGATGGCCCGGCAGGCCAGGAACGCCTCGCGCTGCGGTGTCACTGCGCCCGGTGCGCTGCTGCCATCCGCGACGGCGCGCTCGCAGGCGGCAAGCACGTCGGGTGCGTGCGCGGCGAGTTCGCGCAGGTAAGCTGCGGCCGTGAACAGGAACATGCCGCTGTTCCACAGGTGCCGCCCGGACGCGAGGTAACCACGCGCGGTGGCGAGGTCCGGCTTTTCGACGAACTGTTCCACCGCACGCACGCCCTCCCCCCGGGCGGCGAGGATGTAGCCGTAACCCGTCTCCGGCCGGTCCGGCACCACGCCGAAGGTGACGAGACTGCCGGCCCGCGCCGCTGGCGCAGCGAGTGCCACGGCACGGTGGAAGGCGGCCATGTCGACGATCACGTGGTCCGAGGGCAGCACGAGCAGCAAGGTATCCGCGCCGTGACGCGCGGCAGCGACCAGCGCCGCGACCGCGACCGCCGGCGCCGTATTGCGCCCCGCCGGTTCCGCGATGATCACCGGTGCAGCTCCGGCCTGGCGCAGCTGCGACTCGACGAGGAAGCGGTGGGCCTCGTTGCACACCACCAGCGGCGCGGCGGCGTGCGCGTCGAGGTCGCGGACGCGCGCAAAGGTCGCCTGCAGCAGCGAGTCGGTGCCGGTCAGGCCGAGCAGCTGCTTGGGATGCAGCGCCCGCGACAGCGGCCACAGCCGTGTTCCGGAACCACCACAGAGGATGACCGGAACGAGGCCTGGAGTGACGGCTGGAGCAGTCATGCGGCGGCGCGGCCCGGCGCCACGTCAGCGTGCATCGCCCGGAACCCCGCCCCGGCCAATGCCGAAGTATTGCAGTCCGGCGCGCTCGACCGTCGCCGGATCGTAGATGTTGCGGCCATCGAAGATCGCGCGGCGTGCCAGCCTGGCACGGAGCACGTCGAAATCGGGACTGCGGAACTCCTGCCATTCGGTGACGACGGCCAGGACGTCGGCCCCCTCGAGCGTTGCGTAGGCATCATCGCAGAAGACGAGATCGAGCCGCTCCCCGTGGATGCGTCGTGCCTCCGCGCCCGCCTTCGGGTCGTAGGCGCGCACCTGGGCACCCGCCGCGAGCGCCTGCCCGATCAGCACGCTGCTCGAAGCCTCGCGCATGTCGTCCGTGTTCGGCTTGAAGGCCAGGCCCCACAGCGCGATGGTGCGTCCGCGGACGTCACCACCGAAAAAACGCTCGATCTTGGTGAACAGCACGTGCTTCTGGCGATCGTTGACATCCTCGACCGCGCGCACCAGGGCCATGTCGAAGTCGTGCTCCTGAGCCGAGCGGATAAGTGCGCTCACGTCCTTCGGGAAACAGGACCCGCCGTAACCGCAACCAGGATAGATGAATTCGAAGCCGATGCGCGGATCCGAGCCGATGCCGATGCGTACGCTCTCGATGTCGGCGCCGCAGATCTCGGCCAGGTTCGCCAGTTCGTTCATGAAACTGATCTTGGTGGCGAGCATGGCGTTGGCCGCGTACTTGGTCAGTTCCGCCGAGCGCACGTCCATGACGATAACCTTGTCGTGGTTGCGGCTGAACGGCTCGTACAGGCTGCGCAGCATCTGCGTCGCCCGGGCACTGGCCGAACCGACGATGATGCGGTCGGGCTTCATGAAGTCACCGACTGCAGCGCCTTCCTTGAGGAATTCAGGGTTCGACACCACGTCGAACTCCGGTGCCCGGTCGCGACCGGCGAGAACTTCCGTTACCGCGGCACGTACCCGGTCGGCGGTACCGACGGGCACGGTGGACTTGGTGACGATGACCTTGTACTCGTCCATGGCGGTGGCGACGGCCCGGGCCACGGTGAGCACGTGCGACAGGTCGGCCGAACCATCTTCGTCCTTCGGCGTGCCGACGGCGATGAACTGGATGGGCGCATGACGCACCCCTGCCGCCACGTCGGTGGTGAACTGCAGGCGCCCGGCCCGCGCATTGCGCTGCACGATGTCCGCAAGGCCGGGCTCGTAGATCGGCACCTGGCCGCGTCTGAGGCTCGCCACCTTGCCGGCGTCGATGTCGACACAGGTCACGTGGTTGCCGACCTCGGCCAGGCAGGCCCCGGTCACCAGTCCGACGTAGCCGGTGCCATGAACGGTCACGCGCATGTTCTGTCAGCTCTTTCCAGGGTTGTCGCCAGGCCGTCGCGATCGTCGGCCAGCGTAGTCGCTCAAGGCAGCAAAGGGAATGACACGGGTCTCGGCCTCAGGATCGCGGCCCGCGAGCAGCCGCCGGCAACAGTCGTGCAGCGATGCCCGGCAGGGCCTCAACCGGCACGCCACCCTCGAGGCCGGCGCCCATGCTCCGGGCCATGACCTTGCCGAGTTCCACGCCCCACTGGTCGAACGGATTGATGCCCCAGATCACCGCCTGGACGAACACCTTGTGCTCGTACAGGGCGACCAGCGCACCGAGTCCGCGCGGGTCGAGCGCCTCAAGCAGGATGATGTTGCTCGGATGATTGCCGGGGTGGACCTTGTGCGGCGCCAGCGCGCGTACCGCGCCCGCGTCGTGGCCGGCAGCGGCAAGCTCGGCAGCCACCTCGGCCTCGGTGCGCCCGCGGGCCATTGCCTCGGCCTGCGCCAGCATGTTGGCGAGTGCCGCACGGTGCTGGTCCGCCGGACCGCCGGCCGGCGCCACCGTGGCGATGAAGTCGGCGCTGAAGCCCTGCGTGCCCTGGTGCAGCACCTGGAAGAAGGCGTGCTGGGCGTTGGAGGCGGCCTCGCCCCAGACGATCGTGCCGGTGCCCCAGGCCACGGGCGCGCCGGTGCGGGTCACGCTCTTGCCGTTGCTTTCCATCTCCAGTTGCTGCAGGAACGCCGGCAGGCGGGCGAGACGCTGCGAGTACGGCAGCACGGCATGGCTGGTGACGCCGAGGAAATTCTGGTTCCAGACCCCGATCAGGCCGAGCAGGACCGGCAGGTTGCCGGCCAGCGGCGCCGATTCGAAATGCGCGTCGACATCGGCCGCACCGGCAAGCAGCTCAAGGAAATGCTGCGGCCCGATGGCCATGGCGATGGCGAGGCCCACCGACGACCACAGCGAGTAGCGCCCGCCGACCCAGTCCCAGATCGCAAAGCGGTTCTCCGGGGCGATGCCAAAACGGTCCATGGCGGCCGCATTCACCGATATCGCGACAAAGTGCCGCGCCAGCGCCGCCGGCGGCAGGGCAGCGAGGAGCCAGCGCCGCGCCGCCTCGGCGTTGAGCTGGGTCTCCAGCGTGGTGAAACTCTTGGAGCAGACGATGAACAGCGTGCGCGCCGGATCGAGTTGTCCCAGCAGGTCCGCCAGCTCGGTCCCGTCGATATTGGCGACGAAGTGGCTGCGCACCGCTCCGGTGCGGTACGGCGCCAGCGCCTGTACCGCCATCACGAGTCCGAGATCCGAGCCGCCGATGCCGATGTTGACGACATCGGTGACCACCTGCCCGCCATGACCCGCATAGCGGCCGGCCGACACGCGCCCGGCCAGCTCGAGCGCCCGGCGGCGCTCTTCGGCAACGAGCGGTCTGATGTCCACGCCCTGGACCGGCAGCGGCTGCGTGCTGGAGCTGCGCAGCGCCATGTGCAGCGCCGGCCGGTGCTCGGTGCTGTTGACATCGCCGCCGGCGAACAGCTGCGCGATCCAGTCCCCGAGGTCGCGCTCGGCGGCGAGCTGCAGCAGCAGGCCGAGCGTGGCATCGTCGAGGCGCTGGCGCGAGAAATCGAGGTGCAGCCCGGCAGCGCTGCGCGAGCAGGCCGTGTAGCGGCCCGGCCGGTCGAGCATGTCGCGCAGGCTGGTCGTGCCGGCAGTCAGGGCAGCCGCCTGCAGCGCCGGCCATGCCGGGCAGCCGGTGAGCCCGGCGGCACGTGCCGCGAGCACGGGCAGCGGCGCGGGACTGCGGTTCATGGACGGCGGTCGAGCGTGATCCCGTGGTACTCGAGGTACCAGTCGACGAAGCGCACCACGCCCACCTCCACGGGCGTGGCCGGCCGGTAGCCGACCTCGGTCGCCAGGTCCTCGACGTCGGCACAGGTATCCGGCACGTCACCCGGCTGCATCGGCAGCAGGTTCTTCTCGGCTTTGCGGCCGAGATGGTTCTCGAGCACTTCGATGTAACGCATGAGCTCGACCGGCCGGTTGTTGCCGATGTTGTAGAGCCGGTACGGCGCGGAACTGCGCGCCGGATCGGGGTGCGCCGGGTCCCAGGCCGGATCCGGCGCGGCGACGTGGTCGAGCGCGCCCACCACGCCGGTGGCGATGTCGTCGATGTAGGTGAAGTCGCGACGGTGCTGGCCGTAGTTGAAGACCTCGATCGGCCGGCCTTCGAGGATATTGCGGGTGAACTTGAACAGCGCCATGTCGGGTCGGCCGAACGGGCCGTAGACCGTGAAGAAGCGCAGGCCTGTCGTCGGCAGGCGATGCAGCATGGAGTAGCTGTGCGCCATCATCTCGTTGGCCTTCTTCGTCGCCGCGTAAAGCGAGATCGGATGGTCGGCCGGCCGGTGCGGTGTGAACGGCATGTCGGTATTGGCGCCGTAGACGGAACTGGTCGAAGCGTAGACGAGGTGCCGCACGCCGCCCGCGCGACAGCCCTCGAGGAGGTGGAAGGTGCCGACCAGGTTGCTGTCGATGTAGGCGTGCGGGTTCTCGAGGGAATAGCGTACGCCCGCCTGCGCTGCGAGATGCACCACACGGTCGAAACGCTGGTCGCGGAACAGCTGTTCCATGCCGCCGCGATCGGCCAGGTCGAGCTTCACGAAGCTGAAGCCGGGGATGCGCTGGAGCAGGGCCAGCCGGTTCAGTTTCAGGTTGACGTCGTAGTATTCGTTGAGATTGTCGAGACCGACGACCCGGTCGCCGCGCTCGAGCAGGAGGCGCGCCACATGCATGCCGATGAACCCGGCGGCCCCGGTAACCAGAATATTCATGTTTGCGTCACTCGCGCCCCCGGGACTACAGGCGGGCGTCCACCTCGCCGGCCGGCAGCATGCTCTTGATATCGTAGAGCACGGCCCCGGGTTTGCCGAGTGCACGGATCGCCGCAGCACCCATGTCGCGGAACTGCTGGTGGGCGACGGCGAGCACGATACCGTCGTAGCTGCCGCCGGCGGCTTGACCGCGCAGCAGGTCGAGGCCGTATTCCTCGTGCACGGCTGCAGCGTCGGCCCAGGGATCCAGGATATCGACTACAGCCCCGTAGCCACGCAGCTCCCGCACCAGGTCGACGACCCGGGTGTTGCGCACGTCGGGGCAGTTTTCCTTGAACGTGAAGCCCAGCACGAGGATGCGCGCCTGCGGCAGGCTCACACCCTTGCGCACCATGCGCTTGACGACCTCGGACGCCACGTAAAGGCCCATGTTGTCGTTGATCCGGCGCCCCGCGAGGATCATTTCCGGGTGATAGCCGATCTGCTGCGCCTTGTGGGTGAGGTAGTACGGGTCGACGCCGATGCAGTGCCCGCCGACCAGCCCGGGGCGAAATGGCAGGAAGTTCCATTTCGTGCCGGCGGCCTCGAGCACTTCCAGCGTGTCGAGCCCCATGCGGTTGAAGATCAGCGCCAGTTCGTTGATCAACGCAATGTTGACGTCGCGCTGGGTGTTTTCGATCACCTTGGCGGCCTCGGCCACGCGGATGCTTGAGGCCGGGTAGGTGCCGGCCTCGATGATGCTGCCGTAGAGCCGGTCGATGAAGCGCGCGGCCTCGGGCGTGGAGCCGGCAGTGATCTTGCGGATGGTCGTCAGCCGGTGCTGCTTGTCGCCGGGGTTGATGCGTTCGGGACTGTAGCCGAGGAAGAAATCGCGATTGGCCTTCAGGCCCGACTCGCGCTCCAGCACCGGGGCGCAATCCTCCTCGGTCGCCCCGGGGTACACCGTCGACTCGTAGACAACGATGGCGCCGCGCTTGAGAACCTTGCCCACCGTACGGCTGGCGCCGATGAGGGCGCCGAGGTCCGGCCGCTTGGCGTCGTCGATCGGCGTCGGCACCGTGACGATGAAGACCTGCCGGTCGCGCAGCTGTTCGATATCCGTCGAGTATCGCAACCGTCGGGATTCAGCGAGTTCCTCCGGGCTGGCCTCCAGCGTGGAGTCCCGGCCGGCCTGCAGCTCCGCGACGCGTGCAGCGTTGATGTCGAAACCGACGGTGTCGTAGCGCCGTCCGAACTCCACGGCGAGCGGCAGGCCTACGTACCCCAGGCCGATGATGGCGATACGGGTGTCACTGAGCTGGTCTGGATCGAGCATGGTCCTGGTTCACGTCTGGTCTGGAATGCGTGGATTTGCGACGCGGCGTGGTTCTGGTTGGTCGCCTGTCGTACCCGGGCGACCCATTGTGCTCAGCACCGGCGCAGTGCGCCAGCACGCCTTTCACACTCCCGCTTGCCCGCACGATGCCAGCCGCCGGTGCCACCTGCCTGCCCGCGCATATGTTAAGCGTTCGCGTCAGTCCGACAACTGCCGCCAGACGACGCCCTGCGGGCACGAACGCGCCAGCAGGTCGAGCTGGCGCTCGTGCGCGGCTATTTCTTCGGCGCTGGCTCGCACCACTACCAGTTCGAGGCCGGCGCGGTCGAGTTGGGCCGACGCAGTACTGCCCACCGCGGGCGGCGGGGCCTCGAGCGACAGTGCCGCCTGCCCGCCGGTCATGGCCAGGTACACATCGGCTAGCAGCTGCGCGTCGAGCAGGGCGCCGTGGAAGTCGCGGCCCGAGTTGTCGACGTTGTAGCGCCGGCACAGGGCGTCGAGCCCGTTGCGCTGTCCCGGGTGCAGGCGGCGCGCCAGCGCCAGGGTGTCGACGACCCGGCAACGCTGGCGCAGTGTGGCGCCATCAAGCGCTGCCAGCTCGAGTTCGCGGGCCAGAAAATCCATGTCGAAGTCGGCGTTGTGGATGACAAGCTCCGCATCCACCACGAACTCGAGCAACTCGGCGGCAATATCGCGGAAGCACGGCTTGTCGCGCAGCATCTCGTTGGTGATGCCGTGCACCTGCTCGGCCGCACCGTCGATCTCGCGCTGCGGATTGATGTAGTGGTGGAAGGTCCGTCCGGTACGCCGGCGGTTGACCAGCTCGACGCAGCCGATCTCGATGATACGGTGACCCTGCTCGACATCGAGTCCGGTCGTCTCGGAGTCGAGAACCACCTGCCTCATCGCCCGGCTCCTGAACGATCGCCCATGGCCTGCAACGCTTCCTCGAGGCCGCGGTTCGCCAGGGCATCGGCACGCTCGTTGTCCGCATTGCCGGCGTGCCCCTTGACCCAGTGCCAGTGGATCTCATGCTGTGCAGCGAGTTCGTCGAGACGACGCCACAGGTCTTCGTTCTTCACCGGCTTGCGGTCAGCCGTGCGCCAGCCACGCTGCTTCCACTGCGGCAGCCATGCGCTGATGCCGGTGCGCAGGTACTGTGAATCGGTGTAGGCCTGTACCCGGCAGGCGACCTTCAGTGCCTCGATACCGCGGATGGCCGCGGTGAGCTCCATGCGGTTGTTGGTGGTCTGCGCTTCCCCGCCGCAGAGTTCCTTCTCGGCGCCCGTGGTGCGCAGGATCACACCCCAGCCACCCGGCCCGGGGTTACCGCGGCAGGCGCCGTCGGTGTGCATTTCCACGGCGATCACGCCACGTTCCGCGTCGTGGGATTCACCACGGTGCCGACCAGTGCAGTCCGCCGCCGCCAGGCCAGGCGGATCGGTGTCATGGTGTAGACCTGCTTGCGTGCCACGAGCACATAGCAGCCGGCAAATGCCGGCACCCGCCGCACCAGGCGCAGGACCGGACCGATCTGTCCTGAGACACGCTCGATCGCCCCGGGACCGCTCGCCGGACCAGCCTCCTCGCCCCGTACCTGGCGCCCCTGCCGCCGCGTGGCCCCACGCAGCAGCGGCGGTACGAAATAGTAGAACGAGGCGTGGTGCACCTTGAATTCCAGCAGGCGCAGCCAGTCGCACAGCCGCCCGTCGGCGATCATCCGCTGACTTGCGGGCGGAAATCCCGGGCGCGACAGGACGTGGCGCAGGCCCCACCACCCCCACGGATTGAAGCCGAGCACGACCAGGTGGCCATCCGGACGCAGCACGCGATCGACCTCGCGCAGCACGGCATGCGGATCGTCCGCCAGCTCCAGCGTATGCGGCAACAGGACGGCGTCGATGGAATCAGCGGCGAGCGCCAGCGCATCGGGAGCCGACACCACGTCGACGCCCGGTGACGGCACAGCTGCGAAGACCGCGGCACGGCGCGTACGCGCCAGCCGGCGGAACAGGCCCGGCTCACCCCAGGCGCCGACCTGCACCAACTGGTCACCGAAGATCGTGTCCAGTGCCCGGCGCACCTGCCTGACCTCCTCGCGCAGGAGGTTGCGTCCGGTCAGGGTATTGAGCCACGCGGGTGTCTGGGTCATGCGCTATGGGTCAGGGCGCTGGGGTGCCGATGCGCCCCGTCACGAGCCCGGCGCGGCGCGCTTGCCATCATACCGGAGTCCCGGTCGGGCCATGACGCATCGGTGGCTGTGCGAACCGCGGAGCCCGGCTTACAATCACGCCCGATCCGTCTGGCTACAGGGCGTGCTTATGGGGTTTCTCACGGGAAAACGGGCTCTCGTCGTCGGCGTCGCGAGCGATCGGTCGATCGCCTGGGGCATCGCCGAGGCCATGGCCCGCGAAGGCGCCGAGATCGCCTACACGTACCAGAACGACAAGCTTAAGGATCGCGTCGAGGAACTGGCCGGGCAGACCGGCTCACGGCTCGTGATGCCGCTCGACGTGGCCGAAGACGCCCAGATCGATGCGGTCTGCGCCACCCTGCGACGCGAGTGGAGCCAGGTGGACATCATCGTCCACTCGGTCGCGTTCGCACCGCGCGAACAGCTGTCGGGTAGCTACGTTGACACCGTCACCCGCGACGGCTTCCGCCTCGCGCAGGACATCAGCAGCTACAGCTTCGTCGCCCTCGCCAAGGCCGCGCGCCCGATGCTCGTCCCGGGCAGCGCCCTGCTCGCGCTGAGCTATCTAGCGGCCGTGCGGACGATTCCCAACTACAACGTCATGGGACCCGCCAAAGCGAGCCTCGAAGCCAACATGCGCTTCATGGCCGCCGACCTCGGCCCTTCGGGAATCCGGGTGAACTGCATCTCGGCCGGGCCGATCAAGACGCTGGCGGCTGCCGGAATCGGCGGCATGCGCATCATGCTCCACTACATGGAAAAGACCGCGCCGCTGCGCCGCTGTGTCACCATCGAGGAGGTCGGCAATGCCGCCGCATTCCTCTGCTCCGACCTGGCAGCCGGGGTTACCGGCCAGACGCTCTACGTCGACGCCGGATACCACGTCATCGGCATGAGCCCGGAATAGGCAGCAGCGTTCACACGTCTCACAGCGCGTCCTGGTCCTCGAACAGCCCGGGGGCGACAACGACCTTCGCGTCGCGGCGCAGGTCCATCGCCAGCGCGGTGATCTCCGCCACACCGATCTGGCGCGCCAGCATCGCCTTGCGTGCGTCACGCTGCTCGCGCGGGATGTCCTCGGGGTTGCCGGGAATCACCTCGTCGACCCGCAGCACGACGTAGGCGCCGGATAGCAGCGTCACGCCGTCGACAATGCTCGCGCCAGCTGCCGGGCGCTGGGCGCGAAAAATGGCGGCCAGCACTTCGGGCGCCACCTCGGGGCTGTTCCGTGCCAACGGCTGTGACGGCGCTATCAGGCTGACCCCGGCCGCCGCCACCAGCGCAGCGAAGTCGCCACCCGCCCGCGCATCGGCCACGATCTTCGTGCCGCGCTCGGCCACGATAGCCGCGGCTTTCTCAGCCCGCACCGCCGCTTCGACCTCGCTACGCACCTCGTCGAGCGGTCGCAGGCGTGCCGGCCGGTGCTCGACAACGCGCAGGATGATGGCGCGCCCCTCGCCGGCCTCGATCAACGGGCTGTTCTCGCCGTCTTCCAGCACCGGCGCACTGAATGCGGCATCGATCACCGCACGCACGCCACCGAGCGGCTCGCCGCCCGCCCGCGTGAAGTGCTCGATCCGTCGCACCGGAAGGCCCGCCGCCCGGGCGACCGCGTCGAGGCTGCCGGGGTTCTCCAGCGCCGCATCGTCCATGCTCTCCGTGAGTTCGAAGAACCGCTCCTGCGAACCACGGGCCCGCAGCTCGCCCGCAAGTTCGTCGCGCGCTTCCTCGAACGAGCGACGCGTACCGGCGCGAACCTCCTCGAGCTGGATGATATGGAATCCGAAGTCGGTCCTGACCGGCTGCGAGATCGCGCCGACCTGCTGCGTTTCGAGAGCCGCCTCGAACGGCTCCACGTAGGTGCCCGGCCCGGCCCAGCCGAGCTCACCGCCGGCGGCTGCCGAGCCAGGATCGTCCGAGTGCTGGCGTGCCAGCGCGGCGAAATCCTCGCCACCTTCGAGCTTCGCGCGGATCTCGGCGGCCCGGGCACGCGCAGCTTCTTCGGTCGTGTCGGCATCCACCGCGACCAGGATGTGGCGTACCCGACGTTGCGTGGCGGTCTCGAACCGCTCCGGGGCCGAATCGTACAGGGCGCGCAGCTCGGTCTGCGTCGGTTCGCCGGGTGGCGGCAGTTCGCTTGCCTTCGCCTCGACGTAGTCGAGTGCCACGCTCTCCTCGGACTCAAATCGGTCCGCGTGCGTGTCGTAATAGGCCTTGATCGCCGCCTCGTCCGGCGTGACGGTAGCGAGGAACTTTTCCGGACTAAGCGTGGCGAAAACGGCGCGGCGGCGCTCGCCTTCGAGCAGCATGAAGCGGCGATATTCGGTGGGCGTGAAGAACGCACTTTCCAGCAGGCCGCTCTGCAACTGATCTATCTGCAGTGCCGCGCGTTGTTCCTGTTCGAAGGCCGTCGCGTTGATGCCCTGGCTGGCGAGCGCGGCGAGATAGCCGTCGCTCGAGAACTGGCCGTTGACCTGGAAGGCCGGCATCGTGCGGATGTACTCGATGACCCGCTGGTCGCTGACGCGAAAGCCGGACTCACGCACGTAATGCGCGACCACCCGGTTGCGCACCATACCCTCGAGGACATTGCGCTGCAGGGTGAGCTTGTCGGACGCCGGCAGCTCCCCGCGCGTCTCCTGCTCCCGTTCGAGGATCTGCTGCTGCGCCACCTGGCGGAAATCGGCGAGGGGAATCTCCTCACCATCGACTCGGGCGGCGAAGTTCGCAATACCGGTAAAAGTGTCCGTGTCGACCAGCGTGATGGTGAGCGCAAGGCCAATGACGGCGATGATGAGCGTCGCCAGGACACCTGTGAATCGGTCGCGGATGGTTTGCAGCATGGTGACTCCAGGTCTGGTTCAGTCGCAGCCTCGCACCGGACGCGGGCAACTGCCCGCGCGGCCGCCCATTCTAGCGGCGCACCAAAACAAACGGGCGCCCCTGTACGGCGGCGCCCGTCGGCAGTAGTGGCGGAGTGGACGGGACTCGAACCCGCGACCCCCGGCGTGACAGGCCGGTATTCTAACCAGCTGAACTACCACTCCACGCATTGGTGGGTGCTGAGGGTCTCGAACCCCCGACCTTCGCCTTGTAAGGGCGACGCTCTTCCAGCTGAGCTAAGCACCCGCAACGCACGACACGGCGCCCGGATGGCCTGACACTGCCAGAAAACGCCACCGCCCGGATCCCGGCGAAAGGCACACCCCGACTCGGCACAACTCCCAGGGCTGGTTTCCCCCGGAAAAGGCGCGTCAGTTTACGGCATCCTTCAACGCCTTGCCAGCACGAAAGCCCGGCACCCGGCTCTCCCGGATCTCGATCGCCTCGCCAGTGCGCGGGTTGCGCCCGGTCCGCGCCGCACGCTTTTTGACCACGAAGGTACCGAAGCCCACGAGGGAAACCTGCGTGCCTTCCTTGAGCGCCTTGGTGATCGCCGTGATGACGGAATCGACGGCGCGCGTCGCGTCGTTCCTGGAAAGCCCGGTCTCGCCGGACACCGCTTCGATCAGATCGCCTTTGTTCATCGATAAACTCCCGAAAAGTTGACAACCGGCATCACCGCTCGGCAATGACGCCCTGATCCCTGGATCCGGTGAAATTTCTGCTGCCCGTTGGAGCCGCGTCCGCGTGGGCCCAACGCGCGGGAAAGAGACTACAGCGCACGGGCGCGGCAAGTCGCGAATTCGCGGGCCTTATACCAAGGCTCGAAAAGTGGTGTCAACCGGCGGAACCGGGCACCACGCACAGCCACAGCTAGTGTGCGCGTACTTCCGATGCACCGGTCTCCGGCTTCTTCGGCGCCTCCTCTGCGACCGTGGCTTCGCTGGTCTTCGGTACCGGCATGCGCTGCAGTGACAATTGCAGCACCTCGTCGATCCAGCGCACCGGGACAATCCGCAGCTTGTCCTTGATGTTTTTCGGTATTTCAGCGAGGTCCTTCTCGTTGTCGCGCGGAATCAGCGCCGTGGTGATGCCGCCACGGTGTGCGGCCAACAACTTTTCCTTCAGGCCACCGATCGGCAGGACCTCACCGCGCAGGGTGATCTCGCCCGTCATAGCCACGTCCGAGCGCACCGCGATACCGGTCAGCGCCGAAACGAGCGCCGTACACATGCCGACGCCGGCGCTTGGTCCATCCTTTGGCGTCGCGCCCTCCGGCACGTGGATGTGCAGATCGAAGCGCTGGTGGAAGTCCTCGTCGATGCCGAGGACACGGGCCCGGCTGCGCACCACGGTGGTGGCCGCCTGGATCGACTCCTGCATGACGTCACCAAGCTGCCCGGTGTGTATCAGCTTGCCCTTGCCCGGCACAACGGCTGCCTCGATGGTCAGCAGCTCGCCGCCAACCTCGGTCCAGGCGAGTCCGGTCACCTGGCCAACCTGGTCGTTCTCCTCGGCGCGCCCGTAGCGGAAGCGGCGCACGCCGAGGAACTTCCCGAGACTCTTCGGCAGCACCTGCGTCTGCTCCTCACGCGGACGCAGCAGCAGCGCCTTGACGACCTTGCGGCAGATCTTGGCGATCTCGCGCTCGAGGTTGCGCACCCCGGACTCGCGCGTGTAGTAGCGGATGACGTCACGCAGCGTGGCCTCGCCGACGGCAAGCTCGCGCTCACGCAGGCCGGCCGCCTTCATCTGCTTCGGGATGAGGTACTTGCGGGCGATGTTCAGCTTCTCGTCCTCGGTGTAGCCGGGGATACGGATGACTTCCATGCGGTCGAGAAGCGGTGGCGGGATGTTCAGTGTGTTGGCAGTGCACACGAACATCACGTCCGAGAGGTCGAAGTCGACCTCCAGGTAGTGGTCATTGAAGGCCGCGTTCTGCTCCGGGTCGAGGACCTCGAGCAGCGCCGAGGACGGGTCGCCGCGGAAATCCGTCGACATCTTGTCGATCTCGTCGAGCAGGAACAGCGGATTGCGCACGCCGGCCTTGGCGAGGTTCTGCAGGATCTTGCCGGGCATCGACCCGATGTAGGTGCGCCGGTGACCGCGGATCTCCGCCTCGTCACGCACGCCACCGAGCGACATGCGGATGAACTTGCGGTTGGTGGCCCGGGCGATGCTCTGGCCGAGCGAGGTCTTGCCCACTCCTGGCGGGCCGACCAGGCACAGGATCGGACCCTTAGTCTTGCGGACGCGCTGCTGGACCGCGAGGTACTCGAGGATCCGCTCCTTCACCTTCTCGAGGCCGTAGTGGTCCTTTTCAAGCACGGATTCAGCATGGCGCAGGTCACGGTTGATCTTGGTACGACTGCGCCACGGTGACTTGACCAGCCAGTCGATGTAGTTGCGCACCACAGTGGCTTCCGCCGACATGGGCGACATCATCTTCAGCTTGTTGAGCTCGGACGCGGCCTTGTCGCGCGCCTCCTGCGACATGCCTGCCTGCGCGATCTTCTGCTCGAGGTCGGCGATCTCGTTCGGCGCATCTTCCATGTCGCCGAGTTCTTTCTGGATCGCCTTCATCTGCTCGTTGAGGTAGTACTCGCGCTGGCTCTTTTCCATCTGCTGCTTGACGCGGCCGCGGATGCGCTTCTCGATCTGCAGCATGTCGATCTCGGTATCGACCAAGCCAAGCACGTGTTCGAGCCGCTCGCGCACGCCGGTGATCTCGAGCACGCGCTGCTTGGCATCGAGCTTCAGCGACATGTGTGCGGCAACGGTATCGGCGAGTCGCCCGGGCTGGTCGATACCCATCAGCGAGGTGAGGATCTCGGGCGGTACCTTCTTGTTCAGCTTTACGTAGTTCTCGAACTGGGTGACGATCGAGCGCTTGAGCACGTCGAGTTCACGTGCCTCGATCTCCTCGTTCTCCTGCACCAGTTCGATATCGGCGGCAAAGTGCTCCGACGAATAGCAGCGCAGCAACTGCGCCCGGGCGATGCCCTCCACCAGCACCTTCACGGTGCCATCCGGGAGCTTCAGCAGTTGCAGGATAGTGGCGAGCGCACCGACGCCGTAGATGTCCTGCAGGCTCGGGTCGTCGACGTCGGCCTGCTTCTGGGCGACGAGCAGGATCTGCTTGCCGGCGGCCATTGCCACGTCGAGCGCCACGATCGACTTCTGCCGGCCGACGAACAGCGGGATCACCATGTGCGGATACACCACGACGTCGCGCAGCGGCAGTATCGGCACGTTCTGGCGGTGGCGCTCGTCTGCGGACATCCCTGTCTCCGTCATCTCTGCGTTCTCCTCGACACGCGACCCGACCTCAGGACCTGCCGGAACCCGTGCGCAGGCGATCGTCTTCGACGGCGACGCGCGGTGCCGCCGGTTCGTCGGATTCGTAGATGACGTACGGCCGCGTCTCACCGAGGATGACGGCCTCGTCGACCACCACCTTGCGGGCGTTGGTCATGGACGGCAGCTCGTACATGGTATCGAGCAGCACACTCTCGAGGATGGTGCGCAGGCCGCGCGCCCCGGTCTTGCGCTGCATCGCCTTCTGGGCCACGGCGCGCAACGCGTCATCGCGGAATTCCAGATCGCAGCCTTCCATCTCGAAAAGCTTGCGATACTGCTTGGTCAGCGCGTTGCGCGGATCGACGAGGATGCTGATAAGCGCGGCCTCGTCGAGCTCGTCGAGCGTGGCCACCACCGGCAAACGGCCGACGAACTCCGGGATCAGGCCGTACTTGATCAGGTCCTCGGGCTCAACGTCGGTCAGCAACTGGCCGATATTGGGCTCGTCGGCTCTGCTGCGGATTTCGGCGACAAAGCCGATGCCGCCGGTCTGCGAACGCTTGCGGATGATCTTCTCGAGCCCCGCGAAGGCGCCGCCGACGATGAAGAGGATGTTGGCCGTGTCGACCTGCAGGAATTCCTGCTGTGGGTGCTTGCGGCCGCCCTGCGGCGGAACCGAAGCGATAGTGCCCTCGATGAGCTTCAGCAGTGCCTGCTGCACGCCCTCGCCGGAGACGTCGCGCGTGATCGAGGGGTTGTCCGACTTGCGCGAGATTTTGTCGATCTCGTCGATGTAGACGATGCCGGTCTGGGCCTTCTCGACATCGTAGTCGCACTTCTGCAGCAGCTTCTGGATGATGTTTTCCACATCCTCGCCGACGTAGCCGGCCTCGGTCAGCGTGGTGGCGTCGGCAATCGTGAACGGCACGTTGAGCAGGCGGGCCAGGGTCTCGGCGAGCAGCGTCTTGCCGCAACCGGTCGGCCCGATGAGCAGGATGTTGCTCTTGGAGATCTCGACGTCCTTTTTGCTGGAGTCGCTGGCGCGGTTCTCGAGGCGCTTGTAGTGGTTGTAGACGGCCACCGAGAGCACCTTCTTGGCGCGCTCCTGGCCGATCACATACTCGTCGAGGACCGTCTTGATCTCATGTGGCTTAGGCAGCTTCGTGCCACGCTGTTCGGTCCGGTCCTCGAGCTCTTCACGGATGATGTCGTTGCACAGTTCGACGCATTCGTCGCAGATGAACACCGAGGGGCCGGCAATGAGCTTGCGGACCTCGTGCTGACTCTTGCCGCAGAACGAGCAGTAGAGCAGCTTGCCGTCGTCGTTGCGTCCGCGGGTCTCGTTTGCCATGTCAACCTCTGTTGCCGCGCCTGCACTCAGGCACCGCTACCAGCCTCGATCCGGTATATAGCATGCAGGAACTGGCCCGCGCAAAACACCCGGTCTGCATTTCGGGACGCAGCCCTCAGCCTGCGCCGCCCGGGATACCCTCGCCGGTGGCGCGCTGCGCCAGCACGGTGTCGATCAGCCCGTACTCGGCCGCTTCACTGCCACTCATGAAATAGTCGCGATCCGTGTCACGCTCGATGCGGTCGAGCGGCTGGCCCGTATGCTGCGCCAGGATCGCATTCAGGCGCGCCCGCGTCTGCAGGATCTCCTTGGCATAGCGGTCGAAGTCCACGGCCTGACCCTGGAAGCCGCCCAGAGGCTGGTGGATCATGATGCGCGAGTGCGGCAGGCAGAAACGCTTGCCGTTGGCGCCGCCGGCGAGCAGTACCGCGCCCATGCTGGCAGCCTGGCCGACGCAGATCGTGCTCACCGCCGGCTTGATGAACTGCATGGTGTCGTAGATGGACAAGCCCGCACTCACCGATCCGCCCGGCGAGTTGATGTACAGATGGATGTCCTTGTCCGGGTTCTCCGATTCGAGGAACAGCAACTGGGCGACCACGAGGTTTGCCATGTAGTCCTCGACCGGGCCGACGACGAACACGACGCGCTCCTTGAGCAGCCGCGAGTAGATGTCGTACGCGCGCTCGCCCCGGGCAGTCTGCTCGACCACCATCGGCACGAGATTGAGCGCCTTGGTTTCCATCGTTTCCTGCATCCTCTGCTGGTTCGGTTGTCGGTGCGGATCCATGCTCAGGTACCCATCAGCGCCGCGAGACTGAGCGACCGGGACGTCACCCGCGCGCGTTCGACCAGCCACGTCAGCACCTGCTCTTCCATGACGGCGTTCTCGATCTGCTGCATCAGCTGCGGATTCTGCCGGTATATGCCGCGCACTTCCTCCGGCTGCTCGTAGGAGCGACAGAGCTCGTCCAGCTTCTGATCGACCCGAACCGGGTCAACCTTTAGCTGCTGTTCCTCAATCAGTGCGCCCATGACCAGTCCGAGGCGTACCCGCCGCCGGGCCACCTCCTCGTAGGCGCTGACCGGCTCAGCGTCCTTGACGTCCGGGATCCCGAGGCGGCGCATGGCATCGGCCTGCAGGCTGGCTGCCTCGCGGCCGACCAGGCCGGCCGGGAGTTCCACCGGATTGGCGCTGAGCAGCGCCTCCATCACCTGCCGGCGCATTTCGGCCTGGATCTTCGCCGCCGCCTCCCGCTCGAGGTTCTCGCGCACGAGACGCCGGAACTCGGCGAGTTCGCCGCCAGGGATGTCGAATCCCCGGACGAATTCAGCGTCGACCGTCGGCAGCACCCGCTCCGCAACCGCGCCGACGCGCACCTCGAACCCAACCTCGGCGCCGCGCAGACTCTCCTCGTAGTAGTCGTCGGGGAAACGCACTGTGAAGTTGCGCTCGCCCCCGGCGGCGAGGCCGATCAGCTGGTCTTCGAACCCGGCCACCATGCGGCCTTCGCCGATGACCACGCCGAACTTCTCCCCCCTGGCACCGGCCAGCGGCTCACCGCCGCGACGGCCCTCGAAGTCGATCTCGACGCGGTCGCCCGCAGCCGCGGGACGCTCCACCGTGGTCCACGTTGCCCTCTGGGTGCGCAGCCGTTCGATGGTCTGGTCTACGTCCGCTTCCGATACCGTCACCTCGGGCCGCTCGATCGCAAGCGCATCGAGTCCGGCGACGGTGAACTCGGGATAAACCTCGAAGACGGCGGTAAACACCACGTCTTCGCCCGGCTCGTGGCGGTCCATCTCGATGCGGGGAGCCAGGGCCGGCCGCAGTTTTTCGCGCGTGATGGCCTCGGACCAGCCCGACTGCACCACATCCTGCATCACCTCGGAGCGGATCTGCGGGCCGAAGCGCTGGCGAATGACGGCCGCCGGCACCTTGCCCGGGCGAAACCCCTTCAGCCGCGCTGTCACGCTGGCCGACTTCAACCGGGTCTCCACCTCACGCTCGACCCGCTCCGCGGGCACCTGCACGCGTACCCGCCGCTCGAGGCCGGTCGCCGCTTCCATCGAAACCTGCACGTCCGTCAAGACCTTGTTCCCCTGTCCGATGCGCCTTTCCCTCGTCGGGGCCGGCGTGATCACACTGGTGCGAAAGGAGAGACTCGAACTCTCACGGGTTGCCCCACAGGAATCTAAATCCTGCGCGTCTACCAGTTCCGCCACTTTCGCGCGGGCCGCGTTTGCGGGCCGCAGCGCCCATTATAGCCAACCGTCATGGTGGCCCTGTCTGCACGTCAACGCTGCACGAAGGGCGACAACGCCGCCGGGCCACTTCGGCTGCCAACGGTATGCGCATCTGCAAGCGCCTCACCCGAAGGCTATAGAGGAATTTATATTCATAAAAAAACACTGTATAACATGGCATTACATAATTTTCAGAGAAATTTTATCACCACCTTCTGCTGCTGCGGCCACGCCCGTGGTGACGCTGGTTTGCCAGGGACAAGACACCGTCCGCAATCCCGGCCCCGAATTTCGGGCGGCACTCGGGAGGATCATCGCCGCAATACGCGGGCGCAGCGTGACCACCGTCGTGGGTGAGGTGCTCGACGGCATCGATGCCGGACGGCGGCGTAGCTGAGCCGGAGGTGGAAGATGTCGGGTTGGTGGGCCGTGTAGGAATCGAACCTACAACCAACGGATTAAGAGTCCGCTGCTCTACCAATTGAGCTAACGACCCACCGGATTTCCGGAAAAAGATTTCTTGTGCTTCGTTCCGCCAGTCGGAAGGGCGACTACTAAAGGTCAATCCGCGATCTGTGTCAATTTTCTCGGCGACCCTCTGGGTCCTGCCACTTGGAACGCGATTACTGAAGGTCAGTCCGCTATCTGTCTCAAATCTCTGGCGGGCTTTCTGGGACCTGCCACTTGGAAAGCTACCACTGAAGGTCAGTCCGCGATCACTGTCGACGTTCTCCTCGCGCTTTGGGCGGACTGGGGTGGACGATGGGATTCGAACCCACGACGGCCGGAATCACAATCCGGGGCTCTACCAACTGAGCTACGTCCACCACGACACTCGTCCACGACCAGCCAGGTACGCCGCGTGCTGGCGCGCCTGGCAGGAATCGAACCTGCAACCCCCGGCTTAGAAGGCCGGTGCTCTGTCCGTTGAGCTACAGGCGCCCCGGTTCGCCCTCAGGGCCCGGCCGCCGCAGCCCTGCCGGCTCGGGCCGGAGAGTGGTCGGGGCAGACGGATTCGAACCGCCGACCCTCTGCTCCCAAAGCAGATGCGCTACCAGACTGCGCCATGCCCCGACGTGCCGGCCAGGCCACGAGACCAAGCCATTATAGCCGCCCTGCGCTTGGGGCGGCAGATCATAAGGACGGTCGGCCAGCCCGTCAAACTGCAGGCAGCGCGAGCGCCTTGTCGTCGCAGCCGGGTCTGGTATGGTGTGCCGCCACGCCCGGGCGACGCGCCCCACACCCGACAGCACGATGCCATGACCGCCCGCCTGATCGATGGACGCGCCATTGCGAGCGAGCTGCGCATCGAGTTGCGCGCGCGGATCGCCACGCGCCGCGCTGCCGGGCACCGCGCCCCGGGGCTGGCGGTGATCCTCGTCGGCAGCGACCCGGCCTCGAAGATCTACGTGCGCAACAAGCGTACGGCCTGCGAGGAGGTCGGCATCGTGTCGCGCGACTACGACCTGCCAGCCACGACCAGCGAGGCAGACCTGCTCGCGCTCATCGCCGAGCTCAACGTGGACCCGCAGATCGACGGCATCCTGGTGCAGTTTCCGCTGCCCGGGCACATCAACGAACCAGCCGTGATCGAGCGCATCAGCCCGCTCAAGGACGTCGACGGCTTCCACCCGTACACGGTCGGCCGCCTCGTGCAACGGATCCCGATGCTGCGCCCCTGCACGCCATTCGGCGTGATGACGCTGCTGCGACGGATCGGGGTCGACCCGAAGGGACTGCACGCGGTGGTCGTCGGCGCCTCGAACCACGTTGGCAGGCCGCTCGCCCTGGAGCTGCTGCTTGCGGGTGCGACAACCACGGTCGCCCACCGCTTCACGCGCGATCTGCGCGGCTGCGTGGCCAGTGCCGACATCCTTGCTGTGGCGGTCGGCAAACCGCGCCTGATCCCCGGCGACTGGATCAGGCCGGGCGCGGTCGTGCTCGACATCGGCATCACCCGCCTGCCGGATGGACGGCTCGTCGGCGACGTCGACTTCGAAGGCGCCCGCCAGCGGGCTGCGTGGATCACGCCCGTGCCCGGCGGGGTCGGACCGATGACGGTCGCCACCCTGCTGCAGAACACGCTGCAGGCGGCGATTGCCGGGACGTCGCTGCAGGACATCCAGCCCGGCACCCGGGCGGGCGTTGCCTGAACGGCGCACCCGCCGCTGCTCCACGAGGAACCCGCCATGACTGAAACCACCTGCCGCGCGCTCCTGGCCGCAATTGTCCTGTTCGCCGCCGGCACTACGACGACGCCCGCGGCCGAGCCGGCGCGGGTGCGCATCGAGACCAGCGCCGGCAACATCGTCGTGCAGCTCGAATCCGAGCGCGCGCCGCTGTCGGTGGCAAATTTCCTGCGCTACGCACGCGACGGGTTCTACGAGGGCACCATCTTCCACCGCGTGGTGAGCGGCTTCGTCATCCAGGGCGGCGGCTACGACGAGCAGCTCGCGCTGCGACCGCCACGGCCCGGCATTCCGAACGAGTCGGGCAACGGGCTCGTCAACCGGCGCGGCACCATCGCCATGGCACGCACGGCCGATCCGCATTCCGCCGATGCGCAGTTCTACATCAACCTCGCCGACAACCTCGTCCTCGACCCCAAGCCGACGCGCTGGGGCTACGCCGTGTTCGGTGAAGTGGTCGAAGGACTGGAGGTAGTCGACGAGATCGGCCACCAGGCGACTGCAACGCGCGGCGAGATGCCCGACGTACCGGTGAAGCCCGCGATCATCCGCAAGGTCGTGGTGCTGTCCGGCCCGGCGCCGTGACCGAGGCGCTGTTCATCTCCGACCTGCATCTCGATCCGGCACGGCCGCGAGCCACCAGGGCTTTCCTCGATTTTCTGCGCAGTACGGCGCGCGACGCCGGGCAGCTGACCATCCTCGGCGACCTGTTCGAGTTCTGGATCGGCGACGACGAGGACTCGACGCACGCCGGCGAGATCCTCGACGCCCTCGCCGGGTACACCGCCGCTGGACACCACCTGGCCGTCATGCGCGGCAACCGGGATTTCCTGCTCGGCTCACGCTTCGCGGCCCGCACCGGTGCCACGCTGCTGGCGGACCCGATCGTCGAAACCATGGCTGGCGAACGCACGCTCCTCATGCACGGCGATCTGCTGTGCACGGACGACCACCGCTACCAGCGCTACCGCCGCATCGTCCACAATCCAGGCATACAGGCGCTGTTCCTGGCGCTGCCCCGCGCCTGGCGCCGGGCAGCCGGCGCCGAGGGTCGTCGCCGCAGCCGCGAGTACCAGACCGCACAGCCCGCACCGATCGCCGACGTCGCTGCTGCGGCCGTGACTGCGGCCCTGCAGCGGCACGCGGCGACCGTGCTGATCCACGGCCACACCCACCGGCCCGCCATCCATCGTGTCGACCTGCCCGGCGGCAGCGCCAGGCGCATCGTGCTCGGTGACTGGTACGAGCAGGGCAGCGTGCTGCGCCTGGACGCGCGGGGCTACTCGCTCAGCTCATGGCCTTTCGGCTGAGACCGCCACGGCTGCGCGCACCTCATCCGGCTGCCACGCCAGCAATTCACCGACCGACTGGAACCGCTCGGCGGGTTTCTTGGCCAGCATGCGGTCGAGGCCCGACTGGAACCCTGCCAGTGCCGCCGGCAGCTGCGGCAGCGGCGCATCGCGGTGCTGCATGATCACGGCCATGGCGGTCGGGCCGTCGTACGGCTTGCGGCCCGTCAACATTTCGTAGAAGACGATGCCGAGGCTGTAGATGTCGCTGCGCTGGTCGACCGCGTTGCCCTCCCCCTGCTCCGGACTCATGTAGTACGGTGTACCGAAGATCGCGCCGGTGCCGGTGATACCGGCCCTGAACTGGGCCTGCTTGGCGAGGCCGAAGTCGATCAGCACCAGGCTGTCGTCCCCGCGGAACATCACGTTGGTGGGCTTGAGGTCGCGGTGGCAGATACCGGCGGCGTGCAGTGCCCCGAGCGCGCCGGCGATCACGCGTATCAGGGCCAAGGCCTCCTCACCGCCCATGCCGCTGGCGATGCGCCGCTTGAGACTGCCGCGGCTGCAATGCTCCATCACGATGTAGGCGTGATCGTCGGCGATGCCGAGGTCGAAGATCTTCACCACGTTCGGGTGGTCCACCCGGGCGATGAGTTCGTACTCCTGCAGGAAGCGGTCGAAGTGCGTCTCACCCCCTGAATCAGGCACCTGACGCAGCACCTTGAGCACGGCCATACGCCCGCTCGCGCGTTCCCGGGCGAGGTACACCGAGGCAACCGCGCCTTCGCTGAGCGTGCTCACCACCGCGTAACCCGGCACCCGGGGCAACGTCCCGGGGAGCGGTTCGGCGCTGCGCGGCTGGCTGGTATCGCCTGGCCGGCCACCGACGGCGAGCGCCTGCTCGATCGCTTCCACCAGTCGGGGATGCGCGAGCGTCGCCTTGGTGACGTAGTCGACGGCCCCGGCCTTGATGGCGGCCACGATCTGGCGCTCTTCCCCACTGCCGAGGAAAATTATCGGCGGAAAGCGCGGTGTCCGCCGCAGCTGCCGCAACCAGTCGAGTGCATCGCCATGCGCCACCGGATGACCGAGCAGCACGACGTCGCTGCCCGCACCCGAGAAGGCCTGTGGCAGCCTTCCCGAGATGACCGGATCGTACTGCTGGACGACGGCGTCCGGCCAGCGGGCGGTGACGTGGTGCGCGAGCAGGCGGCGGAAATCCGCGTGGTCGTCGACGATGAGGACGCGCAGACCGCTCACTGTTTCACCCTGCCGTGCGACCCGTCGCGGCTGTCGCAGCCCAGACTCATCCGGCCGGGAATCAGGCAGCCCCGACGCGGGGGCGCACGGCCATGGTGTCGCCGTCGGTCGCCTCGTCGTCGGCGGTCAGCTCGGCGTGGTCGCGTTGCACCCGGGCATCGTCGCAACGTTGCGCCGCGAGCCGTGCCAGATACTCCGGGGTGACGTCACCCGTCACATACTCGCCCGAGAAGCAGGACGTGTCGAACTGGGTGATGTCGCCGTTGTCGTAGCGAACCGCCCGGACCAGGTCGTCGAGATCCTGGTACACGAGCCAGTCTGCCCCGACATACTGCGCCACTTCCTCGTCGCTGCGGCCGGCCGCGACCAACTCGCCGGCCGCCGGCATATCGATGCCGTACACATTGGGGTAACGCACCGGCGGCGATGCGGAGGCGAAGTACACCCGCCTGGCACCTGCCTCGCGGGCCATCTCGATGATCTGCCGTGAGGTCGTACCACGCACGATCGAGTCGTCCACCAGCAGCACGGTCTTGTCGCGGAACTCGAGATCGATGGCGTTGAGCTTGCGCCGCACCGACTGCCGGCGGATTTCCTGGCCGGGCATGATGAAAGTGCGCCCGATGTAGCGGTTCTTGATGAAGCCCTCGCGGTACTTCACCCCGAGCCTGTGTGCCACCTCGAGTGCACTGGTGCGGCTCGAGTCTGGGATCGGAATGACGACGTCGATGTCGTGGTCGGGGCGCTCGCGCAGGATCTTCTCGGCGAGCCGCTCCCCCATTCGCAGCCTGGCCTTGTACACGGAGATGCGGTCGATGATCGAGTCGGGCCGCGCAAAGTACACGAACTCGAAAATGCACGGCGTATAGCTGCGAGGTCCACCGCAGGGATGGCTGTGCAGGCGACCGTTGGGCTCGATGAACACCGCCTCGCCCGGCAGGATGTCACGCACCAGTTCGAAATCGAGCGCGTCGAGAGCGACGCTCTCGGAAGCCACGATCCACTCCGGCCCCTGCGGCGTGTCGCGCCGGCCGAGACAGACGGGGCGGATGCCGTCGGGATCACGGAACGCGACGATGCCGTGGCCGATGATCATCGCGACCACCGCGTAACCCCCGCGGCAGCGCCGGTGCACGCCGGCCACAGCGGCAAACACCGCCTTTGGTGTCAGGTTGCGCCCGTTCTGCCGCTGCAGCTCGTCTGCGAACACGTTCAGCAGCGCTTCCGTGTCCGAACCGGTGTTGAGGTGGCGGTGATCGTGGTTGACCAGCAACTCCTTGAGCTCGACGGCGTTGGTGAGGTTGCCGTTGTGCGCAAGGCAGATGCCGTACGGAGAGTTGACGTAGAACGGCTGCGACTCGGAGGAACTCGAGCAGCCGGCGGTCGGGTAGCGCGTGTGGCCGATGCCGACGTTGCCCTGCAGGCGCAGCATGTGCCGTTCCTGGAACACGTCGCGTACCAGGCCAAGCGCCTTGCGGCTGCAGAGTGTGCCGTCGTCGTCGGTGCTGATGCCGGCGGCATCCTGGCCCCGGTGCTGCAGCACCGTGAGCGCGTCGTATATCGCCTGGTTCACTGGGCGGTGGGCGACGATGCCGACGATGCCACACACGGTATTCAGCTCCTGGCCGGGGTCGGCCCGGCGGATGTTTCCGGACGGAAGGAGCCCGTCAATGACCAGGACCCGCCGAGGCCCTGCTCCGCAGCCTCGCGCAGCGCGTCGGCTACGGGCGCCGCATACGGTACCAGTTTCGACTGCTGCCACCAAGGCTCCCCGGCAAAACCGGCGAGGCGGAGCACGAGCACGGTTGCGGCGACCAGCAGGACACCGCGGGCCAGGCCGAACACCATGCCGAGCAGGCGGTCGGGCAGGTCGAGACCGGTCCCGTGCAGCGCACCGGCGACAAGCCAGGTCACCACGCCCCCGGCGACCAGTGCTGCGGTGAACACCGCCGCGCGCGCGATCCAGAGGCGCGCCTGCGGATTCGCCACCCAATCGACGAGCTGCGGCGCCACGGTCTCGCCTAAGCGTGCTGCGGTCCACAACGCCGCGAGCCAGACCACGATCGACAGGGCCTCGCGCAGCAGGCCGCGCAGCAGGCCGACGCCCGCCGAGACAGCGAGCACGCCGAGCAGGACCAGGTCGAATATGTTCAGCTCCCCCATGACACGCGCGCTGCTACGTCGCCACGAGCTGACCAGCCTGTCCGGCCGCGGCCAGTCGCCGCGCGAGATCGGCGGCAGCCTCGCGCGTGCCGGCGGGCCCGACACGTACGCGATACAGCAGCTTGCCGCTGCGCTCAAGTTCGCTGACGAAGGCGTCGAAGCCCTTCGCCCGCAAGTCCTTCACCAGGCGCTCGGCATTGGCCTTCTGCCCGAACGTGCCGACCTGCACCACGAAGCCACCCGTCGGTCGCGCAGGCGCTGCACGCGGTGACGGGCTCACGGCCGGCGCTGCGGGTTTCGCCTCTGACCCGGAGGCCGGCCCCGCGGGTGCCGCCGGCTGCGCGACCACGCGCGCCGGTTGCGGTTCGACAGCCGGTTCCGCAGCCGGTGGCGCCGGCACGGCCACCGGACCCGCTCCCACCGGAGCTGCAGCCGGAGGTGCGGCGGGTGATGTCAGTCGCGGAACGACCGGTGGGGGCAGCGGCCCGGTTGCGGGTCGCGGCTCGTCGAGGCGGAAGGTCTGCGTGCGCAGTTCGTCAGCGTGCTGTCCCGGCGCAACGACATCGCTGCCGGAAAACTCGGCACCACCGTCGAGCAGCAACGGGCCGACGACGACGAGCGCGAGGATGAGCACGCCCGCGCCCACCATCCGTTCCTGCAGTTTGCGCTCCATGAAAAACCGGCCCGCGAAGAGGCGTTTCAGTATATGCCAAGCCAGCGCAGCGCGGGTCCGACGATCCGGAACGACCCGCACACCACGATCCGCCCGCCCGGTGCACTGAGGCGGTGCGCGCACTCGAGCGCGGCCTCGACGCCTGCGGCCACGTGCACCTCGCGAACGCCGAGTTCGTCCAGCCTTGCCGCAATCGATTCGCCGGTCCGCGCGCGCGGGTCGTCAACCTGGCAGGTCACCCAGCGGTCCGCCAGCGCACCGAGGGTCTCTGCAAACGCATCGAGCGACTTGTCGCCCAGCATACCGAGCACGATGGTGCAGTCGCCGGCCGCAGGCAGGGTGCCAAGCTGGTCGCGCAGGGTGGCCGCGGCCTGGGCGTTGTGGGCGACGTCGAGGATCCAGTGCCGCCCGCCGTGCTCCAGCGTCTGGAAGCGCCCGGGCGGGCGTACGGTCGCGAGGATCTCGGAGACCGCAGCGCAGTCCGCCAGCATGCGCGGATCGCACCGTTCGAGGGCAGCGAGCGCCAGGCTGGCGTTGCGCAGCTGCGCGGCGGTGGCTGCCGGCGGATAGCGCAGGTCATCGAGCGTGCAACTGCGCCCACGCCAGCACCAGCCGGGCTGTGCCGGGGTGAAGTCGAACTGCTCGCCGAGACAGGCGAGATCCGCACCGATGGCCGCTGCGGCAGTTCTCACGGCAGCCGGAACCGGCCAGTCGCCGTAGAACGCCGGGCGGCCGCGACGCATGATGCCGGCCTTCTCGGCGGCGATTTCCTCGATCGTCGTGCCGAGGAAGTCCTGGTGATCGAGGTCCACCGTGGTGATGAGCGCGAAGTCCGCATCGACCGCGTTGACCGCGTCGAGCCGCCCACCCATGCCGACTTCGAGCACCCAATCGTCGCAGTCCGCTGCCTGAAACACGGCGAACGCCGCGAGGGTGCCGAATTCGAAGAAGGTCAGCGCCACCCCGGCTCGTGCCGCTTCGACACGCGCGAACGCCGCGACCAGCGTGGCGTCGGCGACATTGACGCCGTCGACGCGCACGCGCTCGTGGTACTCGACCAGGTGCGGTGAGGTGTAGGTACCAACGCGCCGTCCGGCACGCCGCAGGAACGCCTCGAGCAAGGCCACGGTCGAGCCTTTGCCATTGGTGCCGCCGACGGTGAACACGAGCCCGGACGGTGGCCTCACACCGAGCCGTGCCGCGACATCGCGGACGCGGTCGAGGCCGAGTTCGATCGGGCGCGGGTGCAGGGACTCCTGCCAGCGGAGCCACTCGGCGAGCGTGCGCGGAGTCATCGCCGCATCAGGCTTCGGGAGCCGGGCGTTTCGTCAGCTTGGCGAGCAGGATGGCGATCTCGTCGCGCATGCGACGCCGGTCGACGATCATGTCGACTGCGCCATGATCGAGAAGGAACTCGCTGCGCTGGAATCCCTCGGGCAGCGTCTCGCGCACGGTCTGCTGGATGACGCGCGGGCCGGCGAAACCGATCAGCGCCTTTGGCTCGGCGATATTGACGTCGCCGAGCATGCCGAGGCTCGCCGACACGCCGCCGGTGGTGGGATCGGTCAGCACGGAAATGAATGGCACCCGCACCTCGGCCAGAGCCGCCAGCGCGGCGCTCGTCTTCGCCATCTGCAGCAGCGAAAACAGCGCTTCCTGCATGCGGGCCCCGCCGCTGGCCGAGAAATTGATCAACGGCATCTTGTTGTCGCGGCTGTAGGCGGCGGCCCGGGCAAATTTCTCGCCGACCACCGAGCCCATCGAACCACCCATGAAGCGGAACTCGAAGGCGCTCGCCACCACAGGCTGGCCCTTGAGCAGTCCCGTCATCGCCACGAGGGCATCGTTCTCGCCGGTCTCCTTCTGCGCCTGGGTGATGCGGTCGCGGTAGCGCTTGCTGTCACGGAACTTGAGCGGGTCCTGCGGGGCGAGGCGCTCGGCGATCTCGCGCCCGGAGTCCGGATCGAGGAACACCTCGAGGCGGCTGCGCGCCGAGAGGCGCATGTGGTGGTCGCACTTGGGACAGACGTAGAGATTGCGCTCGAGTTCGGCGCGATACAGCTGGGCGCCGCACTCCGGACACTTGATCCAGATGCCTTCGGGGACGGAGCGCGTCTTGCGCTCCGTCTTGATCCGCGACGGCATGACCTTTTCGAACCAGCTCATCAGGCGGGCATCATAATCAACCGGGGGCTACAGATCACCGGGGCACCGTTCTGCCGGTACCGGCAGGTCGAAATGGGCCGGATAGTGCACGGCCGTCAGGTACAGGCCGCAGGCCGGTGCCGTCATGCCGGCGCTGCGCCGGTCGCGCCCGCGCAGCACCTCGCCGAGCCAGGACGGGTCGGCTTCACCCCGCCCCACGCGCACCAGCGAGCCGACGATGTTGCGCACCATGTGGTGCAGGAACGCATTGGCACGGCACTCGACCACGATGCAGTCGCCACGCCGCTCGAGCACGAGCCGCTGCAGATCCCGCCGCGGCGAGCGCGCCTGGCACTGCGCAGCGCGGAAGGCGCTGAAATCGTGCTCGCCCAGCAGTTCCGTGGCGGCCGCCTGCATCGGTGCCAGCGCCAGATCGGAGGCGACCCACCAGACGCGATCGCGCCGCAGGGCCGGTCGTGCCGTGCGGTTGAGGATCAGGTAGTGATACGTGCGGGCGGTGGCCGAATAACGCGCATCGAACCCGGCAGGGACCTCCCGTACCCAGGTAAGCGTCACCGCACGCGGCAGGTTGCTGTTTACGCCCAGCAGCCAGGAACGCAGGCTGCGCACCGCACGGGTTTCGAAATGCGCCACCTGCGCACTGGCGTGCACGCCGGCGTCGGTGCGCCCTGCGGCGTTGACGACGACCGGCTCGTCGGCCACCGCGGACACCGCTGCTTCCACCGCGGCCTGGATGCTGCCGGCGTGCTCCTGGCGCTGCCAGCCGCAGAACGCCGTACCGTCGTACTCGATGCCGATGGCGAGACGGGGCATGGCACGCCGGGCTGCCGCGACCGCGGCCGCGGCGAGCCGGATCAGGTATCGAGGTTGTCGAGCAGCTGGCGGGCTTCCTGGCGCTGCGCCGGGTCGCCCTCTTCCAGCACCTCGTTGAGGATGCTGCGGGCGCCGTCGGGATCGCCCATGTCGGCATAGGCCCGCGCCAGATCGAGCTTGGTGCCCACCTCGGTCATGGTCGGATCCTCGGGCCGGCGCGGGCCGATCGCCTTGAGTCCGGTGGCCGTGAGGTCCGATTCGGTGGTTCCGCCCGTGCCGCCGAGATCGAGGTCGATATCGAGCGCCGGCAGGTCGTCGCTGGTGACACTGAGCGCCCGGGTGATCTGCGACTCGCTGCTCTTCCCGACGCCGGGCTGCTCGGCGGTGTCGTCGGCAAGGCCGCCGGCGCTACCCCGGTTCACGGCGCTCGCCAGCTTGCCGAGCGTGGGGCTGTTGTCGATTTCAGCAGTTGAATCGGTATCGGCCTGCAGGCCTTCGCTGAGATCGAGATCGATGCCGCCGGCATCCTCCGGCAGAACCTCCTCGAGGGCCGTGCCCATATCGCGTGCGGCCTCGTCGAGTCCCGTCAGGTCGAGACCGAGGTCTTCGAGATCGATCTCGGCGGTCTGGTCCTGGCGCTCGTCGCCGGCACCGGCACCGAGGCCGTGCAGGCGTGCCGTGGCGCCGAATTCGGGCGGCGGCGCTTCGATCGTCGGCGTCTCCATCGTGCGCGACGGCCGTGCGGTCTCCAGCGTCGGCGTCTCCAGCGTCGATGACAGCGCCGGACTTTCGATGGTCGGCGTCTCCATGGTCGATGCGCTGTCGATGCCCGGTGCCTCGAGGGTCGGAATTTCCTGGGTCCTGGCCGGTGAGGATGGCCGCTCGGCTACCTTGGTCGGAGCGTCGGCATCGAAGTCCGAGCCGGTTTCGCCATCGAGGACGAAGTCGAGACCGCCGTCGCCGCCGATCTCGAGATCCACGGTGCCGCCGCTGGGGTCGGAGAAGGCGAGGTCCATCTCCTCCGCCGCCGGTGCCGCGGCACCGGCGAACAGCGCCTCGTTCGGGCACAGCTGCCGGCCCATGATGCCGACGCGCTTCCAGTCCGGATCCGACTCACTGCCGATCTGGTCGTGCAGAGCGCGGGCCTGCTGCAGGAAACCCTCGCGGTTCTCCCACACGAAGTACACGTCGATCAGCTTCAGCGCCAGGTCGCGCCGCGCCGGCTCGCGTTTCATCGCGGCAACCAGCAGGTCGGCCGCCTGGTCGTACAGGCCGTAGGCCATGTGGAAATCGGCCTCGGCCAGCGGATCGGACTGATCGAGGTTGACCGGCCCGTCCGCACTGATGGTCTTTTCGAGAGGCAGTTCCTCGTCACCGCCACGCGGCACGGAACGGCGCTCCATCACGACCGGGGCTCCGGTACGCGCAGCCTGCTCCTCGGTGACGATCATGCCCTCGCCAGCGGCCGGGACGGTGGCAGCGGTCGCATCCCCGGCGGGCCGCCGCGTGCTCGGGCGCCAGGCCGGCGCCTCCTCCACCGCTGCGCGTCGGCGCACGAGCACCAGTGCCGCCACGGCGACCACCGCGGCCGCGATCCACAGCAAGGTGTTGGTGAGCAGGCCGAGCAGGGTATCGATCAACCCACCACCCTCGGCACGCTCGGCCGGGCGGGCCCGGACCGGCGCCTTTGTCGAAGCCGGCGGCTCCGCAGCGGGTGGTGCGGCCTCGGGGGCCGGTTCCTCGGCAACCGGTGCCGGCTCGGCTTCGATCGGAGCTTCTGCCACCGGTGCGGCCGGCGCTGGCGCAGGCGCTGTTTCCGGCGGCGGTGCGGGTTTGCCCGCCTGCTGCTCCAGTTCGGCAACACGGCGGCGCAAGGCCTGCAATTCGGCATCCTTCACCGCGAGCAGGCGACGGGCTTCCTCGCCTTCCGCACCAGGCCGGGGTGCCACGGCGGCACTGCCGGCGGCACCCGCCGGGGCGGCTGCCGTCTCGGCGGGCGGCACGAGTTCCAGACGGGCCGGGCTCTCGCCCGGAGCCGCAGCCGCGTCCTGCCATTCGCGGGTCTGGCGACGCACTTCGGCGCCAGCCTCATCATGGCCGATGGCCGCGACGGCAGCGCCATCCGGGAGACGCAGCACGGCGCCGGCGTTGAGCCTGTTGATATTGCCGGCGAACGCCTCGGGATTGGCACGATAGATCGCCAGCATCATCTGGTTGATGTCGACGCTGGCATCCGCGCGATAACGGTCGGCGATCCGCCACAGCGTCTCGTTGCGCTGGACGACATGCGTGCCGTCGCCGCCGGCGGGTGTCGCCGCGACCGGCTCCGGGGCCGCGACGGCAGCCGGCTCGTCTGGCGCAGCTGCTGCGGGCTCATCGGCAGCGGCCTGTGCCGAGCGGGCCGCGGGCTCGACTGCCCCGCCGGTAAAGGCCGGCGGATCGAGCAGCACGGTGTACTCGCGCAGCAGCCGGCCCTGCGGCCAGCGCACCTCGAGGAGCAGGGTGACGAAGGGCTCCATCACCGGTTGCACCGAGGTGATGCGGATGGCGGGACCGGCGGCAGTGGTCACCACGGAGAACGCCAGGTCGCCGAGGAAGGTTGGCCGTTGCAGGCCGTACTGCGCGAACGTGTCGGCCGGTGCCAGCGCGACATCGAGGCCGGCCAGTTCACCTGGCGCCTCGCTGACCAGTGGAATCTCGGCCGCGAACGGCTGGTTCAGGTAGGACCTCGACTGGATCTCGCCCAGGCCGAGGGCAGCGGCGTACGCAGGCAGCAGGCCAGCCAGCGTGACGCTTGCGGCAGCGGGAATTCGTGACATCACCGGACCCCGATAGGTAGCCATCCCGTCACCCCGTGGTGGTCAGAACGGTAGGCGCAACAATGGCTCGCAAACCCCTGAAAAGCCGGGGTCACTATAGCCTAAAAATAATCGCGCACCAAAATTTCGGCGATCTGGATGCTGTTCAGGGCCGCGCCCTTGCGGATGTTGTCGGCCACGACCCACAGGCTGAGGCCACGCGGGCAGGAAATATCCTCGCGGATTCGGCCGACGAACACATTGTCGCGGTGCGCAGCCTCGGTCACGGCCGTCGGGTAGCCGCCGAGCCGGGCCTCGTCGACGACGGTGATGCCCGGAGCCCGGGCGAGCAACTCGCGCGCCCGTGCGACATCGAGTTTCTCGCGGGTCTCGACGTGCACGGCCTCGGAATGCCCGAAGAACACCGGCACCCGTACCGCGGTGGGGTTCACCTGGATCGACTCGTCACCGAGGATCTTGCGGGTCTCCCACACCATCTTCATCTCTTCCTTCGTATAGCCGTTCGCCTGGAACTCATCTATATGAGGAACAACGTTGAAGGCGATGGGCTTGGCAGCCCCTTCGGTCTGCACCGGCTGGTCGCCGAGCGACTGGCCGGCCTGGCGACGCAGGGTTTCGACCGAGCGCCGCCCGGCACCCGACACCGACTGGTAGGTGGCCACATTGATGCGGGTGATGCCCGCCGCGTCGTGGATCGGCTTCAGCGCCACCACCATCTGGATCGTCGAGCAGTTGGGGTTGGCGATGATGTGACGCTTGCGGTGCAGCGCGATCGCCTCGGGGTTGACCTCGGGCACCACCAGCGGGATGTCGGCGTCGTAGCGGAACTTCGACGTGTTGTCGATGACCACGCAGCCGGCTGCGCCCGCGCGCGGTGCGTAAACGGCCGAGACGCTGGCGCCTGCTGAGAACAACCCGATGTGCATGCCGCGGAAGTCGAAGTGCTCCACGTCCTGCACCGGGTAGTTCTCGCCGCGGAAGCGCACGGTCTTGCCGACGGAGCGTGCGCTGGCGAGCGGCACGAACCGGGCAACCGGAAAATTCCGTTCCTCGAGGATGCTGATGAGCGTCTCGCCCACCAGTCCAGTGGCGCCGAGTATCGCGACGTTGTAACCCTGGCTCATGACCCGTGACGACTCCGTGCCGGATCCGCCGGCAGACGGCGAAGGATAGGGGTTGCGTAGCTGATTACAAGCCCATCCAGGGAGCGCGGTTGGCGCTCAGACGGACGGCCGGGCAGTGGCTGCTGCCTGCCCCGGCACCACGTCGGCGTTCTGCGCGCGGTGACGCAGCCAATGATCCATCAGGACCAGCGCCAGCATGGCCTCGGCGATCGGTGCCGCCCGCAACCCGACGCAGGGGTCGTGCCGCCCGGTGGTGACGATTCCGGTGGCGGTGCCACCCTGATCCACGGTCGCACCCGGCAGGCGGATGCTCGAGGTGGGCTTGAGCGCGATGCTCACCAGCAGGTCCTGGCCCGAGGAAATACCGCCGAGCGTGCCGCCGGCAGAATTCTTGCGAAAGCCGCCGGGCACGATTTCGTCGCGATGCTGCGAGCCGCGCTGCTCCACCACGGCGAAACCATCGCCGAGTTCCACGCCCTTGACTGCGTTGATCCCCATCATCGCGTGGGCGATCTCGGCGTCGAGTTTGGCGAACACCGGTTCGCCGAGTCCCACCGGCATGCCCTGCACCACCACGTTGATGCGGGCGCCGATCGAGTCGCCCTCCTGGCGCAACGCGTCCATGAAAGCCTCGAGCTCGGCCACGCGCGTGGGCTCGGCGCAGAAGAACAGATTGTCGTCGATCGCCGCGCGGTCGGTGACCCCGAGGCGCAGCGGGCCGAGCTGGGCGAGGTAGGCCCAGATTTCCACGCCGAGCCGCTCGCGCAGGTACTTGCGCGCGATCGCGCCCGCCGCCACGCGCATCACCGTCTCGCGCGCCGAGGAACGGCCACCGCCGCGGTAGTCGCGGATGCCGTACTTCTGCTGGTAGGTGAAGTCGGCGTGGCCGGGCCGGAACTTGTCCTTGATGGCCGAGTAGTCCTTCGAACGCTGGTCGACATTCTCCACCAGCAGGCCGATCGGCGTGCCCGTGGTCACGCCCTCGAACACGCCGGACATGATGCGCACGCGGTCGGGCTCCTGGCGCTGGGTTGTGTGCCGCGACCGGCCGGGCCGACGCCGCTCCAGGTCGCGCTGGATGTCGTCCTCGGACAGGACCAGCCCCGGCGGACAGCCATCGACGATGGCACCGAGCCCGGGCCCGTGGCTCTCGCCGAAGGTCGTGACCGTGAATGCCTTGCCCAGGGTATTGCCGGCCATATCGCGTCCTACTCGTCCCGGGCACCGCACCCGGGTGGCGCATTGTCCCCCGGCAGGTCGCCGGCCGCCACCAGCGCAATCCCGTCGCCACCACGCTCGAACTCCGGCCAGGTGAAGGGCACGCGCGGGAACGCCGCCTCGAGGGCGGCGATGCCGCCACCGACCTCCACCGCGAGCCAGCCGCCCGGGGACAGGAAAGCGCCGGCGCCGCCCACGATCCGGCGCACGAGGTCGAGTCCGTCGGTGCCGCCGGCGAGCGCACCGAGCGGCTCCCAGCCGAACTCGGCCGGCATGTCGACGAGGTCACCATCGGGCACGTACGGCGGATTGCTGATGATCAGGTCGAAGCGCCCGGCCACGCCGTTGAAGAGGTCGGCCTGCAGCAAGCGCACCTGGCCGCCGGCGCCGTGGCGCTCCACATTGCGCCGCGCCACCGCCAGCGCGTCGGCAGAAATGTCGGTCGCCAGCACTTCGCTGCCCGGGAACGTCAGGGCGCAGGCGATGGCGATGCAGCCGCTGCCGGTGCCGAGTTCCAGGATGCGCGGCTGGTCAGGCAGCACCAGCCAGGGAGCGAAGCGCGTTTCGATCAGCTCGGCAAACGGCGAGCGTGGTACGAGCACGCGCCGGTCCACGCAGAACGGCAGCCCGGCGAACCACGTCTCCCCGAGCAGGTACGCCGCCGGCTGGCGCTCGACGATACGCCGGGCGAGCAGCGCTTCGCAGCGCTGCCGCTCGTCGCCCGAGAGCCGGCGCCCGTACGCCGACGGGTCGTCGTGCCGCAGGCCGAGGACGTGGTAGATGATCGCAGCAGCCTCGTCGCGGCCGTCCGCGACACCATGGGCAAAGACAATACCGGCCGCCTCGAACTCGGCGGCAGCCCGGTGCAGCAGCTCGCCGACCGTTGCGGCATTGGCGGACATGGCGATGCAGACCCCTGTGTAGAATGACGGCCCCAAGTCTAGCGTGACTGCGCACCCGGCCTGCCGTGCTCAAGCAACTGCGCGAAAACCTGTTCATCGTCCTGCAGCGCCTGCTGCCGGCACGGTTCCTCGGCCGCTGCGTGTACCGCGCCACGCGCAGCACCCGGCCGCTGCTGCGCGACCTGCTGATCCGCGGCTTCACGCGGCTGTACGCGGTGGATCTCGCCGAGGCCCTGCCACTGCCCGGCGGCTACCCGAGCTTCAATGCCTTCTTCACGCGCGCACTGAGGCCGGGAGCCCGGCCGGCGGATCCTGATCCGGCCGCCATCGCCAGCCCCGCCGACGGCGTCGTCCAGCAGGTCGGCACGCTGTGCGGTGCGGCCCTGCTGCAGGTCAAGGGCTGCGACTACGACGCCGGCGAACTCCTCGGCGATGTAGCGGCTGCGGCGGCATTCCACGATGGGCTGTTCATCACCATCTACCTCGCGCCATGGAACTACCACCGCGTGCACATGCCGGTGGCCGGACGCATCCGCCGCATGACGCACGTGCCCGGCGAGCTCTGGTCGGTGAATGCCGTCACCGCCGCGCGCATACCCCGGCTGTTCAGCCGCAACGAGCGGCTGGTCTGCCACGGCGTGGCGCCGTGGGGGCCATTTGCCATCGTGCTGGTAGGTGCGCTCAATGTCGGCAGTGTCTCCACCGCCTGGGCGGGCGAGGTGCTGCCTCGGCACTCCGCCGGCCCGCACCACTGGGACTACGCCGCCGAGGCGCCCGGGATGACCCTCGGGCGCGGTGACCTGCTCGGCCAGTTCAACATGGGCTCGACCGTGGTGGTGCTGCTGCCGCGTGGCGCGGCCGGCTGGCGTGCCGGTCTCACCGTCGGCGCGGCGGTGAAGGTCGGCGCGACGCTCGGGCGCCTCACGGCACCGTGAGCGGCGCTCGCTGGCGTCCGCTCGCCGCACCCGGCGTACTGCGCCAGCGGGCGCAGGCGCTGGCGGCGGCGCGGGCGTTCTTCGCCGCCCGCGGGCTGCTCGAGGTCGAGACACCGGCCCTGGTCAGCCATGCGGTGAGCGACCCGCAGCTCGCCAACATCCGCGTCAGCCTCGGCGGCTCTGCGGCTCGCGACC
Source organism: uncultured Chromatiaceae bacterium (assembly GCA_964415505.1). Classification (GTDB taxonomy): domain Bacteria; phylum Pseudomonadota; class Gammaproteobacteria; order Steroidobacterales; genus QUBU01. Next base: position 78,897 of record CAYQAR010000001.1, on the reverse strand, counting down.
TCTTCCTGCACACCTCGCCCGAGTACCACATGAAGCGCCTGCTCGCCGCCGGTGCGCCTGACATCTGGCAGATCGGCAAGGTGTTCCGTGACGGCGAGTCCGGTGCCCGCCACCTGCCCGAGTTCACGCTGGTGGAATGGTACCGGCGCGGCATCGATTACGCCGCCTTCATCGCCGAAGCGACCGACTTCGTGCGCAGCGTGGCGGCCGCGCTCGGGCGCACCCTGCCCCTGCCCGACCTGTGCAGCTACGCCGGGCTGCTGCAGGAGTTCGCCGGCATCGATGCCCTCGAGGCGCCGGTCGTGGCGATCCGCGACCGGGCGCAGGCCCTGCTCGGGGCGCAACTCGACGCTGGTCTCGCACAGGGGCTCGGCGACGACCGCGATGCCTGGCTCGACCTGCTGATCGTCGCCATCGTGGAACCGGCACTGCGCCGGCGCGGGCTGGTGGTCATCGACCGGTTTCCCGCCAGCCAGGCAGCCCTCGCGCGGCTGGCGCCAGACGATGCGCGCGTCGCCCGCCGCTTCGAGATCTACCTAGACGGGATCGAACTCGCCAACGGCTACCACGAACTCGGCGACGTCATCGAACAACGCCGGCGCTTTGCGCTCGATCGCGAGCGGCGGCGCAGTCTCGGTCGTCCCGACACCGTGCCCGACGAGGCCCTGCTGGCGGCGCTCGCCGCGGGACTCCCCGACTGTTGTGGTGTCGCCGTCGGTTTCGACCGGCTGCTGATGGCGGGGCTCGGCCTCGATTCGATTCGCCAGGTGGTGGCCTTCGCCCCCGGACCGGACCAGGACTGAAGACCGGAGGAACGTCCGGCCTGCTCAGCGCACGCGCGAGATGTATTCCCCGGTGCGCGTATCGACCTTGATCGTTTCCCCTTCCTCGATGAACAGCGGCACCTTGACGACGGCGCCGGTCTCGAGCGTGGCCGGCTTCATGCCGCCGGTAGCGGTGTCGCCGCGCACGCCGGGGTCGGTCTGCACGATCTTCAGTTCAGCGTGCGGCGGTGGCTCGACCAGCAGCGGCTGGCCGTTCCACAGCGTGATATTGCAGAGCATCTGTTCCTTCAGCCACTCCTTCGCCTCGCCCACCGGCGCGGCGCCGGCGGCGTGCTGCTCGAAGGTCTCCGGTTCCATGAAGTACCAAGTATCGCCGTCGTTGTAGAGGTACTGCATGGGCGTGGTCATGACGTCAGCGCCCTCGGCCGTGTCGCCCGACTTGAAGGTCTTCTCCACGGTGCGCCCGGTCTTGAGGTTGCGCACGCGCACGCGGTTGAACGCCTGGCCCTTGCCGGGCTTGACGAACTCGTTCTCGATCACGACATAGGGATCGCCGTCGAGCAGGAGCTTGACGCCCGCCTTGAATTCGCTGGTGCTGTACCTGGCCATGGTGGTTCGAAGGGCGTGCGGGTCGTGCAGCTGCAACCATCGCGGCGGCCCCGCGCTGCTGCCGACGTGACGGGCTTGCCCCGGCGGGGCGGGCGCCATTCTAAGGCCTTTGTCCGCAGCGTGCTGACATAATTGCCGGCAGGTCACATAACCAGACACGGGTCACATAATCCCCTGCCGGCCACCGGCAGAATGCAGCGCGCCGTCAGCCTGCGCAGGCTGTTCGGGATGGGGTTCTCTGGCCGGCCTGGGATGCGGACATTGGCGAACGCAGTTGGTGTGCCTCTGATCGTCGTCAGTCGCCTCGACGATCATCTCGCCGCGATCAATTCAGTCCTGCGCGAGGCCGGGCACGCCGTGCACTGCCGGCGCGTCGACGAGCCGGCGGCGCTCGAGGAAGCGATCGCCGAGCAGCCGCCCGAACTGGTCCTGATCTTCGCCGACGAACCGGACCTCGACCTCACCGGCCTCTCCGGCACCATCTTCCGTCGCAACCCGCCGATTCCCGTGCTGCTGGTGCGCCAGCAGGTCACCGAGCGCAGCATCGCCGATGCGGTCGCTGCCGGCGTGCGCGACGTCGTCTCCCTCACCCACAAGGGACGGCTGCAGGCCGTGGTCGAGCGCGAACTGCGGGCACGCCGCCTGCAGGCGGCGCTCGACGGCGTGCTGTCGTCGGCCACGCAGTACAAGCAGGAACTGCGCAACCTGATGAAGGGCGCGACCGAGGCGATCGTCGACGTCCTGGAAGGCATCGTCATCACGGCCAATCCCGCCTGGCTGGCGATGTTCGGGCTCGAGGACGAGCAGGACCTCGCAGGCCAGCCGTTCATGGACCTGTTCTGCGACAAGGACCAGCCGAGCCTGAAGGGCGCGATGCAGGCCTGCCTCAAGGGCAAGTGGCACGACGCCAGCCTGCAGGTCACGGGTGAGCGTCGCGATGGCTCCGGCATAGGCCTGGAACTGAAACTGCAGCGGGTCACCGTCGATGGCGAGCCCGCGGTGCGCGTGATCGTGCCCGCCGAGCGTCCGGCGGAGGCACCGCCCGAGGAACTGGTCGAACAGGCCCTGTGGAAAGATCCCTCCACGGGCTTGCTGTTGCGCCACCACTTCCTCGAGCAGATGGACCAGCGGCTGCAGAAGCCCCTGACGGGGGGCGTGCGGGCCCTCGCCTACATCCGTCCGGATCACTTCTCACGCGTGCACCGCGACGTCGGCTTGCTCGGTACCGAGGCACTGATTCTGCGCCTCGCCGAACTGCTGCGCGAACTGCTGCAGCCGAACGACCTGTGTGGGCGGTTCGGCGGCACGATCTTCGCCGCCATCGTCGAGCGCGGCACCATGAACGACATCGAGTCCTGGGCCGAGCAGGTGCGCAAGGCCGTTGCCGGCCGGGTGTTCGAGGTCGACCATCAGTCGACCACCCTGACCTGCACCGTCGGGCTCACCGAGATCGGCAGTGAAGCCAACGGCGTCGCGGAACTCCTGACCGCCGCGGAGAAGGCCTGCCGCACCGGCCGCGATGCCGGTGGCAACCGCGTGGAGCTCTGCGACTCGACTTCCGCTACCCAGAGAGTGCGCGTACTCGATGCAACCTGGGTGCCACGCATCCGCACCGCGCTGATGCAGAACCGCTTCCGCCTCGTCCATCAGCCAATCGCGAGCCTCACCGAGGAAGTCCAGGGCATGTTCGACACCCTGGTGCGCATGGTCGACGAAGCCGGCAACCTCATTCTGCCCAACGAGTTCGTGCCGCCAGCCGAACGCGCGCACATGATCAAGAACGTGGACCGCTGGGTGATCGGCGCCTCGCTCTCGTTCTGCGCCACCAAGCAGCCAACCCTGGTATTCGTGCGTTTGTCACGCGACTCGGTCGTCGACGAAACACTGGCCGAGTGGCTGAACGCCCGCCTGCGCAGCATGAAGGTGCCTGCGCAGCGGGTATGTTTCCAGGTCAGTGAGGAAGTTGCCGCACAACAGACACGCCAGACACGCGAGCTCTCGGAGAAACTCGCCGCCGCCGGCTTCCTCTTTGCGATCGACCACGTCGGCACCGGCCGTGACTCGACCCAGCTTCTGCACCATATACCGATGCAGTTCATGAAGATCGACGGCAGCCTGATGCAGGGGCTGCACCGCGACTCCGACCAGCAACGCAAGGTCAGCGCACTGGCCCAGGTGGCCCGCAAGCTCAACATCCGCACCATTGCCGAGCGGGTCGAGGACGCCAAGACCATGGCCGTGCTCTGGCAGCTCGGCATCGCCTATTTCCAGGGCAATTTCGTCCAGACCCGCGGCGTGGTCCTCGAGAGCGCCCCGGGTGCCGAGGGTCGCGCGACCGGCTGAGGCAGGGCCGCCAGGCACGTGTGACGCGTGTCGCAGTTTTCACACCACGACCGCGGCAGTGCCGCTGCGCATCCGGAAACGAGACCCGATTCGTTTACGGGCTTATTGACAAATATCTATCGTTGCGGCCGGGATTCTGCAAAACGCTGCCAACGCTTGTTTCGGAGCGAGATCGTTATGGGTCGCGGCCAAGACGCACCGGTATTGAACCGGCAGCTCGTCCAGGAAAGTCACCGGCGTACGGCGCGGGCTACGGCGGCGGTGCGCATCGACAAACGACGCCTTGCCGCCGGCGCGCTTGCTCTCGGCAGTGCCATCGCCGCGGTACTCAATCCCGCCCGTGCGGTGACGCTCGGCGAGTTGCAGCTCGAGTCGGCCCTCGGCCAGCCACTGAGCGCCCGCGTTCCCGTCGTCCTGCAGGCTGGCGAAACCCTCGTCGGCAGCTGTGTGACCGTGCCTGCCGGGGCAAACACCGAACTCGGCGCCCTGCCGCGTCCGGTGGTGACCGTGCCGGAGACGGCCGTCGGGGGCATCTACGACCTGCGTGTCACCACCACGCAGGCGCTGTACGAACCGATGTACGAACTGCACCTGCAGGTGCGTTGCCCGGGCACCGCCCTGGTGGTGCGCCAGTACGTGCTGATGCTCGACCTCCCGGGTACGCCTCCGGCCATGGTACCGGCTGCGAACGCCACGGTGGCAGTGCCGGCAGCCAACCCGCCCGCAACCGCCTCCGAGGCAGGCACCGCGGTGCCACCCCGTCCGCGCCGGACAGTGCCGGCACCGTCGACCCCGATCGAACAGGGCACGCACTATCGAGTGCAGGCCGGTGACACGCTTTCCACCATCGCCGCACGCGTAAACGGCGGCCAGGGTCTCTGGGCCACGGCCGATGCGATCTTCGCCGCCAATCCGGCGGCTTTCATCGGCGGCAATCCTGACCTGATCAAGCTCGGCAGCGAGATCACGATCCCGCAGGGTGCTGTGGCGGCAGCCACGGCACCGCCACCCGCGCCGGTAGCGGCCGCCGATGTGGCAGCGACGGCCGCGGCGGTGACGCCGCCGGCCAACGCCGTGCCGGAGCCGCCGGCCATCGGCGCCGAGCCGGCAGTCCTGCCGCCCGCAGTCAGCGCTACCGCAACGGCGCCGGTCGACGCGCCTGCTGCCACTGTCTTCGCCGACGAGCAGCCGTCTGCCCCGCCTGTCACGGCGCCGGTCACGGAAACCGCCACGTCGGATTCGGCGGTCGCAGCGCCCGCGGACCGCGCAGCGCCGGCCTGGCTGGCTGTACTGGTCGGAATGCTGATCGGTGCCCTGGCGAGCCTCGCCCTGTTGCGCGACCGCCTGTTCACCGCTCTGCGCAACCTGTGGCCACACCGGGCGCCCGCGACAGCGATCGCGCCGGTCATGCCGGTGCCGGAACCGTCGGTCGTGCCGACACCCGCGCCCGTGAAGACCCGTCCATCCCGCGAATCGTCGATGGTGGTCGAAGAACACGCTGCGGAGACCACCGGCCGCTTCGGCCGTGACGCGATGCCGGCAAGCGAACGACGCGGCGTGGATCGGGCCGATCAGGCCAGTGCGCCGGCCGCACGCGACCTGAAACAGTTCAGCGGTGCGGATCCGATCGACGAGGACGTCGCTGACGTCGGCGCCTCGGACCTGCCCGATGTCGCCGACCTCGACCTCGACCTCAGTGCGGCCACCCCGGACGGCCCGATCGACGAGGACATCGGCTGGCTCGGCGACGACACCTCGATCAGCCCGACCGAGGACATGCCACGCCTCGGCGGCACAGACGCCGAGACCATCGAGCACATCGACCTGCAGACCTTGTCGCAGCGCGCGGTGGACGACGATGAAGTGTCGCGTACGCTGCGCGACGCGCTCGACCTGCTCGAGAACGACTACGAGTCGAACCTCACCGCCAGCCAGGTGATCGACCAGAGCAAGCTGAACCGCATCCTGGCCGACGAGGACGACGACACTCTGGTGCGCACCGGCACCGACCAGCTGCCGCGCCGCTGAGGCGCCAGCCTCACCCGGCCGGCCGGGCCGCTTCGATAGCTTCCACCGTGCGCCAGCCGCGGGGCAGGACCAGCCCGCGGTGGCCACGCTCCCCCGCGTAGTGAGCGAGATCGCCAGGCGTCAACGTCATGGTGCGCGTGCCGCTCTGCACCCGCAGATCATCGCCTGGCCCGAGCACGGCTACGCCGACCAGCCGCTCCTCGCCCGACTTTAGCTTCGCCGCCGGGATGCCGAGGATGCGGTTGCCCTTGCCGCGCGGCAGTTCCGGCAGGTCGGCGGCCGGGAACACCAGCAGGTGACCGGCCGAGCTGACGGCCGCTAAGCGTGCAGCACCCGGAAAATCACCCGGCGGCGCAGCGGCCGGCACGATCACGTCCCAGCCGGGCTTGAGCTTCAGCGTTGACTTGCCGGCACGGTTGCGCGAGTGCAGCTCGCCGAGCTGGACGAAGAAGCCGTAGCCGGCGGAACTCGCCACCAGCCAGCGCTGCGCCGGTTCGCCGATCATCGCACCGCGGAAGCTCGCTCCGTCCGGCGGGTTGAATCGCCCCGACAGCGGCTCGCCCTGCCCGCGCGCCGAGGGCAGCGAATGCGCGGGCAGGCTGTAGGCGCGCCCGGTCGAGTCGAGGAAGACGGCGAGCTGGGTGCTGCGCCCGCGCGCGGCACAAAGAAACCCGTCGCCGGTCTTGAAGCTGAGGGTGCCCGGGTCGATGTCGTGGCCCTTGGCCGCGCGCACCCAGCCGCGCTCCGACAGCACGACGGTGACCGGCTCGGCCGGCACCAGATCTTCCTCGGCCATGGCCTGGGCGGCAGCGCGCTCGACGAGCACCGTGCGGCGCTCGTCGCCGAACTCCCCGGCGAGCTGTTCGATCTCCTCGCGCACCAGGGAGCGCAGCTTCGCCGGGCTGCGCAGGATGCGGTCGAGCTGCTCGCGCTCAGCCGCCAGCTCCTCCTGCTCGGCGCGGATCTTCATCTCCTCGAGTTTTGCCAGGTGACGCAGGCGCAGGTTGAGAATCGCTTCGGCCTGCGCGTCGCTAAGCCGGAACTTCTTCATGAGCACCGGCTTGGGCTCGTCCTCGCGACGGATGATGCGGATCACCTCGTCGACGTTGAGATAGGCGATGAGCAGGCCATCGAGGATGTGCAGCCGCTCCTCCACCCGCTCGAGCCGGAAGCGCAGGCGCTTCCTGACGGTCTCGAGCCGGAACTCGAGCCAGTCGAGCAGCAGCGCGCGCAGGTCACGCACCGCGGGACGCCCGTCCGTGCCGATGACGTTCAGGTTGACGCGCAGCGTCTTCTCGAGGTCCGTGGTCGCGAACAGGTGCAGCATCAGGGCATCGGTGTCGACGCGATTGGAGCGCACCGTGATCACCAGGCGCGTGGGCTCGTCCTCGTCGGACTCGTCACGCAGGTCCTCGACCATCGGCAGCTTCTTCGCCCGCATCTGCGTGGCGATCTGCTCGAGCACGCGCGCGCCGGAGGCCTGGTACGGCAGGCTGTCGATGACGATGCTGCCATCCTCCATGCTCCAGGTGGCGCGCACCCGCAAGGTGCCGGTGCCGCGCGTGTAGATCCCGGCGATCTCGTCGCGACCCGAAACGATCTCCCCGCCGGTGGGAAAATCCGGCCCCTTGATCGTGCGCAGCAGCTGGCGGACAGAGAGGTCCGGGTCGTCGATGAGCCGCACCAGGCCGGCAGCAACTTCGCGCAGGTTATGCGGCGGGATGTCGGTGGACATGCCGACCGCGATGCCGGTGGCGCCGTTGAGCAGCAGGTTCGGCAACCGTGCCGGCAGCAGCGCCGGCTCGCGCAGCGTACCGTCGAAATTCGGCACCCACTCCACCGTGCCCTGCTCGAGTTCGGCAAGCAGGACCGAAGCGTAGGGCCGCAACCGCGCCTCGGTGTAGCGCATGGCGGCAAAGGACTTCGGGTCGTCGGCCGAGCCCCAGTTGCCCTGGCCGTCGATGATCGGATAGCGATAGGAAAAGTCCTGGGCCATGTGCACCATGGCCTCGTAGCAGGCAGAGTCGCCGTGCGGGTGGAACTTGCCGATGACGTCGCCGACCGTGCGCGCGGACTTCTTGTGCTTGGCGCCAGCGGCCAGCCCGAGCTCGCTCATCGCGTAGACGATGCGCCGCTGCACGGGCTTGAGCCCGTCGGCAATGTGCGGCAAGGCGCGATCGAGGATCACGTACATCGAATAGTCGAGATACGCGCGCTCGGCGAACTCGCGCAGCGGCAGCCGCTCGATGCCCTCGAAGTCGAGTGTGCTCTGCTTCGTCATGGCGGTACCCGGCTCAGGCCTGCACCTGGGCGAGGTTGCCCTTGGTCTCGATCCAGCTGCGCCGCTCGGCCGCGCGCTTCTTGGCGAGCAGCATGTCGAGCAACTGCTCGGTCTGGTCCTGCCCGTCGACCGTGAGCTGGACCAGGCGGCGCGTTTCCGGCGCCATGGTGGTCTCGCGCAGCTGGCCCGGGCTCATCTCGCCGAGTCCCTTGAAGCGCGTCACGCTCACCTTGCCCCTGAGCTTCTCCGCCTCGATGCGGTCGAGGATGCCCTGGCGCTCGGCGTCGTCGAGCGCGTAGAAGACCTCGCGGCCGACGTCGACCCGGTACAGCGGCGGCATGGCGACGTATACGTGCCCCGCATGCACCAGCTGCGGAAAGTGGCGCAGGAACAGCGCGCAGATCAGCGTGGCGATGTGCTGGCCGTCGGAATCCGCATCGGCGAGGATGCAGACCTTGTGATAGCGCAGGCTGGCGAGGTCGGCGCTGCCCGGCTCGACGCCGATCGCGAGGCTGATGTTGTGGACCTCCTGCGAAGCGAGCAGCTCGGCCTGTTCGACTTCCCAGGCGTTGAGGATCTTGCCCCGCAACGGCAGCACCGCCTGGAAGCGCCGGTCGCGCGCCTGCTTGGCCGAGCCGCCGGCCGAGTCGCCCTCCACCAGGAACAGCTCCCCGGCGGTGGCATCCTCGCTGGTGCAGTCGGCGAGCTTGCCGGGCAAAGCAGGGCCGGAGACGACCTTCTTGCGCACCACGGTGCGGCTCGCCTTCAGCCGGTCCTGCGCTGCGGCGATCGCGCGCAACGCGATCTGGTCGCCGGTCTCCGGGTGCTGGTTGAGCCAGAGTGCGAACGTATCCTTGACGATCCCGGAGACGAAGGCGCTGCACTCGCGCGAGGACAGGCGCTCCTTGGTCTGCCCGGAGAACTGCGGGTCCTCGAGCTTCACCGACAGCACGTACGCCGCGCCCTCCCACACATCCTCGGGCGCCAGACGCACCCCGCGCGGCAGCAGGCTCCTGAACTCGCAGTACGCGCGCAGCGCATCCGTGAGCCCGGCGCGCAGGCCGCTCACATGCGTGCCGCCCTGGGGCGTGGGGATCAGGTTGACATAGGACTCGGTGAGTGCAACCGCCTCGCCGGTGATCCAGCAAAGCGCCCACTGCACTTCCTCGTGCTGGCCGCGCGCTTCGCCGGTGAACGGCGGGGCCGGCAGTGCACCGGCATCGCCGATCGACTCCGTGAGGTACTGGCCGAGACCGTCGCGGTACTCCCACTCGTCCAGCTGCGCCGGGTGCTCGACTTCGAACACGACCTTGAGACCCGGGCAGAGCACGGCTTTGGCCTGCAGGGCATGGCGCAGCGCCGGTACCGAGAATCGGTCGGAATCGAAGTACTTCGGATCGGGCCAGAAGCGGATCGTGGTGCCGGTATTGGCCTTGCCGACCTTGCCGACCACCTCGAGGCGGCTCGCGCGGTCCCCGCCGCGGAAGCTCATGTTGTATTCCTGGCCGTCGCGGCGTACCCACACCTCGAGGTTGCGCGACAGGGCATTGACGACCGACACGCCCACGCCGTGCAACCCGCCTGAGAAACGGTAGCTCTTGCTGGAGAACTTGGCCCCCGAGTGCAGTCGCGTGAGGATCAGTTCGACGCCGGGCACCTTCTCCTGCGGGTGGACGTCGACCGGCATGCCGCGGCCATCATCAGCCACCTGCAGCGAGCCGTCGCGGAACAGCGTGACGTGGATGCGGCGGCAGTGACCGGCGAGCGCCTCGTCGACGCTGTTGTCGATGACCTCGTGCGCAAGATGATTGGGACGCGACGTGTCCGTGTACATGCCCGGACGGCGCCGCACGGGATCGAGGCCGCTCAGGACCTCGATCGCCGAGGCATCGTATTTGGTGCTCATCGCTCGCCGCAGGAACCGCGCACAACCCGGCGCGCATAGTAGCGCGGCGACCTGGCGACGGCTAGCACCGCGCGGGTGCTCAGTCGAGGTCGGCGACCAGTGACTCGCGCACGACCTCGGCGACGGTGTCGATGCGCACGGTGAGCGCCGGATGCTCGACACCGGCGGCGAGCCCGGCCCCGGCGTGCATCGCGGCGACCATCGCCGGCGCAAGTTCGAAGCGCAGGAAGTGCACCGCCGAGGTCTTCTCCGCCGTGCTGCGCTCGAGGTCCTCGTCGGCGATCGCCTGCACCCGCCCGCAGCCCTCGACCTGCAGCCAGACGGCGCGTTCGACGCCGACCAGGCGCGCGAGCTCGCGGCGCCGTTCCTCCGGATCGGGGTACTCGATCATCAGCGTCGCCTTCCAGTTGCCGCCATCGGGGATCAGCGGGTTGTAGGCGGCGAGTTCGGCATGGATGTCGCCGGGTTCGAAGATGCGCTCGATGCGCAGCATTTCCTGCACCTGGTACTGGACGGTGAGCCGGTCCTCGAAACAGAGCACCAGGTGCTCACCGAGCGCCAGCCTGCGGTGCGCCTTGTGCTCGATCACCCGTGCACGGAATTCAGCACGCTGGCGCGCATATTCCTCGAGGCTGTAGAGGTCGTCCGGGGCGAGCCGGTGCATGCCGGGACTCACAGCCCGTACGCGCGTCGCAGCAGCGAGAGCGGGTGCACGGATTCCGGCCCGTCGGGGAGCCCGCCGGCGATCTGTGCGCCGGCCATCGGGCAGTCGCTGGTGAAGTGAGCGGCATCGGCATCGCGCACACGACCGACCACCGGGGCGGCAATCTTCACCGACGCAGCCCGGAAGCGCTGCTTCACCCCATAGGTGCCGTCGTGGCCCGAACAGCGCTCGATGGCCTGCACCTCCGTGCCCGGCACGAGTTCCAGCACCTCCCTGGTCTTCAGGCCGAGGTTCTGTACCCGCAGGTGGCAGGGCACGTGATAGGCCACCTTGCCGAGACTGGTGCTGAAGTCCGTGCGTAGCTGGCCGGCCCTGTGCCGGGCCATCAGGTAGGCGAACGGATCGAAGAATGCCGCTGCCACCCGTGCCACGTCGGCATCGTCCGGAAACATCAGCGGCAACTCCTGCTTGAACATGAGGACGCAGGAAGGCACCGGCGCGACGATGTCGTAGCCCTGCCCAACCAGGCGCGCGAGGCCGGGGACATTGGCGTCGCGCGAGCGGGCGACCGACTCGAGATCGCCGATTTCCAGCTTCGGCATGCCGCAGCAGCGCTCGCTGTCGGCAAGCCGCACTTCGATGCCGTTGTGCTCGAACACCGCCACCAGGTCCATGCACATCTCGGGCAGGTTGCGGTTACCGTAGCAGGTGGTGAACAGCACCACGCGCCCCGTGGTCCCGCCAGCGGGACCTGCCGGTGCGACCGGCAGCCGGCGCTCGACGCCGAGCCGCTTACGTGCCGGGCGCGAGGCGTAGCGCGGCAGCGGTGCATCGCGCGCGACCCCGAGCGTGCGCTCGAGCAACGCGCGCCCGACACCGGTTGCATTGCCGGCGTTGACCACCTCGGCCACCACCGGGACGCCCGCAAGTCGCCCGACGGTGTCGGTGTCGGCGAGCAGGCGGTCGCGCCAGGGTGCGCCTTCGTCCCGAAAACGTCTGGCCTTCGCCCGCAGCATCAGGTGCGGGAAGTCCACATTCCAGGGATGCGGCGGCACGTACGGGCACTTCGTCATGAAGCACATGTCGCAGAGGTAGCAGTGATCGACCACCTCGCGGTACACCGCCTTCGGCACGCCGTCGAGTTCGCCCGTGGGGCTGGCATCGATGGCGTCGAACAGCGTCGGGAAGGCGTTGCACAGGCTGAAGCAGCGCCGGCAGCCGTGGCAGATGTCGAAAACTCGCTCGAGTTCCCGGTCGAGGGCGGCAACGTCGTAAAACGCCGGATCGCGCCAGTCGAGCGGATGCCGGCGCGGTGCCTCGAGGCTGCCCTCGCGTGGCGGTTTGGCGGCCATGCTCACCTCCGCAAGGCGCCCCGTGCGGTGGGGCGACCGGTTCGAAAGTGGCCGGCGCCCGGAGCACGCCCCGGGCACCGGCCGGCAGCAGCGGCCTCAGCGGCCGAGGGTATCGAGAGCCTTCTGGAAGCGGTTGGCGTGCGAGCGCTCGGCCTTGGCCAAGGTCTCGAACCAGTCGGCGATCTCGGCAAAGCCCTCGTCGCGGGCGGCCTTGGCCATGCCCGGGTACATGTCGGTGTACTCGTGGGTCTCGCCGGCGATGGCGGCCTTCAGGTTGGCGCCGGTCTCGCCGATCGGCAAGCCAGTTGCCGGGTCGCCGACGGCCTCGAGGTACTCGAGGTGGCCGTGGGCGTGGCCGGTCTCGCCTTCCGCGGTCGAGCGGAACACGGCGGCGACGTCGTTGTAGCCCTCGACGTCGGCCTTGGCTGCGAAATAGAGGTAACGGCGGTTCGCCTGTGATTCGCCGGCGAAGGCATCCTTGAGATTCTTCTCGGTCTTGCTGCCCTTGAGTTTCACGGTGGCTCTCCTCAGGTGATTCTGGTCCCGCCCGGGACCACTTTAGATTTGTTCTGGAATATAGGCAGTCCGTGGAGAGGCTGTCAATTTCCCCGCGAACCAGACCCGGCAGGCACACCACGCAATTGACCGGTACCGGGGCCTGTGCGAACGTGGCGCGCACCCCGTCGCCCGCCGCAGTGCCACGCCATGACCGAAGCCCGTCGTCCACGCCCGGATCTCGAGAAGGCTCTCGCCGAACTCGAGGAGATCGTCACGCAGCTCGAGTCCGGCGACCTGCCGCTGGAGAAAGCACTGCGGCAATTCGAACGTGGCGTGAAACTCAGCCGCGACTGCCAGGTGGCCCTGCGCGATGCCGAGCAGCGCGTGCAGGTGCTGATGGACGAGGGCCTGAAGGATCTCGACGCGCAGGCTCTCGCCGGCGCGGGCGGTGCGCCCGACGCCACGGACGATGAGGAAGCGGAAGCCGACGACGAGGACGACGCCTGAGGCGCGTCACACGCGTCAGGTGCGCGTGCCGTTCGAGCCCTGCAGGCGGCGGATCAGGGAGCGCAGGAACACCTTGTTGAAGCGCAGCTGGCAGTCGGTGGAAACCTGCTCGAGCAGGGTGGCGCTGACGCTGAGTACCGTGACCGAACCGTCGGCGCGAATGGTCGAATTGCGCTTCACGCCACCGACGTAGCTGCTCTCGCCGAAGCAGTCACCCTCGATGAGATTGCCGACGGACTTGCCATTCATTTCGACCGTGACGTTGCCCTCGACGATCACGTAAAAGCGGTCGTCCATCTCCCCTTCCCGCACGATCTCGTCGTTCGGGCCGTACTCGCGCCATTCGCTCGCCCGCAGCAGCTCCCAGATCTCGGGGCCGGCGAAGTCGTGGAAGAAGCGCAGCCGGCGCAACTGGTCGAAGTGTTCCTGGTTGTCCGCCTTGGCGTACTGGTCGCGCAGCTGCTGGTAGACGCGCGTGAGGCGTGCGGAAAACTCCCCGGCACTGATGCGGGCGACCGGATCCTTGGCGAGGACCGCCATCACCGCCTGCTCGAGCTCGTCCGGAATGCCGTCGCGCAGCGTGTGCAACGGTGGCGGCGTGGCGTAGACGATCTGGTTGAGCAACCTCGACAGCGTGCTGGCCCGGAACGGGCGAAAGCCGGTGAGCAACTCGTAGGCGACTGCGCCGAGGGAGTAGATGTCCGAGGCCGGCGTGATCTCGGCCGACTCCACCTGCTCGGGCGACATATAGCTCGGCGAGCCAGCGATGCCCTCGATCCTCGAGACGTCGGCATCGCGCAGCAAGGCGATGCCGTAGTCGATGATGCGCACATCGTTGTCCCGGGTGAGCATGATGTTGCTCGGCTTGATGTCGCGGTGGATGACACCGCGCTTGTGCGCGTACTGCAGCGCACGCGCGCATTTGTAGACGAGCTTGACGACGTCGTCGACGCGCAGCAGGTTGTCCGGGCGGCAATAGGCGCCGAGCGTGCGCGCGCCCTGCACGTGCTCCATCACGACGTAGTAGTGGCCGTTTTCCTCGCCCGCGTCGAAGATCGGCAGGATGTTCGGGTGCTGCAGCATCCCGACCATGCGCGCCTCGTTGAAGAACATCTTGCGGGCGATGCGCGCGCGCTCGGGATCGTCGGCGGTGACGATGTTGTAGACCTTGATGGCCACGTCCCGCTTGAAATACGGGTCGTGCGAGAGGTAGACGGTGCCGGTGCTGCCTTTGCCGACTTCGTTGACGATGACGTACTTGCCGATGCGCTCGGGCACAGCGGCACCTGGCCCCGCGGCACTGCGGCCAGCGGGCGGGACGACGTCTTCAGTCAGGGCAGGTACGCGTAGAGTTTCCACAGGCTCGACACGACGACGGCCGCAAATGCGGCCGCTAACGCGTCATCGAGCATAATTCCCAGCCCTCCGCCGATTCTGTGATCGGCCTCCCGAATCGGCCAGGGCTTCCACACGTCCATGATCCTGAAGGCGAGAAACGCGATGGCTGACCAGGCCAGGTGCCGGGGGGTGAGCGCGAGCACCGCCCACATGGCGACGATCTCGTCGAACACGATCCCGGGATGATCGTGCACCTCGAGGCGGCGCGCGCTCGCCCCGCAGATCCAGCAGCCGAGCAGGAAGCCACCACCGACCAGCGCGGCGTGCACCACCGGGGCCAGCGGCGGCGCCAGCCAGAACAGTGCCACCGCGAGGGCCGAACCCCAGGTACCGGGCGCGAGCGGCAGCAGCCCCACCCCGCCGCCGAAGGCGAGCCAGTGCACGGGATCGCGCAGGACGGCCCGCGCGAGTTCGCGCCGCGGCACGGCCGTCACCGTCGCCCCACGGCGAAGTGCCGGTAGGTGCGGTCCGCGAAGGCGAACCGCCGGCCATCGAGACGCCAGCGCACCCCCTTGCGCGCGCTCACCGTACCGAGCCGCGCCACGCCGCAGGACCAGCCGCGGGCGAGCCTGGCGAGCAACTGCTCGTGGCGCGCCGGCACCGTGAACAGCAATTCGTAGTCGTCACCACCCGTCAGTGCCAGCAGGCGGCCGCGCTCCTCGCCCGCCACGGCGCGCAACGCCGCCGACAGCGGCAGATACGCCACATCGAGGTCGGCACCGACACCGCTCGCCGCGAGCAGCTTGCCCGCGTCGTCGTGCAGGCCATCGGAGACGTCGAGCATCGCCGAGGCGACACGCGCGAGCAGGCGGCCCTCGTGCAGGCGCGGCTGCGGATAGAGGAAGCGCCGGCGCAGCGCTGCCACGGCGGAGCCGCCGCGTGGCTGGTCGAGCAACAGGCGCCCGGCCACCGCATCACCCGGGCTGCCGGTGACGTACAGCCCGTCGCCGGGACGCGCGCCGCAGCGCCGTACGAGGCGACCGGGCCGTATGCGGCCGTGCACTGTCACCGACATGCCAAGCGGCCCGCGCACGGTGTCGCCACCGATCAGCGCCACGTTCCATGCATCGGCCAGCGCACCGAAGCCACGGGCGAATCCACCGAGCCAGCGTGCATCGGCCGCCGGCAGGGCGAGCGCGAGCGTCGCCCACAGCGGCTCGGCACCCATCGCGGCGAGGTCGCTCAGGTTGACGGCGAGGCAGCGGTGGCCGACCGCACGCGCCGGTGTGCCGCGCGGGAAATGCACGCCCTCGAAAACCGCGTCGACGGCGGTCACCAGCTCGTAGCCAGCGGCAAGGCGCGTCACCGCGGCGTCGTCGCCAATACCGAGCACCACGTCGCGGCGCCGCGGCGCCGGGCGCGCGAAGAAACGCGTGATGATCTCGGCCTCGGCGAGCTCCCGGCGCGGGGTCATGGCCTGCGCAGCGCCGCAGCGCACCCGCCTCAGGCGGGCGGACGCTCCCCGGTACGCAGCCGCGGCACCATCGCGTCGAGCACGGCGTTGACGTAACGGAAGCCGTCCTGGGCACCGAACTCGCGCGCCAGTTCGATGGCCTCGTCGATCACCACGCGTGGCGGCACGTCGGGATGATCGCGCAGCTCGGCGACCGCAATCCACAACACGGCGCGCTCCACCGGATCGAGCTGGGCGACCGGTCGATCGGCGGTGGCGACGATCAGCGCATCGAGCGCGGGCTCGGCACCGACGATCTCGGTGAGCAGCAGTTCGAAATAGGCGGCGTCGATGCCGCGGAACTCCTTGCTGTCGCGGAACTGGGCGACCAGTTCGGCGGCCCCGTGACCGGCGAGCTGGCGCTGGTACAGGGCCTGCAGCAACAAGCGACGCGCGCCGTGGCGCCCACGAGCCATACGACCCGCTCCCCTCAGGACGCGATCTGCCGCAGCAGGCTCACCATTTCCATGGCGGCCAGCGCGGCATCGGCGCCCTTGTTGCCGTGCTTGACCCCGGCACGCTCGACCGCCTGGTCGACCGTATCGCAGGTGAGCACGCCGAAGCCGACCGGCAGTTCGAACTCCAGGCTGACGCGACTCAGGCCCGCGGCGCACTCGCCACAGACATAATCGAAGTGCGGCGTGGCGCCACGGATGACCACGCCGAGTGCCACCAGGGCGTCGTACTGGCGCGTGCGGGCGAGACGGCGCGCCGCCAACGGCAGCTCGAAGGCACCGGGCACACGCACCAGATCGATCGCCGAGTCGCCGATCCCGTGCCGGCGCAGAGCGTCACCGGCGCCGCGGATCAGATCCTCGACGATGCGGTCGTTGAAGCGGCCCGCGATGATGCAGAACTTTGCATCCCGCAGGGTCATTTGTCCTTCGATGGTGCGCATGGAATCCTGACGGCTGCCCCGGCGTCGCTACGCCGGGTCGTCGACGTACTCTACAACCTCGAGGCCGAAGCCGGAAATGGCGTGCATCTGTTTTGGCGCGCTCAGCACGCGCATGCGCGTGACGCCGAGATCGCGCAGGATCTGGGCGCCGGTGCCGAAGGTACGCAGTACCGCCACCCGCTCGCGCCGCGCCGGCTCCGGCACGCCGTCGCTGGCGAGCGCGCGAATCGCCGCGACGAACTGGCGCGGCTCCTCCGGATAGCGCAGGAGCACCACCACGCCGGCACCAGCCTCGGCGATGCGGCGCATGGCGGCACGCAGCGGCCAGCCGAGGCGCGGGCTCTGCACGCCGATGACATCACCGAGCGTGTCCTGCACGTGCACGCGCACCAGCGGCACGCCGCGGGTGAGGTCCCCGTGGACCAGTGCGAGGTGAACATTGCGGTTGACGTGATCTTCGTAGGACAGCAGCCGAAACTCGCCGAACTCCGTGGCCACCGCCTGCTCGGAGATGCGCTCGACCGAGACCTCGTTCTGCAGCCGGAAACGGATCAGGTCGGCGATACTGCCGATCTTCAGCCCGTGCTCGCGCGCGAAGGCCTCGAGCTGCGGGCGCCGCGCCATGGTGCCGTCCTCGTTGAGGATCTCCACGATCACCGCTGCCGGCTCGAGCCCGGCGAGTCGCGCGAGGTCGCAGCCGGCCTCGGTGTGGCCGGCACGGGTGAGCACCCCGCCCGGCTGGGCCATGAGCGGAAACACGTGCCCCGGCTGGCGCAGGTCCTCGGGACGCGCCTCCGGCGCCACGGCGACGCGGATGGTGCGCGCCCGGTCGTGCGCCGAGATGCCGGTGGTCACGCCCTCGGCTGCCTCGATCGACACGGTGAAATTGGTCGCCTGGGTCTCGTCCGTGCCGTTGACCATCAGCGGCAGGCGCAGCTGCTGGCAGCGGCTGCGGGTGAGCGTCAGGCAGATCAGGCCGCGACCGTAGCGGGCCATGTAATTGATGTCCTCGGGACGAACGCGCGCTGCAGCCATGAGCAGGTCGCCCTCGTTCTCGCGGTCCTCGTCGTCGACGACGATGACCATGCGCCCGTCGCGCAGGTCGGCGATGATCTCCTGCACGTCGGCGAATGCGTAGCTGGACTGGTCTGGTGTCACGTTCGATCCGGTGCTGTTCACGGCAGGCGGCCCTGCTCCCCGAGCAGCCGCTCGAGGTAGCGCGCGACGAGGTCGACCTCCAGGTTGACCGTCGTCCCGGGACGGTAGTCGCCCATGATAGTGTGCCCGAGCGTGTGGGGCACGAGATTCACGCCAGCCCGGTCCCCGACCACCTCGTTGACGGTGAGGCTGACCCCGTCCACGCAGAGCGAGCCCTTGCGAGCGACGTAGCGGGCGAGCCCGGCCGGCACGCGGAAGACAACGCGGGTGGAGCGGGCGTCGGGCTCGATCGCGGCCACTTCCCCGACTCCATCGACGTGCCCGCTGACGAGATGCCCGCCAAGCGGCTCGGCCAGCGTCAGCGCGGGCTCCAGGTTCAGCCTCGCGCCCGGCGCAAGGCGTCCGAGGGTAGTCAGGGCCAGCGTTTCGCGCGAGACATCGAAAGCCACGACCGTTCCTTCGCGGGTCGTCACGGTGAGGCACACGCCGTTGACAGCGATACTCGCGCCGAGCGCCAGCCGTGCGACCGGCAGCCCGGTGACATCCACCTGCAGGCGCGCGTCGCCATCATGCTGTTCCACGGCTACCAGCCGGCCGACACACGACACGATTCCGGTGAACATCAGGAACTCCGTGGCCTGAAGCTGAGGCGGCAGTCCGGCCCGACGCGGCGCAGGTCCATGATCTCGAAGGCGTGGCGCGCCGCCATGTCCGCGAGCGGACGGCTGGCGAACATGCCGAGCGCATCGGCACCGAGCACGTGCGGCGCCAGGTAGAGCACGATCTCGTCGACCAGTGCCGCGTCGAGCAGCGCGCCGGCAAGCTGCGGCCCCGCCTCCACCAGCAATTCGTTGCACTCGAGTTCCGCCAGCCGCTTCATCAGGACGGCGAGGTCCGGCCGCCCGCCGGGCGCCGGCAGCACCTCGACACTGGCCCCGACCGCCTCCAGTGCTCGTTGCCGCACCGGGTCGGATGCACCGCAGAGGATGCGCACGCGCCCGGGCGCGGCGAAGAGCCTGGCCGTCGGCGGCGTACGCAGCTGCGAGTCGAGCACCAGCCGCTCCGGCCCGCGGACCTCGCCGAGGTCGGGGCGCCGCACGGTGAGTTCCGGGTCGTCGGCGAGCACCGTACCGACCCCCGTGAGGATCGCCGAGCTGCGCGCACGCAACTCGTGGGCATCGCTGCGCGCGGCCTCGCTGCTGATCCAGCGGCTCGCCCCGCTGGCAAGCGCTGTGCGTCCATCGAGGCTCGCCGCCAGCTTGACGCGCACGTACGGCCGGCCGCGTTCCATGCGCGAGTTGAAACCGGCGTTCAGCACACGCGCTTCTGCCTCCAGCACCCCGGCGAGGCAGCCGATACCCGCCTCGGCGAGTTGCCGCGCCCCGCCACCGCCTACCCGCGGGTTCGGGTCGGCCGCGGCGAACACCACGCGGCGGATGCCCGCGCGCTGCAGCGCTGCGGTGCACGGCGGCGTGCGGCCGTGGTGGCAGCAGGGCTCGAGTGTCACGTAGGCCGTGGCGCCGGCGGCCTTTGTGCCGGCCTCGGCGAGCGCCACCACCTCGGCGTGCGGCCCGCCGGTGCGCTGGTGCCAGCCCTCGCCGACCAGTTCGCCACGGGCAACGATGACGCAACCCACGCGCGGGTTCGGGTGCGCGCTGTACAGGCCGCGACGTGCGAGCTGCAGCGCACGGGCCATCCAGCGGTAGTCGTCGGCGGTGGCGCTCACTGGTCGTCGGGCAGCAGTGACATCTGGTTGCGACGCGACTCTGCCGCGCCGATCTCGCGCAGGCGCCGGATCTCCTCCTGGAACGCCGTCACGTCCTGGAAGCTGCGGTAGACCGAGGCGAAGCGCACGTAGGCGACCTCGTCGAGCTGGCGCAGTTCCTCCATCACCAGCTCGCCGATCAGCCGCGAGGGGATCTCGCGCTCACCCATGGTCTGCAGGCGGTGTGCAATGCGCGCGACCGCGGCCTCGACCGCTTCCATGCCGACGGGGCGCTTCTCGAGTGCCCGCACCATGCCGCTGCGCAGTTTGGCCTCGTCGAACGGTTCGCGCGATTCGTCGCGCTTCACCAGCCGCGGCATGACCAGCTCGGCAGTCTCGAAGGTGGTGAAGCGTTCGCTGCACTTCAGGCATTCGCGACGGCGCCGGACCTGCCGCCCCTCACCCGCCAGCCGCGAGTCGATCACCTTGGTTTCCTCGTGGCTGCAGAAGGGACAATGCATGGAACTGGCGGCACTCCAGGCCAAATTGTACCTGAGCGTCCCATTGCCCCCGGCATGGGAACCCGATCTGCACCTTCACACATCGCGTCCCCGGGAAGCCGGCAGACGCAGAGCAGCTCCAGGTTGTCGCCAGGAGCAGGCTGGCCGCCAGGCACACGGCCCGACGGCCAGCGCTGACGGACGTCAGTTGCCGCCGAAGCTCCAGGTGCCGCCGATGCCCCACATGGCCCAGTCCTGCTCGTGGCCGCTGTTCGGGTCGTCCTCGTCACCGATGTCGCCATAGTCGGCCCAGCGCACGTGAATACCGAGGTTGTCGGTCACGCCGAAGTTGAGACCGAGACCGTAGACGGCGTTGGTGCCGTCGTCGCCGCCGGACCAGGCACCGGAGATGTCGTCCATCCAGCTGATGTCCTGGTCCCAGCGTGCAACGCCGAGCTGCGCGAATACCGCCATGCGGGCGAGGAAGCTGCCTTCACGCGCGAACCGGTCGAACCCGAGGATACCGATCAACGAGACGTCCCAGGCGGTGGCCTCGATCTGGTCGGTATAGTTGACCGTGCCCTCGTCATCGAAGCTGCCCGCCACCTTGAGTTCACCGAAATCCGTGTAACCGGCCGTCACCGCCAGCCACTCCAGTGGCTGCCAGCCGAGGAACAGGTCGTAGGCCGTGTCGCTGTCGTCATTCTCCTGGACGGTATCGTCGCCGAACTCGTACGAACCGATATCACTCTGGCCGATCGTGCCACCGACGAAAAAGTCCGCGTAGGCCGGTGCCGCAGCCAGCCCGAACACCAGCAGGATGACCACCGGTGTGCTGCACGAAGTTTGCGTCGTCATACCAGGTACCTCCCGTGAATTTGTGTTGCGTTTTCGTCAACGAGTGGCCGAGTCTGCATGAATTGCAGCAACGGCCTCGTTGGTCTTCTGCACCTGTTGCGACGAAAAGTCAATGTGCCGGGGCGCGGGCCGGGTCGCGGATCGCCCGACCGGTGCCCGCGAAGATCGCCCGATTTCCGGTTGGCGGGGCTGTCGCCCTTGCTCAGCCCCGGCCCAGCAGCCTGACGAGGCTCAGCGTGCGGCAATCAGCAGCTCATCGACGGGAGCGTGCTCGGGCCGGAATGTGTTGACGGGCGCATCGGCGGAGTACCCGACGGCCACGCCGCACATCAGCCGGTAACGATCGGGGACGGCAAAGTGGCGCGCGACCACCTCGGGATAAGCGCCGGCGGTCGCCTGCGCGCAGGTACCGAGACCGAGTGCGGTCGCCTGCAGCAGGAGCGCCTGCAGGAACGCGCCGCAATCGAGCACGGCCCAGGTCCCGAGCGCCTCGTGCACGTAGAGGAACATCACTGCCGGCGCATCGAAGAAGGCAAAGTTCCGGCGCAACTGGTGCTGGCGCCCCGCGAGATCACGCTTGTCGATGCCG
Source organism: uncultured Chromatiaceae bacterium (assembly GCA_964415505.1). GTDB lineage: Bacteria > Pseudomonadota > Gammaproteobacteria > Steroidobacterales > QUBU01. The sequence continues at coordinate 57,365 of CAYQAR010000001.1, read as the reverse complement.
AGCGTGGCGTACAGACCGTAGCCGGTCGCCTGGCGCCGTTCCCGCAGCGGTGACGGGTAGTCCGTGGGGAAGGCGTGCTCGGGCGTCGGCACCCCGGCATCGACGGCAGCCAGCATGCCGGCACGGATGGCCTCGAGCCGCTCACCCGTGGCGATCGCGACCAGGTAAGGCCGGGTGTTCGACCAGGAGGGCGCCTCGCGGGCGCCCTCGAGGATCTGCCGCAGGAGTGTCGCGTCGACCGGATCGGGCCTGAAGGCGCGAATACTGCGTCGTGCCCGCAGCGCTGCCAGGACGTCCATCCGGCACCAACCGCGACGCTACCGGTACACGGGAAATCGGCTGCAGAGTTCGAGCACCGCACCGCGTACGCGCGCGATGCGCTGCTCATCGCCGATGTTGCCGAGCACCTCGGCGATCCAGCCGGCGAGTTCAGCGACCTCGGCGGGACCGAAGCCGCGGGTGGTGATCGCCGGGGTGCCCATGCGCAGCCCGCTGGTGACGAAGGGCGAGCGCGGGTCGTTCGGCACCGCATTCTTGTTGACCGTGATGTTGGCGCGACCGAGCGCGGCATCCGCGTCCTTGCCGGTGATGTCCTTGTCGATGAGGTCGACCAGGAACATATGGTTGTCGGTGCCACCGGAAACGATGCGAAAACCGCGTGCGGCCAGCGCGGCGGCCAGCGCGCGCGCGTTGGCCTTGACGCGGCGCTGGTAGTCGCGGAACTCCGGCTGCATGGCCTCGAGCAGCGCCACCGCCTTGGCGGCAATGACATGCATCAGCGGCCCGCCCTGGATGCCGGGGAAGACCAGCGAGTTCAGCTTCTTCGCGACATCCTCGTTGGGGCGCGCGAGGATCAGCCCGCCACGCGGACCGCGCAGCGTCTTGTGCGTGGTGGTCGTGGTGACGTCGGCCACCGGCACCGGGTTCGGGTATTCACCGGCGGCGACGAGGCCGGCGACGTGCGCCATGTCGACCACCAGCCAGGCGCCGACGGCATCGGCGACGCGGCGGAAGCGTTCCCAGTCGACCACACGCGAATAGGCCGAGAACCCGGCGATGATCATCTTCGGCCGGTGTTCGTGCGCCAGCGCCTCGACGGCGCCGTAGTCGATCTCTCCGCCCGCCGGGTCGAGCCCGTAGGAGACGATGCGGTACAGGCGCCCGGAGAAATTCACCGGCGAGCCGTGCGTCAGGTGCCCGCCGTGGGCAAGGCTCATGCCAAGCACGGTGTCGCCGGGATTGAGCAGCGCCATGTAGACGGCCGTGTTGGCCTGGGAGCCGGAGTGCGGCTGGACGTTGGCGTAGGCGGCACCGAAGAGCTCTTTCGCGCGCGCGATGGCGAGTTCCTCGGCCCGGTCGACGAACTCGCAGCCACCGTAGTAACGCTTGCCCGGATAGCCCTCGGCGTACTTGTTGGTGAGCACCGTGCCCTGGGCCTCGAGCACGCGCGGGCTGGCATAGTTCTCCGAGGCGATGAGTTCGATGTGCTCTTCCTGGCGGCGCTCCTCGCCGGCGATCGCCGCAGCCAGCTCGGGATCGAAGCCGGCGATCGTCAAATCGCGCGTGAACATGCCTGTCTCCGGAGTCGATGGGGGGCGCAATTGTACCCGAGCCACCCGCGCCGCTTCAGGCCGGATCCGGAAACCTGCCTCCGGCTGCGTCGAGCAGGGCGCGCACCACGGCGGTCCAGGCGCGTGCGAGATTGTCCCGGTCGTAGCCCCCACCACCGGTGGCGAGCAGGCGCCCGCCGCAGTGGCGTGCGGCGAGTGCCGCGAGCCGGCCGGCCGCCCAACCGTGCGTCGCCGCTGAGAACGCGAGGTGCGTCAGTGGGTCACCGACGACGCTGTCGGCCCCGCACTGCATGACGATGAACTGCGGGCGCGCGGCCTCGAGGTGGGCCTCGACGCCTGCCCAGGCGTTGCGCAAAGCGTCATCGTCGGCGCCAGGCGGCAGCGGCAGGTTGAGCTTGGTCCCACGCGCGGCGTCGCGGCCGGTCTCGTGCACCGCGCCGGTGCCAGGATAGAGATAGCGGCCGTCCTCGTGGATGTCGGCTATGACGACGCCCGGGTCGGCCTCGAAGCCGTAGTACACGCCGTCGCCGTGGTGGGCGTCGATATCGACGTAGGCGATGCGCTCCAGCCCGTGGCGCCGGCGCAGCAGTTCGATCACCACGCCGCAGTCGTTGTAGACACAAAAGCCCGCGGCGTGGTCACGGCCGGCATGGTGCAGCCCGGCGATCGGCACGAAAGCGCTCGGCGCCTCCCCGGCCATCACCGCCTCCATGGCGACGACGGCGGCACCGACCACGGCGGCTGCAGCTGCCTCGAGGCCCGCCTCGGCCGGGGTATCACCGCCGTCGAGAAACCCCTGCCCGCTCGCGCAGGCCTGCTCGACGAAATCGACGTGCCTGCTCGTGTGGAAGGCGAGCAGTTCCTCGCGGGTCGCCGGTCGCCCGGCCTGCAGCGCCACCTGCGCGGCGAGCCCGCTGCGTTCCAGTTCGCGGTGAAAGACATCGTGACGGTCCGGGCCGAAAGGATGGCCGCCGCCGAAACCGTAGGCAGCGGTGCGCGGATCGCGGATGACCAGGACCTGGTAAGGCATGGAGCGGACTCAGCCGGATTATAGGGTGCAGCGGCGCGGCGCTTCCGGGATAATCGCGCGTCGCCGTTCAGCCGGACTTCGGACTTCATGAGCCAGTACGTCTTCACCATGAACCGGGTGGGCAAGGTCGTCCCCCCGAAACGCTTCATCCTGCGGGACATCTCGCTGAGTTTCTTCCCGGGCGCCAAGATCGGCGTGCTCGGCCTGAACGGGTCCGGCAAATCCACGCTCCTGCGCATCATGGCCGGCGTGGACAAGGACTTCGAGGGCGAAGCCCGCCCGCAGCCCGGCATCCGCATCGGCTTCCTGCCGCAGGAACCGGAGCTCGACCCGGCGCGGACCGTACGCGAGATCGTCGAAGAAGGCGTGGCCGGCACCATCGACCTGGTGCAGCGCTTCAACGCCATCGCCGAGCGCTTCGCCGAGCCGCTCGATGACGATGCGATGCAGAAGCTCCTCGACGAGCAGGCCAAGCTCCAGGACCAGATCGATGCGGTGAACGGCTGGGAAGTCGACCGCAAGCTCGAGATCGCCGCCGACGCGCTGCGCCTGCCGGAATGGAACGCGCGCGTGGCCACGCTTTCGGGCGGCGAGCGGCGCCGCGTGGCGCTGTGCCGCCTGCTGCTGTCGCAGCCCGACATGCTGCTCCTCGACGAGCCGACCAACCACCTCGACGCGCAGTCGGTGGCCTGGCTCGAGAAGTTCCTCGAGCAGTACCCCGGCACCGTGATCGCGGTGACCCACGACCGCTACTTCCTCGACAACGTCGCCGGCTGGATCCTCGAACTCGACCGCGGCCACGGCATCCCGTGGAAGGGCAACTACTCCTCCTGGCTCGAGCAGAAGGAGGCGCGCCTCGCCATGGAGGAGAAGCAAGAGGCCGCGCGGCAGAAAACCATCAAGGCCGAGCTCGAGTGGGTGCGCGCCAACCCGTCAGCGCGACGCGCCAAGAGCAAGGCGCGCCTGCAGCGTTTCGAGGAACTGTGCTCGCAGGACTTCCAGCGCCGCCAGGAGACCAACGAAATCTACATCCCGCCCGGCGAGCGCCTCGGCGACCAGGTGATCGAGTTCGTCCACCTGCGCAAGGCTTTCGGCGAGCGGCTGCTGATCGAGGACTTCAACGGCCAGATCCCGCCCGGCGCGATCGTCGGCGTGATCGGCCCGAACGGCGCCGGCAAGACCACGTTGTTCCGCATGCTCACGGGCCAGGAGAAGCCGGATGCCGGCGAGATCCGCGTCGGCAAGACAGTGCAGATGGCCTACGTCGACCAGTCGCGCCAGAGCCTCGACGATGCGAAGACCGTGTGGGAGGAGATCTCCGGCGGCCACGAACTGATCCGGGTCGGCCGGTACGAGACCGCCTCGCGCGGCTACGTCGGGCGCTTCAATTTCAAGGGCACCCAGCAGCAGCAGAAGATCGGGCTGCTGTCGGGCGGTGAGCGCAACCGCGTGCATCTCGCCAAGGTGCTGAAATCCGGTGCCAACGTGCTGCTGCTCGACGAACCGACCAACGACCTCGACGTCGAGACCCTGCGCGCGCTCGAGGAAGGTCTGCTCGACTTTCCCGGCTGCGCCATCGTGATTTCGCACGACCGCTGGTTCCTCGACCGTATCGCCACCCACATCCTCGCCTTCGAAGGCGATAGCCAGGTGCTGCTGTTTGCGGGAAACTACGCCGAGTACCAGGCGGACCTGCACCGGCGCCTCGGCGACGACGCCGATCAGCCGCACCGCATCCGCTACAAGCCCCTGCAGCACTGAAGCGCGCGGGGACGGAGCGCGTACTATGACCACAGCGGCCTACCTCGACAGCCAGAACCGCCTGCACCGCGAGTCGGTCAGCGGTGAATGCCCGCACTGCGGAAACACAGCGCACCTGTCGCTGCTCGCCTGTCCCGGCTTCGTGCGGCTGCGGGCCGACCGCCCGGCCCGCGTCGGCATCGTGCTCCAGTGCGACTCCTGCCACACCCCGCTGTTCGTCCGTTACCGGGTGCGCGCCTGGCACGAGGACCGTGTCGAGTTCCACCCGCACCCCGAGCAGATGGAACGCCCACCGGAGCGCTTCAGCTACGACACGCTCCCCGAGCGCGTCGCCGCCGCCTTCCGCGAGGCGCTCGCCTGCCATGCAGCCGGCCTGCTGCAGGCATTCGCGGTGATGTGCCGGGCCACGGTCCAGGCGGTGCTGGAGGACCAGGGCGAGCGCAGCCGCCTGCGCATCTTCGATCAGGTTGCCGAAGTGAAGGCACTCGCCGGGATCGACGAAGCCACCTTTGCCGCGATCCGCCGCGTGCTCTTCGAGGGCGAGCCGGTGCAGGGCACGACGAGCACACCGCTCACGCGGCTGCAGGCGGCGGTGCTGCTCGAGACGATGAAGGACCTGCTCTACCAGGCCTATGTGCGCCGCGCGAAGTTGCAGGCGGCGCTGCGCCTGCGCCAGTTCCCGGCCGCTGAACCGGCGCGCCCCGCCGGCGAACTGCCGGCGTCGCGCTCGGCAGGTCGCTGACCGGACCGGCGCTCGGGGCGATCAGCCCACCCACGCCCGGGCGTTGCGGAACATCCGTAGCCACGGGCCTTCCTCGCCCCATTCCCGCGGCGCCCAGGAGTGCTGGCGCGTGAGGTGAACGCGTTCCGGGTGCGGCATGAAGACCGTCACACGACCGTCCGCAGACGTGAATCCCGCCACGCCGTCCGGCGATCCGTTCGGATTGGCGGGATAGCTGCGTGCCGGGCGCCCGTGGTTGTCGACGTAGCGGATCGCCACCTGGCCGGCGGCGTAGCAGGCCGGCAGATCGGTCGGGGCTGCAAACTCGGCGCGGCCCTCGCCGTGCGAGGTCGCGATCAGCAGCCGGCTGCCCGTCATCCCGCCAAGCAGCACCGAGCGGCTCGGCAGCACCTCGACCAGGTTCAGGCGCGCCTCGAACTGCTCGGAGAAGTTCTGCACGAAGCGCGGCCAGTGCGCCGTGCCGGGGATGATCGGGCGCAGCGTGGCGAGCATCTGGCAGCCGTTGCACACGCCGAGCGTGAACGTGTCGGTGCGCTCGAAGAACGCCTGGAAGCCGGCGCGCGCCTGCGCGTTGAACAGGATCGATTTCGCCCAGCCACCACCGGCGCCGAGCACGTCGCCGAAGGAAAAACCGCCGCAGATCACCAGGCCACGGAACTCCGCAAGCGAGCGGCGCCCCTCGAGCAGGTCGGACATGTGCACGTCGACCGGGGCGAAACCGGCGCGCAGGAAGGCCGCCGCCATCTCGAGCTGGCTGTTCACGCCCTGCTCGCGCAGGATGGCGACCGGCGGGCGCACCCCGGTGGCTATGAACGGCGCCGCGACGTTTTCCGCCGGAGCGAAACTGAGCACCGGGGCAAGGCCCGGGTCTGCCTCGTCGCAGGCGGTCGCGTGGGCTTCGGCTGCCGCCGCCGGATGGTCGCGCAGCGCCTGCATGCGGTAACTCAGCTCTGACCACGTCGCCCGCAGTTCCCCGCGGGTGAAGTCGAGCAGCACCTGGCCATCGTGGCGGAAGACCAGCCGGTCGCTGCCGTCGACGGCGCCGAGCCGGTGCAGGCAGTGGCCGAGACCAGCGCCCGCGCAGGCCGCTTCGAGCGCGGGCACATCGGTGGCGCGCAGCTGCAGCACTGCACCCAGTTCCTCGGTGAACAGCGCACCGACCGCCCCACCCTCGCCCGGCGGCAGGTCGATCGCGAAGCCGGCACGGCCGGCGAAGGCCATCTCGGCCAGCGTGGCGAAGATGCCGCCGTCGCTGCGGTCGTGATACGCGAGCAGCAGGCCGCGCCGGTGCAGCCCGAGCACGATCTCGGCGAATGCCGCGAGGCGCGCCGGGTCGTCCACATCGGGCACCGCCCCGCCGGCGATGCCGTGCACCTGCGCGAGGCAGGAACCGCCCAGGCGATTGCGCCCGGCACCGAGATCGACGAGGTAGAGTTCCGTGTCGCCGGTCCGCACGAGTTCCGGCGTCAGCGTGCGGGTGACATCGGGCACCGGCGCGAAGGCCGACACGATCAGCGACACCGGCGCCACCACGGCCTTCGGCTGGCCGCGGTCCTGCCAGGCCGTGCGCATGGAGAGCGAGTCCTTGCCGACCGGGATGGCGATGCGCAGCGCCCGCGCCAGCACGCTCACCGCACTGACGGTATCGAACAGCGCTTCGTCCTCGCCGGCCACGCCGCTCGCCGCCATCCAGTTGGCCGACAGGCGCACCTCGTCGAGGGCGCTGATGCCGCCGGCGAGCACGTTGGTCAGCGCTTCGCCGACCGCCATGCGCCCGGAAGCGGGCGGGTCGAGCACGGCGAGCGGTGTGCGTTCGCCCATCGCCATCGCCTCGCCTGCGCTGCCCTCGAACCCAAGCGCAGTGACCGCGACGTCGGCCACCGGCACCTGCCACGGCCCGACCAGCTGGTCGCGGCAGACGAGGCCGCCGACGGTGCGATCGCCGATGTGGATGAGGAACGACTTGTCGGCGACCGCCGGGAAGCGCAGCACGCGCCGGCAGGATTCGGCCAGATCGAGGTGCGCAAAGGCCGCTGCCGGCACACTGCGGCGAGCGCGCGTCACGGTCATCACCGTGCGCGGCGGCTTGCCGAGCAGCACCTCGAGGGGCAGGTCGACCGGCGGCTCGCCGTGCAGGCGGTCGGTGACCGTCAGTTGTCCGCTCGTATCGGCCGAGCCGAGCACGGCGAACGGGCAACGCTCGCGCTCACAGGCGGCAGCGAACCAGGCGAGGTCGGCCGGCGCGATGGCCAGCACGTAGCGCTCCTGCGCCTCGTTGCACCAGATCTCCGCCGGCGACAGCCCGGGCTCGGCGCTCGGGATGTCGCGCAACTCGAGCCGCGCGCCGCGGTGACTGTGGTCGACGAGTTCGGGCAGCGCATTCGACAGCCCGCCGGCACCGACGTCATGCACGATGAGGATCGGGTTGTGTCCCGACGGTGACGCACCAGCCGCCCAGCAGGACTCGATCACCTGCTGGGCGCGGCGCTGCATCTCCGGATTGCCACGCTGGACGGAGGCGAAGTCGAGATCCTCGGTGCTCGTTCCGGCGGTCATCGACGAGGCCGCGCCGCCACCGAGTCCGATCAGCATGGCTGGGCCGCCAAGCACCACCAGCAACGCACCGGGCGGTACCTCGGCCTTGTGGACGTCGGCCTCGCGGATGTTGCCGAGCCCGCCGGCGATCATGATCGGCTTGTGGTAACCCCAGGCGCGGCCGGCCTCGCCCGCCATGGACTGCTCGAAGGTGCGGAAGTAGCCGGCGATGTTCGGCCGGCCGAACTCGTTGTTGAATGCGGCCGCACCGATCGGTCCTTCCAGCATGATCTGCAGCGGCGCGGCGACGCGCCGTGGCCGGCCGAGGCCACCGTTCTCCCAGGGCTCGGCGCCGTCGGGCAGGCGCAGGTGTGAGACCGTGAAGCCGCAGAGCCCGGCCTTGGGCCTGGCACCGCGCCCGGTCGCGCCTTCGTCGCGGATCTCGCCGCCGGCACCGGTGGCTGCACCCGGAAAGGGCGAAATCGCCGTCGGGTGGTTGTGCGTCTCGACCTTCACGAGGGTGTGCACCGGCTCATGTTCGAGCCGGTACGCGCCCGTCGCCGGGTCGGCGAGCAGCCGTCCTGCCGTGGCACCGGCCACGACCGCAGCGTTGTCGCGGTAGGCGCTGAGCACGCCGGCCGGGTTGGTAGCGTGCGTGGCGCGGATCAGGTCGAAGAGGGTCTGCGGCTGCGCCTCACCGTCGATGATCCAGGTCGCGTTGAAGATCTTGTGTCGGCAATGCTCGGAGTTCGCCTGCGCGAACATCATCAGTTCGGCGTCGGTCGGATCGCGGCCGAGTTCGCCGAAGTGCCTGGCGAGGTAATCGATTTCGTCGGTGGAGAGGGCGAGGCCGAGATCGCGGTTGGCGGTCTCGAGAGCCGCACGGGCGCCCGTGCCGAGCGCGACGCGGCGCACTCGCGCCGGTGGCTGGCGCGCGAACAGATCGAGCGCCTCGACCGGACGGGTGAGCACCGACTCGGTCATACGGTCGTGGACCAGCGGGGCGATCGCCCCGATCTCGACGGTCGACAGCGGCACCGCGCTCGCGAGGCTCCAGGCCACGCCGCGCTCGATGCGCCGCACGGCGCCGAGCCCGCAGAGGCGCGCGATGTCGGTCGCCTTGCTCGCCCACGGCGAGATCGTGCCGAGTCGCGGGACGACCCAGAGCGCCGGCACGGCGCCGGCCCGCGGCGCGCGGGTCGACCCGTAGTGCAGCAGTTCGCCAAGCGTGTCGCGCTCGCGCGGCGTCAGGCCGGTCGCTGCATCCACGTAGTGCACGAAGCGCGCCTCGAGCCCGGTCACGCGCGGCGCCACGGCCTGGACCTGGCCCAGCAGGCGTGCCAGGCGGAAATCGGACAGGGCCGGTGGGCCGGGAAACTCGTGCAGCCCCGGCCGTGGCGGACCAGCCGGCTCAGTCACCGCCGTCATGACGGCTGCCGGGGCTGTAGACCGGCATCGGGAACTGGGCGACGTTGCTGCCCTCGGCCTTGCTGATCTTGCTGACGCCTTCCTTCTCGACTTCGTCGATGCGCAGCACGGAGTGCATCGGCAGGTAGGTGCGGCGCACCCCCTCGAACTCGGCCTTGATGCGTTCCTCGGACGGGTCGACCACCACGGTGCTGCGCTCGCCGAAGACGAGCTTCTCGACCTCGATGAAGCCGAACAGCGTTCCCTGGCTCACGGACCGGGCGTAGATCTCGTAGACCTTGCCCTGGTTGACGAACGAGATTTTGTAAAGTCGGCGGGCGGACATCTCGGGTGCGCGGTGACTGGCCAGTCCGGCAGGAGCAACGCACCCCTTCAGACGGGGCCGCATTATAGCCCAGCCGGCTGCTGCGCAGACCCGGCTCCAGGCGCGGAGAACTGTGAACCAGACGGCGGCACCGACCGGGGTGCAGCGCCATGATGCACCAGCGGAAATTGAGTGTCGCACCGGCTGCCCGACGGGGGCATACCGGGCGGCCGGGATCCACCATGGCGTTGCGCCTGCGAATCACCAGCCAGCAGAAAAGCCAGTTGGGCGAGGCCCAGCTGCGCGAGTTCGTGTCCTGCGGCGGTACCATCGGCCGCGCCGAGGACAACGACTGGGTGCTGCCCGACACCAAGCGCTTCATCTCCAGCCGCCATGCGCTCATCGACTTCCAGGGTGGCGCCTATTACCTCGTCGACACCAGCCGCAACGGCGTCTATATCAATGGCTCCGACGCGGCCGTGGGCCGCGGCCATCCGCAGCGGCTGTTCAATGGCGACCGCCTGCGCATGGGCGAGTACGAGATCACCGTGGAGGTCACCGCCGGCGACGAGGGCGTGGCCGACGATGGCATGCGCGATTCGGTGGTGCGCGCGCAGCTCGTGCCGGTCGACGAGTCGATGGAGCTGCAACTCGTCGACGAAAAGAACATGCGCGCCTTCGAATTCAATGCCCTCGAGCGGCACCTGAAGCCCGCCGAGCCGGGGGCGAGCAGCGTGATGCGTCTGCCCGCAGCCGGCACACCGCCGGGCCCGCCGGCCGATGCCGGCCGCCTGCCCGAGCGCAAGGCAGAGCCAGCCAGGGGGCACGCGGCCGCGGTCGAGGTGTTCTGCAAGGCCGCCGGGCTCACGCCGGCCGACCTGCACGGCACGAACCCCGAGGAAATTCTCAGGATCGCCGGCACCCTCACCCGCGAGCTCGTCACCGGCCTGGCCGACCTGCTGCAGAGCCGCTCGCGCATGAAGGATGCCCTGCGCCTGCCGCAGACCGTGATCCGCCCGGCAGCGAACAACCCGCTGAAGTTCTCGCCGAACGTCGCCGAGGCACTGCGCTACCTGCTCGGCGAGCCGGGCCAGTCCTACATGCCGCCGGACCGTGCCGTGCAGGCGGCCTTCCAGGACGTGCGCAACCACCAGCAGGCCCTGTTCAAGGCAATGATCCACGCGGTACGCGACTTCGCCGAGCGGCTGGAACCCGACGAACTGCGCGGCCGCTTCGACCGCGGCCTGAAGCGCTCGCCGCTGCTGGCCGGAGCGAACAAGCTCAAGTACTGGGAGCTCTACGAGGAGAGCTACCTGACGCTCATGCACCAGGAAGAAGGTGCACCGTTGCCCGCCATCGTCATCGACGAACTGACCAAGTCCTACGAGCAGGAGCTCGAACTCCTGCAGCACGGCGCCACGCGCCCGATCGCCAGCCGCCCGGCACAGGCTTCCTGAACCAGCCACGACGTCGCCACCGGCACGCGGCCAGCGCCGCACGCGGTTCTCCTCTACAATTACCGCGCGATGACCCTCGACGAACTCAAGCCCGGCCAGCAGGGCACGATCACCCGTGTCGACGGGGACGGTCCGCTGGTGCAGCGCCTGATGGCCCTCGGCCTGCTCGAGGGGTCTCCCATCGCCATGATCCGCCGCGCCCTCGGCGGCGACCCGGTCGAGGTCCAGGTCATGGGCTACTCGTTGTCGCTGCGCCGCGAAGAGGCGCGCCGCGTCGAGGTCCGGCTCGGCCCATGAGCGCACCGGCCCCGGCCGGGGCATCCACGCGCGCTACAGCGGCACCCGACCCCCACGCCGCCCCGGTCGTCGCCGTCATCGGCAACCCGAACACCGGCAAGAGCACCCTCTTCAATGCCCTCACCGGGCTGAAGCAGAAGACCGCCAACTATCCGGGCGTGACCGTCGAGCGGCATACCGGGCGCATCGATCTCGGTGGCCGCGATGTGTGCCTGGTCGACCTGCCCGGCACTTATTCACTCGCGGCACGCTCCCCCGACGAGATGGTGGCGATCGACGTGCTGCTCGGCCACGTCGAAGACCTCGCCCCGCCGCGCACCGTGCTGGTGGTCGTCGACGCGACCAACCTGCGCCGCAACCTGTTCCTCGCGACCCAGCTCGCCGAGCTCGGGCTGCCGCTGGTGATCGCCCTCAACATGCTCGACGTGGCCACCGAGGCCGGCGTCGAGATCGATGTCGCCGCACTGGCACAGCGGCTTGACTGCGCGGTGGTCCCGGTGGTCGCCACCAGCGGCGAAGGCGTGACGCAGCTGCGCGCCGCGCTGGCTGCCGCCATCGCGCAACCACCGCGCGAACGCCTCGTCGTGCTGCCCGAGGTACACCGTGCCGCAGTCGACCTGTCCACGAGGCTCAGCACAGCCGGCCACAATCTGTCCGCCTACGAGGTCGAGCGCGCGCTGATCGACGCCGGCGGCATCGCCGAGCGGCGCTTCGAGTACGCGACGAGCCCCGAGTTCCTGGTCGAACTCGTCGAGCTGCGCATGCGGCTCAGCACCGGCAGCTCGCTCGCCGCCATCGAGGCACGCAGCCGTTACGACCTCATCAACGGCATCGTCACCGTGGTGGAACGGCGCGCCCCGCCACGCGTGACGCTGCGCGAGCGCCTCGACCGCGTCACCAACCATCCGGTGATCGGCGCGCTGCTGTTCGTGCTGGTGATGGCCACCGTGTTCCAGGCGGTTTTCTCGTGGGCCACGCCGCTCATGGACCTGATCGACGCGGCCACCACGACGCTCGGCGAAGCCATCCGCGCGGTGATGCCGCCTGGCGCACTCACCAGCCTGCTGGTCGACGGCGCCATCGCCGGTGTCGGCAGCGTGGTCATCTTCCTGCCGCAGATCATGATCCTGTTCGCCTTCATCATCCTGCTCGAGGACACCGGCTACATGCCGCGGGTCGCATTCCTCATCGACCGGGTGATGCGCCTGTGCGGGCTGTCGGGGCAGTCGTTCATCCCGATGCTTTCGAGCTTTGCCTGCGCGGTGCCCGGCATCATGGCCACGCGCGTCATCCCGGAGCGGCGCGACCGGCTCGCCACCATCCTCGCCGCGCCGTTCATGACCTGCTCGGCACGGCTCCCCGTGTACGCACTGCTGATCGGCGCCTTCATCCCCGACCAGCGCTACCTCGGCGGCAGCGTCAACCTGCAGGGCCTGGTGCTGCTCACGCTGTACCTGCTCGGCATCTTCGCCGGCGTCTTCACCGCGTTCGTGATGAAACGCACCGCGCTGCGTGGGCCCACACCGACCTTCCTGATCGAGTTGCCACCCTACCGCCTGCCGAACTGGCGCTCGGTGCTGCTGCGCCTGCTCGAGCGCGGGCGCGTCTTCCTGGTGCGTGCCGGCACCGTCATCTTCAGCGTCGCCGTGGTGATCTGGGCGCTCGCCTACTTTCCGTCGCCGGAGACGACCGGTGAACGCTTCGACACCGAGCGCGCCCGTGCCGAGGCCACGCTCAGCGGTGAAGAGCGTGGCGCGGAACTGCGCCGCATCGACGATGCCGAGGGCGCCGCCCACCTCGAGGGCAGCTACCTCGGCCGCCTCGGCAAGTTCATCGCCCCGCTGTTCGCCCCGCTCGGCTGGGACTGGAAGGTATCGGCAGCCGTGATCGCCGGCTTTCCGGCGCGTGAGGTCGTCGTCGCCGTTCTCGGCACCATTTACGCCGTCGGGGCGGACACCAACGAAAACGAAGTGGCACTGATCGGGCAGCTGCGGGCGGCCACCTGGCCCGACGGCCGCCCCGTATACACGCTGCCGATGGCGCTGGGCCTGCTGGTCTTCTACGCCTTTTGCCTGCAGTGCGTCGCCACCATCGTCATGATCCGGCGCGAAACCAACAGCTGGGGCTGGGCCGGTTTCGCCTGGGTCTACATGACGGGCATGGGCTACATCGGCGCCCTGCTCGTCTTCCAGCTCGGGACCTGACGGCCATGGCCCTGCAGGAAGTCCTCGCGCTCGCAGTGGTCGTGCTGGTGGTCGGCCTCGTCCTGTGGCGCCGCCGCAGCCGCCGCCGGTCTGGTGGCGACGGCTGCAGCGGCTGCGAAGCCGGCAGCGCGAAGCAGCCCGGCGAACATCCCCTGCGCGTCCGCCGCCGCTGACCTTCGGGACGGCCCCGCGACTCTTCTGGTCGGGGCTTGCGCCCCTCCCACAGCAGAACACCCCCCGAGCCCGGTGGGAGCGGCGCAAGCCGCGACCCCTGTCATCCCGCCACGGGAGCGTTGCTATGGTAGCGCTCGTATTCCTCCTCGAACACCAGCAGCCGCGGATCGGCAAGACGGTCGACATAGAGCCGGCCGTCGAGGTGGTCGAACTCATGCTGGAAGACCGTGGCGGGAAATCCCTGCAGCTCCAGTGAGCGCGGCTCGCCCCGATCGGACAGGTAGCGGACGCGCACATGCTGCGGCCGCTCGACGAAGCCGCGCAGGCCGGGCACCGAAAGACACCCTTCCCAGCAACCGGCAGTGGCCGGATCGAGCACCTCGATCACCGGATTGACGAATACCGTGAGCGGCATGGGCGCGAGTTCGCCGTAGCGGCTCGGGCCGCCGGCCATCTCGATGATGGCGAGGCGCAGCGACTCGCCGACCTGCGGTGCCGCGAGCCCGATGCCGCCGTAGTCGTGCAGGGTGTCGACCATGTCTGCGACCAGGCGGCACATGGCGTCGCTGCCGATCTCCGCGGGGGCGAGCGGACGGGCCACCTCCCGCAGCAGCGGGTGACCCAGGCGGAGAACGCGACGCACAGTCATATCCGTCAGCTTAGCGGAACGCCGGTGCAGCGGTGATGGCAGAATACCGGCCCATGGAGGTCGACATCATCCTCAACGAGTTCGCGTCCCCGCAGGAGGCCGTCGAACTCGGCCTGCTGGCCGAACGCTACGGGGTACGCGGAGTCTGGGCGAGCAACTACGCCTGGTCGCGCGACGCCTTCTTCACGCTGTCGCTGCTCGCCCACCAGTCGCGCCGCATCCGCCTCGGACCGATGGCGGTGAGTCCCGCGGAACTGCACCCGCTGAAGATGGCGAACCTGCTGTTCTCGCTCAACGAACTCGCCGGCGGACGCGCCATGATCATGGTCGGCGGCGGCGGCGCGGTGCAGCAGGCGATCGGCGGCCGGCGCGACCGCATGATCGGCCGGGTGCGCGAGTGCCTGCGGATCCTCAAGGGCGCCACGCCCGAGCGCACCATGAATTTCGACGGGGAGTTCTACAAGGTGTGGGGCTATCGGCCGCGGTGGCACACCGTCACGCCACCGCTCGTCTACTACGGCGCCAACCACCCGCAGAGCCGCCGACTCGCGTGCGAACTCGCCGACGGTCTCATCACCAGCGACTTCGTCGTACCGCTGATGCGCGAGTTCATCGCCGCCGCGCACGCTGACCTGCGCACCGCCGGGCGCGATCCGGCGCAGTTCCGGATCGGCAACTTCTGGGCCTGGCACATCAGGGAAGACGCGCAGGCCTCAATGGCCGAGGCGCGCCGCGAGCTGATGCTGCGCGGCTGGCTGGGCGAGCAGTATTTCGCCCCCTTCCTCGACCCCGACGAACTCGCGCTCATGCGCAGGCACGAGCGCGACTTCCTGAATGCGTTCCTGCGCCGGAGCGATGTGATCGAGCACGTGCCCGCCGCGCTGGTCGAGAAGATGATCCGCAACATCTCCTTCGCCGGCGGGCTCGACCAGCTCGAGCCGGCGATCGCCACGCTGCGCGAATTTTCCGCCGCCGGGCTCACCGAAATTACCCTGCGCGTGCACGACGACCCGGCCGCGGCGATCCGCCTGATCGGCGAGCACGTGATCCCGGCGCTGCAATGACGCTGCGCCCCGTCCCGGCAAACCACCTCTTCCAGCCGCTCCACGACGGTCCCATCGACATCGTCGGCGACGTGCACGGCGAGATCGGCGCGCTGCGCCAGCTGCTCGCCCTGCTCGGCTATGACAGCGCCGGCAGCCACCCCGCCGGTCGGCGGCTCGCGTTCATCGGCGATCTCTGCGACCGCGGCGAAGATAGCCCGGGCGTGTTCGGTCTCGTAGCGGGGCTCGTCGCGCGCGGCCGGGCACAGTGCCTGCTCGGCAACCACGAGCTGAACCTGCTGCGCGGCGCCGTCAAGGAAGGCAACGGCTGGTTCTTCGCAACCGATCACGACCGCGACAGCGGGAAGTTCCTCACCGCCCGGCGCGCCACAGCCGCCACACGCACCGACATCGCCGCCTTCGTCGCCACGCTGCCGGCGGTCCTCGAACGGCCCGACCTGCGCCTGGTGCACGCCGCCTGGGACGATGCGGCGCTCGACCTGCTGCGCGAGTGCCGCGGCAGCACGGCCGATATCTACCAGGCCTACGCCGGCCGTGCCAATGAGGTGGCCCGCCGCAGCGGCCTCGCCGAACGGGCCGCCGCCGAGTGGCGCGAGCATGGCGCGCGGCTGAGCGATCCGCAGGCCACGGTGCCGCTCCTCGCCGACGTCGGCCGCCTCGATGCCCTTCACCAGATGGCCAATCCGCTGCGCATCCTCACCTCCGGCCCGGAAGCGCTGGCGGACCGCACCTTCTTCGCCGCCGGCAAGTGGCGCATGCTCGACCGCGTCCGCTGGTGGGCGCGCTACCGCCACGACACCCCCGTGCTGATCGGCCACTACTGGCGCTGGACCACACTGGCGGCGCGCGCCCGGTTCTCGCGCGGCGAACACGATCTCTTCGACGGCAGCGCCTGGAACGAGTGGCACGGCGCCGGACGCAACGTGTATTGCCTCGACTTCGGCATCGGCGCCCGCTACCGCGAACGCGCGGCCGGGAACGGTGCGACCGATCACACCCGCCTCGGCGCCGTGCGCTGGCCCGAGCGCGAAGTCGTCACCGACGACGGCACGCGCATGCCGTTGCGCTGAGCGGCGTGCCCAGATTGACCGCGGCGGCCAGCGCGACAGCCTTCACCGCGGCACCCTGTGTGCGTGCCACGCGGAGCGTCAGTTTCCTGTTGACATGACCGGGCGCGCCGCACGACCATCCGCGCGCACCCGTCCCTCGGACGGGGTCGGAAGCCGCAATCCACCATGCCAAACCTGCTCTACAGGCAACCCGTCCTAGGCCTCGTCGTCTTCGGCGTGGCGTTCCTCAGCCAGTGGCTCGGCCACTCCACGTGGGCGCTGCTTCGGGCGTGGTTCGACGGCGGGCACGAGTGGCCGTCGCTGCTACTCGGCCTCGGTGGCACCGTGATGATCGCCCGCAGCCTGAAGCTCGGCGAGATCGCAGCCACCTGGATGGCTTTCCTCGGCGCGCAGTTCGTCTGGGTCGGCTGGTTCGAGTTGATGTTCGAGTTCTACGCGGTGTTCTTCTCGTACCCGGCGTACACCGCCGCGCCCGGACTCGAGGCGTCCGGCAGCGTCACCTTCCTGATATCGACGCTGCCGATCTTCGCAACCGTGTTCCTGCTCTACGGTTTCTACAACCGCCAGACCCGGTGCAACCTGGTCCGCTGGTTCCACCGCAACTTGCACATGACGCCGGGCATGCCGACGTCGGACAACGGCCGCAGCATCGGGCGCATCGTCGCATTGGAGACGCTCTTCGTCATCTGGGCCTGCTATCTCTTCTGGCTCTACGTCTCCTTCATCGGGGCGAACCAGAACCTGATGATGGTCGCCTACGTCGGCTGGGCCAGCTGGTTCGCCTACCTCTTCTGGAAGCTCCTGAAATATCCGCGCGTCGGGCCCGCGTTCCGCTACGGCATCCCGGTGGGCATCGTCGGCTGGGGCCTGATGGAGATGCCCTCCTACATGGGCTTCTACGACGAGGTCTGGCTGAAGCCGGTGGACTATCCGCTGACGACGCTGGTCGTTTCAGTGGTCTATGCGGCCGGCATCGCCTACCTCGCGAACCCGCCGGGCCGAGCGCCGCGCGACGGCCAGACGCAGGCTGCCGCCGCCTGATCGGCAGGGCGCGGGCAGCGAGGGCCCGCGACGGGAGAGCACGAGGCATTGGGGGGCGGGATCTGTGTCGATGCGGTCATCGCGGCATAGGGCGCGATGCCTTTATGATGTCGCGATGCATGCAGCGGGACGATTCAGCGGTCTGTTCAGCATGGTCGGTGCCCTGCTCGCCGGCTGCACGCTGGCACCCACCCCATCGGCTCCGCTCGATGCTGAACTCGACGAACTGACGACGCTCCTGGTCGGGGACTACTTCTCGAGCGCCGACGGCGGTGCGCGCGAAGGACGGCCGATCTATCTCCGCATCCGCGCCGTGACCCCACCCGCCGGACGCCGGCACGCGCTCTACGCCGAGATGCGCCACGACGGACCCGCTGGCGAGTTCTACCGCCAGACGATCTACCTGTTCGACGAGAGCCCCGGCCGCGGTGCCAATGTCATGAGCCTGCTCGGCGTCGCCGACCGGGAACGCGCCGCGCGCCTGGCCACCGACCCCAACGGCCTGCAGCGCGGCGACGTCGTCACGACCCCACCGCTCCCCCCGGGCTGCGAGATGCGCTGGCAGCGGGTGGCCGACGGCTTCACCGGCCGCGTCGACCCCGCGCACTGCCTGATCACCGGCAAGCGCGGCGATCAGCGCCGGCTGGAATCCGTCACGCACATCACGGCCGTCGACGTTGGCCAGCTCGAGCGCGGTTTCACCCTCGACGGCACCCTGCTGTTCGGCAAGGCGGACGGGGTACCGTACCGCTGGCCGCGGGTCGGGGTGGCCGGGGAACGCTGACGCGGCGGCTGGCAAGGCCGACGCTGTCAATTTGGCGGAGGGAGAGGGATTCGAACCCCCGTGACGTTTCCGTCCCACTGATTTCGAGTCAGGGCCGTTCAGCCGCTCCGGCATCCCTCCGCGGGCGCTGGCAGGCGGGGCGAATTATAGGCGGTTCGCGTGAGGTCGCCAGACGATCCACGGACAATCATCGCTCGCGCTGTTGCAGACCGTGACGCCACTGGCGCCCGGTGCCGCGGATCAGGCGACGGATTCGACGGCAGCGAGGGCGGCAAGGACGCGCAGGAAGGCGGCGGGTCGGGCGACGGCGCCGCGGTTGCGGGCGGTGGGGTCGACCGAGCAGCCGGACGCGGCCGGGGCATTCTGGCCAGCCTCGCTGGCGGCCTCGAGGTGGTAGTAGCCGAACCAGGTTTCCAGCGGCAGCGGATCGCTGCCCGGCCGGTCGTGGTGATAGCGGCGGTAAGCCTGGTATCGGCCGAAGACCAGGCGCAGTTCGCCCTGGTCGAGGCCCTCGGCGTCGGCCATGCCTTGCCAGTCCGGCATCGCCGAATCACCCACGGCGCTCGCCTGCCCCGGGCCAACTAATAGCTAACAGATTTAAGAAGATACTGTAACTCATTGTTTTAACGTTCTATAAACATAATGGTCATCCCGATAAGGGTGACCCGGCCCAATGGTACCGCCCGGGGCCTCCATGGTAACGTTTGCACCGCAAATGGCGAACCGGCTGCGACAGATGGCCGGGAGCGGAGGAAGAACCGCGTGCTTTCACGACGCGTCAAGGCTGGAATCCTGCTCTGCACGACGGCAGTGCTGGGTACCTGCGCCCGGCCGCCGTCCCTCCTCGAGGAGGTCCAGGCGACCGGGGAACTGCGCGTTGTCACCCGCAACGGGCCGCACACCTATTTCACCTCCGGCGAGGGACCGGCCGGTCCGGAATACGACCTGATCCGCGGCTTTGCCGACTTCCTCGGGGTGCGGCTGCGCCTGATGGTCGTCGACCGTCCGACCGATGTGCTACCGACCGTGGTGGATGGGGTAGCGCATCTGGCAGCAGCGGGTCTGACCGTCAATCCGGACACCGCACGCCAGGTCGATTTCGGCCCGGCCTTCCAGCAGGTCACCGAACACCTCATCTACCGCGAGGGCCGGCGCCGGCCACGGGATGTCACCCAGCTGCGCGGCAAGCGCCTGGAGGTGGGCTCGGGGACGTCTTATGTCAAGACGCTGGCTCGCGCCCAGGCCCGACACCCGGAGCTGGTCTGGACGGAGAACCCGGTCGCCGACCAGCAGGATCTGCTGACCCGCGTGGCCCAGGGCAGCCTCGACTACACCGTGGTCAAATCGAATGCCTTCGCGGTGTACCGCACCTACATCCCGGAAATCCGCGTGGCGTTCAACCTCGCCGAAGGCGAGTCGGTAGCCTGGGCTTTCCCGAAGCGTGCCGATTCGAGCCTGCGCGAGGCTGCGGCCCGCTACTTCGAGACCATCCGCGCCAGCGGTGAACTCGACCGCATCCTCGACCACTACTACGGCACGGTCCCGCGCATCGACTACGTCGGCACCCGCCAGTACATGAAGGATGTGCGCGCGCGCCTGCCCTCGTATCGCGCGCTCTTCCGGGCGGCGGCCACCGAGCACGACCTCGACTGGCGTCTGCTGGCCGCGATCGGCTACCAGGAATCGAAATGGGATCCCGAGGCCGTCTCCCCGACCGGCGTGCGTGGGCTGATGATGCTCACCGAGGAAACCGCGACGACCTTCGGCATCGAGGACCGCACCGATGCGGCGCAGAGCATCCGCGGCGCTGCGCGCTACTTCGCCCACATCCTCGACAAGCTGCCCGACACCATCCAGGAGCCGGACCGCACGTGGTTCGCGCTCGCCACCTACAACATCGGCTACGGCCACCTGCTCGACGCGCGACGCCTGACGCGTGAGCGCGGTGGCGACTGGAACCGCTGGACCGACGTGCGCCCGCACATCCGCCTGCTTGCCGACCCGGCCATCGCCACTAAGACCCGCCACGGCTACGCCCGCGGCGGCGAGACGCTGCACTTCGTCAACAACGTGCGCACCTACTACAACGCGCTCGCCTGGGCGACGCGCGACGAGAGCGGGGATGACGGCACGCCCTGGCTGCAGCAGCGCAGCGCGCCGCCGGCGATACAGGCCAACCTTGGTCGCACGAAGGTCGCCGCACGCCCGGCCGCGAACCGGCGCGGCTGACGCTGCTCAGCGCCGGCTGCGGAAGAACGCCTGCAGCAACGCGCGACTCTCCTCCGCGAGGAGGCCGCCCTCGACCGCGATGCGATGGTTCAGCGCCTCGCTGCGCGCGAGGTCGAACACCGTGCCGGCCGCACCCGCACGCGGATCGGCCGCGCCATAGACGAGCCGCGCGATGCGCGCGTGCACCATCGCCCCGGCGCACATCGGGCAGGGCTCGAGCGTCACGTACAGTGTGCAATCCGGCAGGCGGTAGTTGCCGAGTGCGCGCGCCGCTGCCCGCAGCGCCACGATCTCGGCATGCGCCGTCGGGTCGCCGCTCGCGATCGGCTGGTTGCTGCCGGTGGCGACCACCCTGCCCTCGTGCACGATGACGCAGCCGACCGGCACCTCGCCGGCGTCCTGAGCCCGGCGCGCCAGCGCCAGCGCCTGGGTCATGAATTCGGTATCGGTCATCGTCGCGCGGTTGGCGCTTCTGACCAGAGAGTCATTCCCATCCAATGGTTTCCCAACACGGTGATCAAATTAGGGCCTGTTGACATTCATTGATAGTATTTGCCTCCAACTTATTGAAGAAGGTGGAGGCAAATACTATCAATGAATGTCAACAGGCCCTAGAGCCCGGACGCTCGTTGTGTGCGCCAGACGCTATCGGCGACTGGCCGATTTGCCTCGTTTCGTGGCCGCACGTGGGGAACGCTTGGCCGCAACCGCCTCAACCGGACGCTCAAGCGCCGTCCGCACCACATCGACCGTGCGCTGCAGATGCATTTCGATCAGGCGGCAGGCCCGCAATGACTTGCGCGCAATGGCCGCATCGAAAATCGCCTCGTGTTCATCGTGGACATCGCGCGAGATCATGTTCTGCGCCAGCGAGATCATACGGTAGCGCTCGGCATGCTGGTGCAGCAGGCTCCGCAGGCGTATCAGCCAGGGTGAACCGCAGGCCGATACCAGCGCCTCATGGAAGCGCCGGTTGCCGTTCTCCCAGCGCACGAAGGTAGCGCTGTCCCCGCGATCCAGTTGCCGTTCCAGGACGGTGATTTCCTGGTAGGCCTGCGTGACGGTCTGCTCCCAGTCCTCGCCGCCACGCTCGATTGCCAGCGCGAGTGCCTGGCTTTCGATCAGCAGGCGCGCATCGTTCATGTCCTGCAGTTCGCCCAGCGAGATCGGGGATACCCAGAATCCACGCTGCCCCTCGGCCACGGCAAGCGCATCACCGGTCAGCCTCACGAGCGCTTCGCGCAGCGGGCTCAGACCCACATCGTAACGCTTCGACAGCATCTCCATCGCGAGTTTCGTCCCGGGGGCAAGTGCCCCCGAGATGATGTCGCGCCGCATGCGCTGATAGGTCCGGTCGGCGATCGTTTTGGCGACTACCGACTTGTCGTCCTCGCTCATCAGAACCTCTTCGTCCGGGTAAGCGCCACCGAGTGCCCGTTGATTATGCATGGGCCCGCCATCGAGCGCGACTTCAAGGTTGATCGCACGCGCCAGACCCTGGCGGGGCACTCCTACGGCGGCCTGTTCACGCTCCACACCTATCTGACGCGCAACGACGCCTTCCAGAGGTATGTCGCCATGAGCCCGTCAGTCTGGTTCGCGGACGGCCACATCCTGACGGAAATCCCCCAGCTGGAACGCCGCGTCCGATCGGGGTACACGCCGGCGCCGCTGCTGATCACCGCCGGCAGCTGCGAGCAGACATTCGGCGAGTGCGATCCAGCCATGCCACGGACGCCAGTGCGCCAGCAATGGCTGGAAACCCAGACGCGGATGCTCGACCGTGCCCGGGACCTGCAATCGCGCCTCAACGCGATCGGGGATCCGGGCCTGGACGTCAAGCTGCATGTGATCGAAGGCGAGCACCACATTTCCGTGATCGCTCCCTCGGTGAGCCGTGCGGTGCGCTTCGCGCTCAGCAACTGATTCCATTGCGTGGCCACCAGGAGAATCACGACCGGCAGGATCGTCCGTAGGCTGTAGCCCAGCCGTGCGGTAACCTCGCCTTGGCGCCACGTGGCGCCACGGAGTTCCTCCATGACCGAATACCGGGCGGCGCTGCCGGCCGAGGCGCCAACGCTCAGCCAGTCGCTGCGACGGCGACACATCACGATGATCGCGATCGGCGGCATCATCGGCGCCGGGCTTTTCGTCGGCAGCAGCGCGGCGATCGCCGCGGCAGGTCCGGCGATCCTCGTCACGTACACGCTTACCGGCTTCCTCATGCTGCTGGTCATGCGCATGCTGGGCGAGATGGCGGTCGGCATGCCGCAGGTCCGCTCGTTTACGGAGTTCACGCGCGTCGGTCTCGGCGACTGGGCCGGGTTCGCTTTTGGCTGGCTTTACTGGTTCTTCTGGGTCGTCGTCGTGCCCGTCGAGGCCATCGCCGGCGCGGTGATCATCGAGCACTGGATCGCGCTGCCGACCTGGCAGATCGGCGTCGTGCTGATGGCGGTCATGACGGCCGTGAACCTGCTCTCGGCCCGCGCCTACGGAGAGTTCGAGTTCTGGTTCTCCTCGATCAAGGTGTCGGCCATCATCGCCTTCATCCTGATCGCGGTTGCCCATGCCTCCGGGCTCACCGCCGGTCCCGCGCCGGGGTTTTCCAACCTGTTCGCGCACGGCGGTTTTGCGCCGAACGGCGCCCTCGCCGCCCTCGCCGCCGTGACCACCGTGATCTTCTCGATGGTGGGAGCGGAGATCGTCACCATCGCAGCCGTCGAATCCGCCGAGCCGGCACGGGCCGTCGCCCGCATGTCCTCGGCGGTTATTCTGCGCATCCTGCTCTTCTACGTCGGCTCGATCCTCATGGCGCTCTGTGTCATACCCTGGAACACGGTCGTGCCCGGCGAGTCACCCTTCACGCTGGCGCTCGACACCCTGAACATCCCGTTCGCCAGCACGATCATGTCCTGGATCATCCTGACCGCCGTCCTCTCCTGCCTGAACTCGGCCTTCTATGTCTGCTCGCGCGTGCTGTTCGTGCTGGCCGGGAAGGGTGACGCGCCGCGCTGGCTGGTCCAGACCAATCGCCGGCAGGTTCCGTCACGGTCGGTCATGCTCGCGAGTGTCGCGGGTTTTGCGGGGGTCATCGCCGCGATCCTCTCGCCGAGCCGGGTGTTCGCCTTCCTGCTGAATGCGTCCGGCACGCTGATCGTCTACATCTACATCGCCATCGCGGTGTCGCAGGTTCGCCTGCGTCGACAGCTCGAGCGCGAGGGTCGACCGCCGGCGCTGCCGATGTGGCTGTTCCCGTGGCTCAGCTACCTCGCGATTGCGGGTATGCTCGCGGTGATCGTCGCGATGGCGATCGCCCCGGCCCGCGCCGCCGAATTCTGGACGAGCGCGGTTTCGGTCGTTGTAGCGCTCGTGGCTTCCGCCTTGGTGCGAAACAGGGGTCAGACTGCGATTATGCGTTGACGGATCCTACTTCACGATCCGCAGCTTGTGCGTGAAGACCCAGCCGACCGTCGCACTGTCGTCGACCACGATCGTCCGGCCATCCTTGCCCACCTTGACGTTTTTCGCGAGTGCCTCCGGCGGCATCACCAGGTACATGCCTGGCGGCACGACGATGCCGGGCATGGACGTGTCGGTCACCGGCGCGACTGCCGCGGGCGCTTCGATCCAGATATTGCACCGGCCGTCATCACCCACAATTGCCAGGGCCCCGGCGGCGTACGCGCGCTTCATGGTGAACTCGATAGAGTTGCTGCCCATGATGCCGTTCCTGCCTTCGACGACCTCGACGTGATCGTAGGTGCCCGTGACCTTGGGCGGCGGACAGGTGGCTCCGAGCATCATGTATCCAGTCAATTTGCTCGTCAGCGAGGTCGGGAAATTCCTGAATGTCGGCTTGCCCACCAGTTCCCCGGGCGTCGGGTTCCAGTCGAAGCTCATCTCGAATCGATCCTTGACGTTGGTGCTGTAGACCAGCTTCCCCCCGCTGGGATCCCTGGTGAGCAGGATGTCTGCCGGACCGGCGTACTCGGCCACGACGTCGTAGTGCACAACCTGGGCTGACACCCATTTCACCATGTCGTCGATGTTCTGCGCCTGCACCGCGGCAGCGCACAGCGCAAGGCTCACGGCAACCACACCGACCAAACCATTCCTGCGCGTCATGACCATCGCCTCCCCCGCTGGGATTCCGTTCATTCGAGCTGGTAATCCGTGGTCCTGCAGATCGGGCGCCGCCCGGTGGCGGGCGGGCCCGGATCGCATGCGTGCACAAGTCCTGCGAGTCTGGCGCAGATTTTGACGGCATGCCCGGCATCGACACCTGCGACGTCACCTGCCACGGTGGTCTACGGTGCACGTACCGGGAAATCCTGCATGGCGATGGCGACCGCAGCGGCCACCGTCTCGGCGTCGAGCTTCGAGCGGTCCACCTCGCCTGCAACCGTCCCGTACCACACCTCGGTGTTCTTCGCGGCGTCGATGGCGCGGATGACGAGTTCACCCTCCTGGTAGTTTTTCACGCTCGGCGTGCCCATGCTGACCGAACCACCGGCGTTGCCGCCCCAGCTGCCCACACCGACGCCGAAGCGCACGGGACTCGACTTCACCTTGTCCTTCACGGCGGTCTCGTAGGTCATGAGGAATTGCGGCGCCGACGTGTCCTCCGCGTAACCGCGTTTGGTGAGCTCCGCAGTCACCGCGCTGTGGATGTTGACGTCGAGCATGCGCAGCGGGGCATCCTGCGCACCCTCGCCGAACGCCTGGCGCCAGGCAAAGGTCCGGTAGGCGGAGAAGTCGGTGCTGGCGTCCTTCATGGAGCGACGCTCGGGAGATGTCGTAGCGCAGGCGGCAAGCCCTGCAGCGGCGACGACGAGGACGGCGGAGCGAAGGACAGTGCGCATGGCGGACCTCGACGGTGGCTTCGGTGGATCCGATGCTAGCGCAGAAGACGCACCGGCAGGTAGCGTGGACGGTGCCGGACGACCTCCGTGCCGCCCATCCATGAGCGCGCGTTCAGAACCGGTAGGTTACCCCGGCCAGGAAGACCTTGACGTCGTCGAAGTTGAAGCCGTATTCGGCCATGCCTTCCCAGTGCGGGGTGAAGGCCACCGAGGCACCGACCGAGGGGTTCCAGGGGCTCTTCGGCCCCTGGTCGGCCTCGAACGTCACAGTGCCGACGTCCGGTACTTCGACGGTCGAGCGGGCAATGTTGCGGGTGTCCCAATACATGAGCCCGGCCCAGAGACGGGTTGGCTTGTTGTGGAACTGGCCGTTCCAGCCCGAGCGCATGGAGACGATCAGCGCCCGGAAGCTGTCGTCGAAGCCGATGTCGGTCTGGGTGTAGTTCACATCGGCCATCAGGAAGAACTCCTGGAAGCCCGCCGCCACCGTCAGGCCACCGCCACCCACCACGCCGGTGAGGCCCGTATCGCCGACAAACTCGAAGGTGCTCGAGCCCGGGCCCGGGCCGGGCACCGGGACAGTCACGACGGCCCGCGTCGTCGACTGGTTGTCGATGTGGCCGAGCAGCGCATAGACGTTCAGGAAGGGCAGGATCCAGGCGTCGAAACGGGCCAGCGCCACGTTGACATGGCTGGTGGAGCCGAGATCGACGTAATCGCTGACGCTGCCTACGGGTGCGCCATTCACGCCGATGCCCAGGTCGGTCACCTCGATGTCACGCTCGAGGTAGTTGTAGATGGCCGAGGCCCCGAAGGGCAACGGCAGTTCATAGCCGCGCTTGCGGGCTTCCTCCGCCATCAGGGGCAGGAAGGACGACCAGCGTTCCTCCGGCACGGAGGTGGCGGCGGCCACGCCATCCGGCGCGGGTACCTGCGCCGTTTCGTCAGCCTGCGCCAGGGGGGCAGCAGCCAGCAGGGCCAGCAGCAGTACGGTCAGATTGCGTGTGTATCGCATGTCTTTCTCGGGGCTGCAGCCGTGCGCTGCGAGGGACGGCGTAGATTACCGGGTTGTCGGGTCTGCAGGCGAGATCCGGTTCCATACGCTGGCCGTCGAACCGCACATCCCCCGCGACTGATTTCCGCGGCTGCGGCCGTCTCACGGGCGGTTTCCCTGCACCCGGTGCCGCCATGGCCTCGGTCCCCTGCGAAGTCCTGCCGCGTCGCTCCGCTCCCCGGCTGCCCGTGCCGGTGCCGGTGCCGGCTACGGGCGCCCGGTCTCTTCCCGCAGACCGGAGTATCCGCGGGCGCCACTTCTGGCTGTGGCACGCGGCGTTGCCGGGTGCGGCATTTGCCGCACTGGCCTGGGCTGGGGCGCGCACAGGACTCGATCTCGCCCTGGCGCGGGCCTGGGCGTTCAATGCGGCCGCCGGCCGGTTCGTCGGTACCGGCCCGGGCGACTGGTGGGCGCGTGGACTGCTGCACGCGGGCGGCGGCGCAGCGATCCGTGCAGCGGGGGTCGTGCTGCTCATCGCCTGGTTGGTCGTCCGGTTGCGGCCGGCGCTCGTGCCCTGGCGACGCGCAGCAGGCTACGCGGTGACGGCCGTGGTGCTCGGGGCCACGCTCGTCGGCCTGCTCAAAGCGACGAGCAACATCGACTGTCCGCGCGTGCTCGAACCCTTCGGCGGCACACGGCCCTACGTGCACCTTTTCGCCGACCGGCCCGACGCGCTGCCGCGGGCACACTGCTTTCCTGGCGGGCACTCGTCGTCCGGCTTCGCGCTCTTCGCGCTCTACTTCGCTCTGCGCGACCGCCACCGCCGCGCGGCTCGGTGGGCGCTCAGCCTCGCGCTCACGATCGGCACGCTCTTCGCGTTCGGCCAGGAAGCGCGCGGCGCACATTTCCTCTCGCACGACGTCTGGAGCGCAGCCATCATGTGGTTCATGGTTCTCGCACTGTACGCGGGGCCGTACCGGGGCCGTCTGTGGAGCGACGCGCCAATGTAAGATCTGCACAGATCCACACCCACCGCGAATCGCAGGAGACCCGACCGTTGAGCGCACAGCTGGCCGGATCCACGGCTGACCAGACCACCGCCGGGCAGCCCTACCTGTCGCGCCGGCAGAACTGGACCACCCTGCTGGCCAGGCACGCGCTGATGCAGCCTGACCGGACCGCACTGCGGTTCAGCGGCCGAACCACCACCTGGGGTGAACTCCATCGCCGGGTGACGGCGCTGGCCGCGGCGCTGCGCCGGCGCGGGGTCCGGTGCGGCGACCGGGTGATGATCCTGATGCTCAACCGCACCGAGTACATCGAGTCGTTCCTGGCTGCCAACCTCCTCGGCGCCATCGCGGTCCCGGCCAACTTCCGGCTGACGCCACCGGAACTGGCCTTCCTGGTCGACGACTGCGAAGCCCGCGTCGTGATCACCGAGGCGGTGCTGGCGGGCGCAGCCACCGCGGTTCGCGACCTCGCCCCGCAGCTGCAGACCATCCTCGTTGCTGGGGCGCCCGGTGCAGACGGACTGTTCGGCTACGAAGATCTGATCGCCGAAGCGGCCGCCGCGGGCGAGCCCCCCGTGGCTGTCGACATCCCCAACGACAGCCCGGCGCTGATCATGTACACCTCGGGCACCACCGGGCGGCCCAAGGGTGCGGTGTTGACGCACACCAATCTCACCGGCCAGACGATGACGATGCTGTACACCAACGGCGCCGGCACCAACGACATCGCGTTCATCGGTGTACCACTCTTCCACATCGCGGGCATCGGCAACATGCTTCCCGGCCTGATGCTGGGCACCCCGTCCGTGATCCACCCGCTCGGCGCGTTTGACCCGGGCCGCCTGCTCGACGTGCTCGAGGCTGAGAAGGTAACGGGCATGTTCCTCGTGCCTGCACAGTGGCAGGCGGTGTGCGCGGCCCAGCAGGCGCGACCACGCGACCTCAGGCTGCGGGTGCTCTCCTGGGGAGCGGCACCGGCGTCTGACACCTTGCTGCGGCAGATGGCCGAGACCTTTCCGGGCAGCCAGATCCTGGCCCTGTTCGGGCAAACCGAGATGTCACCGGTGACCTGTGCGCTGCCCGGTGAGGACGCCATCCGCAAACTCGGGTCCGTCGGCAGGGTGATCGCCACCGTGTCCGCGCGCATCGTCGACGAGAACATGAACGACGTGCCGGTCGGCGAGGTCGGCGAGATCGTATACCGCGCGCCCACCCTGATGGCCGGCTACTGGAACAATCCGCAAGCTACCGCCGAGGCGTTCGCCGGCGGCTGGTTCCATTCCGGCGACCTGGTCCGGATGGACGACGACGGCTACATCTGGGTCGTGGACCGCAAGAAGGACATGATCATCTCCGGCGGCGAGAACATCTACTGCGCGGAGATCGAGAACGCCCTCGCCGCCCACCCGGCGATCGTCGAGGTGGCCGTGATCGGGCGGCCCGACGAGAAGTGGGGCGAGGTGCCGGTCGCGGTAGCGGCGATCTCCACCGGCGGATTGCGCCTGGAGGATCTCGACGCATTCCTCAGCGAGCGGCTGGCGCGCTACAAGCACCCGAAGGTGCTCGAGATCGTCGATGCGCTGCCGCGCAACCCCGCTGGCAAAGTGCTCAAGACAGAACTCCGCCGGCGGTACGCGTAGCTGTCCGAGAATCAAGATGGACGGGTCACTGTCCTTTCCGCAAACGCCGCCACAGCCCACCCATCACGCACAGCGTGGAACCGAATAACCAGATGGCACCGGGTACGGGAACCAGACCGATGTCACCTCGGCGTACGGCCCACGCAAACATTTCGCTGCCCTTGTCGTCGTATTCCTGGATGCCGTTGTTGAAGTGGAAGTGCCACGCCAGAGCCGGATCGGGCGCATAGAGGGTGTCAGACGAATAGATATAGGGCTGGAGATTGGAGAACGGACCGGTGTTCGTCAGGCACCATGGCGACGAGGGGCTGCAGCCCGTCTCGTTGCCACCGGTGTCGTAGAGGCCCAGGTTGCCGAGCGTGCTGTAATACAGATGCGCCATCTCGCCGGTCGACAGATCCACGTTCCAGCCGCAGTCGGTACCGACGTACGCAGGGTTGCAACCGGGCGTGCCGGTATCCACGATTGCCGGCAGGCGCCAGTCGTTCACTCCGAGGTGATTGGCAGCGTTCAGCGAGGCGATCCACGTCTGCGCCGCGGCCATGCTCATCAGCCCATCGCCATCGTATCCGGAAGTCCAAGCGAAGTTCGCATCCGCCAGCCAGGTGATGTCCAGCGCCGTGTCGTAGTACGCCTGACCGGAAAGTCGACTCAGCAATGCTGCGTCTGCCGGGCCGGCCAGCAACACCATTAACGAGATTCCCCGCAGCACCTGTTGCATGTTCCGACTCTTTTGTTTTGTTCCCGAATCTGCCCGGTAGCCATCCGTGGACAGTTGATTGACTGTGCGCGAGCACGCTAGCCCGTCTCCCTCGTTGCCGTCAATTGCTCGGAGAGACATGGCTGTATTATGGAAAACCGGAATGGTGCCGGGTTTGGCCTATTGGCTCAGACGTACACGGGTATGTCGGCCTCGATCAGCGGGTCCGGCGCCGAACACGTGTCACGAGCAAGGCGATCGCCGTTCCGAGCAATGGAGCGGCAGCTGGCACCGGTACGGCTGACGCAGTGCCACCGAACAGGACGTGGATGCCTTCGGTCTGCTCCTGATACTGGCCAAGAAAGCCGTAATTTATCAGGCGGATGAAACGGGTATCGGTGGGCAGATTGCCGAATGTGCAGAGACCCGTGTGTGAATATGTGCCGCCGGCGTCGTTCCCGGTGTAGTCGATCTTGCCGGCCGGGATCGAACCCGAGGCGACGGTATTGAGGATGCAGCCCTTGTCGGCGATCAGTGCGCTGCCGTCGTACGTCAGGTCGAAGTTGGTCGTTACCAGCCCAGTCAGCGGCAGGATGTTGTGGTTGGCGTCCTGCAGTTCCAGCCGGTATTGGAACTTCAGATCAGCAAAACCAAACAGCGTGTCCGAGTCGACCGGAAAGTTCGCGAGGTCGAGATGCATCGCCACGTGGCCGGGGTCGACCAGACTCGGGTAGGGGAGCGGGCCGGTGAGTGCGTAGGTAAACGATGGGTTTCTGCCGTCGGGCTGGCCGGGGACTGCCGGGTTCACCGAATAGATCGTGCCGGCGGCTGCCGGGCCGCTGATGGTTTCGAACCAGGCCGTCAGCGCGACGGAACGCCCATCGATGAAGTTGCCCGTCGAACCCAGGTTGCTGGCAGCGGTGTTCCAGGTGGCCCACTCGGTGGCGCCATGCGATACCAGTGGGATCAGGCCGAGCAGACAGGCGAGCACAGTCGATGATCTGTGGTTCATGGCAGCACCTTATTTGTGTTTTTGTTTCCCCGGTCCAGCACGTCGTGGAAGAACCTTTGGACTCATTATTCCACCGATGGTGGCACAAGTCATGTGCCGTCGTGCCGGCAGTACGCGCACACGCCCGAGAAACGGCGCCGGCACCGCTCCCCGCGGGATGGAACATAATGCAGCCGGTGGCCGGCTGGACCAGGCGCAGGCGGCGAGCCCGCGCGAAATCGCGTCGAATCCCTCGGTCATGACGCCGGTGTTGTCCATCGTCGGGATCAGTCCCGCGATGAAGGCCTTCGGCAGGCCGGTTTCCGCGTCAGCCATGGCGCCCTCCAGGTCCGGCGAAAGTTTACTGAACTGTGAATGTTGCATCGCCTGAGGGGCAGGAGTAGCTTGGCCCTGCGCGCCCCTCCAAGAATCAATCCCAGTGGCTCGCAAAGGATCGCTCATGAAGATCGACGGCGCTCCTGGCGGATTCCCCGCTGAACCCTTACACCTGCGACCATCAGGGCCCGGCGAGCAGCGGTACGCTCACGGCGACCACCAGCGATGCGCAGAGCTTCGCGACCGGAACCATCGGCTTCGGATTCTTCATGGGCACGGTGTCATCGGCGATTTCGACCAGCAATCCTGCTGGTGCGTACGGCCTGGCGATCGCGGATGTCGAGTGGCGCGACACGTTCAACATCAGCGGTCCGCGCCCCGCCGGAACAAACGGCACGGCGACCTTCGCGATCCGCGTGGCGCTCTCTTCGACCGTCTCGGAGAACCAGTTAGGCAACATCAACCCTGAGTACTGCACCTGGAATTGCGTGACAGCCAGCACCAACTGGAGCCTCGACGTCGCGGCCGGCGCAGTCCAGCCGGGCCCTGCCACCATCTCCGGCAACGCCCTGCTTGATTTCCTGAACACGGTGGAATGGCAGGGCATCACCGAGGTGCGCGACGAGAACGGAAACCTCGTTACGGAGTTCAGCGTCACCTCGGCGTCGGGTGCCGACTACGCGCAGCCGATCGCGGCCGTGCCGCTGCCGGCGGCCAGCTGGCTGCTGCTGTCGGCGCTGATGGGCCTCGGCGCACGCTCACGGCGGCGGATCGCGAACTGAGACGGGCTGCAAGGTTGCAGCGCGACGACGCAGACCGGCCAGCGGTGTGCCCTACGATCAGCGCGCGAGCAGTAACGCAGGAGCAAGGATCGCGGCTGAAGCCGCTCCTACGAGGGGGACGCGATTCAGACGGTGCCGGGGAAGGTGCCGTCGAGCGTCGATATTCGGAAGATGCCTTCCGCGGAGGTTTCCTGGCCCCCGCCCCGCGGGTCAGCTCGACGCGCGGCGGTCAGTCGAGGGCGCTACCGCAGTCCTGGCAGTAGTGCGCCCCCGCCCGGTGCCCCCGCGAGCCGCAGGCGCCACAGCGGCGTTCCGGGAGCGAGGCGTCCGCCGTCGGAGCGAAACGCTCGGCGGCCATCTCGGCCGTGACGATGCCCGTCGGGACCGCGAGCGTTCCCCAGCCGAGCAGCATGATGAAGCTCGCGATCACGCGCCCCGCACCCGTTTGCGGCGTGATGTCGCCGAACCCCACCGTTGTGATGGTCGTGATGGCCCAGTAGATCGAGACGGGAATGCTGGTGAAGCCGTTGGCCGGCCCCTCGACGACGTACATGACGGTGCCGAGCAGGATGACGATGAGGCCCACCGTCCCGATGAAGATGAAGATCTTGCGCGCGCTTGCCCGCAGCGCGCGCGCCAGCGCGCGGTACTCGCGGATGAAGGCCGTGAGCTTGAGGATGCGGAACACGCGCAGGAGACGCAGTACCCGTACGTCGAGCAGTGCCTGCAGGGCGGGGAAGAAGAGCGCCAGCCAGGACGGCAGCACCGCGAGCAGGTCGACGATACCGAAGAAACTGCGTGCGTAGCGGAGCGGGCGCTCGACGCACCACAGGCGCAGGGTGTACTCGACGGTGAAGAGCGCGGTGAAAAACCACTCGGGCACGTCGGACCAGCGGCCGAGAATGTCGCTGCCAACGCCCATGCTGTCGAGCATGACAACCACCACGCTCGCGACGATCAGCAACTGCAGTGCGATCGCGAAGCGCCGGCCAGCCGGCGTGTCCGACTCGAAGATGACGACGAACAGCCGTCGCCGCAAGCCGTCGGGCGGGCAGCCGAAATCCGCGGCGTCCGCGGACTCGCCCTCCGTGTAGCCAAAGCCGGGAAGCCGCTTCGGCGCTTCGCTGCCCATGTGTAATGCCCGTTCCAGCCCCGCAGCTATTCTGCACCAATCGTCCGGTCGGGTGGTTGGCGGCATCTGCTGCCGCCCGGGCGTGCAGCGGAGCGGCCGGGCACGCAGGGCCCGCCGCCGGCTGTGGTGGAGCGCCTCGACGGCGAACTCGTGCGCCGCGGCTTCATGTTCCGCCCGCACTACTGGCTCTCGGAGGAACGGATAGGAGGTTCAGACCACAGCGCTCTCGACCCGTCGATGCAACATCCTGCGTGTGAAGACGTGCCGGTGTTAGCGTTTGAAATTTCTGCAGGCCGTGCTCAACGGCTGACGGGCACTGCTGGCGATCCCGGCATTCAGGCCTGGAATCCTCAACAGAGCAGGAAGCCCCAAAGCCAACACCGGCACCGCTTACTCGAGCGTGCCAGCCGACTGACCGGCCTGCGGCCAGATGGCCCGCCCCGATTCCCCGCAACTGCCGGAATCCGCCTAGACTCGGCGAAGGCCCAACCAGCACAAAAAGCAGGGCCCGAGGGGAAGACCGATGAAGATGACCCGCAAGGCGTTTCTGGCTGCCATGGGCATGGCCCTTGGGCTTGCCACGCTCCTGACCGGCCTGCCTGCACCCGCATCCGCCGCCCAGTACGGCCTGAAGCTGGTGCGGATTTCCGCTGGCAGCAGCAATGGCATGGTCGCGGCAGCCTCGCTCGATGGCACCGAATTCATTTATGACGACACCGCCGGTACCGTCACGCAGGTCTCGCCATCGACCACGGCGGTGTTCAAGCTGGGTCCGGCCACCGTGCTCTACTCGCACGAATTCCGGGGTGCGGTGCTCAACGTGGCTGGCACGGCGATTGCCGCCACGTCGTATGCCTGCGTCGAAGGCGGCTTCGGCGCATTCGTGGGTGCGAGCCTCTGTGCAAACACGACCTACGGTGACGACTTCACGAACCAGACCACGCTGAACTACACCACGATCCCGGGCACCCGCACTGTTGGCGGCGATGACGTGATGGCCGGCCCGCAGCAGCAACTGGCCGATTACGCCGCGGCTGTATCCGCCTTCGATGGCTCGACGCTGGTGTTGCAGTCGCCGGCATGGACGGCAGACCCCGGTCGAGCAGGCATCCAGCTGGAGTTCGAGGTCTCGGCGATCACGCCGCACGTGGCGGCACCCGAAGTCCGTGGACTGGACCAGTCGGCCGCGGAGGCCGCCGTGACCGATGCCGGGCTCGTGGTGGGCACGGTCACCGAGGCCAATCATCCGAGTGTACCGCCAGGGGCCGTAGTCAGCCAGAATCCTTCGGCCTGCGAGGCCTGTGTCCCGGCCGGCAGTGCGGTGAACTTTGTCGTGTCGCTGGGGCCGGTCACAGGTGGCTCAGTACCGGATCTGCTGGCGAAACTGGGCAGTGATCTCTCTGCACTTCACCTTCCGCGACGGCTCACACGCTTCCTGACGGACGATCTCAGGCGGGCTGGGCTGGCGATTCGCCGAAACCGCGACTTTCCGGCGGTGATCCACCTCAGCTGGTTCTCCTGGAAGCTGCACTGGTTGTCGGGGCACTGGGTTCCAGCGGCCGATGCAGCACGGCTGGTGGCTCAAGCCGACGACATCACCGGTCGGTTGCGCAAGGGCCTGCAGCCGCCGCCGCAGTCCGGCCTCAAGACCATGAACTCGCAGGATATCGAACGCAGCTATTACCTCGAGATCCCCTCCGACTACTCGGTTACGGGCGAGCCGAAGCCGCTGCTCTTCATGTTCCATGGCACCGGCGGCACCTACCGCAACTTCATGCCGGGCGGCATCTATTCGAACGAAGGCAGCGATCTCCGGCAGAAGGTCGGCAATGACGCCATCATCGTCATCCTCAATGCACTGCCAGGCGAGGATGGCGTCAACCAGTGGAACTACGGCTACGACTTCGCGTTCTTCCAGGACCTTCTTGCGGAGCTGAAGGGCAAGCTGGTATTCGACAACCGGCGGATCTTCGCCACCGGCCACAGTTCCGGCGCCGGCTTCGTGCACGAACTCGGCTGTCGGCATGGCGACCTGCTGCGGGCCATTGCCCCGAGCTCCGGTGCGCTGATCTCGCCTTCGTGCACCGGCTCCGTCGCCGTCATGCAGATCCAGAGCCGAAATGACACCGTGGTCTCTCCGGACATCGTCAAGTCGACGCGCGATTTCTGGGTGCTGTACAACGGTTTCAACCTCGACACCTACCGGCCCGGCACGACCGATCCCTGCATCGATTACGCGGACGGGTCGTCCCCCTATCCGGTGCAATGGTGCTTCACCGACGACACCGGCCGCGACGGGCACCAGTGGTGGAGCAAGGCCGATGCAATCTGGGATTTCTTCGCCACGCTGCCGATTGCCGAACCGACCACCAACCCGCCACCCGGTGGCGGCAACGACCGCGTCCACGCGCAGACCGACACCACATTGACCTTCACGGTGGCATACCCGGGCACGATCGGCCCGGTCTGGCGGCTTGCGGCCGTGCTGTACCCGGGAGGCACGCAGCCGCCGGTGACGACCAGCCCGATGTGGTTCCTGAATATCGACATCGATCCCGGGGCCGCCACGCCAGGCACACAACTGACCTACACGATCCCGGCCAGGATCTTCAGTCCATCAGCCGGGATGCCGCTACCAGGAACCTACGCCCTGTCGATTGCCGCCTACGTCACCGGTGGCGGCTTCCCGACGCCGGTTGCCGGCATCGACCACATGGCCTTCAGGGATATCCAGATCGTCGACCAGACAACGCCGATTGTGGTCGACGGCGTTTTCAACCTGACACCGGTGCCATGACCTGACGGGGTGCCGGGTCGCAGTTCACGAGCACGCGCTCTCGCACTGCACGCTCGGTGACGCACGCCCGGTCACCGAACGCCGTCGAGCTCGGGTATCGGCCGGATGCCGGCACGCGCAATGAACCCGCTGTCGCAGGCATTGCAGGGCGAGACGTAGTACCAGCCGCCATCCTCGGCCGTGCCGATGACGGCGACGACAGTGTCCGGCCCGTAGCGGCCGATCTCTTCGCCATCCGCCACCGGCGTGGCGAGCAGCACGGTGTCGCCCGTGAGTCCATAGAGGCCGTGGATGGAGTCGGCCACTTCCACGCGGAAGCCGCGCACCGCCAGGTGCCGGCTCGCTCCTGGTAGAGCCCCTTCGGGCAGCCGTCCACGGGCAAGCACACGCCATCGACGACAAAGCGTTGTTCAACAAGCCAAAACCGGCACCGCGATCAACCGTGGATCAGATTCTCCAGCGGGATCTTCAGCCCGGCATGCAGCCTGCGGATCATCGCCAGCGACAACTGCCGCTGCCCGCTCAGGATCTCCGACACGCGATGCCGGCTGCCAAGGTAGGGTTCCAGGTCCTTGCGGGTCAGGCCCTGCTGCTCCATGCGAAAGAGGATGGCATCGATCGCGCTGACGGCGGCCATCGGCTCGCGCCGGTCCTCGTAAGCTTCGACGAGCGTCGCCAGCACATCGAGTTCATCGCCCGCGGGCGTGCCGGCCTTGGCGTCCATGAGCGCGGCGACACGGGAGAGCGCCCGCTCGTAGTCCTTTTCGGTCCTGATGGGGCGGATGTTCATCAGATACTCCCTGCGTCAATGGCATCGTACTCGGCATGCGTGCCAACGAAACGCACATAGACGATTCCGAAGTCGAAGTTCACTTTCACCACCAGTCGGTATCGGTTACCCGCGATGTCAAACACCACGCGATTGCCAGCCAGGAAGCTTGCCCGTCGGTAGCGCGCCTTGATTTCGGCAGGCGACGTCCAGTTCGCCCGGCGCGCTTCTGCGTACCACAGCGTCAGCGGCCTTTCCGCGTCCCGACGACCCGGGCGGTTCCAGAGTGCAGCGCAAGATCTTCGCGCCGCCCTTGCAATTCGGCTACCTGATACGTATACGCTAAGGCACACGACAGCGTCGTCTTGTCCAGAACCCATGGAAGAACGCTGATGACCAGCGACAGTTGTCCGGTTCTCGCCCGCCTGCTCGGCCTCGTAACCCGGTTGGTGGGCAATACGGCCGTGCTGGCGTTTCGCCCTCCGCCAAACACGATGCAGTTCACCACCGCCCGGGCAGAATTGCACCGCGTCGACCTTCAATCCGCTCGGCTGACAGCTGGCACAGCATGGAAAAAGACTATAGATACGGATTCGACTATGCGGAGAGCGGCGGCCGGAAGGTCATCCGCTACCGGCAGGACAAACTCTGGTTCAAGGCCGGATGCGCCTGGTACGTCTTCTTTACGCTGATCTCGCTGTTTTTCCTCCTGGGTGAGCGGTGGGCCTGGCAACTGCCTTTCCTCGCACTCGGCATCCTGGCGTGGTGGCGTTCGCGCAAACGCGAAATCTCGGTCGGCGATAAAGACCTCAAGGTCGGAAAAAAGACCTATGACCGGGCGAAGATTGTGCGGCTCTTTGTCGAGACCAACGGTGTCCGGCAGGACTTCCGCCTCTCGGCGCAGGACTACAACGAAGTCGCGCGACGTGCCGAGCTCGACCCCTTTGGTGGTGATCCCGCGATGGCCCGGGCGTCGGCCATGGCCGCCGATGCAACCACGAGCGTCGCCATGATGGTGGCTGGCGGCATTGATTCGTCCGGCAAGCGGGTCTATATGGAGTACGACGGCAAGACCGTGGTTATTGCGCGCTGGCTGAGCATCCAGCGTGCCATGATTCTGGCCAATGCGGTTGGCGGGTTGCTGGGATACACAATGGATGGTGAAGGCGCCGCCGCCGCGAGAGGGAGAGTGTGATGACTGGTGATCGATTTCCGGAATGGCGTCGTCCGGCGTGCTGTGCGCTGCTGGGCGTGATGCTCGCAGGGTGCGGCGGAGCGGGGAGTGGCAAACCGACGGGCGTCTTCGTCGCCAAGCACCCGGACAGTCCGATGGTTTTCATCGAGAAGTTCAACTTTCAGTCCGGTGATACCGTCGCGGTCACCGCCATGGGAAGCACGGAGACTGGCACCTACGTCATGGGGGACGACGGGCACATCACCATCTCCATGCCGGGAGGCCAGCAGGCAAACCTGAAGAGGGGCAGCGGGGGCTGCCTGGTGGGGATCACCGACCCCGGCATCGCTGCCGAAGCTGCGAAGGACGGCGTTGATGTGGAGGAAATGGGGAGTTATTGCCCGGAATGATTTGAGCCAGGGCCTTCGTCCGGTCATGGCTTGCCGGCGCGCCACTCGACCTTCCACAGCCGCTCCGTCACTCCCACTCAACTATCTCGCGGTCACGCAATTCCTTGTGGTCGCTGAAGTTCTCGACGGGAGTCAGGTGATTTCACCGTCACGTCGACCGACAAGGCATCTCGCTTGGAGGCGATAGAGCGCGATAGATGCCGAAAGCGACATCCAAAAGAGGATGGCATCCGCCCAGCCGCTGACACTGCAGATTTGATCGCAGTCACGGCCAGCGCCAGCGGTGCGCCGGGTGTCATTCAAGCAATTTGGCCGTCAGGGGCGCTCGTCGCCAGAGCGCGGCGCCTCGCCACCCTTGCGGCGCAGGAAACGCAGGGCCTTTGTCTTGTCGCCGCGCGTCGCGCGATCCTGGAAGTACTCGGCGGTCTTCAGTGCCGATACCTTCTCGGCAACCGCGCTCACGATGAATTGGTTGAGCGTGCTGCCATCTTCGCGTGCCACCACTTCAGCCGCCCTCTTGAGCGAAGCCGGCAGGCGCAGCGCGTAGTTGCTCGGGGTCTTCATAGCTTTATCTCCTTCAGCATCTGACCAGGGGTCAGGGGCCTGATTCCGAATGGTTCGGCCGGACCCTTGAAGTCGGCCACATTGAACGTCACCAGATGCCGAGCACCGCCATTGGCCGCGCATTCAAGCACCATATCGTCATCGGCATCACTCAGCTGTGGCCGCCACAGGTAGCGAATCTCCACCGGCTTGATGACACCCGCCAGCACATCGAGCAGGTTGCGCACGTCCTCGACCGTGGCCGCCGCTGCCTTCAGGTGCTCCGGCCGGCTCATTACGGCTTCATATTCGACGAACAGCGGTACGCTTGCCATGGCGACCCGTTTGCCGACCAGAACCTGGCGCAGCAACTCGGACGAAGCCCCAGCCGGCGAGCGCAGTGCGGCAATCATCACGTCCGTGTCCAGCACCATACTCATATCGCCGGCAATATAGCATATTCCGGGTGTAACGGCGGAGATTCAAAGTACCTCCGGGGCGCCGCCCACTTCCCCGAACGGGCCTCAGGGTGAATCTGGTCCCTCCTCCGAAAACGCGCTCCGGTTTCGGCCATCTCTTCCCCGAATCTGCCCGCAGACTTGCCCGCGAGTTGAGCGCATCCTGAAGCGCCGTCCTCACTCCCACTCAATCATTGTCAGTATCCGCAAGCGGTTGAATGCACGAACTTTCGTATCGAGGGGCGCGACCTTTACCGTCACGCCCACCGTCGCGTGTTGCCGCTTGAAGCCGATAGATGCCGAGATACCACGAAAGCTTTACGGCCCCTCTGGCGCTGATCACCAGAGACATGAAAGCGGCGCCGCGACGAGATGCTCCCCGAACCCGATGACCGCGTCCCCATCGTGCAGAACCACGCCCAACCTGAACTTGCTGCCGACCGCCGCCGCCAGCTTCCGCAATCCGGCGAAATCTGCGGACCGAACGGTCGCGGACGCTTTGATCTCAAGGCCGACGACTCCCCCTGACTCGTCTTCGATCACGATGTCCACCTCTTTTTTGTCCTTGTCACGATAGTGGTAGACGGTGATCTGCCGCTCGGAGACGGTCGCCAACTTGAGCACCTCCGTGAACACGAATGTCTCGAGAAGAACGCCGAGTACCGTACGATTGCTGGCCACACGCTCCGGCGTGAGGCCGAGCAGCGCCGCCAGCAAACCTGAGTCGAGGAAGTGCAACTTGGGCGTCTTGAGCAGGCGGCTCAGTCGATTGCTGTGCCATGGCTCGAGACGACGAACCAGGAACAACTGTTCAAGGACGCCCAGGTACTTGCGGGCCGTCTTTTCGTCCAGGCCAATCTGACCGCCGAGTTGCGTGAAATTGGTCAATTGACCCGAGTGTTGCGCGAGGATACGCAGCAGTCGGGGCAGCACATCGAACCTTTCGATCGACGAAATATCGCGAACATCCCGCTGCACGATCGCAGCGATGTAATCGCGCGCCCAGTTGCGACGTCGCGCAGGATCAGCGCGTCGCAACATCTCCGGATAGCCCCCACGCAGGACCCGTTGCACCAGCTTCTCGCCTGTGGCGACTTCGAGCGCCTCCGGCGTCTTCCCTGCAAACGCCCGATCAATGAAGCGGCTACTGGTTCGCTGCAATTCGGCCTGCGACAGGGGCAACAGGGTCACTACCTCCATGCGCCCCGCAAGGCTGTCGGACACGGTCGGCAACGTGAGCAGGTCGGCGGAGCCGGTGAGCAGAAACCGGCCTGGGCGCCGATCCTGGTCGACGGACAGCTTGATCGCGCGAAGCAGTTCCGGTGCCCGCTGGACTTCGTCCAGGATGGCGCGGTCGAGAGGACGCAGGAATCCTGCCGGATCATCGCGCGCTGCGGTCAGCGCCGTCTCATCGTCCAGGCTGACGTACCGCCTCCCACCCGCAGCAAAGCCGCGCACCAGCGTGGTCTTGCCACACTGGCGCGGTCCGCTGACCATCACCACCGGTGTATCCGCAAGCGCCGTTGCCACCTGCCTGGCGGCATGGCGCGGAATGAGGGTATCGTCGGCTGCTGGCATGTCGTCAATCGCAGATCTGCTGGATCGTCCAATCCGGATCATAAACCAGTCCAATCCGGATTAACAGGTCGTCTATTCAGGAAGTAACTGGACTCGAATTGCCTGCCTCGCAGGTAAGCGGGAGGTTCATGAATCCCGCGTTTCGCTCACTGCAAGTGAGTCAGTTCAACCAAGGGCAAACCGGGCAGCGCGCCGCCCCGTTCCACTTGGCGGAAAAAGTTGCCGCCCAAGTCACGGCACGATCTTTACCGTCAAAAGAATTTGTTGGAACTCGGGCCGCGATTCGCACTCGCTGCGACAAATCGCCTGTCGATCAGGAATTTGGCCCGCAAACTCATCCCGAAGACGATTGACAGCGAACCATTTCCTGAAAATCGCTACTCACTGATTCCATCGGTGAAAATAACCCACCAATGCACCCCCTACTCCCACTCAATTGTTTTCGGGCCCTGCAAGGGCCCGCCGCTACTCAAGTTATTGCGCGAATCAGAAGGTTCAAACCATCGGTGCTGAAGAAATTGCCCGGATCGGCACGTTCATCCGGGAACGCAACGAAAAGCGGCTTCAACTTAAACAGGCGAGCGGGATCAAGGCGGGACGATCCCTGTTCTTCACAAACCACTCCGGGGAGAGAGATCACCCGTCCAGTGATCAGCTGGCCGGGTGACTCAAGCCTCGGGGATCTTGTAATTGAGAAAGGCGGGCTGTGGCTGGTCCGGATCGGGACCGCTACGCACGCCCTTGTCGAGCGCATCGATGGAGGCGAGATCCTGATCGGTAAGCGTGAAATCGAAGATGTCGAAGTTCTCGGCGATCCGCGCCGCGTGCGTCGACTTGGGAATGACCTGACGGCCCTCCTGGATATGCCAGCGGAGCATGACCTGAGCAGGCGACTTGGCGTACGTCTTACCGATGTTCACGAGGGTCTCATCCGTGAAGGTGCTGGTCGCCTTCGAGCCGCGGTAATGGGTGATGCCGCCAATGGGCGACCACGCCTGGGTGAGAATGCCGGCGGCGTCGTCGGCCTTCACGTTGGCAGCCTGCGTGAAGTACGGGTGCAGCTCGATCTGGTTCACGGCCGGCACGACCTCGACCTCGGGCAGGAAGCGTTCGAGGACCTTCGGGGTGAAGTTGCTGACGCCGATCGCGCGGAGGCGACCGTCGGCGAGCAGGCGCTCCAGTGCACGGTATGCCGCAATCGTGAGCTTGAAATCCTCGACCCGCGGCTGGTGCAGGATCAGCAGGTCGATGGTGTCGATGCCGAGCTTGGCCGATGCCTTATCGAAGGCGCGAAGCGTCTCGTCATACCCGTAATCCGTGACCCACACCTTCGTCTCGATGAAGATGTCCTTCCGGGCCAGCCCTGAACGGCGTACCGCTTCACCGACCTCGCGCTCGTTGCCGTAGGCCGCAGCGGTGTCGATGTGCCGGTAGCCCGTTTCGAGCGCGGTGAGCACGGCGGCGATCGTCTCGGCAGGCGGCGTCTGGAAGACGCCGAATCCGATGACAGGGATCTCTACACCATTGTTCAGGGTGAAGTTCGGAATGGTGGTCATGGTGATGGCCCTTTCTGTCGGTTGACCCTTGGCCAGGTTGTCGGTGCTTCCCGGTCCGGCTCAGATTGCGCCGGACCGCCTTGCGCCCTCAAGGGTCGCTTCCGCCAAGGGCGTGGACGTTATTCTCCATGCCGCGCACCCACAAGGCGGCGCACGCACCAAAGTGGGCGATTGACGTCCCCGGCACGACGCCGCCGGGCAGCGTCCATGGCCCGGGCAATCCGTTGTCCCGGCAAACCTGGCACGGTATAAGGTCTTCAACGACCGTACCCTCTCCTGTCGTCGGCTGCGGTCGGGCCACCCCCAAAACCTTCTTCGAGGCACATGATGACCCATCGACGGTCCTACGCCGCATGCGCCCTGCTGGTGTCGCTGCTTGCCGCCTGTGGCGGCAGCGACGCACCGTTGCCGGGCAGCACCGCGGTTCCCGTGAGCATCGTCACGCTCGTGGCGCAATCGGTCACGTTGACGCGGGAGTTGCCGGGGCGTACGAGCGCCTTTCTCGTCGCCGAAGTGCGC
This sequence comes from uncultured Chromatiaceae bacterium, assembly GCA_964415505.1. Classification (GTDB taxonomy): domain Bacteria; phylum Pseudomonadota; class Gammaproteobacteria; order Steroidobacterales; genus QUBU01. The sequence goes on along the minus strand of CAYQAR010000001.1, from coordinate 14,774 downwards.
CCGCAGGTGAGCGGTATCGTCAAACAGCGCCTGTTCGAGGAAGGCAGCCTCGTTAAAGCCGGTCAGCCCCTGTACCAGGTCGAAGACGCCACTTATCAGGCGGCCTACGCCAGTGCCAAGGCGTCTCTCGCGCGCGCCGAGGCGACGCGGGTGACTGCTGGTCTCAACTACAGGCGCACGTCCGAGCTGGTGAAGATCGACGCCGTCAGCGCGCAGGATTTCGAGGATGCGACCGCCGCGTTTCGCCAGGCCGAAGCCGATGTCCTGGCCGCACAGGCCGCCGTGCAGAGCACCGGCGTCACGCTTGGCTATGCGCGCATCACCTCGCCCATCAGTGGCCGCATCGGCAGATCGTCGGTCACGGCAGGCGCGCTGGTCACTGCCAACCAGACCGAAGCGCTCGCGACCGTGCAGCAGCTCGATCCGATCAACGTCGATCTCACTGTGTCCAGTATCGACGTGGTGCAGCTGCGCCGGGAGCTGGCGGCGGGCACGCTCCAGGGCGCGGAGTCGTTGCCGGTCACCATCGTCCTCGAGGATGGATCGCACTACGAGCATGCGGGCAGAATCGCCTCCGTCGAAGTTGCCGTGGACCCGACCACCGGCAGCGTCGGCTTCCGCGTGGATGTACCGAATCCCGACCACCTGCTGATGCCGGGCATGTACGTGCGCGCCATTGTCGCCGGCGGCGTGCGCAACAATGCAATCCTCGTACCGCAGCGAGGCGTCGCGCGCGACCCCGCGGGGATCACCAGTGCAATGGTGATCGGCGCGGACGGCAAGGCGGAGAAGCGTGCGATCACGGTCAGCCAGACGGTGGGCGACCAGTGGCTGGTGGAAAGCGGACTCGTGGCCGGCGACAAGGTCATCGTCGAGGGGCTGCAGAAGATCCGTCCGGGTACGCCGGTCGAGGCGGGCTGAGCGAGCCGCCACATGGCGCACTTCTTCATCGACCGACCGATCTTCGCGTGGGTCATCGCGATCATCATCATGCTGGCCGGCGCGCTGGCCATCACGCAGTTGCCGATCGCCCGCCACCCCGTAATAGCGCCGCCGACCGTGTCGGTCAGCGCGACGTATCCCGGTGCATCCGCGCAGGTGGTCGAGGACTCGGTGACCCAGATCATCGAGCAGAACATGACGGGGCTCGACGGGCTCCTGTACATGTCGGCGACCAGCGAGTCGAACGGACGCTCGAACATCACGTTGACCTTTGCCAGCGGCACGAATGCGGATGTCGCGCAGGTACAGGTCCAGAACAAGCTCCAGCTCGCCACTCCGCTCCTGCCGCAGGAAGTGCAGCAGCAGGGCATCAGCGTCACCAAGACAGGGGAAGGCTTCCTGATGGTCGTCGCTTTCGTGTCCGACGACGGCCGGATGAGCCGGACGGACATCGCCGACTACCTCGCCGCCAGCATCATCGACCCGCTCTCCCGCGTGGCCGGCGTCGGCTCCACGCAGCTGTTCGGCTCGCAGTACGCGATGCGGATCTGGCTCGACCCGAACAAGCTCGATACCTACAACCTCACCACGGCCGACCTGGCCGCCGCCATCCAGGGCCAGAACCAGCAGGTGGCGCTGGGGCAGCTCGGCGGCTCGCCGGCCGTCGACGGCCAGCAGCTCAATGCCGTGATCAACGCGCGCGGCCGGCTGCAAACCGCGCAGCAGTTCCGCGAGATCGTCGTACGCAGCAATGCCGACGGCTCGGTCCTCCGGCTTGGCGAGGTCGCCCGCGTCGAGCTTGGCTCCGAGAGCTACGACAGCATCGCCAGCCTCAACGGCCGTCCCGCAGCCGGTGTCGCCATCACGATGGCGACCGGCGCCAATGCGCTCGCGACCGCCGACGGGGTGAATGCGCTGCTCCGGCAATTGGGCCAGAACTTTCCCGAGGGGCTGACACCGGTCGTGGCCTACGACACGACACCGTTCGTCCGGGTGTCGATCGAGGGCGTCGTGTACACGCTCATCGAGGCGATCGTACTCGTGTTCCTGGTGATGTACCTGTTCCTGCAGAACTTCCGCGCCACGCTGATCCCGACCATCGCCGTCCCGGTCGTACTGCTCGGCACGTTCGCGGTGCTCGCGTTCATGGGCTACTCGATCAACATGCTGACGATGTTCGCGATGGTGCTCGCGATCGGGCTGCTCGTGGACGATGCCATCGTCGTGGTGGAGAACGTCGAGCGCGTCATGACGGACGAAGACCTCCCGCCGCTCGAGGCCACGCGCAAGTCGATGGACCAGATCACCGGCGCCCTCGTCGGCATCGCCGTGGTGCTGTCGGCCGTCTTCCTGCCGATGGCGTTCATGGGCGGCTCGACGGGCGTCATCTACCGGCAGTTCTCGGTCACGATCGTGGCAGCTATGGCGCTGTCGGTGCTCGTCGCGATCGTGCTGACGCCGGCCTTGTGCGCGACGATGCTCAAGCCCGCGGCGAAGGGCCACCAGGTGGCCAAACGGGGCTTTTTCGGCTGGTTCAACCGCTCCTTCGACCGCGGCAACGACCGTTATCGCAGCGCGGTGCAAGGCATTCTCTCGCGCAGGAAACGCTGGCTGCTCGTCTTCGCGGCGATGTGCGTGGTGATGGCGGTGCTGTTCATGCGCCTGCCGACGGCGTTCCTTCCGGACGAGGACCAAGGCGTGCTGTTCGCGCAGATCCAGACACCGATTGGCGCTACGCAGCAACGCACGCTGGAGGCGGTCAGGTTCGTCGAGGCCCATTTCCTCGAGAACGAGAAGGAGGCCCTCGATACGGCATTCACGGTGCAGGGTTTCAGTTTCGGCGGCTCCGGCCAGAACAACGGCCTGGCGTTCGTCAGCCTGAAGGACTGGGACCTGCGCCCCGCGGAGGAGCTTGGCGTCGCCGCCATCGCCCGGCGCGCGATGGCACGGTTCCAGCAGTTCAAGGACGCCCTGATTTTCGCGTTTGCGCCACCGGCGGTGACGGAGCTCGGCGTCTCGGGCGGCTTCATTCTTTACCTGAAGGACGAAGCAGGTCTCGGCCACGACGCCCTGCTCGCGGCGCGTAACCAGTTTCTCGGCGAAGCGGCGAAAAGCCAGCTGCTGGCCAACGTTCGACCCAACGGCCAGGAGGATGCGCCGCAACTGCGCATCGACATCGACGACAGCAGGGCCGCATCGCTCGGCCTGATGACGGCGAGCATCAATGCCGCGCTCGGTGCGGCGTGGGGCAGCCAGTACGTCGACGACTTCATCGATCGCGGCCGCGTCAAGCGGGTGTACATGCAGGCCGACGCGGAGTTCCGGATGAAGCCTGAGGACTTCCGTCGCTGGTCGGTGCGCAATGCCGCAGGCGAGATGGTCCCGTTCGGCGCCTTCGGCACCGCGCGCTGGGATTTCGGCTCGCCGCGCCTCGAGCGCTACAACGGCGTGCCCGCCGTGCAGATCAACGGCGAGGCGGCGCCTGGCGTGAGCTCGGGCGACGCGATGCTGGAAGTCGAGAGACTCGCTGTGGGGCTTCCGCCGGGCTTCGGCATCGAATGGACCGGAACGTCGTTCCAGGAGCGCCAGGCCGGCGCGCAGACTCCGCTCTTGTACACCCTGTCGCTGCTGATCGTTTTCCTGTGCCTCGCCGCGCTGTACGAGAGCTGGACCGTGCCGTCCGCCGTGCTGCTGGCGGCGCCGCTCGGCATCCTGGGCGCTGTGCTCGCCAATACGCTGCGCGGCATGGAACGCGATGTCTACTTCCAGGTGGCGATGCTCACGACGGTCGGCCTGACGAGCAAGAACGCCATTCTGATCGTCGAGTTCGCCAAGACCAATTTCGAAGGCGGCATGAATCTGGTCGAAGCGACCCTCTCCGCCGTGCGCGTGCGGCTGCGCCCGATCCTGATGACCTCGCTTGCCTTTGGGCTCGGCGTGCTGCCGCTCGCCATCGCCACGGGCGCCGGTTCCGGGGCGCAACGCGCGATCGGCACCGGCGTCGTGGGCGGCATGGTCGTGGGATCGTTTTTCGGCCTGTTCTTCATTCCGCTGTTCTTTGTCGTGGTGGAGCGACTGTTCATCCGCAAGGCAAGCGAGCCCGCCGCCGTGGAAGCTGCACCAGAGCCCACCGGTAGTGGGAGTACGGCGACATGACCCGGCAGCCGGGCTCGCTGGCTTCGGGGTTCCCCCGGCTTGCGGGGATCTTCCTGCCGTTGACGGCGATCCTGTGTGCCGGCGGATGCGGAATGCTGGAGCCGACGTTGCCGCACGCCGATGCTGCAGTTCCCGTCGAATGGCCCCTGCCGCCGACGACCATGGCCGCGGCGCCACCCGCGGGTCCTGCAGACGCTGCGGGCACCAGCGCTGCGGACATCGGCTGGCGGGATTTCTTCGTCGATCCAAAGCTCGAAGAGCTGATCGCGCGCGCGCTCGCCAACAACCGCGACCTGCGCGTGGCCGTGCTCAATGTCGAAAGCCTGCGCGCCCAGTACCGCATCCAGCGAGCGGACCGGGTGCCCTCGCTGAGCGTGGCCGGGACGATGACGCGTTCGGGTGGCGATGCGCTCGTCAACCCTTCAGGTGCCGGCGCCGGGGCCGGGGTCGTGAATCGGCTCTACAGCGTCGATCTCGGCGTCACCGCCTTCGAGCTCGACCTGTTCGGCCGCGTACGCAATCTGAGTGAAGCCGCGCTGCAACTGTACCTCTCGCAGGAGGAAGCGCGCCGCAGCGCGCAGCTGAGCCTGATCGCCGCGGTCGCCAGCGCCTATCTGACGCTTGCCGCCGACCAGGAGCTGCTGCGCGTCTCGCAGGCCACGCTGGAGACCTACGAGGATTCCTACCAGCTGACGGACCGCCGCCATCAGTCCGGGGCCGTGTCCGGCCTCGAGCTTCAGCAGGCTCGCGTGGAAATTGAAGCGGCACGCTCCGACGTCGCGTACTACTCGGGTGTCGTCGCACAGGATATCAATGCGTTGACTCTCCTGATCGGCGCTCCGGCGGACGCGAGTCTCCTGCCAACTGCTTTCGACGACGCTGTCACAGGCTTGTCGCCGTTGCCTGCCGGACTCCCCTCGGCGGTACTGCTGCGCCGCCCCGACGTGTTGCAGGCCGAGCACATACTGCGCGCCGCCAACGCCAATATAGGCGCCGCACGCGCCGCCTTCTTTCCCACGATCAGCCTCACCGGCGCCGTCGGCACAGCCAGCACCGAACTCTCCGATCTGTTCAAGGGCGACACGGACACCTGGAGCTTCACGCCGTCGATCGGCGTCCCGATCTTTCAGGGAGGGCGTCTGCTCGCGAGTCTGGACGGCGCTCACGCGGAGCGCGACATCGCCCTCGCCCAGTACGAACACGCGATCCAGGCCGGCTTCCGCGAAGTCGCCGATGCACTCGCACTCACGACGACGCTCTTGGCCCAGCGACGGGCACAGGAGGCGCTCGTCGATGCGGCAACACGAGCCGAGCAGCTCTCGCGTGCGCGTTATCGGGCAGGCCGCGACAGCTACCTCGTCCAGCTCGACGCGCAGCGTACGCTCTACAGCGCACAGCAGGGCCTGATCTCCACACGTCTCGCCGAACAGGCGAACCGCGTCATCCTGTACCAGGTGCTGGGCGGCGGCTGGAACGAACGCAGTCCCTAGCCTGGATCAACGGTACGAGCAATGGATCCGATCGCCCGCGTCAGCATCCTCATCGCGTTTCTGGGCCTCCTGTGCCTGATCGTCGGATACACGAACCGCGACCGCGACCACGGACCGTACCTCATCTGGGGCGGCGTCATGCTGATGCTGGCCGTGATCGTTCATCACATCCTGAGATCCCTGCAGTAACGATGGTGTGTCGGGTTTCGCCGTTCACTCGGCGCTGCGCTACGTGACACGCGGTCAGGTACCCTGCGCGGGTGCCTGCGGACAGCGCTTTGATGAGCTGTGCTCATGGCTCTATGCGAATTACTCCACTCACTCTGCACACTAGAGGGTGCTATTTTCCCTTCGCATTGGCGCACGTGATCCAGGAGGTTTCACCATGTCCCAGTCCAGACGAACCATACTGCGACTCCTCGCCAGCGCGGCCATGCTGCCTGCGGTGGCCCCTCTGACCAGCGCCCGAGCCCAGTCTCCTGGCCCCCTGCGCATCGGCGTCATCGGCGCCGGCTGGATGGGCGGGACGGTCGGCCGCGAATGGGTACGCGCAGGCCATGAGGTGATGTTCTCCTCCCGCCATCCGGACGAACTGCGCGAAATGGCGCAGCAGGCGGGGACCCGGGCCTCCGTGGGCCTGCCCATCGAGGCAGCCCGGTTCGGCTCGGTGCTGCTGTGCACGGTCCCCTTTGCCGCGTTGCCTCAGTTGGCCAAAGACCTTCACGAACCACTGCAGGGCAAGATCGTGCTCGATGCCTGCAATCCTCGCCGCGATGACAGCGCGCTGTCGCGCGAGGCGTATGCCGACGGCGTAGCCGTCACCACTGCCCGGCTGCTGCCCGGTGCGCGCGTGGTGCGGGCCTTCAGCTCGGTGGATGCGACCCAGGTCGAAGCCTCTGCGCGGCGCAGCGGCAACAGGCTAGGCGTTCCCGTGGCCAGCGATGACGCGGCCGCGCTCGACATGGCAGTCCAGCTGGTACGCGATGCGGGCTGCGACCCGGTTATCGTGGGCGGGCTGACCGCGGCCACGTCGTTCCAGGCCGGCGGCCCCGGGTTCCGCAACCACGTCAACGCAGCAGAGCTGCGGCGCGTGCTGGGATTGAAGTGAAGGAGAAGCGCCATGCAGAAACGAACACTCGGAAAAGGCGGCCTGGCAGTCTCGGCTCTGGGCTACGGCTGCATGGGGCTGGACTTCGCCTACGGCCACAGGCTCAGCAAGCAGGACGGCATCACGCTGATTCGCCAGGCAGTCGATCGCGGCGTTACGTTCTTCGATACAGCCGAAATCTATGGTCCATACACCAACGAGGTGATGGTCGGTGAAGCCCTGCGCCCGGTTCGCGATCGGGTGGTGATCGCCACCAAGTTCGGTTTCAGCATCGAGGGTGGCAAACAGGCCGGCACCAACAGCAAGCCGGAACATATCAAGGCCACCGCAGACGCTTCCCTCGAGCGGCTCGGCATCGAGCAGATCGACCTCTTCTATCAGCATCGCGTCGATCCGAACGTGCCCATCGAAGATGTGGCCGGTGCGGTCCGGGAACTGATCGCGGCTGGAAAGGTGAAGCACTTTGGCCTGTCGGAGCCGGGCGCGCAGACTGTTCGTCGTGCCCATGCTGTGCAGCCGGTCGCCGCCTTGCAGAACGAATACTCGCTGTGGACGCGCGGCGTCGAGACCAACGGCATCCTGCAAGCCTGCGAGGAACTGGGGATCGGCCTCGTGCCCTACAGCCCGCTCGGCAAAGGATTTCTGACCGGTGCGATGGACAAGGATATGAAGCTCGGCGAAGGCGACTTCCGCAAGATCCTGCCGCGCTTCACGCCCGAGGCCATGGAGAAGAACCAGGCACTCATCGACCTGCTCAAACGCATCGCCACACGAAAGAAAGCAACGCCTGCCCAGATCGCGCTCGCGTGGCTGCTGGCGCAGAAGCCTTGGATCGTCCCCATCCCCGGCACCACCAGGCTGCAGCGTCTGGAAGAGAACCTCGGCGCGGTCGATGTCGTGCTGACAGTCGCCGATCTCGAGGACATCCGGTCGGCGGCCGCGGCCATCCGGATCGAAGGCGAGCGCTATCCAGAACGATTACTCAAGACTACTGGCCTCTGAGCGTCGGATTCATGAAGGAGGAATGACAAATGGCGTACGCAACCATCAATCCCTACACAGGCGAGACGGTCGCCACTTTTTCCGAGGCCACCGATGCCGAGGTGCGCAGCGCGCTCGACAAGGCGCATGCCGCCTTTCTCGAGTGGCGGAAAAGGCCATTCGCGCAGCGCGCACCCATCCTGCAGAGCGCCGCCAATCTGCTGCGCCGGGACAGCGAGGCCTATGCGAAGCTCCTGACGCTGGAGATGGGCAAGCTTATTTCGGAAGCCAGGGCGGAAGTCGAGCTCTCGGCCAGGATCTTCGAATACTACGTCCGCAATGCCGAAAGGCTGCTGAAGCCGGAGAAACTGCCGGTGCTCGATCCGGCCGAGGGTGAGGCGGTGCTGGTGCACGATCCGCTCGGCGTGCTGCTCGCCATCGAGCCCTGGAACTTCCCCTACTACCAGATCGCCCGCATCCTCGCGCCGCAGCTTTCGGCGGGCAACACGCTCCTCCTCAAGCATGCCTCCAACGTGCCGCAAAGCGCGGCCGCGTTCGAAAAGATGATGACGGAGGCGGGCCTGCCGGAGGGCTGCTTCAAGAACCTCTACGCGACGCGTGACCAGATCAACATGATCATCAATGATCCGCGCGTCCAGGGCGTGGCGCTGACCGGATCCGAGGCGGCAGGCTCCGTCGTGGCGGCCGAGGCGGGCAAGGCGCTGAAGAAGTCCACGATGGAACTGGGCGGCGCCGATGCCTTCATCGTGCTCGCCGATGCCGACCTGAAGAAGACCATCGACTGGGCAGTGTTCGGCCGCCACTGGAATGGCGGGCAGGTCTGCGTATCGTCCAAGCGCATGATCGTCGTCGACGAGATCTACGACGCGTTCCTCGACGGTTACCGCCAGGGTGTTGCCAAACTGATGGCCGGCGACCCCTTCGATCCGAAGTCGACGCTGGCTCCGCTCTCCTCGCAGAAGGCCGCGGACGACATCAAAGAACAGATCCGCAAGGCGGTCGGTCATGGTGCGAAGGCCGAGAAAGTCGGCCCGCCGGTGCCCACTCGGGGTGCCTTCGTTCAGCCGACCTTCCTGACGGAACTCGATGAGAACAACCCGGCACGCTACTGGGAGTTCTTCGGCCCCGTCTCCATGCTGTTCCGCGCGAAGGACGAGGACGACGCGGTCCGCATCGCCAACGATTCGCCCTTCGGACTCGGAGGTTCGGTGTTCACCTCCGACACCGCGCATGGCTTCGAAGTCGCCAAACGGATTTCGACCGGCATGGTGTTCGTCAACCACCCGACCAAGGTCGAGGCGGATCTGCCTTTCGGCGGCGCTCGCCGCTCGGGCTACGGTCGCGAGCTGCTCGGCCTCGGTCTCAAGGAGTTTGTGAACGAGAAGCTGATAGACGTCGTCGATATCGACGCGCACTTCTGATCCACGGAACGATTGCCGGCGCCGAGGGCGGCGACGCGATGCTCGCCGTGCCTGTCGGCGCCGGAGAAGAACCGACCGCAGGCGTAGATCCCGCCGACACGTCCACAGCGCGATCGGACAACCCATGAACGTTCACCGGAGATGAGCACGATGAAGAACCGACATGAAGACGCAACCGCCACGGAGTTGCAGCAGATGATCGACCGGCGCAGGCTGCTCGCCGGGGCGCTGGGCACCATGGCGGCCGTGCCGCTGCTGGCGGGCATGAGCGGCCTGGCCCAGGCGCAATCCGGAACCGCGACGGCCACACGAGCGCTGCCACGCCGCCGGATCGGCACGTTGGAAGTCTCGGCCATCGGCCTCGGCTGCATGAGCATGAGCGGCGTCTACAACGCACCGCAGGACAAGCAGGCGATGATCGCGGTGATCCGCGGCGCGGTCGAGCGCGGGGTGACCTTCTTCGACACCGCGGAGATCTACGGGCCGCTGGTCAACGAGGAACTGGTCGGCGAGGCGCTGGCGCCGTTCAAGGGCGAAGTGGTGATCGCCTCCAAGTTCGGCTTCAGCTTCGACGGCGACCGCGCCACGGGCGGGCGCGATGGCCGGCCGCAGAACATCCGCCGCGCCGTGGATGGCTCGTTGCGGCGCCTGCGGCTGGAGACCATCGACCTCTACTACCAGCACCGCGCCGATCCGAACGTCCCCGTCGAGGATGTCGCCGGCACGCTCAAGGAGCTGATCGCGGCCGGCAAGATCCGCAACTACGGCTTGTCGGAGATGTCGCCGGACACCATCCGTCGCGCGCACGCGGTGCATCCAGTGGCGGCCGTGCAGAGCGAATACTCCCTGCTGGAGCGGGTGGCGGAGTACGACGTCCTGCCCACCTGCGAGCAGCTCGGGATCGCGTTCGTGCCGTGGGGTCCGGTTGCCCGGGCCCTGCTGACCGGCACGATCGACACCAGCACCCGGTTCGGAGCGGAGGACCGGCGCGGCACCGTGTCCCAGTTCACCGACGACGCGCTCGACGCGAACATGAAGCTCGTCGTGCTGGTGCGCGAATGGTCCCAGCGCAAGGGCGTGACCCCGGCGCAGTTCTCGCTCGGCTGGCTGCTGGCGCAGAAGCCGTGGATCGTGCCGATCCCGGGCACGACCAAGCTGAAGCACGTGGAAGAGAACATCGGCGGCGCCTTCGTCACTTTCACCCCGGACGAACTGCACGAGTTCCGCACCGCGCTCGAGCGGATCGAGTTGAAAGGATCGCGTCCGCGGGAGTCGGCATTGACGAATCTGTGAGCGCGTGAAGATCGATCCGGCTGGCACGAAGGCGGACGCCGGATGGTGCCGGACAACCCTGCCCTGCCGCCGGATTGGGAAAAGGCTGCCCGGTAGCGTCTACCGCATGCAGCTTCCTCAACGACACTGGAAACTCTCCGCCGCCCGCTCGTCGCCGCCGCGATAGACCGCCATCTGCGGATACGGACACAGCGGCTGCGAACGCGGGCGCGTATCGCCGCGCAGCGTGCCCGTGGCGATGATCCGCTCGGGCGCCACGCCCTGGTCGGTCCATCGCTCCAGTGCGGTCAGTGGATCGAAATCCTCCAGTGCGGCGCCGCCGCCGCAGTGGGTCATGCCGGGAATCATGAACAGCCGCGCGAAGCCCGGCGTCGCACCGCCCATGTCCCGCTGCAACTTCCGATACCAGTCGCGGATGTCGTGCGCGGAGAACACCGGGTCGGAAACGCCCTGGAAGATGATCAGCTTGCCGCCGCGCGCAGTGAAGGTAGTCAGGAACGTGGCGTCGGCGTCATGGATCGCGGCGGTCTGGCGGACCTTGTCGATGTCGCGGTCGAAATCGAAGCGCAGCACGTCGAAGGCGGAATCGCCGGGCGTCAGAAAATAGTCCCTGAGCGACGCCGCACCCATGGTGAAGTTGATCGCGTTGGGCTGTGCGGTCTGCGAAGCGCCGAGCTTCCACGTGCGCCAACCCGCCGTGTTGATGCCCGCGTCCCATGGCCAGCTGGCGTACACGTTTTCGCCGCGGCTGTTATTCGCGCCATCGAACACCGCCTGCAACACCTGCACCTTTTCCACGGGCAGGCAATCCTGGCGCTGCCCGTCGCGGCACTGCAACTGCGCGGCCTGGAAGTCGCACTGCTCCCAGGCGTTGACCAGTCCGTCCGCGAGCCCATCGCGGGCATCGCAACGGGCGAGGATGGCGCGACTGACGAGGTCGAGTTCCGCCTGGGTGAAGGCGTTCGCGACGATCTTCTCGCCCTGCGCATTGGTGGGCGCGACGCGCATGAACTGCTGGCTGTCCCAGGCCTCGCCGACACCGGCCCAGGTCAGGCGAAAGCCGGGATTGCCGGCGACGATGCCGTCGAATTCGGTGGGATAGCGCTGCGCGGCCATCATGGCCTCGCGCCCGCCGTTGGAGCAGCCCATGAAGTAGGACTTGCGCGCCGCCTCGCCGTAGAAGTGCTGAAGCAGTTGTTTGGCGACCGCCGTCACCTGGCCGGTGGATGCATAGGCATAGTCCAGCCGCGCCTGCTGATCGCGTGCGAAGCGTGTATCCGTGCCGTCATGACCGCCGTCCTGGCTCACCACCGCATAGCCACGCAGCAGCGCCGGTGTGGCGGTGGAACCCTGGCTGGGAATGCTGCCCAAGGCCGGCGCCAGGAAGCCGTTGGTGCCGCCGCCACCCTGGAACAGGAACTTGTCGTTCCAGGCTACAGGCAAGCGCAACTCGAAGCGGATGCCGTATGGCTCGCCATCGACGCCGGTTCGCGGGTTGATGACACCGCGTACCAGGCAGTGTGCGCCCACCTGCTGGTTTTGCACCGTGGATCCGGTCAGGCCCGAGTGCGCATCGGCCAGCAGTGCCTGCGCTGTCTGCCATTGCGCCTGATCGATCCGCGTATTGTGCAGCGACACCTCGGTGAGCGCTGCACAGGCACGCGCCGACTCGCCGGACGGGCGCTCCGCGGCCCAGGCCGGGCCGGACGCCAGTGCGCACGCGACCATGATAAACGGCATGAGTATGAAGTTGCGCATGCGGCTCTCCCGACTATTGGTGAATCGGGTTCATCGACTTGTACACTGTAGCGCGGGGGTTGAGGAGGCTCGTTTGAAACCCTACGTCATCTGCCACATGGCCGCGAGTGTCGATGGCCGCATCCTGCCGGATCGCTGGCGCCCACGAGGCATGGAAGGCGACTTGTATGAACGGCTCCACTCGCGGATCGCGGCGCGCGCCTGGCTCATCGGCCGCGTCACCGGCCAGGAGTTCGCGGAGGCCTTGGCGTATGCGGGCAGCACGAATGCGCGCTTTCCCCGTGAGCCCTGGTTCGCGAGTCGCGACGCGCCAACCTATGCCGTCGTGTTCGATGCTCACGGCAAGATCGCCTGGGGCCGCCCGGACATCGGCGGCGATCCGCTCGTCGTCGTGCTCGCCGAGAATGTATCGGATGCCCACCTGGCAGGCCTGCGCGCCGACAATGTCTCCTACTTCTTTGCGGGCAAGACGAGCATAGATCCGGGCCGCGCATTGCAAATACTCCGCGCGGAGCTCGGAGTAGAGCGCCTGCTTCTCGAGGGCGGCGGCGTCATCAACGGCAGCTTCCTGCGCGCGGGTCTCATCGATGAGATCAGCCTGATTGTGTGGCCGGCGGTTGACGGCGCCGCAGGAGCGCCGAGTGTATTCGACTCCGTGGCCGCCGATGCCATCCAGCCTGCACCGGTGCGGGCCATGAGCCTCATGAGCTGCGAAAGCATGCCCGATGGCGCCGTTTGGCTGCGATATTGCCTCAAGAACGGGAAAGCGGGCGCGAACCCGCAGGGGTGACGACGAACGATGCACTACTTGCCTGCATCCGGCCTGTAGAAGAAATTCGCCGTCGCGCCGTCGTCGATCAGACAATCGCTGCCGGTGATGACGCCGCCTTCCGGTCCCATCACCAGCGCCGGCACGAGAGTTCAACCGCAAGGAGTGGAGTTTCAGGCAGCCAAAGGAGTTGCAAACTGACAGCATTGATTGACTGCAGGGAGCAATTGTCATGACGCCCCGAGGCATGTCGACGCTCAAGTACCACTTTCGCGCCTCGGACAGTCGCGTGGAAGGCCCCATCCGTCACGTCGTCGGTCAGACGGTATCGTGAAGCCCGAGGCCTGCGACTGGGTAAATGTCGGGCGGTTGCTCGATTCGAATGGATATGCCGTGCTACCCGGCCTCCTGACGGCGGAGCAATGCGATGACCTCGCTGCGCTCTATCCACAGGAGGAAGGCTTCCGCTCACGGGTCGTCATGGCTCGCCACGGGTTCGGGCGCGGGGAGTACAAATACTTCTCGTACCCGCTGCCGCCCCTGCTTCATCAATTGCGTCACGCGCTGTATCCCCGGATCGTGCCGGTCGCCAATCGCTGGAACCAGCGGTTGGGAATCGACGTGCGGTACCCGGATGGACTGGATGAGTATTTGCGGCGATGCCATCAGGCCGGCCAGACAAGACCCACGCCACTGATCCTTCAATACGGTGAAAGCGACTACAACTGCCTCCACCAGGACCTCTATGGCGAGCACGTCTTCCCGCTGCAGGTGGCGATCCTGCTGTCGGAGCCCGACAAGGATTTCGCCGGAGGCGAATTCGTCATGACGGAGCAGTCCGCCAGAGGCCAGAGTGCAGATGTGGTTTCACTGCGCAAGAGCGATGCCGTGGTGTTTACCGTCAATCAACGGCCCGCGATGGAGCAGCGCGGCACCCGCAAGGTTGCCATGCGCCACGGCGTGAGCCGCATCCGCAGCGGCAGGCGCCACACGGTGGGTCTGATCTTTCACGACGCCAGATGAACACGCTCGAACTGTTCGAGACTCCCGCGCAGCCCCCGCACCAGCGCCTGGGGCCCGCCGCGTCATTGCTGCGCGGATTCGCGTTGCCTTACGTGCGAGAGGTGATCCCCGCCATCGAAATCATCGATGCCATTTCGCCATTCCGGCACATGGTGACGCCGGGCGGTTTCACCATGTCGATCGCACTCACGAACTGCGGCGCGCTGGGCTGGACGACCGACCGGCGCGGCTACCGCTACACCTCGGTCGATCCTGATACCGGGGAGCCGTGGCCGGTCATGCCGGAAGTGTTCGCCTGGTTGGCGAACAAGGCCGCGAAGGCGGCGGGCTTTGACCACTTCGAGCCTGATGCGTGCCTGATCAACCGCTACACACCGGGCGCGCGGCTCTCGCTGCACCAAGACAAGAACGAGCGCGACTACGACGCGCCGATTGTCTCGGTATCGCTGGGCATGTCGGCCACATTCCTGTTCGGCGGCCATGCGCGCACCGACCGCACGGCCAAGGTGCCGCTGCACCACGGGGACGTGATGGTGTGGGGCGGCGTGGATCGCCTGCGCTACCACGGTGTGATGCCACTCAAGGACGAGCCCCATGCGCTGCTGGGGGGCCAGCGCATCAATTTCACCTTCCGCAAGGCGGGGTGATGCCCGGAGATCAACCGCAAGAGACGGAGCTTCTCCTTGCGGCGCCATCCCTAGAGTGATCTCAAAAGGAGTGCATCATGATGATGTTTCTGAGCCAGTTGAACTCGCCGGGGTTCTACCCCGTTTCCACGGACGGTTGAATTAAGGCTGAAAACTTCCGATCTT